>NZ_BSSY01000006.1:0-534931 GCF_030269225.1 Actinoplanes sp. NBRC 101535 | reverse complement strand
GGCGGAGTGGGTGGGTGGGTGGGTGGTTAGAGGGGCTTGGCGTAGGAGAGGACACCCTCGTGGCCGGCGTAGTAGCCGAAGTCGTCGATGCGCTCGTAGCCGGCTGAGACGTACAACGCGATGGCCTCCGGCTGTTTGTCGCCGGTTTCCAGGATCACGCGTTTGCAGCCTGCGGCACGCGCCGACTCCTCCACCGCAGTGAGCAGCCGCCGGGCCACCCCTCGGCCGCGGGCTGCCGGGCGGGTGAACATCCGCTTGAGTTCGGCGTCGGAGTGGTGGCGGCGCCAGGCCGCACTGCCGATCAGTCTGCCGTCCTCGACGGCGACCAGGAACTCACCCTGCGGCAGCACGAAGTCCGCGCCGGCGATCGGTGTGTCGTCGCCGGTGCCGCCGTAGCGGGCGGACAGGTCGCGCATGTTCTCGGCGACCAGCGCCTGGACTGCGGGGGAGGTGAAGTCAGCCGACTCGATCTGAATCTGTTGCACAGACCGAAGCGTAATCAGCGGAAGTGGTCCCACCCCGTACCGCCGGTCCACTGCTTGTGGTCCACGGTGACGCCGGTCCCGTCGCGGACCGCGCCGATCTCCTGCCAGCCGTCCGGCAGGGCCGTCCCGGCGGGGAACGTCGCCGCCAGCGGGTGATCGTCGCCACCGGCGAGGATCCACTGGTACGGGTCGACGCCGAGTGCCTGTGCCGCGTCCCGCATCTGGGTGGGCACGTCGAACGCGTCCTGGAACACGTCGATCGCCACTTTGCTGGCGTCCGCGATGTGCCCGATGTCCTGGAGCAGGCCGTCCGAGATGTCGATCATCGAGGTGGCGCCGGCTCGGGCCGCGACCGGGCCGGAGGCGTACGGGACGACCGGCCGGCGGTACGCCTCGACGAGCAGTTTGGGGGTCCGGAATCCGCGGGAGAGCACGGTCAGGCCCGCGGCCGCGTACCCGATGCGGCCGGAGAGGGCGAGGATGTCGCCGGGCCGGGCCCCGTCGCGGCGGACCGGTGCCGCGCCGCCGAGGTCGCCCAGGGCGGTGACCGCGATGGTCAGGGTGGGGCTGGACGACGTGTCGCCGCCGACCACGCTCGCCCCGACCAGGGCTGCTTCGGCGCTGAGGCCGTCGGCGAGCCCTTCCACCCAGGCCAGTTCGGTGCCGGTGGGGACGCAGAGCGCCACGAGCAGGGCGGTCGGTGTCGCGCCCATCGCGGCGATGTCGGCGAGGTTGGCGGCGGCGGCGCGGTGGCCGATCTCGACGGGACCGCCCCAGTCGCGTCGGAAGTGCCGGCCTTCGACCAGCACGTCGGTGGAGGCCACCACCCGTCCGTCGGCGGCCCGGACCACGGCGGCGTCGTCGCCGGGGCCGAGCAGGGTCGACGATCCGGAGCCCAGCCGGGAGATGATTCGGCCGATCAGTCCGAATTCACCGGCTTCTGCGATGCTCACGTCCAAGCCCTTCGATGGTGGCGTCCCGGTACCGGGTCGCTTCTTACGGTAGTTTCACGACCAGGGATCACCGACGGTGACGGATTGGAGTCGATCGTGGTCCAGGCATACATCCTCATCCAAACGGAGGTCGGCAAGGCCCGTGACGTGGCCGCCGCGATCGAGAAGATACCGGGGGTGGTGAAGGTCGACGCGGTCACCGGGCCGTACGACGTCGTCGTGCTGACCGAGGCGCACACCGTCGACGAGTTGGGTGGCCTCATTGTGAGCAAGGTCCAGTACGTGCCGGGCATCACGAGAACGCTCACCTGCTCCGTGGTAAACCTCTGACATGGTCGACGTCGACACGCCAACAAGTACACCCGCGAAGGACCCGGTCAAGCGGTCGGCGGCGATCTGGGCCACCGTGGTCGCGGTTCCGGTGGCGTTGATCGTCGGCGTCGGAGCCTTCCTGGCGATTCAACCCGAGAAAACGGTTGATTCCGAAGTCGCCCAACCGGCGACGCTCCCGAGCACTCCCGTCGACATGGTCGCCCCGAGCCTCGACGCGACCACCGGCACGGTCTGCCTGGCCGTCACCGCGCAGCTGCCGGCGAAGATCCGCGATCTGGAGCCGCGGAAGGTCAGCGCCGGGCCGGAGCAGAACGCCGCCTACGGCGAACCGGCCGTCACCGTCTCGTGCGGTGTCACCCCGCCCACCATGTGCACCACGCTCGACGACCAGACTCCCGGCTGCGTCCCGATGGACACCGAGCTCCTGATCATGAACAGGGTCTGCTGGTACGCCCGGCCCGGCGCCGAGGCGGCCACCGTCACCACCATGGACCGCGAGGTCGCGGTGCAGGTCACCGTGCCGAACGCCTACGAGAATCCGGCGCAGTGGGCCAACGAGTTCTCCGACACGATCGTCAAGACGGTGAAGTCGACGACCGCCGACCGGATGCCCAGCGGCTGCGAGATCTGAGAAGCCCCGCACGGGTGCTGGCGGTCTTGCCGGGCATGCCCCTAATCTGCGTAGGCCGGAAACGGGTTCGTGGTGGCGGCGGGGCACGCAGGGGAGACAGAATTTCATGGCATCAGCACTCCATGTGATCGCCGGCCCGGGACCGGGGCAGCTGGCCACCATGGCCCACCGCACCGATCAGCCCTGGTCGGCGCAGGAGTTGAGCGCGCTCGCCCGGGCCGGCGTGCACATCCTGGTGTGCGCGGCGGCGGAGACCGGCGGCGCGGAGAGCTCCGGCATCGAGCTGATCCCCTTCCCGGTCAAGCCCGAATCGTCGCCCCGGCAGGAGGCGAGCGAGGTGGTGGCGCTGGCGATGCGCCTGGCCGGCGAGGTCCGGGCGGGACGTTTCGTGGTCACCGAGTCGGCTGCCGGTCTGGGCCGCACCACGATGCTCGCCACGATGACGCTCGCGCTGCTGGGCATCCGCCCGGGTGAGGCGCTCCGCCGCATCGGCGATCCGAGCAGTCCCCGCGTCGCGCAGGACTGGCTGCACGACTTCGTCTCCACCCACGGCTGACCCCGGATCAAACCCTTCCGGGGGGTACGCGGAGAAGCCGCACCCGCCAGCCTGAACCGTCCCGCGACTCCCGGGCCGGCCGGAGCCGGGACCACCGCGCGAGTCCCGGGACGACCGCGCGAGCCCCAGGACCACCGCGCGAGCCCCGGGACGACCGGGGCCTGCGCGAGTGCGGGACGCCCGCTTTCGGCGTACCCCGGAAGAAGCGCGTGTCAGGCCGCGAAGGTCTGGGGAAGCACCCCGTCGTCCCAGAGCCGGTCCAGGTGGGCCAGGAATCCGGTGAGGCTGCGTTCGAGCTCGCGGCGCTCAGCGACCGACAGCGTGGCCAGCGGGTCGCTCAGCACGAGACCCTCCGGGTGTCTGGCGCGGGTGCCGACGAACTTGTCGCATCCGGCACACCAGACGTAGCTGACCAGCGTGGGGCGGCGGGCGTTCTCCGGTGCCGTGAAGTAGGCGCGGAGGCGGTGTTCGCCGCACGACGGGCAGTCCCGTTCGCCCGGGGCGACGAAGAAGCTGTCACCTCGGGTGAGGGCCGCCACCTCGTCGCCGGTGAAGCTGTTCCAGGCGGTCACCGGGATGCGTCCAGCGCCGCCGTGACGTCCGCCAGCAGGTCCGCGGTGTCCTCGATGCCGCAGGAGAACCGGACGAACCCCGGGGCCGTGTCGTCGCCCCACTGGGCCCGCCGGTCGGCGGTGGTGTGTACGCCGCCGAACGAGGTCGCCGCGAAGACCAGCGTCGCCGCGTTCAGGAATCGCGCCACCCGCTCGGCGCTGCCCAGGTCGAACGAGACGATGCCCGGGATGCGGCGCATCTGGGTGCTCGCGATCGGGTACGACGGGTCGCCGGGTAGTCCGGGCCAGCGCACACCGTCCACGTCGGAGCGGGTCAGCAGCAGTTCGGCGAGGGCTGCCGCGTTGGCGCTCTGCCGGCCGAGCCGCAGGTCGAGGGTGGCGATCGACCGGTGGGCAAGCCAGCAGTCGAAGGCGCCCGGTACCGCGCCGGTCTGTTTGCGCCACGTCTCGACCTTGCCCAGCAGTTCCGGGTCGGTGGCCGACACGTAGCCGAGGAGCAGGTCGGAGTGCCCGGTCAGCGCTTTGGTCCCGGAGGCGACGACCAGGTCGGCGCCGAGGGCCAGCGGGTTCTGCCCGAGCGGGGTGGCCGTGGTGTTGTCCACCGCGACCAGCGCCCCGGCCGCATGGGCCGCGGCGGCGACGGCCCGCAGGTCGCAGACGTCCAGTCCGGGGTTGGCCGGGGTCTCCAGCAGCACCAGCCGGACGCCCGCGAAGTCCGGGTACGGCCCGGCCGTCGGTACCAGGACGGTCGTGATGCCCAGGTCGCGCAGGGTGCCCTCGGCGAACGCCCGTACGGTGAAATAGCCGTCCGCGGGGAGCGCGACGGTGTCGCCGGCGCGCAACACCGACAGCAGCAGCGCGGTGATCGCGGCCTGTCCGCTGGCGAAGACCAGCGTGGGGCCGCCCTCCAGCGCGCCGATCGCCGTCTCCAGGCCACGCCGGGTCGGGTGCTCGGTCCGGCCGTATCCGTTCTCGCCCGGCCCGGTCGCCGGGTCCAGGTGGTACGGCGCGGCGAACACCGGCCCCGGCAGGAACGGCGCTCCTACCTCGGGGGCGGGGAGTCCGGCGTGCACGGTCCGGGTGCCGTCTCTCATTCGGGCTTCATCTCCCGTGTCATCAGCAGTTTGACGGCGACCCGCGGGTCGGCGCCCTCGTGGCAGACCCGCTCGACCTGTTCCACGATCGGCATCTCCACGCCGTGTGAACGGGCCAGGTCACGGATGGACAGGCAGCTCTTCACGCCCTCGGCGGTCTGCCGGGTGGCGATCTGCGCCTGTTCCAGGGTGTCACCGCGGCCCAGGTGTTCGCCGAAGGTCCGGTTGCGGGCCAGCGGCGACGAGCAGGAGGCGACCAGGTCGCCGAGTCCGGCCAGGCCGGCGAAGGTGAGCGGGTCGGCGCCCAGGGCCACGCCGAGGCGGGCCGTCTCGGCCAGACCGCGGGTGATCAGCGACGCCCGGGTGTTGTCGCCGAGGCCGATCGCGACCGCCATGCCGTAGGCAAGCGCGATCACGTTCTTGGTCGCCCCGCCGAGTTCGCAGCCGATCACGTCGTCGCTGGTGTACGGCCGGAAGTACGGCGTGGCGAGGGCGTGCTGCACCTGCTTGGCGCGGCTCTCGTCGGAGCAGGCCACCACGGTGGCGGTCGGCTGCTCGGCGGCGATCTCGGGCGCCAGGTTGGGTCCGGAGACCACCACCACCCGTTCCGGCGCGACGCCCGCGGTCTCGGTGATCACCTCGCTCATCCGTTTGAGGGTGCCCAGCTCGATGCCCTTCATCAGGGACACCACCGTGGCGTCGCGGGGGAACGCCCCGGCCCACTCGGCGAGGTTGCCGCGCAGGGTCTGCGACGGCACCGCGATGGCGATCAGTTCGGCACCGGCGACGGCCTCGGCCAGATCGGTGGTGCCGGTGACGGACTCGGCCAGGCTGATGCCGGGCAGTGAGCCCTCGTTGGTGCGCTTGTCGCGGATCTCGGCGGCGACGGCCTCGCGGCGTGCCCACATCCGCACGTCGGACCCGGCGTCGCCGAGCACCTTGGCGAACGCCGTTCCCCAGGAACCGGATCCGATGACGGCCGATCTCATGACGCGTCCTCCTGGGTGATGGCCCGCGGAACGGGCCGGTCGTAGAGCGCCGGCGGTTCGCCGTCGCGGATCTCGCCGAGAAGGTCCCGGACGCTCATCATGATGGTCTCGGTCATCTCGTCCAGCACAGCCCGCCCCGCCTCCGCACCGGCCCAGCGACTCAGGTCGATCGGCGGACCGGCGACGACGGTGACGTCCGCCCGCCGCAGGTTCAGCCGGTTGGTCCGCGGGTCGAACACCTGCTGGGCGCCCCAGTTGGCGATCGGCACCACGGGGGCGCCGGTCTGCAGGGCGACCCGGGCGGCGCCGGTCTTGCCGTGCATCGGCCACAGGTCGGGGTGCCGGGTGGTCGTGCCCTCCGGGTAGATCACCACGACGCCACCCTCGCGGACCGCCTGGACCAGGTTGTCCAGGGACTTCGCCGCCTCCACGCTGCCACGCTCGACCGGGACCTGCCGGGTCTTGCGGAGCAGGAACCCGATCACCGGGACCCGCCAGACGCTGGCCTTGCCGAGGAACCGGGGCCAGCGGCCGGACCGGTAGACGTAGTGCGCCACCACGAGCGGATCGAAATGGGACACGTGGTTGGGGACCAGGATCACGCCGCCGACGGCCGGGATGTTCTCCATCCGGTGCCAGGTCTTGCGGGTGAGGAGGGTCACGATCGGCAGGACCAGCATCACCGCGACCCGCTGCCACAGTTCGAGCCTCTGCCGTCTCACGACTGTCCTCCCCGTTCCCGTTCGCCTGGGACGAAATGATGCCCGCTCATGGCCTGTGGTACCAGGCTGGGGTGCCGCACCGGACCCTTTACTTGATCCGTCAGGCAGACTGGCGGGGTGGTACGGAAGTGGACAGCAGTGATCCCGGTCAAGCGCCTGACCGCGGCGAAGACGCGACTGCGCGGCGCGGTTCCGGCGGTCCGCCATCCGGAACTGGCGCTCGCCATGGTGCGTGACACGGTGGCCGCGGTGCTCGGGGCGGGCAGCGTGACCGGCCTGATCGTGGTCACCGACGACCCCGAGGTGTCGGCGGCGGTGACCGAGCTCGGCGCGCTGGTGACGCCGGATCCGGGCGGTGGGCTGAACGCCGCGATGCGGTTCGGCGCGGACGAGGCGGCCGGTCTCGGCACGCACCGGGTGGTGCTGGCCGGCGATCTGCCCGCCCTGCGCCCGGAGCAGCTGGACGAGGCGCTGGCCCGGATGACCGGCCGGGGTTTCGTGCCGGATGCCGCGGGCATCGGCACGGTGCTGCTGGCCGCACCGGCGTGGACCCCGCTGGACCCGCGGTTCGGGGGGCACTCCTCGGCCGCGCACGCCGCCTCCGGCGCGGCCCTGATCACCGGGGACTGGCCGGGTCTGCGGCAGGACGTGGACACCGCGGATGATCTCGGCAGGGTGCTGTCGCTGGGGGCCGGCCGGCGTACGTGTTCACTGCTGCGTGATCTCGGACTCACCACGGAGTGCGCGCCGGCCGCGTGAGCCCGGTAACGTGCGGGTCATGCAGGGCACCGTCGCCACCTTCGATCCGGCCAACCGCAGCGGCACGCTGCTCCTCGACGACGGCTCTGAGCTGGTGTTCGGTTCCGCCGCATTCGACCGTTCCGGTCTGCGGCTGCTGCGACTCGGACAACGCGTCTCGATCGAGGCCGAAGTGGGCGGAGAAGTACACCGGGTGTCGATTCCCGGAGTCGCCTGAATTGATCATCCGGTAGTTCGTTTCACGTTCCGCCGCGAACGGCGATGATGGAGCCATGCAAACCCCGCCTCGAAGGGCCGAGAACCGCCGGCGTGGCCCGAACGGCCGCTTTCTCACCCGTTCCACCACAGATCCGGAACCGGAATCCGTGACGGTGGAGGAGGACACGACGGTGATCGAGGCAACGGAGCGGGAGATGGCAGAGGTGGCAGCCGGCATGATCGAGGCGACAGCGGCGGACGAGGTGTCGGAGATCGACGCCGAGGACGATTACGAGCTTCCGGCCGACCGTTTCCTCAACCGGGAACTGTCCTGGCTCGACTTCAACGCGCGGGTGCTGGCCCTGGCCGAGGATCCGGGCACCCCACTGCTCGAACGGGCCAAGTTCCTGGCCATCTTCGCCAGCAACCTGGACGAGTTCTACATGGTCCGGGTCGCCGGTCTGAAACGGCGGCTCAAGGCGGGTCTGCCCGTCCGCGGTGGGGACCGGTCCCCGCTGCGCCACCAGCTCGAGATGATCACCGAGCGGGCTGCCGACCTGGTCACCCGGCACGCGGCCTGCTTCGGCGACGAGGTCCGGCCGAAACTGGCCGCCGAGAGCATCGAGCTGGTCTCCTGGAAGGAACTGAACGCCCCCGAGCAGGGCCGGTTGCGCACCTACTTCCGCGAACAGGTGTTCCCGGTACTCACCCCGCTCGCGGTGGACCCGGCGCACCCCTTCCCGTACATCTCGAGCCGCTCGCTCAACCTCGCGGTGGCGCTGCGCTACCCCGGCGACGACTCCCCCGAACTGTTCGCCCGGGTCAAGGTGCCGAACAACGTGCCCCGCTTCGTGACCGTGCAGAACGACGGCCGCGGCATCCGGTTCCTGCCGGTCGAGGAGCTCATCGCCAACCACCTCAACCAGCTCTTCCCCGGCATGCAGATCCTCGAGTGGCACCTGTTCCGGGTGACCCGCAACGCCGAGCTCGAGGTGGACGAGGACCGCGACGAGGACCTGCTGCAGGCCCTCGAACGGGAGCTGGCGCAGCGCCGGTTCGGCCCGCCGGTCCGCCTCGAGGTGGCCGCCTCGATCAGCGACCACGTGCTCGACCTGCTGGTCCGCGAACTCGACATGGACAGCCACGACGTGCTGCGGGTGCCCGGCATCCTCGACCTGTCCTCGCTGTGGCAGGTGTTCGGCGAGTGCGACCGGGACGACCTGAAGGACCGCCCTTTCGTCCCCGCCACCCATCCGCACCTCTCCGACGGTGAGGTCCCGCGCAGCGTCTTCAACCGGCTGCGCGAGTCGGACATCCTGGTGCACCACCCGTACCACTCGTTCTCCACGAGCGTGCAGCGGTTCATCGAGCAGGCGGCGGCCGACCCGCACGTGCTGGCCATCAAGCAGACGCTCTACCGCACCTCCGGCGACTCCCCCATCGTGGACGCGCTCGTCGACGCGGCGGCCGCCGGCAAGCAGGTGGTGGTGCTGGTCGAGGTGAAGGCCCGCTTCGACGAGGTCGCCAACATCGCCTGGGCACGCACCCTGGAACGGGCTGGCTGCCACGTGGTCTACGGCCTGGTCGGCCTCAAGACGCACTGCAAGACCGCCCTGGTGGTACGCCAGGAGGGCAACCAGATCCGGCGTTACTGCCACATCGGCACCGGCAACTACCACCCCAAGACCGCCCGGCTCTACGAGGACTTCGGGATGCTGACCGCCGACCCGGAGGTGGGCGCCGACGTCACCGACCTGTTCAACGTCCTCACCGGGTACAGCCGGCAGACCACGTACCGGCGGCTGCTGGTGGCTCCGCACGGTGTCCG
Source organism: Actinoplanes sp. NBRC 101535 (assembly GCF_030269225.1). Lineage (NCBI taxonomy): Bacteria > Bacillati > Actinomycetota > Actinomycetes > Micromonosporales > Micromonosporaceae > Actinoplanes > Actinoplanes sp. NBRC 101535. The sequence continues at coordinate 525,811 of NZ_BSSY01000006.1, read as the reverse complement.
CAAGGGCCTGATCGAGCGGATCGAGGAGCAGGCCCGGATCGCCCGGGAGGGCGGTGAGGCCCTGGTCCAGTTCAAGGTGAACTCGCTTGTCGACGAGCAGACCATCGACGCGCTCTACAAGGCCTCCCAGGACGGCGTGAAGGTCGACCTGGTGATCCGCGGGATGTGCTCGCTGCGTCCCGGCGTGCCCGGCCTGTCGGAGAACATCCGGGTCCGGTCGATCGTCGGCCGGTTCCTGGAACACTCCCGGATCTTCCGGTTCGGTCCCGGCCCCGACGCGGAGTACTGGATGGGTTCGGCCGACCTGATGCACCGCAACCTGGACCGCCGGGTGGAGGCCCTGGTCCGGGTCACCATGCCCTCGGGCCGCGAGGAGATGCGCAACGTCCTGGAACTGTCGATGGGCGACACCACCGAGGGCTGGGACCTCGACGGCGACGGCCTCTGGCACCGCAACGTCGGCGCGCCCGGCCGGCCGCAGACCCACCTGCAGGCAGCCCTGCTGCGACGGGTCATCGGCAAGCGCAGCTGATGACCGAACCGGAACGCGCCGCCGGCGGCGTGCTGTACCGCCCGGCTGCCCACGGCCTCGAGGTGTGCCTGGTGCACCGGCCGCGCTACGACGACTGGTCCCTGCCCAAGGGCAAACTCCGCTCCCAGGGCCGGGAGGATCCGCTGTCCGCGGCGGTCCGGGAGGTCCACGAGGAGACCGGCACGGCCGGCATCCCGCAGTTGCGGCTGCCCGGTGTCGGTTACGTGCTGTCCGGTGGCCGGCGCAAGACGGTCGCCTTCTGGCTGATGCGGGCCGGCGACACCGGCCCGGTCCGTGACACCGCCGAGGTGGACGCGGTCGAGTGGCTGCCGCTGTCGGTCGCGGCCGCCCGGTTGACGTACGTCTCCGAGCGCCGACTCCTCGACCATGTGGCGGTGCTGCCGCCGGTGACCGCGGTGATCGCCCTGGTCCGGCACGCACACGCCGGCGAACGCAAGAAGTGGGCCGGCCGCGACTCGCTGCGCCCGATCGACCCGGCCGGCGCCGGTCAGGCCACCCGGCTGGCCGGCCTGCTGGCCCCGCTGGCGCCGCGCCGCCTGGTGTCCGCGCCGCCGCTGCGCTGCACGCAGACCCTGGCGCCGCTGGCCGACGCGCTGCGGATGCCGGTCATCCTGGACGGCGCGTTCGCCGAGCCGGGCGACCGGGCGGAGGTGCCGGCCCGGGTGGTGGCCGCCGCGGCCCGGCTGGGACGGCTGCGGGCCGACGAGCGGGTGGTGGTGTGCAGCCAGGGCAAGCTGATGCCGCACCTGCTGGCTCATCTGCATGGGGTGGACGATCCACACCCCTTCAAGACTCCCAAGGGCGACGGATGGTTGCTCACCTGGTCCGGCGAGCGTCTGCTGGGCGCCGAACGGCTGTGACCGGCCGGGGCGGCCGCCGGTCCGACCGCCAGTACCCGACGAGCTCACCGCTGAGCCACCGGGCCCGCCACAGCTCGTCCGGGCGCGGCTCCCAGTCACGCAGCGGCAGCGACGCCAGCCGCCAGCTCAGCAGGCCGGCCAGGTACCACCCGTAGATCGGGACGGCGCCCAGCCAGCCGTCCCGGGCCCGGTACGAGCACCAGGGCGCGACCGCCGCCACCACCGCCCCGGACCAGCCACAGGTGACCGCCCAGTCGAGCAGCGGCTCCCCGGTGCGCCCCTCGGCCATGTCGCCGAGCGTCCACCCGGGCACCACGGCCACCGCGAAGAGGACCGCGGCCAGGACCGAGCGGAGTATCAGGCCGCGAGGCATCGGTCTACGTTCCATGCCCGGACGGTAGGACGGCGGACCGGAGCCGCGCGGTCACACGGAAAAGGCGTCCACCCTAGGGTGGACGCCTTTTCTCGGGCCTGGACGGATCAGCGGGTCTTGCGGCCCTTCGCCGTGGTTCCCGTCCGGGGAGTGGCGGTCGCGGTGACCCGGACCCTGGACGGGGCCGCGGCCGCGCTGGTGGTCTTGCGCGCGGTGGTCTTCTTGGCCGCCGTGGTGGCCGTCTTGGCCGGTGTGGTCTTGGCCGCGGTCTTCTTCGCGGCGGCTGCCGTCGTCTTGGCAGCGGTGCTCTTGGCCGCTGTCGTCTTGGTGGCGGCCGCCTTGGTCGCCGCGGTGTTCTTCGCGGCTGTGGTCTTGGCTGCGGTCGTCTTGGCCGCCGCCGCGGACTTGGCGGCCGTGGTCTTGGCCGCTGTGGTCTTGGCCGCTGTCGTCTTGGTGGCAGCGGCCTTGGTCGCCGTCGCCTTGGTCGCCGCGGTGTTCTTCGCGGCCGTGGTCTTGGCAGTGGTCTTCTTGGCCGCTGCCGCACTGCGTGCCGTCGTGGTCTTCGCCGGTGCCGCCGTCTTGGCCGGGGCCGCCGCCTTGGTGGCGGTGGTGGCGGCCTTCTTCGCCGCCGCCGTCCTGGCCGTGGTCGCCTTGGCCGGCTTGCCCGCCGCGACCAGATCGCGGAAGGCACTGCCCGGTTTGAAGGCGGCGACCGATGTCTTCTTCACCTTCACCGGTTCACCGGTGCGCGGATTCCGCGCCGTGCGCGCATTGCGCACCCTCTTCTCGAACGAGCCGAAGCCGGTGAGGGCCACTTTGTCGCCCTTGGCGACGGCGTTCTGCACCTCGCTGATGAACGCGTCAAGCGCCAGGGTCGCGGTCTTCTTGTCCCCCAGCTTGACGGCGAGCGCCTCGATGAGCTCGGCCTTGTTCACGGTTTCCTCCCGGACGTGAGAACTGGCCCGTCGCAGGCCATTCTGCGCGCACGGTATGCCCTGTGACCTGGAGACACAAACATTCGCGGCAAAAAAACCGTTGTGTCCCAACGAATTCGCCCCTGCCGGTGGACATGGCAGGGGCGAATTGCACTTCGGGGACTTTCGCGGACCGAGAAAGGAGCGTCAGACGACGACCGGCTTGAAAGCCGGGCGAGCCTTCTCGTACGCCGAGATCGCTTCCTCGTGGCGCAGGGTGAGTCCGATGTCGTCCAGACCCTCCAGCAGACGCCAACGGCTGAAGTCGTCGATCGGGAATCCGTACTCGGCGTCGTCGACCCGGACCACCCGGCCCTCGAGGTCGACGGTGATCTGCTTCTCCGGCTCGCTCTCGGCCAGGTCCCAGAGGCTCTCGACGATCTTCTGGTCGAGCTGGATCGGGAGCAGGCCCTCCTTCAGGGCGTTGCCCCGGAAGATGTCACCGAACCGGGAGGCGATGACCGCCTTGAAACCCCAGTCGCGCAGCGCCCAGACGGCGTGCTGCCGCGACGAGCCGGTGCCGAAGTTCGGGCCGGCGATCAGGATGGTGGCGCCGGCATGAGCCGGGTTGTGCAGCACGAAGTTCGGGTCCTCGCGCCAGGCGCTGAAGAGCCCGTCCTCGAAGCCGGTCCGGGTGACCCGCTTGAGGTAGACCGCCGGGATGATCTGGTCGGTGTCCACATCGGACCGGCGCAGCGGCATGGCCTTGCCGCTGTGGGTGACGAACTTGTCCATGGCTGATTCCCCGATCTACAGGTCGGCGGGCGTGGCCAGCTTGCCGACCACGGCGGTGGCGGCGGCGACCTGCGGCGAGACCAGGTGGGTACGCCCGCCCTTGCCCTGCCGGCCCTCGAAGTTGCGGTTGGAGGTGGAGGCGGCGCGCTGCCCCGGGTCGAGCGTGTCCGGGTTCATGCCCAGGCACATCGAACAGCCGGCGAACCGCCACTCCGCGCCCGCGTCGGTGAAGATCTTGTCGAGGCCCTCGGCCTCGGCCTGCTCCCGCACCAGGTAGGAGCCGGGGACGATCATCATGCGGACGCCCTCGTGCACCTTGTGCCCACGGATCACGTCGGCGGCGGCGCGCAGGTCCTCGAGCCGGCCGTTGGTGCAGGAACCGACGAACACCACGTCGACCGGCACCTCACGGAACGGGGTGCCCGGGGTCAGGTCCATGTATTCCAGGGCGCGCTGGGCGGCGCCCCGCTCGACCTCGTCGAGGAAGTCCTCGGGGTGGGGGACCACGCCGTTCAGAGCGGCGCCCTGACCCGGGTTGGTGCCCCAGGTGATGAACGGGCTGATCGTCGCCGCGTCCAGGATGATCTCGGTGTCGTACTCGGCGTCCTCGTCGGTGGTGAGCGTCTGCCAGTACGCGACGGCGGCGTCCCACTCGGCGCCCTGCGGCGCGCGGTCGCGGCCCTTCAGGTACGCGAACGTGGTCTCGTCCGGCGCGATCATGCCGGCCTTGGCGCCCCACTCGATGCTCATGTTGCAGATGGTCATCCGGCCCTCCATGGAGAGCTTGCGGATCGCCTCCCCGCGGTACTCCACGATGTGGCCGTTGCCGCCGCCGGTGCCGGTCTGCGTGATCAACGCGAGGATCAGGTCCTTCGCGGAGACGCCGGGCGCCAGATCGCCGACGACCGTGACCGCCATCGTCTTCGGCTTGGACTGCGGCAGCGTCTGGGTGGCGAGCACGTGCTCGACCTCGCTGGTGCCGATGCCGAAGGCCAGCGCGCCGAACGCGCCGTGGGTCGCGGTGTGCGAGTCGCCGCAGACGATCGTCATGCCGGGCTGGGTGAGACCCAGCTGCGGGCCGATCACGTGCACGATGCCCTGGTTGACGTCACCGAGCGGGCGGATCTCCACGCCGAACTCGGCACAGTTCTTGCGCAGGGTCTCGATCTGGGTGCGCGAGGTGGTGTCGGCGATCGTGAAGAGCGCGCCGCGCTGGGTGTTGAACGACGGATCCGCGTACCCGGTCGGGGTGTTGTGGTCCTCCGTCGCGAGCGTGAGGTCGGTCCGGCGGACCGGTCGGCCGGCCACCCGGAGACCGTCGAACGCCTGCGGGCTGGTGACCTCGTGCAGGAGGTGCAGGTCGATGAAGAGCAGATCGGGCTCGCCCTCGGCCGTGCGCACCACGTGGTCATCCCAGACCTTCTCGGCCAGGGTCCTGGGTTTCCCGCTCTGGGGAGTGACTCCCACCATCTGGACATCCTAAATTCTGGAATGTATGTTTCGGCTTGTGGGACACAGTATGAGCGGTGTCGGCGTTCTCGACAAGGCGGTCGTGATTCTTGCGGCCTGTGTCGACGGCGCCAGCCTGGCCGAACTCGTCGAGCGCACCAAGCTGCCGCGGGCAACCGCGCATCGCCTGGCACAAGCGCTGGAAATACACCGGATGCTGGTCCGTGACACCCAGGGTCGCTGGCGTCCGGGACCCCGTCTGGGCGAGCTCGCGAACGCCGCACCGGACGTTCTGCTGACCGCAGCCGAGCCCCTGCTGTCCGCATTGCGGGACGCCACGGGCGAGAGCGCGCAGCTCTACCTCCGCCGCGCCGACGAACGGATCTGCGTCGCCGCCGCCGAACGGGCGAGTGGCCTGCGCGACACCGTCCCGGTCGGATCGGTGCTGCCGATGGTCGCCGGGTCCGCCGCCCAGATCCTGCTCGCCTGGGAGCCGCCCGAGGCGGTGATGCCGCTCCTGCCCCGCTGCAAGTTCACCGGCCGCACCCTCGCCGAGGTCCGCCGCCGCGGCTGGGCCCAGAGCGTCGCCGAACGCGAGCCCGGCGTGGCCAGCGTCTCCGCCCCGATCCGCGACCGCACTGGACGCGTGATCGCCTCCATCTCGATAAGCGGTCCGATCGAACGCCTCGGCCGCCGCCCCGGCGAACGCCACGCGATGGCCGTCGTCCGCGCCGGCCAACGCCTCTCCGGCCTGTAAAGATCCCGCCTTCGGCTTCGAAGATCTAGCTGACGAAGACCGCGCGGCCCAGGTGCCCCGTGGTCTTCGTCATTTCGTACGCGTGAAGCACAGTCCCGCGGCCCTCCCCGGCCCCGGCGTGCCCACCGGCTCGGCCGGACTACGCGGCACGCGGGATTCGCCGGACCGCTCGCCGACCTGATGATCGACCCATGGAACCCCTCGACCTGACCGTCACCCACGTCGGCGGCCCCACCACGATCATCGAGATCGGCGGCGTACGCCTGCTCACCGACCCGACGTTCGACGCCCCCGGCCGGCGTTACCCGTTCGGCCTCGGCACGTCCTCGGTGAAGACCGCCGGCCCGGCCGTCCCGGCATCAGCGCTGGGCCGGATCGACGCCGTCCTGCTCACCCACCACCAGCACGGTGACAACCTGGACGCGGCGGGGCGTGCGCTGCTCCCCGGCGTACCCCGAATCCTGACCACCACCGCCGGAGCCGCCCGCCTGGCCGAATCACCCGGCCTGGCCCTTTCCCCGGCCCACTCACCCGGCCGAACCTCGGCCCACTCACCCGACGCCGGCCCCCGGCTCCCTCCCGCACCGGCCTCCTCGTCCGGCTGTGGACCCGCTCGCGCGTCCGGCACCGGCGGTCCGGGCGGCATCGTCACCGGGTTGAAGCCGTGGCAGTCCGTCCGAGTGGGCGACGTGGAGGTGACCGCCACCCCGGCCCGGCACGGCCCGCCGCTGAGCCGCCCGATCGTCGGCCCGGCCATCGGCTTCACCCTGCGCCCCTCACGAGCCAACTCGGTGGTATGGATCACCGGAGACACGGTCCTGTTCCGCGGCCTCCGCGAGGTGGGCGCCCGTTTCACCGTGGACACCGTCGTCCTGCACCTGGGAAAAGTGCAGTTCGGCGTCACCGGCCCGATCCGCTACACGATGACCGGCGCCGACGCGGCCACCCTGATCCGGCATCTGCGGCCCCGCCGGGTGGTGCCGGTCCACTACGAGGGCTGGTCACACTTCCACGAGGGCCGGGCCGAGGTCGAGGCCGCCTTCCCGCCCGGCACCCTGACGTGGCTGACACCCGGAGACCCGTCCCACCTCTGAACGCCGCACCCCACTCGTCCCACCCGAAGTCACGGTGTCCAGACGGCGTTGTCGTGCGCGAACAGGACCCGACGCGGATCCAGTTCCAGCAGCCGGCCCAGCCAGTCCGGCTGCTCGCCCACCCCCGCGTGCCGTCCCAGCACATCCCCGGTGAACGCCGTCGCGTGGTCATGACCCTGTCCCGCCACGATCACCGTCCCGTCCCCGGACCGCACCACCACCGACTGATGTCCCGCGGTGTGACCCGGCGTCGGCACGATCAGCACTCCCGGCAGAATCTCCGCATCTCCGTCCAGCACCTCGTACCGGGCACCCGCATAGTCGACCAACTCCGGCAGAGTATGAAATTCGGTGTGCCGGGCCAGCTCCAGCTCAGCCCGCTGCACGAAAACCGGCGTATCCGGAAACTCCGGATTGCCCCCGCAGTGGTCGAAATGCAGATGGCAGTTGACCACGTAGCTGACGTCGCCGAGCCCGTACCCCATGGTCTTGAGGGCGTCCCCCACCCCGATCCGCCGCGGTTGATAGTGAGCATCCACACCCGGGTCGCTGCCCATCCCGGTGTCCACGAGCACCAGCCCGTCCGCATGCTCGACGAGGTACCCCAGAGCCGGCTCCACCCGGGCCACCCCACTCGGCGTCTCCTCACCGGGACGCACGAAATATCCGAAGTCGACCCGGCGCACGGCGATATCGATCACCCCCGAAGTATTCCGCCGGGCCGCCGAATTCCGCCCTCCGTTATGCCACGGGCAGACCTCGGCCCCGCGCCCGCAGCCGCCCACTCCGGCGCGGCGCTCCCGCACGGGAAGGCACGCCCGCGCGGGGAAGGGCACGCCCGCAGGGGAAAGCAGATCTCTCAAGCGGGAAGTCGATCTCGCATAAGCGGCAGTGACGCTCGACGGATCTGAACAGCATGCACATCAGGTCGAGCCAGGCCAGGACCCGCCGACCGGTTGGACCAGGTCGGGTTGGGTTGGGTCGGGTGCGCCGGCAAACGAAACGGCCCGCACCGTTTCCGATGCGGGCCGATCCTTGCTGTAGTCCCGAAGGGATTCGAACCCTCGCTACCGCCTTGAGAGGGCGGCGTCCTAGGCCGCTAGACGACGGGACCAGAACTTCCTTCGCCGCTCTTCCCGAGCGGCGGGCTGAACTCTATCAGCCCCACTCCCCCAGCCGAAATCGGCTTCCCACCGCACACGATCCGCCACGCCAACCCCGCGAAGACACCACAACCCTCACCCGAAAGCGGATCTCGAATCCATGATCAACTTAAGCTGAGTGGCATGGCGCGATCACCAGCCGTCGCCCACGGTCGATTTCGGCTCGCAGACGAGCCACGGCCGACGGCCGAGCCGGCCAAGCCGTCGATCACGGCTGTTCGAGAGGGCGGAAATCAGCCGTGAGCAACGGCTCACGGTCACCCGGCCGTCGCCCACGGGCGCGGCTAGACATGTTTCGTGGTCAGGGTGCGAGGCCCGTCCGCATGGTGATTTCGGACGCGCTGAACGCCCGAAATCACCACACCGGTGGGGGTGTGGTGATTACGGGCGCGCTGAACGCCCCAAGTCACCACACCGGTGGGGGTGTGGTGATTACGGGCGCGCTGAACGCCCCAAGTCACCACACCCCTGGGAGCGTGGTGAATACGGGCGCGCTGAACGCCCCAAGTCACCACACCCGTGGGGGTGTGGTGATTTCGGGTGGAACCTCAGCGCGCCCGAAATCACCACGCAGGCAGACCCTGACTGCTCATTAGGTGTCTAGGCTCGCGGGCGGACCACGGCCGACAGCCGGAACAGCCGGGCAGCCGGGCAGCCGGGCAGCCGGGCAGCCGGGCAGCCGGGCAGCCGGGCAGCCGGGCAGCCGGGCAGCCGGGCGACCGGAAGGCCACTCGACCTCTTCCGAACTCGGCGACAACCCCGAGGAGACCCCGCGTGACTCAACGGCGCCGACGCGCGAAGCGACCAGAGGCGGCGCTCGGCAAACGTGATGGCAGCCGCAGCGAAGTCGGCGGGCAAAATCATGATCGGCTTAAGCTGAGTGGCATTGCACGGGCAAACGGGCACGCAGCCGGCGGCTCCCGTCCCGCGAACCGACCTTGGTGCGCTGACCGCCGCCCGAGGTGGCTAACGCACCAAGATCCGCGCGCTGACGGCTGACGGCTGACGGCTGACGGCTGACGGCTGACGGCTGACGGCTGACGGCTGACGGCTGACGGCTGACGGCTGACGGCTGACGGCTGACGGCTGACGGCTGACGGCTGACGGCTGACGGCTGAGCTAACTCCACGAGCCCGGAAAGCGAAACGGCCCCAGAAGCGAGCAACCCGAGAAGCGAGCAACCCGAAACCCAGCGGCCCGAAACCAGCGGCCCGAAAAAACGAAACGGCCCGCACCGTTTCCGGTGCGGGCCGTTCCTCGCTCTGTAGTCCCGAAGGGATTCGAACCCTCGCTACCGCCTTGAGAGGGCGGCGTCCTAGGCCGCTAGACGACGGGACCAGAACTTCCTTCGCATCCGCTCCCACCGGGAGTGGCCGCGCTGGAACCCATCAGAGTTTCCAGCGCCACCCTCCCCGGAAGGGAGTGGTAGCGCTGGGGTACCAGGACTCGAACCTAGACTAACTGAACCAGAATCAGTCGGGCTGCCAATTACCCCATACCCCATTTGGCCCGGCTTGCCGCGCCGAAGAGAACTTTACCCGAGCCCACCCCTCCCGCCAAATCGGGTTACCGAAACAGGCCAGAGTGACGGCGAGCCCACTCTGCGTAGGTCATCGCCGGGCGCCCCAGCAGGTCGGAAACGGTCGATCCCGCAGCCTGCGGCGCGGCTGCGAGTTGGGCGAGTCCGTCGAGGTACCAGGGGCCGTACTCGCCCATCATCGCGGTGAACTGGGCTGTCGCCTCGGCTCCGGTGAGTTCGACGTACGTGAGGGGCCGGCCGAGGGCTGCAGCGATCGCCGCCACCTTCTCCGGGCGGCTGAGCGCCTCCGGGCCGGTCAACTCGTAGGAGTGACCCGCGTGCCGGTCCGGTCCGCCACGGATCACTTCGGCGGCCACCGCCGCGATGTCCTCCTGGGCGACCGGCGCGTTGACCGCCCGGGGGCAGGCGTCGCGTACTTCGTCGCCGGAGCGGATCTGGTCGGCCCAGATCAGAGCGTTGGCCATGAACTCGCCGGGTTCCAGGTGGGTCCAGGGCACGCCGCACGCCTCGACCGCGTCCTCGATCACCTGCCAGTGGTCGCCTTTGGCGCCGGCCATGTCGACGATCCACCGTACGCCGGCGTCGGCGGCCATCCGGCACACCTCGAAGGCGGTGGCGGGATGTGGCGCGAGGTACATCACGTCGACGCCGTCCAGCGCCGCCGGCAGGGTCGCTGTCCGGCCGAGGAAGCCGCGGACCACTGACACGCCCGCCGGCAGTGCGGCCCGTTCCGGGTCGACCGTGAGTGCCCGCACGTCGTCGAAGTCCCGGGTGAGCAGTTCGTCGACGACCATCCGGCCGACGTTTCCCGTGGCGCCGGTTACCAGGATTCGCATCTTGCACCCCCTACGGAAGCCATCTTCGTAGGGTATACGGAATAACGGGAACCCGCTGACCCCGGCGGAGTGCGCCCCCGCCGGGGTGACGACGGTCAGTCGAGCGAGACGACCGTGTTCCGCAGCTCGCCGATCCCCTGCACGCTGACCGACACCGTGTCGCCGGGGACGATCCGGCTGACCCCGGCCGGTGTCCCGGTGAGGATCACGTCGCCCGGCAGCAGGGTCATCACGTGCGACACGTACGACACCAGGCTCGGGACGTCGAAGACCATGTCCTTGGTCCGCCCGATCTGGCGCACCTCGAGGTTGCTCGGGTCCTTGCCGACCTCGGCCCGCACTTCGAGGTCGCGCACGTCCAGCTCGGTCTCGATCCACGGGCCGAGCGGGCAGAACGAGTCGAAGCCCTTGGCCCGGGTCCACTGCGGGTCCTTGCGCTGCAGGTCACGGGCGGTGACGTCGTTGGCGACGGTGTAGCCGAAGATGGCCTTCTCGGCGTCGGCACGGTTGAGCCGCCGGGCGCCGGTGGCCCCGATCACCACGGCGAGCTCGGCCTCCTCCTCGACCTGGTCGGTGACCGAGGGGATCCGGATCGCGTCGTTGGGGCCGATCACCGAGGTGGACGGCTTGATGAAGATCAGCGGCTCCTTGGGAACCTCGTTGCCCATCTCGGCGGCGTGGTCGGCGTAGTTGCGGCCGACCCCGATCACCTTGCTGGAGAAGATCGGGGCGAGCAGGCGCACGTCCGGGAGGGCCCAGCGCTGGCCGGTGCGGTTGACAGCCTCGAACGGCAGGCTGCTGATCTCGGCGACCGTCAGGGCGGACGGGTCGTCACCCTCGACGACGCCGAACGACACTCCGTTGGCATGAACAAAACGGGCGAAACGCACGGGGAACCCCATCCCTCAAAACTGTTGTCCCCCGAAATCTACGCCGGGCGGGACTCCGCGCCGAGCCGCGGGAACGGTGCGAGGGAGAACACCACCTCGGTCGGCACCTCGAAGTACGCACAGATGCGAAGCGCCAGGTGGAGGCTGGGGCTGAACTCGCCGCGCTCCAGATAGCCGACGGTCTGGTAGTGCACGCCGAGGGCGTCCGCGAGCTGCCGGCGGGAGATGCCCCGCTCGGCCCGCAGCATCGCGATCCGGTTGTAGGTGACCTCGCTGCCGGCCATCAGCTCCCTCAGACCGCCCGACTCATCGCCCGCTCACGACGGGCCGCCACCGCCGACCCGGATTCCCGGCTCGCCATCCGGCGCAGGACTCCGGGGGCGAGCGCCAGGCCCACCACCGACCAGAGGATCAGCACGCCGGCCGCCTCCAGGAGCCGCCAGGAGCCGCTCACCTCGGCGGCCGCCAGACTGTCGGGCAGGAAGGAGGACCGCAGGCCCAACCCTAACCAGTACATCGGGAAGGCCTGCGCGACACCCTGGAGCCAACCGGGGAGCATCGCCAGCGGGTAGAAGATGCCGGAGATCGCGGTGAGCCCGGTGACCGGCAGCATCAGCACCGCGGCCGTACGCGCGTTGTTGAAGAAGGCGCCGAGCATCGCGCCGGTCGGCATGATCGCGAGCAGCGCGAGCGGCGCCAGCCACAGCAGGGTCAGCGCGCCGGTCACGTCCAGGCGCAGGCCGTCCACCACGAACCAGCCGGGCACCAGCGCCGCCACGCAGCTGACGGCCGTGGCCCCGACGATCAGCACGATCTTGCCGATCAGGTAGCCGACCATCCCGTTCGGGGTGGCCTTGGCCCGCAGCAGGGTGCCGTCCTCCCGGTCCATCGTCAGGTATTGCGCGGTGGAGGTGAGCGCGCCCAGCACCAGCAGCATCGCCAGCGAGCTGACCAGGCTGTACGCCCCGAGTGAGATCTCCGACCCCGGCACCGTCTTGTCACGGATCAGGAACAGCAACCCGATCAGCAGGACCGGGGTCAGGACGTACCCGAAGAGGTCGGTCCCGTTGGTCAGGGTCTGCCGCAACTCGATCACGCCGCGGGCCAGGCCGGACCGCAGCAGGTGTCCCCTCATGCTTCCCCCTCGGCGTCACGGACCAGTCGCATGTACGTCTCCTCGAGGCTGCTCCGGCGTACCTCCAAGTCTGTGATCTCCTCGCCGTGCTGCTCGAAGAGTTTGCGGACGAAGGAGGTCGCGTCGGTGTCGGTGTGCACGAACCGCTGGCCGGAGTGGTTCCAGCGCACCTCGGCCTCGCCCGCCACTCGCAGCGACAGCGCGTCGGCCGACCCGTCCGCGATGATCCGCCCGCCGGCCAGGATCAGGATGCGGTCGGCGAGTTTCTCCGCCTCGTCCAGGTCGTGCGTGGTGAGCAGCACGGTGGTGTCGTCCACATCGGTCAGGCGGTGCACCAGGTCGTGGAACTCGCGGCGCGCCTCCGGGTCGAAGCCGACCGTCGGCTCGTCGAGGAAGAGCAGGTCGGGCCGGCCGACGATGCCGATCGCCACGTCGAGGCGGCGGCGCTGCCCTCCGGAGAGCTTGCCGATCCGGATGTCCGCGGAACCGGTCAGCCCGACCACCTCCAGCAGGTCGTCCACCTGCCAGGGCCGGGCCCTCACCGGCGTCGAGTAGGCCGTGTAGTAGCCGCCCAGGTGCCCGAGCAACTCGCGCACCCGCCATTTGCCGTGGTCGCGCCACGACTGCAGGACCACGCCGAGCCGGGCCCGCCACGCCTCGGTGCCGCGCTCCGGGTCCTCCCCGAGCACCCGGACCGTACCGCCGGAACGCCGCCGGAAGCCCTCCAGGATCTCGATGGTGGTGCTCTTGCCGGCGCCGTTCGGCCCGAGCAGCACCAGCACCTCGCCCCGCCGGGCGGTGAAGTCGACGCCGGTGAGCACCGCGCGGGACCCGTAACTCATCCGGAGGTCGCGGACCTCCATGACCGGCTCGGTGATCGACACACCCCGGCCGGCGCCGAAGTCCCCCGTCGTAACCGTCTCCATCATGTCCAGCAGGTTATCAAGTATGTAGTAGGTCTACTACATTACCGAGCACATGATAGATGCTGATACCGACAAATAGGTCGATGACCCTCCGGGTTCGGGCAGCACACATAACGTGGCGGAACTCATTCGCGCCAAACGGTGATCGTGTTGATCGCCTTGGCTATATACATTGGTGCGATGGGGATCAAGCAGGTGAGGGCGCTCACCACCACGCTGTCCTCGGTCACCTGGATACCCCTCGCCCGGGCGCACGCCGAGCGCGCCGACCAGATGACCGCGGGCTACCGTGGCCGTCGCGCGTCGGGCGAGAAGCACGCCATAGAGGACTTCCTCTACGACTACTACGGGACCAGGCCGGCCATGCTGCGGCGATGGCATCCGGGAGTCGGTGCGGGGCTCTCCCCGGTGACCGACGGCGCGACCGAACACTCCGGCTGGAAGTTCTACACCACCCTGACCGACGGCGTGGTCACCCTCGACGTGGACGCGTTCCTGCACGCCCGCGGCGAGAGCGTGCGCTACATCCACGGCCTGCTCACCGCGACCGCGTCCCGGCCGGTCTTCTCCGGATGCTTCGGCCTGCACGAGTGGGCCATGGTCTACCGCGACCCCGACCACCGGCACCAGCTGCCGCTGCGCCTGGGTCAGGCGGAAACCGACAAGGTGGTCGAGCAGCACACCATCCGCTGCACCCACTTCGACGCGTTCCGGTTCTTCACCCCGGAGGCCGTCGGTCTCAACCGTCTGCAGCCGACCCGGGCCACCCAGGTCGACCTGGACCAGCCCGGCTGTCTGCACGCGGCGATGGACGTACACAAATGGGCGCAGAAACTCAGTCCGGCCGTGCCGGGCGCGCTGGCGCTCGACTGTTTCGCCCTGGCCGGTGAGATCCGCCTGCTCGACATGCAGGCCAGCCCCTATGACCTGACCTCCTACGGCCATCCCCCGGTCAAGATCGAGACGGCCGAGGGCAAGGCGGAGTACGTCGCCCGTCAGCGGGAGTTCGCCCGCCGGGCCGCGGCGTTGCGCAGCCGTCTCATCCGCGTCTGCGAAGAACTCCTCGGCCCGGAGGCCTCGGCCCAGAATCGCGAGGCGGTCGCGCCCTTCAACCAGCGCTGACCTTCATCGGGTACGCGTGAGCGCCACTTCCGAAGAGCCCGGCACACGCCCGAAGTCACCACACCGACTCACAAGCGTGCCGACGTCGAGCCGCCGACACGGCCGAACTCACCACACCGACTTGCGAGCGTGGTGAATTCGAGCCGCCGACACGGCCGAACTCACCACACCGACTTACGAGCGTGGTGAATTCGGGCGGCCGGCACGGCCGAAGTCACCACACCGGCTTGCGGGCGGCGGAGTGGGTCAGTCGGAGGGGAAGGACCGCCGGTTCTCCTTGGTCTTGCCACGCCGCTTCTTCTCCGCGATCCGCCGCTCGACCGCCCCCCGCGACGGCTTGGTCGCCCGCCGGGCCCGCGGCGGCGGCGCGATCGCCCCCGCCACCGTCCCGCCGAGACGGGCCGCTGCGGCCTCCCGGTTGCGCAGCTGCGACCGGTGCTCCGAAGCGGTGATCGTCAACACTCCCTGGACCAACCGTGCCCCGAGCCGCTGCACCGCGCGTTCCTTGAGCATCGCCGGCAACAGGTCGGACCCGACCAGGTCCCACGACAGCTCCACCCTCGAATCGGTGGTGTTCACACCCTGTCCGCCCGGACCGCCCGACCGGGAGAACCGCCATGCGAGTTCCGCCGCCGGAATGGTCAGACGGTCGTTCACTCGCACGTCGTCCATCACGTCACCAGCATCCCACCGGGCACGATCATGCGCTACGCGGTTATCGATGGGTCCCGGACGGTGCAAGATTGGTGGGGTGACGTCACCAACCGCACCGGTCGCCACGACCGGGTATCCGTGGCCCATCGAAACCACGCGGCTGGCGAACGGCCTGCGTGTCGTCGTCAGCGAGGATCGGACCGCTCCGGTCGTCTGCGTCAACCTCTGGTACGACGTCGGCTCCCGGCACGAACCTCCGGGCCAGACCGGGTTCGCCCACCTCTTCGAGCATCTGATGTTCGAGGGCTCGGAGCACGTGAAGAAGACCGAGCACATGCGGCTCGTGCAGGGCAACGGCGGCTCGCTGAACGCCACCACCAACCCGGACCGGACGAACTACTTCGAGACCATGCCGTCGGAGCATCTCGAGCTGGCGCTCTGGCTGGAGGCGGACCGGATGGGCGGCCTGGTCCCGGCGCTCACCCAGGAGACGCTGGACAACCAGCGTGAGGTGGTCAAGAACGAGCGCCGCCAGCGCTACGAGAACGTGCCGTACGGCGACGCGTGGCTGCGCCTGCTGCCGTTGCTCTACCCGCAGGGGCACCCGTACCACCACGCCACGATCGGGTCGATGGAGGACCTGAACGCGGCCGCGCTGGAGACGTTCCAGGCTTTCCACCAGCAGTACTACGCGCCGAACAACTGTGTGCTGACGGTCGTCGGGGACACCACCGGCGCCGAGGTGTTCGCCCTGGCGGAGAAGTACTTCGGGTCGATCGCCGCGGTCCCGGACATCCCGCCCGCCCCGGACGGCACGCTGCCGATCCCGGCAGGCGCCGCGTCCCGGGAGACCGTGACCGCCGCCGTGCCCGCACCGCGGATCTACCTGTCGCACCGCACACACCCGTTCGGGACGCCCGGCTACGACGCGGTGACCGTGCTGGCCACCGTGCTCGGCAACGGCCGGGGCAGCCGGCTCTACCAGCGACTGGCCGACGGCGCCCGGATCGCGCAGCCGGACTACATCGGTTCGTACGGTGTGGACCTCGCGCACGCCCCGGCCCCGCTGATCGTCACCGCCACGGTGAAGGACGGCGTGCCGCTGGAGAAGCTCGAGCAGGGCCTGTCCGACGTGATCCGCAGCCTGGTCGACGAGCCGATCAGCTCCGACGAGCTGAACCGGGCGAAGGCGCTGCTCACCACGGCGTGGTGGCGGACCGTCTCCACTGTGGGCGGCCGTGCCGACACCCTGGGCCGGTACACGACCCAGTTCGGCGACCCGGCCGCCGCCGCGGAACGTCTGCCCCGCTGGCAGGCCGTCACCGTGGAGGACGTCACCGAGGCGGCCCGGACCCTGCTGGCGCCCGAGTCCCGGGTGACCCTGATCTACCTGCCCGAGGAAAACCAGTCCGAGGACACCCAGCCCGAGGAAGCCGCATGAGCCTGATCACCACCCGTCCCGGTCCGGGACCGGCTCGCCCGTACACCTTCCCGGCCGTGCGCCGCCTGACCGCGCACGGCGGCACGGTGATCGCCGCCCACCTGCCCGGCCAGATCCTGGCCAGTTCGGCGCTGCTGCTCGACGCGAGTGCCGCCCGGGAGACCGAGGGCCGTGAGGGCACCGCCACGGTGCTGGCGAAGTCGTTGGAGGAGGGCACGAGGAAGCGCGATTCGGCGGCGTACGCGCTCGCTCTGGAAGGTCTGGGCGCGGAGCTGTCCGCCTCGGTCGACTGGGACACGTTCCGGGTCGGCGTGGCGGCACCGGTCCCGGTGCTGACCGACGCCGTGCGGCTGGCCGCCGAGGCGGCACGCACCCCTCTGCTGGCCGCAGAGGACGTCATCCGGGTACGCGACGACGAGGTCACCGCCCTGCGGATGGACTGGGCGCAGCCGGGTCCGCGGGCCGACGCCGCGCTGCGGTCCGCCCTGTTCGGCGCCGAGGGCCGGTACCGCCGTCCGCTGCACGGCGATCCCACCTCGGTGGCCGCGGTGACCGTCGAGGACGTGCTGGCCTTCCACGAGTCGTGGATGCTGCGGCCGGGTGTGCTGCTGGTCGCCGGCGACCTGGACGCACTGGATCTGGACGCGCTGGCCGAGGCGGCGTTCGCCGGGACCTCCGGGGAACCTCTGGAGCAGGCCGGACCGCTCGGGGTGCCGGTTCCGCCGGCCCGTCGCACCGTGCTGGTGGACCGGCCCGGTTCGGTGCAGTCCACCCTGCGGCTGGGTCATCGGGCGCCGGAGCGGGCCACGCCGGACTATGTGGCGATGACGCTCGCCGCGACGGTGCTCGGTGGCGCGTTCACGTCCCGGTTGAACCACCTGATCCGTGAGGTGAAGGGGTACACGTACGGGATCCGCGGCTCGTACGCGATGACCCGCCGGGCCGGCCGTTTCGAGGTGGCCGCCGGGGTGCAGACCGCGGTGACCGCCCCGGCGATCCGGGACACCCTCGGCGAGATCTCCCGGACCCAACTCGAGGGGGTCACCGAGGAGGAACTGGAGGTGGCCCGGTCGTGGCGGGCCGGTCAGCTGTCGGTGGAGATGCAGACGCCGGGGGCGATCGCCGGCGCGCTGGCCTCGCTGGTGGTGCACGGCCTGCCGGACGACTACTACGAGACGCTGCGCCGGGAGTACCTGGAGGCGACCGTCGAGCAGGTGTCCGAGGCGGCCGCACGGCACCTCACCGTGGACGGCCTGACGCTCGTCGTCGAGGGTGACGGCGCGGTGATCTCCGAAGGGCTGGCCGAGTTCGGCGACGTCGTCGACGCGGAGGTCTGACCTGGGGTTTCGGGCCGTCCCACCGGGGCGGCCCGAACGTCGACGGATATCGATGTTGTGACCTGGAACGCCATACCGGCCCCCGGGCTGCGGCGTCCGGATAACGTCGCCGCCATGACGATCACCGACGCGCCGGCCGAACGGCGGCCGGCTCGCCCCCGCATCGTCCGGACGGTGCTGATCTGGCTGCTGGCCCTCCCGGCCGCCGCCTGGTTCGTGATGCGGGCCTTCGGACTCGAGACCAGCGTGCTGATCATGCTGGTGGCCTTCACGCCGTACGTCGCGGCCTGGTCGTCGATCCCGTTCCTGCTCGCCCTGGTCACCCGGCGGTGGGCCGCGGCCGCGCTGTCCGGTCTGGTGGCCTTCGGCCTGGCGGTGTGTGTCGTGCCCCGCGCGGTGCCGGACCGCGACACCGGTCCGGTGGACGGCGTCACGCTGACGGTCATGAGCATGAACATGCTGTTCGGCGGGGCCAGCGCCACCGAGTTGGTGAAGCTGATCGAGGACAACGACGTCGACGTCCTGGCCGTACAGGAGTACAACGAGCGCAGCCGGGCCGCGCTGAAGGCCGCCGGGCTGGAGGCGCTGCTGCCGTACAACCAGTTGGCGCCGGAGTGGGGTGCCAGTGGTTCCGGCATCTACTCGCGGCACCCGATGAGCGAGCAGGCGTCCCGCCGCGGTGCCGGTGGCATGCAGCAGGCCCATGCCACGCTCCAGGTGCCCGGCATCGGCCCGGTGTACGTCGAGTCGGTGCACCCGCTCGCCCCGGCGCATCCCAGCATGCTCGACGGCTGGGCGGTCGACCTGCGTGACCAGGTCGCCGCGGACCCGCACGGCATGCCGCGGATCCTGCTCGGCGACTTCAACGCGACGCTCGACCACAAGCTGGTCCGCGATCTGATCGCCACCGGTTACCGGGATGCGGCGGCCACCACCGGCAAGGGTCTGATCGGCACCTGGGGTCCGTACGACAGCGACCCGATCCCGCCTGTCACCATCGACCACGTGCTGGTGGACGAACGGATCGGCGTCGACGGATACGAGGTGCACGGAGTGACCAAGAGCGACCACCGGGCGATCATCGCCGGGCTGACCCTTCCGGCGGCGTCATGAGCCCGACGATCCGCCCGGTCACCCTGCACGACGCCGGTGAACTGGCCGCGCTGCTGACGGCGAACCGGGAATGGCTGGAGCCGTGGGACCCGGCCCGCGACGAGGTGTACTACACCGAGGACGGGCAGCGGCAGGTCATCGGTGGCGTGCTGGACCAGGGCACCTCGCTGCCGCACGTGATCGTCGAGGACGGCCGGGTCGTCGGCCGGGTCAACCTCAACAACATCGTCCGCGGACCGTTCCAGTCGTGCAGCCTCGGCTACTGGGTGGACTCCGGGCACGCCGGGCGTGGGCTGGTCACCAAGGCCGTCGCCCTGCTCCTGCGGGACGCCTTCACGGTGCACGGCCTGCACCGGGTGGAAGCCGGGACGCTGCTGCACAACGTACGGTCGCAGCGGGTCCTGGAACGCGCCGGTTTCCAGATGTTCGGGATGGCGCCGCGCTACCTGAAGATCGGCGGCGAGTGGCAGGACCACTTCCTGTACCAGCTCCTCGAAGAAAACTGGTCGACCGCGAACCAGTCGGCCCCCTAGCATCGACACCATGCTGATCAGCGCTCATGTGACGACCACGCCGGGACACCCCGGCGTCGATCCGCGCTGACACGAGCAGCGACCAGAGATTCGGCCCCGGGCGACATGCCCGGGGCCGTTTCCGTTCCCGCATGCCGCCCGGCTCCTTCGAGAAGGACGGCACATCATGCAGGACCATCGCAAGCTCGGTCGGGAACTCGACCTCTTCGACTCCGACCCGCTGATCGGGGCGGGTCTCCCCTTCTGGATGCCGGACGGCGCGGCCGCGCGCCACGAGGTGGAGTCCTATCTGTACGACCTGGAACGCCGCAACGGATACCGCCACGTGTACTCCCCCGGCATGGGCAGACGTCAGATGTACGAGCTCTCCGGCCACCTGGAGAACTTCGCCGGCGACATGTTCCCGCCGATGCCGGTCGGCGAGGACGAACTGGTGCTGCGGCCCAGTCTCTGCCCGCACCACGCCATGATCTTCCGGGCGCGCGGGCGCTCGTACCGTGAACTGCCGTTGCGCATCGCCGAGATGGGGCCGATGTACCGGGCCGAGCGTTCCGGGGTGCTCGGCGGCCTGTCCCGGGTACGCCAGATCGCGCTGAACGACGCGCACGTCTTCTGCCCGCCGGAGCAGGCCGCCGACGAGGTGGCCCGGGTGCTGCGGCTGATGGCCGAGGCGCAGGCGGCGCTGGGTCTGCGGCCCGCGTCGGTGCAGCTGTCCCTGCGCGGCGAGGGACGCAAGTACGGCGGGAACGACGACTCGTGGGGCGTCTCCGAGGCGCTGCTGCGGGACGCGCTCGCGCAGGCCGGCATCGAGTACCACGAGGTCGCGGGCGAGGCCGCCTTCTACGGCCCGAAGATCGACGTCCAGGTGCGGGACGCCGCGGACCGGGAGTGGACCATCGCCACCGTCCAGATCGACTTCCACCAGCCCGAGCGTTTCGGCCTGGAATACATCGACAGAAGCGGGTCGAAGCAGCGGCCGGTGATGATCCATCGCAGTCTGGTCGGCTCGATGGAGCGGCTCTTCGGCCATCTGATCGAGGTGCACGGCGGCGCGTTCCCGGTCTGGTACGCCCCGGTCCAGCTGGCGATCCTGCCGATCAGTGCGGCACAGGACGAGGCCGCCGGCGACTTCGCGGCGGCGGCCAGGGGGGCCGGTCTCCGCGCGGAGATCCACCACGACGGCTCGATCGGCGCACGAGTCCGAAAAGCTCGAAGAATCCCCTACATCGCGGTGATCGGAGAGAAAGAGGTCCACCATGGCCAGGTCGCGTTGCGTGGCCACGATCCGATGCCCGCGGCCGCGGCGATCTCACTGATCCGCGAGATCGCCGCGCGCCGGGGCTAACGAACGGCCAGACCGTACGTCAGGGCGTCCACGAGAGCGGTCCAGCTCGCCTCGACCACGTTCTCGTGGACCCCGACCGTCGTCCACCCCCGGTTGTTGTCCCCGCTGGTGCCGACCAGCACCCGCGTGATCGCGTTGGTGCCGTGGCTGCCCTCCAGGATCCGCACCTTGAAGTCGGTCAGCTCGAACGACTTGAGCTGCGGGTAGTGGCCGGACAGCGCGGACCGCAGCGCCTCGTCCAGGGCGTTGACCGGACCGTTGCCCTCCGCCGTGGCGATCACCCGCTCGCCGCGCACCCGGACCTTCACGGTCGCCTCGGTGAGGACTGTGCCGTCCTCCCGGTGCTCGACCTGCACCCGGTACGACTCCAGGGCGAACGGCCGGGCCACGTCGGCACCCGGCAGCTCGCCGCGCACCAGCAGCTCGAACGAGGCGTCGGCGGCCTCGAACGACCAGCCCCCGGCCTCCAGCTCCTTGACCTTGCGGGTGACCGAGGTCAGGGTGTCCGGGTGGCCGGCCAGGTCCAGCCCGAGCTCACGGCTCTTGAGCTCGATGCTGGCCCGGCCGGCCATCTCGGTCACCAGGATCCGCATGTCGTTGCCGACAACCGACGGGTCGACGTGGTTGTAGAGCAGCGGATCCACTTTGATCGCGCTCGCGTGCAACCCCGCCTTGTGGGCGAAGGCAGCGGCCCCGACATAGGCCTGGTGGGTGTCGGGGGCGATGTTGGCGATCTCGGCGAGCGCGGTGGACACCCGCGTCGCCTTCTCCAGGCATCCGTCCGGTAGGACCTTCAGCCCGAGCTTGAGTTGCAGGTTGCTGACCACGGCGAACAGGTCGGCATTGCCGGGCCGCTCGCCGTACCCGTTGGCGGTGCACTGGAAGTGCTTGACGCCGGCCTCGACCGCGGCGACGGTGTTCGCGACCGCGCAGGCGGTGTCGTTCTGGCAGTGGATGCCGAGTGCGCCGGCGTCCACCCCGGTGAGCTCGGTCAACGCGGCGATGGCCTTGGTGATCATCGAGGGCAGCATGCCGCCGTTGGTGTCACACATGATCACGCGTTCGGCGCCGGCCTCGAACGCGGCCTTCACGACACTCGCCGTGTACGCCGGATCGTGCCGGAAACCGTCGAAGAAGTGCTCGCAGTCGACGAACGCGCGCCGGCCGTTCGCGACCAGATGCCGCACGGTGTCCCGGACCATCGCCAGGTTCTCGTCGCCGGTGGTGCGCAGCGCCCGCTCCACGTGGCGGATGTCGGACTTCGCGACCACGCAGACCACCGGGGTTTCCGCGTCGAGAAGCGCCTTGACCTGCGGGTCCTCGGCCACGTCCAGGCCGGCCTTGCGGGTGGCACCGAACGCGACGAGCACCGCGTGTTTGAGCCGCAGCTCGGTCTTCGCCTGTTCGAAGAACTCGGTGTCCTTGGGCATGGCACCCGGCCAGCCGCCCTCGATGAAGCCCACCCCGAACTCGTCCAGCAGGCGTGCGACAGCGAGCTTGTCGGCCACCGTGTAGCTGATTCCCTCGCGCTGCCCACCATCCCGCAGCGTCGTGTCGAACACCTGGTACTCCATCGAGGAAGTCCTTTCAGTCGTTGACCCACAACAAAAAGACCCCCCGCGGATGCGGGAGGTCTGCGCGTCGGCGAGAGGTCAGCCGGCGCGCTAAGTGCGAATAATCAGCACGGAGTGGGTCACGGGATGAAGCATGCCACGCACGGTGCGGAATGGGACCGGAAATCCACAACTTGAGACGCGCCCGGGGTGGCCGATCCCACTCGGTGACGCCCGTTCTCCGGGGCCGGTGCTCGGCCCCGGAGGATAGGTTGGCAGCGTGGTTGCCGAATCGTATTCACGAAACCTGCCCTTCGCGAAGGCGTACAACTTCCGCGACGTGGGCGGATACTCCGGGCTCGACGGCCGGACCGTCCGCTGGCGCCGGCTGTTCCGGTCGGACGCGCTGCACCGGCTCAACGAGGACGACGCGGTGGCGTTCAGCGCCCTCGGCGTCCGTACCGTCATCGATCTCCGTCGCCCGCACGAGGTGGAGAAGTTCGGCCGGGTGTCCGAGGCCTACGGCGTGGACTACCGCAACCTGGTGCTGCACCACGTCGACTGGGAGGAGATCGAGCACTCCGACGGCATCGTCCACGAACGCTGGCTCGCCGACCGCTACCTCAACTTCGCCGAGGACGGCCGGGAGGCGCTCCTCGACTCGCTGCGGCTGATCGCCGACCCCGCCGCGGGACCGGTCGTGGTGCACTGCATGGCCGGCAAGGACCGCACCGGCACGGTCTGCGCGCTGGCGCTCTCCCTGCTCGGTGTGCCCGACGACGTGATCGCCGCGGATTACGCGCTGACCACCGAAGCCATGCGCCCACTCACGAGACACCTGCTGGAGACCAACCCGGAGGCGGTCCTCGGCAACGAGCACATGTTCGACTCGCCGCCCGAGGCGATGAACATGTTCCTGACCGACCTGCGCGCCCTGCACGGTTCGGTGGAAAATTATGTGCGCGAGATCGGTCTCACCGCCGACGAGATCTCCACGATGCGCGCCCATCTCCTGGAGAGCTGATCGTCCCGCTCACCCTCTTCCGGGGGTACGCGGGAAAAGCGCACTCGTGGCAGTGCGCGTGAAAGAGTGCGCCAGTGGTGGCACGCGTCAAAGGTGCGCCAGTGGCGGTACGGGTGAAGAAAGTGGGCCGGTCACGCGTACCCCCAAAGGAGCGTGACCGGCCCACTCGGGTCTCACAGAACCTTGTGCACCCAGCCGTTGACGTCCTCGGCACGGCCCCGCTGGATGTCGACCAGCTGCTTGCGGATCGCCATCGTGATCTCGCCGGAGCCGCCGTCGCCGACGGTGAACTCGCCGTCCAAGCTCTTGATCGTGCCGATCGGGGTGATCACCGCGGCGGTGCCGCAGGCGAACGCCTCACGGACCCGGCCGGAGGCGGCACCGTCACGCCACTCGTCCAGGCTGATCTGCCGCTCCTCGACGGTCCGGCCGGCCTGACGCGCCAGCGTGATCACCGAGTCGCGGGTGATGCCCGGCAGGATCGTGCCGGTCAGCGGCGGCGTCACCAGGGAACCGTCGTCGAGGACCAGGAACACGTTCATCCCGCCCAGCTCGTCGATGTACTTACGCTCGACGGCGTCCAGGTAGACCACCTGGTCGCAGCCGTGCTCGGCGGCCTCGGCCTGCGCCGACAGACCGGCCGCGTAGTTGCCGCCGCACTTGGCCGCGCCGGTGCCCCCGGGAGCGGCACGGGTGAAGTCCGGCGACGCCCAGATCGACACCGGCTTGACGCCACCGGAGAAATACGGTCCGACCGGCGACGCGATGACCAGGTAGAGGTATTCGGTGGCCGGGCGGACGCCGAGGAACACCTCGCTGGCGTAGGCGAACGGCCGCAGGTAGAGGCTGCCCTCCTCGCCCGGCGGGATCCAGCCCCGGTCGATCTCGATGATCTCCCGCAGCGACTGGAGGAACGTCTCCACCGGCAGCGGCGGCATGGCCATCCGGGCGGCCGACTCGTTGAACCGGGCCGCGTTGGCGTCCGGGCGGAACATCGCGACACCGCCGTCCGGCAGCGTGTACGCCTTCAGCCCCTCGAAGATCTCCTGCGCGTAGTGCAGCACGGCACTCGCCGGGTCCATCGGGATCGGCGCGCGGGCCTCGACGCGGGCGTCGTACCACCCCTTGCCGTCGGCGTAACGGATCGTGACCATGTGGTCGGTGAAGATCCGACCGAACCCGGGGTTCGCGAGGAGCGCCGCGCGCTCGTCGTCGCCGACGGGCGCCGGATTCGGACGGATCTCGAATTCGAGGTTGTCACCACCGCTCATGGCAAACAGACCTGCTTTCTGTATTTCACGCATGGGGAAGGGCACCCGGAGTGCCCATGAATCTACCTCGAACGGCCCCTCGGACAATGGCCGCCGGTGAGTCGGCCCGCGGGGTTCTCCCGCAGGCCGTGGAAGGGGCGCTCGCCGGCGCTCGGCCCGCTCGGTGTGCGGGGCCGTGCGCTCGGCGCAGCGTCGCTGTTCTTTCTCAGACAGGTTCGCTCGGATCGCCCGGCACGCTTTCGTGGGCGTGCTCGCAGCAGATCGTGCCTTCTGCCTTCTACCGTGTCTTCTACCTGATCGCTCAGGACCGTGCGTTCTGCTCGATCGCTCAGAGCGCGGCGGCGACCCGGTCGCCGACGTCGGCGGTACGCAGCGGCGCGCCCGGAGCCCGGGACGCGACCTCGGCCGCGACCGCCTCGGTTACTCGCCGGGCCTCGTCGTGCCGGCCCAGGTGCTCCAGCAGCAGGGCGGCGGACAGGATGGCGGCCGCCGGGTCGGCGATGCCCTGGCCGGCGATGTCCGGCGCGGAGCCGTGCACCGGCTCGAAGGTCGACGGGTATTTCCGCTCGGGGTTGACGGAACCGCTGGCCGCCATGCCGATGCCACCGGTGACGGCAGCGGCGATGTCGGTGAGGATGTCACCGAAGAGGTTGTCGGTCACGATCACGTCATACCGCTGCGGGTTCGACACCAGGAACATGCTGGCGGCGTCGATGTGCTGGTATTCGGTGGTGACGTCGGGGTGTTCCGCCGCGACGGCGGCGAAGGCGCGGGCCCACAGACCGCCCGCGTGGGTGAGCACGTTGGTCTTGTGCACCAGCGTCAGGTGCTTGCGGTCGCGCCGCTCGGCCCGCGCGAACGCGTCCCGGATGACCCGCTCGACGCCGTGCCGCGTGTTCAGGCTCTCCTCGGTCGCGATCTCGGCGGGGGTGTCCTTGTGCAGGACGCCGCCGGCGCCGACGTAGAGGCCCTCGGTGCC
Organism: Actinoplanes sp. NBRC 101535; assembly: GCF_030269225.1. Classification (NCBI taxonomy): domain Bacteria; kingdom Bacillati; phylum Actinomycetota; class Actinomycetes; order Micromonosporales; family Micromonosporaceae; genus Actinoplanes; species Actinoplanes sp. NBRC 101535. Next base: position 500,154 of record NZ_BSSY01000006.1, on the reverse strand, counting down.
CTCACGGACCACGACCATGTCGATCTCGCCCGGCTTGAGCCCGGCCAGCGGACTGGTGGTGCCCGGCCACAGCTTCGAGGGGCGCAGGTTCACGTATTGGTCGAAGTCGAAGCGCAGCTTCAGCAGCAGGCCCCGCTCCAGCACGCCCGGCGGCACACTCGGGTCACCGATCGCGCCCAGCAGGATCGCGTCGTGCCCGGCCAGCTCCGTCTGCACCGAAGCCGGCAGAACCTCGCCGGTGCGGTTGTAGAGGCGGGCGCCCAGGTCATACTCGTTGTAGTCGACGCCGGGGAGGACCGCGTCGACAACCTTGCGAGCCTGGGCGGTCACCTCGGTCCCGATGCCGTCACCGGCCACCACCGCGATCCGCGCCACGCTCACGTCGACTCCCCCAAGCTCTGTTGCAACCGCTGACCAGGCTAATACCGCTTCCCGATCTTCGGTACGCCAGTCTCACCAGATGAAATACCCCGGATGCGAACAACCCCCGGACCGCGGCAAACGGTCACGGGGGGTTGTTGCGACGAGTACTCGTGGATTCGGTCCCGCCGGATACACAGCCACACGCCCCGAACCAGGCACCATCACCCGAAGACAGGCCCACCCGGAACGCGCGGCACGGACAAAGCTAGCGACCCCGGCAGACAGCACGCAAGGCGCCGCGCCCGCGTGTCGGCCGCCGATCCGACATCGGCCCGGGTTACCCGGGAGTCACTACGACGTTCGCCTCGGCGAAGGTGCGCACCATCGCCTCGAGTGGGGAGGTTTCTCCGTCGACACCGCCGATCGATTCGGCCACCTCCATATCCTTCCAGAGCAGCCGGATCTCCTGCCCCGAGGACGCGGCCGCCAGGAATTCCGCCAGTGCCGTGTAGCCCATCCCGGCGTATCCTCCCGGTCCGCGAAACGCCTCGCCGACCGCACAGAAGAAACTCGCGACGTCCTCGATGTGCGCGCCCTCCAGAACGACCTCACCAGCGGGCACGGCCACCTTCGAGGGCCCCGGACCCGCCGCGTCGCGAAGCATCGCCACCTCGACCCAGCCCTCCCGGAGACCGACCGGGATGTTCGTCCACTCCCCCGCGCGACGGGGTGCCGGGCGGCGCCACAGATTCCCCGCCTCGACGTGGGGTGGCAACTGCGCACGCGCCGAGATCCTCCAGAATTCCGTGTCCACCCGCGCGCCCCAGAACGAGTAGGACCCCGCTACCGCACCGTCGGCATCCAAAACGAGAACCTCGATGTCACCGAGCCGGTCGGCGTCGAACGCCGGGGGCGACGGCTCCAGCAGCCGGAAGGTGATCTCCGGGTCGTCGCTGTCGAGCAGCGCCCCGAAGTCGTCGAAGCTGTATCGCCCGACAAAGAAACCCTCCAGGTCCTCGGCCTCGATGAATCGAAGGCCGTCCTCCGGCAGCCGGATCGCGAACCGCACCGAGCCCATGGCCGGCTCCTCTCTCAGCATCCCTCCGCCACATTGATCTTGATGTAGTGGTTCGTGGTCCACCCGTATTCGCCGAAGGCGTTCGGGCCGACGATCCGGTGCTGGTCGTTCTTGCCCGGCACCTCCCACTCGGGCGAACCGCTGAAGCCGGCTCGAGGTCCCCATTTGGCCAGATGCCTCGCCGACTCACGGCCCTGGTACAGCGTCTGATCGCTTCCGGTCATCCGCGGCGTGCCCTGCCCCGCCTTGATCAGTGCGATCGCGGCCTTGGCCCACGCCGGAGTGTCCTCGTTCTTGGCTGCCTGAACAGCGAAGGCCGCCTGCTGATACTCGACACTGCCACCGGCCGGGTTCAGCGGGGACACGAACGCCGCACCGCCGACACGAGCGCCGGACTTCGAGGAAGTGCTCTGGCAGCTCTCCCGGTCCTCGCGGTCCTTCTTACGCTTGTGCGCCTTGTCCCGCAGGTCCTTCTTGTGCTTGGCGGCGCCCTGGACCTTGTCGACGAACTTCTTGTACTTGTCGTACAGCGTCCAGATCTTCTTGATCTTCAGCAGCTTGCTCCACGGGATGATGTTCACCGCGGCCCAGAAGCAGGCAGCCCAACCAGGATCGGTCGCGCACTCCTTGAGTTCGCCGATGAGGGCGTCCTCGAGCTCGTCAAGGCCCTCGTTCCGGAGAAACTCCTTGAGGTCCAGGGCGGCGTCTCGCTTCGCCTGCTCGTACTCCTGGCGCTCCAGATCGGTCAGCTCGCTGAGGATGTCCCCCTCGTCGCCCGGACTCGGATCGTCACCCTTGAGCGCCGCCGCAATCCGTTCCCGCTCGTCGGCCTCGGCCCGCTCGTAGGCCTGCTGAGCATCGATGGCGTGTTGCATGGCGTTGCTGGCGGCCTCGGCCGCGCTGTCCGCATGCTCCTGCGCGCTGTCCGCATACGTCTTCGCGCGAGCAGCATCAGCGGCCGCCCGGTCAGCTGCGCCGCGAGCCGCAGCCGCGTCGTTCTCCGCGGAGGTCGCGGTCTTGTTCGCCGCATCAGCGTCCCCTTGGGCCTGTTGCGCGCTACGACCCGCGATCGCGGCGTCGTTCGCCGCCTCGTTCGCCGCGTTCCGCGCCGCAACCGCATCGGCACGTGCCTGCGCGTCGGCACGGCCCGCTCCGGCTGCGGCCTCTCGGGCCGCGGCACCGTCCACGGCGGCTTCCGCCGCGGACTTCTTCGCCTCGGCAGCCGACTGCGCAGCGTCGGCTGCCGACCGGGCTGCCCGCGCCGCCGCCTCGTACGCCGGCTTCACCTGGGCGGCGGCCCGATCGGCAGCCGCCTGCGCCTTGCTCGCCGCGGTCAGCGCCTCCGCGGCACGTGCCCGGGCTGCCGCAGCCTGTTCCTCGCCGATGCTCTTGGCCTGCTCCGCGACCAGCTGAACGAAATCAGCGTCGATGTCGGCGCCGGTGAACGGCGACACCACCGCCAACGCCGTGTCGTGCGGGTCAGCGATCCCCGCCGACGACGTCGACGCGGCCGCGGCCGCTCGGATGGCCATCTCGGCCTGAGCCGCGGCAGCAACCGCCTCGGTAGACGCCGCCTCGGCCTCCTTCCGGGTACGGTCCGCTGCCCACAGCGAACGGATCGCCTCCTCGGCGGCCTGGTTCGCGAGCTGCACTGCCGCAGTGGCCGCCTGCGCCGCCTTGGCCTGTTGCGCGGTCGCTTCGGCAGCCTTCGAGTCCGCGCGCAGCCGGGCAGCATGGGTGGCCCTGGCCGAGGCTTCGGCCTGATCCGCTGCCGCGTCTGCGGCAGCGGCTGCGGCTTGCGCCTTCTCCGCAGCAGCCCAGGCCCGATCAGCGGCCTGCTGCGCCTGAGTCGCCGCAGCACGTGCGTTGGCGGCCGCGCCGGTAGCCGTGTTCGCGGACGCCCGCGCCGAGCCGGCCGCGCTGTTCGCCGTCGCGTACTCACTCTTGGCCTCGGTCGCGAAGGCCTGTGCCTCGTCCCGGGCCTCCTCGCTGTCGGCCTTCGCCACGAGAGCGTTTCCGGCCTGTAGCTTCGCCTCGGCGGTCTGCCGGTCCCGTTCCGCCTGGAGCGCCTTGTCCCGGGCCTTGCCCGCCTCGTTCTCCTTCTCCCAAGCCTTGGTGTCCGCCGCAGCCGCGTTGTCGTTGGCGGTCCCCGCACGCTGGGAGGCAGTGGCCGCGATGGCGGCCTGGGCGTCGGCGTTGGCGCGGGCGTCGCGGGCGATGGCGGCCTGCTGCTCTGCCTCGGCGCGGTGGCGGGCGGCGTTCTGGCGTTCCGCCTCGGCGATCTGGCGCTGGCGCTTCGCCTCCGCGGCCTGCGCCTCGGCCTCCAACCGGTGCTGACGGGTCTTCTCCGCCTCGGCCCAGGCCTTCGCCTCGGCCGCCTCCGCCTCCGCGCGGGCCTTCTTCGTCCGCGCGGCCGCGGTCTTCGCCGCCTTCGCCTGCTTCTCCGCCGCCGCGGCCAGCTTCGCGGCTGCCTTGGCGTGTTCCTCGGCGTGCTCGCGCCACTTGATGGCCTGCGCGGCGTGGGCCTCGGCCTGTGCCTGGGCGCCCTGGGCGTTGTTGGTCGCGATGGTGGCGTCGATGGCGTACGCCGCCGTCTGCGTCGCGCCGACCGCGGCGGTCGAGGCCTCGCTCATGCCCTGGGCGATCAGCGACCATTCGGCGCCGTATTCGAGGCCGATCTCGATCAGCTCGTCGGAGGAGGTGGTGGCTATCGCGGCCGAGACGCGTGCCTCCTCAGCGGCGTTGCGGGCCGCGGTGAGCGCGTTCGCGGTCTGGGACTTCGCGGCGTTCAACTCGGTGGCCTTGGCCGCCACGGTGCCGCTGCCGGCCAGGACGCGCTGGGCGTGCCGGGCGGCGTTCGCCGCGCCGGCCATCGAGTTCGACGCCCGTTGCAGGGCGCGGACGCCGTCGCCGTGTGCGGCCAGGAGGCGGGTGCGGGCCGCGGAGGCGCGCTGGGCCTTGACCGCCAGCTCGGTGAGTTCCTCGGCGGCTTTGTTCCGCTCCTCGAGGTCTTTCAGGTACTGCTCGCGTTCGGCCGCGTCGGCGCGGGCCGCGGTCAGGTAGCCGGTGGCCAGGAACGCGGTGATCGCGGCGTCGTCGCCGGCCAGGGCGGCCTCGGCCGCTTTCCGGACCTGGGACTCGGCGGGGGCGGCCGCGGCCACCAGGCGGACCCGTTCGCGCAGGGTGGCGGCCCGCTCCGTGGCGTCCGCGGTGACTTTCGCGTCGCGGTCGCGGGCGATGTCCGCGCCGTACGCGAGGAACGCCGCCCGGTCGCTGTCGGTGCCGGCCAGGACCCGGTCGACCTCGGCGTTGAAGTAGGCGCCGCCGGTGCCCTTCAGCGCCTTGATGGCGGCCAGGTTGTCGGCGGCTTCCTTCTTCTTGCGGGCCGCGACCTGCTTGTCCAGGGCCGGTTTGTCGACCATGGCGAACTTCTGGATGATCGCCGGATCGCCGGTGGCGAGGGCGGCCAGGGCGGCGTCGCGGATCTCCGGCTCGGCGGTGAACTCGGCGACGTCGGCGACGGCCTTGCGCCACCGTTCGTCCAGGGCGCTGACCCCGGTGGTGCCGTTCCACTCTTCGGTGACCAGCGGCGGGATCACGATCTCGCCGGAACCGGCCGCGGCCGCGGCCGGTTCCGGTTCGGCGGCCAGGGCAGGGGGCGCGTGCAGGGTGGTGCCGAGCACCAGGGCGGCGAGCGACACCGTCAACCCGGCGCGTATTCGCTTCACAATCACAGTCGTCCCATCGCAGACGTCATCGCCGCGCGCCCTCACCGGGGCGCGCGGATGGGGGAGATCGGCTTCAGCCGACGGGGTCGGTCAGTGCCGCTTCGGCGGCCAGGGCCTGCTGGTACAGCGCCGCCCAGGTGGCGGCCTGCGCGGCGGCGTTCTGCTGTTCGGCCAGCCACTCGTCGCGGGTGCCGGCCGCGGTGCCGGCGATGTTCAGCCAGTTGGGGCTGGTCGCGGCGGCCGCGACGGCGGCGATCTGGAGCCAGCTCTCGGCCTGCCGCAGGGCGGTCTGCTCGGCGTCCGCCCAGGCGACGCGGGGCGAGCCGGTCTGCGTACCGACGACGTTCCAGGCGCGGGCCGCGGCGGCCCGGGCCTGCGCCTGCGCCTCGGCTGCGGCTTCCCGGGCGGCCTGTTCGGCGGCCTGTGCCTCGACCACCAGCCGGCGGGTCTGCGACAGCCACTGCCGGTCGGCGTCGGCGGCCTGCCGGCGGTGGGTCTGCAGGTCCAGGCCGGCGGCGCTGACCCAGCCGTAGCTGAGGAACTCGGCGACGTCGGCGGCGGTCGTTCCGGGGGCGACGGCGCGACCGGCCCAGGCGCGTACCTGCGGTCCGGGGTCGTCCTCGCTCAGCCCGGTGACGAAGGCGTGATCCTCGCCGACGATCAGGTCGGCCCGGTGGCGGTCGTCGGCGATGCCCTGGCGGTCCAGGGCCAGCGCGGCGGTGTAGCCGGTGGTCGCGAACTCGGCGAGTTCCGCGTCGGTGCCCACCAGCGCCCGGCGGCCCGCCGCGTTGACCCGCGGGTAGTACTGGACAGCGTGGGTGGCGACCATCCGCTCGGTGTAGTCGTACTGGCGTGTCCGGGTCTGTTCGGCGCGCGTGATCGCCGTGTCGTAGCCGGTCAGCAGGAAGGTGGTGATCGCCGTCGCGCCGCTGCTGGAGAGCAGTGCCGACCGGGCCGCGCTGCGGACCGCCGGGCGCGGGTCGTTCGCCGAGACCCAGCGGACGAAGACCCGTTCCGCCTCTTCCTGTTCGGACATCAGGTCGGTGGCCGCGGCCGCCGTCGGCAGACCCGCCGCGACTGCCGGACCGGGTACCGAAAATGCGAGCAGGGCCGTTGCCACGGCCGTCGAGAGCAGAGCTCTGCGTTTCATCGATTCCCCCGTAATCGTCGACGGCGATCGAATCATGAATATCGACGACGTGGAACGCGGCGCATGTCTCGCTACCGTTTCTGAACCTGTGACCAGCCGAAACGCTACGGTGAGTGATCCGCCACAGTAAACAAAGCTTGCCTATGCGTAATCGTCCGAGCTAGCTTGCGGCAGCGTCCCTTTTGGTCACGATCGACTTGGCCCTTTTAGGACACGCTCCGTTAACCAGCTGCACACGGGGGAATCGGCTTGATGCCAAACACCATCGATGCATCCACGATCCGGCGGCTCCTCGCCGCCGGCCTGGCCGCGGTGGCGATCACCACCGCCGCACCGGCCGTGGCGTACGCGGCACCCGCCGCACCGTCCACTTCGGCCGCGATCCTCGCCGCCGCGGAGTACGACGAGAAGCTCGCGGTCGCCGTCAAATTCGGTCTCGGCGACGACTACACGTTGCTCGAGCTGGCCGACCGCGACTTCGTGATCGCGATCTGGAACCACGTCAAGGACAAGCCGGCCCACGCCGAGGTCCGGCTCGCGGCGGAGATCGCGTTCAGCGCCGCGCCGGAGGACGCCGACCAGGCGAGCTCGGACTTCATCCTGACCGAGGTGTTCGCCGCCTTCGACCGGGACATCGCCCGGGAGCGGCAGGCCACCGAGGCGAAGCGGGCCAGTGACCTGGCGCGTACCGCGGCCGCGGCGAGCATCGACGTGGTCGCCGACGCCACGCTGCTGTCCGGCAGCGACACCGACTTCATCCGGCTGATCTGGGAACGGGTCGCCGAGGACGCGAAGTGGCCGAAGGTCAAGGCCGCGGCCGCCGCCGCGCGGACCGGCACCCCCGCCGCGCAGGAGGCGTTCATCGCCACCGGCCTGGCCGAGGCCGCCCGCCAGGACACCGACGACCGGATCGCCGCCGACGCCGCGAAGACCGAGGCGGAGAAGGCGGCCGAGCTGGCCAAGGCCGCCAAGCGGTTCGCCGCCAACCGGATCCTGCTGCCGGTCACCGACGAACTCCTCAACCTGCCGGACCGGGACTTCATCGTCACCGTCTGGAACTTCACCGCGGCCGGCACCGAGGTGCAGGCAGCGGCGGTGTCCGCGGCGCGCAGCCTCGACCCGGCGGTCTGGGCGGCGTTCATCACGACCGGCATCCACCAGGCCCGTGACCGTGACATCGCGATCGCCCTGGCCGCGCTGGAAGCGGCCGAGCGCAAGGAACTCCAGGGCGTCATCGACCGGGCGGTCAAGGCCAAGCGCCTCAGCCTGGCCGCGGCCGGGCGCACCGCGCTGGCCGGCAACGCCGACGCCGTCTCCACGTTCCTGCGGACCGGCCAGTTCCAGGTGGGCCTGGACGTCACCGCCGTCGCGGTCTCCGGTGACCGGATCGGCGTCATCACCACCGACGGCACCTCGTACGTCAAGGAGGGTGCACTGGGCGGCGCCTGGGTCAAGTTGTACCCGCGCACCAAGCAGCTCGTCCTCGACGGCGACCGGATCGGCATCCTGACCCGGGACAACATCGCGTACGTCAAGGAGGGCGCCCTCAACGCGAGCTGGGTCCGCCAGTTCGACAAGATCAAGCAGATCGCCCTGGCCGGGCAGCGGGTCGGCCTGCTCACCGAGGACAACGTCGTCCGGGTCAAGGAGGGCGGACTCAGCACGAGCCTGCTCTCGATCCACCGCGACGCCAAGACCTTCGCCATGACCAGCGCCCGGATCGGCGTGCTCAACTCGGCCGGTCACCTCGAGATCAAGCAGGGCCCGTACGACACCGCCCTCTGGCACGACATCCGGTCCGACGTCAAGCAGTTCGACCTCGCCGCCAACCGGGTCGGCGTGCTCAACAGCGCCGACACGTCCTTCGCCCTGGACGGCTCGGTGATCACCGGCGAGTGGGTGCGGATGCACGTCAACGTCCAGAAGATCGACGTCGCCGCCGACCGGGTCGGCGTCCTCACCGCCGCCGGCGCCGTCCGGGTCAAGGAAGGCGCGATCACCACGACCTTCGTGACCCAGCGCAACGACATCCAGCAGTTCGCCATCGACGGCGACCGGACGATCGTGGTGAACCAGGACCGGATCGCGCTGGTCAAGGAAGGCGCGCTCGCGGCAACACAGTGGACGGTGCAGCCGACGCCGCCGCCGACGGCCTGATCGGCAACGGGTGGTGGCTCCCGCTACCGGGGAGCCGCCACCCGTGTTGTTCCGCGTGTCGGTCGCCTGGTCCACGGAGGACACCAGGGGTGATGGCACCATGCGCCGGTGAGTTTCGACCTTGTGGTGTGGGCCATGCCCCCGACGGCCGTTCCCGACGCAGTGCACGAGGCCAACGCGCGCTGTGCCCGCGGCGAGCATCCGCAGCGGCCGGCCGATCCCCGCGTCGTGGCCTTCTACGACGCGCTGACCAGTCACTATCCGGACCGGGGACCGCACGTCGCCGAATCCGCCTCACCGTGGGCCACCGTGCCCCTGCACACCGCCGCCGACCACATCTGGATGCGACTCGACGAGGGCTGCCCGGACGCGGTCCTGGAGACCATCGAACGCCTCGCCGGTGACCTCGACCTGAACCTGCTGGACCTGCAGGACGGCTCCGTCTATCCGCCGCCGGTGCGCATCCGCTGACCCGTCACTCGGACCGCAGATCGACGGCCGCGACCTGGGACGCGCCGATCTCGCCGGCGACCGTGGCCAGCAGATCGGCGTCGACCGCCGAGTCGACCGTCAGCACCATCAGAGCCTCGCCGCCGGCCGCGCGGCGGGCCACCTTCATCGCCGCGATGTTCACCCCGGACCGGCCCAGCATCGTGCCGATCGTGCCGACCACACCGGGACGGTCCCGGTAGCGGAAGAAGATCAGCACCCCGTCCGGTGCCAGGTCCAGCTCGTAGCCGTCGACGGCCACCAACTTCGCGTCGTCGTGACTGCCGGAGGTCACCACGGTCCCGGCGACACCGACCGTCCGGCCGTCCGGCAGCGCTCCGCGTACCGTGATCAGGTCGGTCTGCTCGCCGGCGTCGGCCGCCGCGGTCAGCTCGACCTCGACGCCGCGCTCGGCGGCCAGCCGGGTCACGTTCACGTAGGTGACCGCCTCGGCGACGACCGGGGCGAACAAACCCTTCATCACGGCCAGCTCGAGGACGCCGACCTCGTGTGTGCTGATCGGACCGCGGACCTCGACGGTGATCCGGGCGGCGACCCCACCGGCCACCGCGGTGAACACCCGGCCCAGCTTCTCGGCGAGCGGGAGCATCGGGCGGACCGCCTCGTCGACCGCGACACCGGCCCGCACGTTCACCGCGTCCGGGACGAACTCGCCGCGCAACGCCAGCCGGACACTGCGCGCCACCGCCAGACCGGCCTTGTCCTGCGCCTCGGCGGTCGACGCGCCCAGATGCGGCGTGGCGACCACGGTGTCGAAGCCGAACAGCGGCGACGCGGTGCACGGCTCGGTCTCGTAGACGTCCAGTCCGGCGCCCGCCACCCGCCCGTCGGCAAGCGCGTCCGCGAGTGCCCGCTCGTCGACCAGCCCGCCACGGGCCGCGTTGACGATCCGCACCCCCGGTTTGACCAGGTCCAGTTCCTTCTCCCCGATCAGGCCCACGGTCTCCGGGGTACGCGGAAGATGCACCGAGACGAAGTCGCTCTCCCGCAGCAACTCCTCCAGGCTGACCAGTCGCACCCCCAGCTGCGCCGCCCGGGCCGGCTGCACGTAGGGGTCGTAGGCGATCAGGCGTACCCCGAAGGCGGCCATGCGCTGCGCGAAGAGGACACCGATGCGCCCCAGCCCGACCACGCCGACGGTCTTGCCCTCCACCTCGACCCCGGTGAACGCGGAACGCCGCCAGGCGCCCGCCTTGAGCGTCGCGCTCGCCGTCGCGGTGTGCCGGGCCACCGCCAGCAGCAGGGCCACCGCCTGTTCGGCCGCCGACACGATGTTGCTGGTGGGCGCGTTCACCACCAGGACACCCCGGGCGGTGGCCGCCGGCACGTCGACGTTGTCCAGCCCGACACCGGCCCGCGCCACCACCCGCAGCCGGGTCGCCGCGGCCAGCGCCTCCGCGTCGATCCGGGTGACGCTGCGGACGATCACCGCGTCCGCGCCGGCGATGGCCGCGAGCAGTGCCGCCCGGTCTCCGCCGTCGGCGTGCCGCACCTCGAAGTCGGTGGCGAGCACCTCGAGAGCGGACGGGGCCAGTTCCTCGGTCACCAGGACGACGGGAGTCATGAGACCCTCCAACCGGTCGGCATCGACGTCCCCGAATGTTACGCCGCATTACCGCGCGCACACCAGACGACTACAGCCGGGTGGCGTCCCGCCGTTACCGCCGCCGATCACCGCTGATCGTCACCGCCGGTTGCCGCCGCTGATCGTCGCGCCACTGCTCGACCTGCCCGGCTCCGCTGTCAGCTGTAAGGTGCAGGCCGACAACCGTGGACGACGGCTACGCCGGCGTCCACGGTTGAGTTTCGCCATCCGGTCAACCACAGCCGACGGCTCGGGCCGCCCAGCCGCCGTCCATGGTCCATCTTCGAGCCGAACACGACCGTGGACACCGGCCGGGCAAACCCGAGCCGTCGCTGACGGCTGAACTTCGCCTCGTGGACAGCCGCGGACGACGGCTCGGCTGGCTCAGCCGTCGTCCGTGGCGGTTTTGCCGAGAGCTGGGAGCCGTGGTCTACGGCCGAGGGCCTTCAGCCGTCGGACACGGCTCCTGCGGGCACGACTCGGCAGGCACGGATCTGGCCGACACGACCCCGGCAGGCACGGCGGAAATGCTGAGGCGAGGACGCATACACCCACGGCCCTCACTGGACACCTTTCGCCGTCAGGGTCTGCCTGCGTGGTGACTTCGGGCGCGCTGACCACCCGTATTCACCACACCCCCACCGGTGTGGTGACTTGGGGCGTCCAGCACGCCCGTAATCACCACGCGGACGGGCTTCGCACCCTGACCACGAAACATGTCAAGAGGTGACGGGCGCACGCGCAACGAGCCGTGGGTTCAACCAGCGCCTGCCCGAGGCCGCCAACGGACCCACAACCGGCTTTGAGTTCAACCACCACCCCGTGCGGGGGCGCCAACGAACCCCGACACCCGGCCGATCAGCTCGAACGACTGATCCGGCGGTTGAGGGCGCAACCGCTCACGCACGTCGCCCGGTGGGCCGAGCGTTCTGGACGCGTCAGCGGCCAGCTCGGCACGCCGGGCCCTCGGCGGGAGCGACGGTCTGTGCCCACCACCCCGCTACGACCTGAATTTGATCTTAGAAAGGGCGGGAGACAGAAGATGCCCGGCTTTCACCGGGCATCTTCTGAGTTGCGTAGATCAGGCGGTCTCGGTGATCGGGCGGTCGACCCAGCTCATCATGTCGCGCAGCTTCTTGCCGGTGACCTCGATCGGGTGCTGAGCGCCCTCCTCGCGGAGCTTCTTCAGCTCGGGGCCGCCGTTCTCGTCGTCCTCGATGAGGTGCTTGGTGAAGGCACCCGACTGGATGTCGGCGAGGATCTTCTTCATCTCCTCCTTGACGCCGGCGTTGATCACGCGCGGGCCGGAGACGTAGTCGCCGAACTCGGCGGTGTCCGAGATGCTGTAGCGCATCCGGGAGATGCCGCCCTCGTACATCAGGTCCACGATCAGCTTCAGCTCGTGGAGGCACTCGAAGTACGCGATCTCCGGGGCGTAACCGGCCTCGGTGAGCACCTCGAAACCGGTCTGCACCAGGGCGGCGGTGCCGCCGCAGAGGACGGCCTGCTCGCCGAAGAGGTCGGTCTCGGTCTCCTCCTTGAAGGTGGTCTTGATGACGCCGGCGCGGGTGCCGCCGATCGCCTTCGCGTAGGAGAGGGCGAGGGCCTGGCCGTTGCCGTCCGGGTCCTGCTCGATCGCGATCAGGGCGGGCACGCCCTTGCCGTCCACGTACTGGCGGCGGACCAGGTGGCCCGGGCCCTTCGGGGCGACCATGGCGATGGTCACGTCGGCCGGCGGCTTGATCAGCTCGAAGCGGATGTTCAGGCCGTGACCGAAGAAGATCGCCTTGCCGGCGGTCAGGTTCGGCGCGATCGACTCGGCGTAGATCTTGCGCTGGGCGGTGTCCGGCGCCAGCACCATGATCACGTCGGCCCAGGCGGAGGCCTCGGCCGGGGTCTTCACGGTCAGGCCCTGCTCCTCGGCCTTCGCCCGGCTCTTGGAGCCCTCCTGCAGGCCGACCACCACGTCGACGCCCGAGTCGCGCAGCGACAGCGAGTGGGCGTGACCCTGGCTGCCGTAGCCGATCACGGCGACCTTCTTGCCCTGGATGATGGACAGGTCGGCGTCGCCGTCGTAGAACACTTCCGCGGTCATGACTTCCTTCTTCTCTCGGGCTTACTTCGTAAGATCAGGCTGCGCTGGTTCAGGCGGCGCGTAACGCGGGGCCCGTGGTGATGGAGCGGGAACCGCGGCCGATGGCCACGAGACCCGACTGCACCATCTCCTTGATGCCGTACGGCTCGAGGTCGCGCAGCAACGCATCCAGTTTGTCGGGATTACCGGTGGCCTCGATCGTCAGGGTGTCCGGAGCGACGTCGATCACCCGGGCCCGGAACAGCTCGACGGTCTCGAGCACCTGGCTGCGCTGCGCCCGATCGGCGCGCACCTTGACCAGCAGGAGCTCGCGCTGGACCGACTGGGCCGGGTCCAGTTCCACGATCTTCAGGACGTTGACCAGCTTGTTGAGCTGTTTGGTGACCTGCTCCAGCGGTGAGGAGTCGGCGTTGACCACGATCGTGATGCGGGAGACGTCCGGGTTCTCCGTCTCGCCCACCGCAAGGGAGTCGATGTTGAAGCTGCGCCGGGAGAACAGGCCGCTGACCCGGGCCAGCACACCTGGCTTGTTCTCGACCAGCACGCTCAGCGTGTGTTGGTTGGCGCTCATCACAGATCGTCCTCGTCGAAGGCGGGACGCACGTCCCGGGCGAACATGATCTCGTCGTTGCTGGTGCCGGCTGCGACCATCGGCCACACCATGGCGTCCTTGCCGACCGTGAAGTCGATGACCACCGGTGCGTCGTTGATCTCCATGGCCTGCTTGATGATCTTGTCGACGTCGGCCTTCGACTCGCAGCGCAGACCGACACAGCCGAGCGCCTCGGCCAGCTTCACGAAGTCCGGGATGCGGTGCTTGTGCGTGCCCAGCTCGGTGTTGGAGTAGCGGCCCTCGTAGAACAGGGTCTGCCACTGCCGGACCATGCCCAGGTTGCCGTTGTTGATCACGGCGATCTTGACCGGGATGCCCTCCAGGGCGCAGGTGGCCAGCTCCTGGTTCGTCATCTGGAAGCAGCCGTCGCCGTCGATCGCCCACACCTGGGTGTCCGGCCGGCCGACCTTGGCGCCCATCGCGGCCGGGACCGCGTAGCCCATCGTGCCCGCACCACCCGAGTTGAGCCAGGTGGCCGGCTTCTCGAACTTGATGAACTGGGACGCCCACATCTGGTGCTGGCCGACACCCGCGCAGTAGATCGCGTCCGGCCCGACCAGCTGGCCGATCCGCTCGATCACGTACTGCGGGGCGAGGGTGCCGTCGGTCGGCTCCTCGTAGCCCAGCGGGTACCGCCGGTTCAGCTCGTTGAGGGTGTTCCACCACGGCTCGTACCGCTCGGTGCCGGTGGCGTCGGCGGACACCGCGGCGATCAGCTCGTCGATGACGTGCCGCGCGTCGCCCACGATCGGGACGTCGGCGTGCCGGTTCTTGCCGATCTCGGCCGGGTCGATGTCGGCGTGCACGACCTTGGCGTCCGGGGCGAACGAGTCCAGCTTGCCGGTGACCCGGTCGTCGAAACGGGCGCCCAGGGTGATCAGCAGGTCGGCCTTCTGCAGCGCATACACCGCGGGGACCGTGCCGTGCATGCCGGGCATGCCCAGGTGCTGCGGGTGCGAGTCGGGGAACGCGCCGAGCGCCATCAGCGTGGTGACCACCGGGATGCCGGTCGTCTCGGCCAGCTTGCGCAGGCCGTCGGTGGCGCCGGCCTTGAGGACGCCGCCACCCACGTACAGCACCGGGCGCTTGGCCGCGGCGATCAGCCGGGCCGCCTCACGGATCTGCTTGCCGTGCGGGTGCAGGGTGGGGCGGTAACCCGGCAGGTCGAGCGTCGGCGGCCACTGGAAGGTCGTCGGCGACTGCTGCACGTCCTTGGGGATGTCGACCAGGACCGGGCCGGGCCGGCCGGTGGCCGCCAGGTGGAACGCCTCGGCCAGGATCCGGGGCAGCTCCTCCGGAGTCTGCACCAGGAAGTTGTGCTTGGTGATCGGCAGCGTGATGCCCTGGATGTCCGCCTCCTGGAAGGCGTCCGTCCCGATCGACGCACGCGACACCTGACCGGTGATCGCCACGATCGGCACCGAGTCCATGTACGCGTCGGCGATCGCGGTCACCAGGTTCGTCGCACCCGGCCCGCTGGTGGCCATGCAGACGCCGACCTTGCCGGTGGCCTGCGCGTAACCGGTGGCGGCGTGACCCGCGCCCTGCTCGTGCCGGACCAGGATGTGCCGCACCTTGGAGTCGAACAGCGGGTCGTACGCCGGGAGGATCGTCCCGCCGGGAATGCCGAAGAGGACCTCGACCCCGAGCGCCTCGAGCGACCGGACGAGCGCGCCGGCACCGGTGGTGGCGACCGGGGCCACTACGGCGGGGGCGTGGTTCACAGCCGCCGCGACGGTGGCCGGAGTGACTCGATGGGCGAGCGTTTCGGGAGTGGGTCTCGTCATGGCATTCAGACCTTTTCGGGTTGGTCGGGTCCGGTACTTGAGCAACAAAAAAGGTCCTCGTGCGATGCACGGGACCTAGCGCACTCTCCTATCTCTCAGGAGGGTGCGCTCAGATAAGTACTCGGGACGCGAAGCACATGCGACTAACCTTGCCCGATCTCACGCCCTGAGTCAACTGATCCCACATTTTGATCACCGGTCGGGGCGGCGAAGTCCGGATCGCTCGGCAACAGGGCCCTGACCTGCCGCATTCCGGGTCCGAGGCGTACCACCTGACTTCGCGCGGGTGCGTCGTTCGGCGGGCTGCTCCGCGGCGCCGGGACCGGTCGCGGCCCCGCCGGGCGCAGCGACCGCAGCCGCGTCTCGAAGTGCTCGGCGGGCACTCCCCAGCCGAACAGCGAGCCCTGCCCGAGACGGCAGCCGGCCTCCTCGACGACCGCCCGCTGCGCCGGGGTGCCGATGCCCTCGGCGAGCACCTCCAGACCCAGCCGGTGCCCGAGCCGGACCACCACGTCGACGAGCGGCGCGGCGGTGCCGGTCCGCGACTCCGGCTCGGCCACCAGCGCGTGATCGATCTTGAGGATGTCGACCGGGAGCGTACGCAGCTGGGTCAGCGACGAGTAGCCCGCGCCGAAGTCGTCGAGCGCGATGCGCACCCCGGTCCCGCGCAGCTCGGCGAGCCGGCCGACCAACTCCTCCATGTCGGTGGCCACGGCATGCTCGGTCACCTCCAGGACCAGGCGCTGCGGGGGTACGTCGTACCCGGCCAGCACGTCGGCGACCTGACCGGCGTAGTCCGCGTTGTGCAGCTCCTTGGGCGACAGGTTCACCGACACCCACACGTCGTGCCCCTGCGCGAGCCACTCGGCGAGCTGCCGGCAGGCCTGCTCCAGCACCCACGCGCCGATCCGGTTGATCAGCCCGGACTCCTCGGCGACCGGGATGAACTCGTCCGGGCGGACCGCGCCCAGCTCCGGATGGGTCCAGCGGAGCAACGCCTCGGCGCCGACCGGCCGCATCGACGGCAGCGCCACCACCGGCTGGAACACCAGGCGCAGCTGCCCGCGGTCGATGGCGTGCCGCAGCTCGCCCTCCAGGGTGCCGCGGCGTCGCAGCAACTCGTCGTAGCCGGGCTGGTAGCGCTCCACCCGGTTCTTGCCGCGCTGCTTGGCGTACCGCAGCGCGAGGTCCGCGTCGTGCAGCAGCTCACCGGTGTCGGCCACGCCCACGCTCGCGGACAGGAAGATCGAGGTGCCGTCGACCTCGTACGGCTCCCCGAGCACCGCCAGCAGCCGGTGCGCCGCCAGCACGGCCTCGTCCGCGTCACCGTGCATCAGGACCGCGAACTCGTCGCCGCCGAGACGCGCCGCCACGTCCCCGGCCAGCAGGTTGCGCCGCAGGCGGTCGCCCACCTCGGCCAGCACCGCGTCGCCCACGTCGTGCCCGCGCATGTCGTTGACGGTCTTGAAGCCGTCCATGTCGATGCCGATCAGGGCCGCGGTGTCGCCGGTCCCGCGCAGCGCCTGCTGCAGTCCACGCCGGTTGGCCAGGCCGGTCAACGGGTCGGTGTGCGCCAGCTCGCGGAAGTGCGCCTCCCGCTGCCGCAGCTGCACGGTGTAGCGCCGGACGTCGGCGAGAGCGAGGTACTGCCGGGCGACCAGGGCCAGGCCCTCGACGCTGGCGCCGAAGTAGCCGAGCACGTCCACGGCGCCGCCGCGGGCCAGGTGGTAGCCGAGCGCGGCGAGGACGGCGAGCATCGGGACGACGACGTAACCGCCGCCACGTTCCAGCACGTCACCGGTGGCCTGGACCGGACGGTCGGCGGCGCGTACCGCGTACGCCACCGTGATCAGACCGGTCGTCAGGAGCAGCACGCTGCCCAGCGCGAACAGCTCGTCCTGCCGGCAGATCCCGGTGGACAGCCACGCGGCGGCGACGGCCACCACGCTCACCCCGGCACCCACCCGGACGGTGTTGCGGCGTGGCCGGTGCGCGTGCAGGCCCAGGACGGCGGTCAGGCCCAGCGACAGGACCACCAGCACCGCCGGGAGGAGGATGGCCAGGCATCGTTCCGGGGTGGCGTCCCCCAGGACACGGGTGGGACGCGAGATCAGCACCCAGCCGACGAACCAGATCGCCGCGGCGATCACCAGTCCGTCGAGCACGTGCCGCAGGGCGGCGGCCGGCCCGCGGGTCGCGCCGGGCAGCACCACCGTGCCGGCCAGCAGCGTGAACGTGCCGGAGGCCATACCGATCGCGACCGCGGTGGCCAGCGTCTTCGCGTGCCCGGGATCGTCGTGATGACCGCTCAGCAGCGCGCTGGCCAGCCCGGCCAGGGCTGCGGCGGTGGTCACCGCGCCACCGGCGGCCAGCAGCAGGTGGGCCCGGCGGGCCGCGCCGGTGTGCCGGCGACCGGACTGCCCCAGGTAGGCCACCGCCGGCACGGCGACGAGCAGGCAGACGAGACCGGCCAGCTCCATACCGGACGGTGAGTGCACGGACACACTTTGCCGGATCTCCGTCGATTCCGACACCCCCGCCGTCCCGCGCTGTGGACGTCCCGGGCCGTCTCCGCCCTGGCCGGTGGCAGTATGGAGAAATGCCTGAGCTGCGCTCCCGGACCTCGACACACGGTCGCACCATGGCCGGCGCACGCGCCCTGTGGCGCGCCACCGGTATGACGGACGACGATTTCGGCAAGCCGATCGTCGCGATCGCCAACAGTTACACCCAGTTCGTACCGGGACATGTCCACCTCAAGGACCTCGGTGGCCTCGTCGCCGATTCGATCGCCGAGGCGGGCGGCGTCGGGCGCGAGTTCAACACCATCGCCGTGGACGACGGCATCGCCATGGGCCACGCCGGCATGCTCTACTCGCTGCCCAGCCGCGAGCTGATCGCCGACGCCGTCGAATACATGGTCAACGCCCACTGCGCCGACGCCCTGGTCTGCATCTCGAACTGCGACAAGATCACCCCCGGCATGCTGATCGCCGCACTGCGGCTCAACATCCCGACCGTCTTCGTCTCCGGCGGCCCGATGGAGGCCGGCAAGACGGTCGCCATCGAGGGGATCGTGCACGAGAAGCTCGACCTGGTCGACGCGATGAGTGCCGCCGCCAACGACGCGGTCACCGACGCCCAGCTGGACACCATCGAGCGGTCGGCCTGCCCGACCTGCGGCTCCTGCTCCGGCATGTTCACCGCCAACTCGATGAACTGCCTGACCGAGGCGATCGGCCTGTCGCTGCCCGGCAACGGCTCGACGCTGGCCACGCACGCGTCGCGCAAGGCGCTGTTCGAGGAGGCCGGGCGGCTGATCGTGGAGATCGCCCGGGACTACTACGAGAAGGACGACACCTCGGTCCTGCCCCGCGAGATCGCCAACCAGAGCGCCTTCGAGAACGCGGTGGCCCTGGACGTCGCGATGGGCGGCTCCACCAACACGGTGCTGCACCTGCTGGCCGCCGCCCGTGAGGCGGGGCTCGACTTCAGCGTCTCGGACATCGACGCCATCTCGCGCCGGGTGCCCTGCCTGTCCAAGGTCGCGCCGAACAGCCCGAAGTACCACATGGAGGACGTGCACCGGGCCGGCGGCATCCCCGCCCTGCTCGGCGAGCTCCACCGGGGCGGGGTGCTGAAGACCGACGTCCGCTCGGTCCACTCGCCCGACCTGGACAGCTGGCTGAGCAAGTGGGACATCCGTGCGGAGAACCCGTCGCCCGAGGCGCTGGAGCTGTTCCACGCCGCACCGGGCGGGGTGCGCACCACCGAGCCGTTCAGCACCACCAACCGCTGGGCGAAACTGGACACCGACGCGGTCGAGGGCTGCATCCGGTCGATCGAGCACGCGTACACGGTCGACGGCGGCCTGGCGATCCTCTTCGGCAACCTCGCCCCGGACGGCTGCGTCGTCAAGACCGCCGGCGTCGACGAGTCGATCTGGAAGTTCACCGGCCCGGCCCGGGTCTTCGAGTCCCAGGACGACGCGGTCTCCGGCATCCTCGGCAAGCAGGTGGTGGCCGGTGACGTGGTGATCATCCGCTACGAGGGCCCCAAGGGCGGTCCGGGCATGCAGGAGATGCTCTACCCGACGTCCTTCCTCAAGGGCCGCGGCCTGGGCAAGGCGTGCGCGCTGATCACCGACGGCCGCTTCTCCGGCGGCACGTCCGGGCTGTCCATCGGCCACGTCTCCCCCGAGGCGGCCGGCGGCGGCCTGATCGCCCTGGTCGAGACCGGCGACGAGATCATCATCGACATCCCGGGCCGCAGCATCACCCTGAACGTGCACGACGAGGTGCTGGCCCAGCGCCGGCACGAGCAGGAGCGTCGCGCCAAGCCGTACAGCCCGGTCGACCGGGATCGGCCGGTGTCGGCGGCTCTGCGCGCCTACGCCTCGATGGCCACGAGCGCGAGCGACGGCGCCTACCGCAACGTCCCGGAGTAGCCACCGATCCCCCGCAGGCGCTCGAGTGCCTGCGGGGGCTCTTCATCGGGTACGCGACGAAGCAGCACCGACGTCGGCGCCGTGTGCACTGAACCGGATAAGCCACTGTCACCCTGAGGCATGGTCGAAGCGGGTCGATACCCGGGAATTCCCGTCGGGTCGTTCGGGACGAAAAAGACTTACCGGTGAAGCGTTTACACGCGGCGATCAGTGGCGTAACACTTAACCGATCAAGTCCCTGATTCCGTCGCCGAAGGACTTCCCGCGACCGATAAGCTCGGCGGCAGTGGTCACAGAGGAGATCGAGTGAAGCGGCCCACGATCGCCGACATCGCGCGGCGGGCGGGCGTGTCGAAAGGCGCGGTCTCCTATGCGCTCAACGGCCAGCCCGGCGTCTCCGAGGCGACCCGCAAGCGGATCCTCGCCATCGCCCAGGAGATCGGCTTCAACGCCAACAGTGCCGCCCGCGCCCTCTCCGGCGCCCGGGCCCGCGCCGTCGGCCTGACCATCTGCCGCCCGGCCCGGATCCTCGGCATCGAGCCCTGGTTCATGGGCCTGATCAGCGGCTTCGAGGCCGAGCTGGGCGCCCGGTCCTACGCGCTCACGCTGCAGGTGGTGGCCACCCCCGAGCAGGAGGTGGAGGTCTACCGCCGCTGGTGGGGTGAGCGTCGCATCGACGGCGTGATCGTCACCGACATCCGGGAGAACGACGTCCGCATCCCGGTGCTGCAACAACTCCAGCTCCCGGCCGTGGTGATCGGCGGCCCCGGCGACACCGGCTCGCTGGCGCAGATCTGGTCCGACGACGCCGGCGCGATCACCGAGGCGGTCCGCTACCTGGTCGCTCTCGGACACCACCGGATCGCCCGGGTCAGCGGCGTGCCCGATCTGCTGCACACCCAGGTCCGGACCACGGCGTTCGCCGAGGTGTGCGCCTCGCTCGGGCTGGACAGCGCGATCACCATCCCGGCCGACTACACCGGCGAGGAGGGCAGCCGCGCGACCCGGCGGCTGCTGATCGGCGGCGACCGGCCGACGGCGATCATCTACGACAACGACGTGATGGCGGTCGCCGGTCTCGCCGTCGCGCAGGAGATGGGCCTGTCCGTTCCGGGCGACCTGTCGATCGTGGCCTGGGACGACTCGCCGCTGTGCAGCCTGGTGCACCCGCCGCTCACCGCGCTCAGCCGGGACATCTCGGCGTACGGTGCGCAGGCGGCCCGCGAGCTGCTCAAATCCATCGACGGCGACCAGGTCGGCGACGTCGAGGCGGCCCGGGTGCACCTGACACCGCGCGGGAGCACCGCACCGCCCCGTTAGGTCCGGTGGCTCTCGAGATAGGCCTCCATGCGTTCGGCGGGTGCCGGGCGGCCCAGCACGTTCCCCTGGCCGTACGCACAACCGGCGGCCAGCGCACGGTCCTTCTGTTCGGATGTCTCCAGCCCCTTGGCGACGATCTCCAGACCGAGCCTGCGGCCGAGGCTGACCACCACGTCCAGGACCGCCGGGCTGCCCTCGGCCTGCTCGGCGAGCAGGGCCGGGCTCAGCTTCAGCATGTCCACCGGCAGCCGGCGCAGGTGCGACAGCGACGTCTGGCCGGCGCCGAAGTCGTCCAGGGCGGCCCGGACGCCGAGTTTGCCCAAGCCGCTGAGGGCCGCCACGATGGCCGGCACGTCCTCCGCGATCCACGTCTCGGCCACCTCGACGACCAGGCGCTCCGGCCGGATCCGGTACTGCTTGAGGGTCTCCGCGACCCGTTCCGGGAACCTCGCGGTCAGCAACTCGCGCGGTCCCACGTTGACCGACAGCCAGAAGTCGTCGTCACCGGACCAGCCGGCCAGATGCCGGCAGGCCTCGTCCAGCACCCACTCGTCCAGTTCCGCGGTGATGCCCAGCGACGAGGCGATCGGCAGCAGCTCGCCCGGCAGGATCGTGCCCAGCTGCGGGTGCCGCCAGCGCAGCAGCGCCTCGACGCCCGCCGGGCGGCCGTCGCGCAGCCCGGTCACCGGCTGGAACGCCAGGTCCAGTTCGCCGCGGGCGGCCGCGCCGAGCAGCTGATGTTCCAGCTCCATCCGGCGGTGCAACTGGATCTCGACGTCGGTGTCGTACCACTCGACGCGGTCCCGGCCGATCTGGCGGGCCCGCTGCCGGGCCAGGTCGGCGTGCCGGAGCACCTCGTCGGAGTCGGCGCCGCCGGACAGTTCGGCCAGGCCCACGCTGGTGTGCAGGATCACCGCGGCGCCGGGCAGCCGGCAGGGCTCGCCGAGGGCCGCGACGATCCGGGTGGCCAGCGCGTACGCCGGAACCGCCGATTCGCCGGTCAGCACCGCGAACTCGTCCCCGGCCAGCCGGGCCGGCACGTCCTCGCCGCCGACCAGGCCGCGGATCCGCCGGCTCACCTCGATCAGGACCGCGTCGCCGACCTCGCGCCCGTGGGTGTCGTTGACCTCGGCCAGCCCGTGCAGGTCGATCACCAGCAGCGTGCCGGGCCGGCCCGGACGGCGGCGCCGTTCGAGCAGGTCCCGCATCAGGGCCGGCCGGTTCGCCAGGCCGGTCAGCTGGTCGATGAACGACAGCCGGTGCAGCGCCCGTTCCAGGTGGACCCGTTCGCCGACGTCCCGGACGTGCACCACCAGCGCACCCACCTCGGGGACGTCCCGCTGGTCGGAGATCGTCGACTCGGTGTCGCGCCACAGCTTCGCGCCGTCCCGGATCTTGGCGCTGAGCAGCACCGGCGGGCCGCCCTCGTGTTCGCCGGCCAGCACCGAACAGATCACCGCCCGGGCGTCGGCGACGTCCTCCGGGTGGATCAGGTCGGCGAACTCGCGGCCGATCACCTCCTCGTCGCGCAGACCGAACAGGCGGGCGGCGGCCGGCGACTGCCAGCGGACGGTCAGCTGCTCGTCGAGGACCAGGGTGAGATCGGTGGCACCGGCGACCAGCGAACGGAAGTGCGCCTCGGCCACACGCAGGCGGCTCGCGTACCGGCGGATGTCGCGGACCACGAGCATCTCGCGGACGGTCAGCACGCTGACCATGACGAGGCCGAAGACGACCGCCTCGTTGTTGAAGTCGCGGACGGTGAGCAGGTGCCAGAGCGCGGCGAGCACGCCGACGGCGGCGGGCGCGGCCAGCAGCGGGTAACTCGCCAGGTACTGGTCCGGGTGCCGGGGTTCGCGCCGCTGGACGGCCGCTCCGTCCGGGGTCCGCAGGACGGCCATCCCGGCCACCATCGGCAGGCCGGCCAGCGGCAGGACACGCGCACCGGCACCGGCGGCCATCAGCTCGGCCAGAGCGCCGAGAGAGACCAGGACCAGTGCGGCGCCGCCGCCGGTCCACAACGCGGACCGGGTCCGCGGGTCGGCCCGCAGGACGATCACGACGACCATGCAGGCGCCGCCGGCCGCGATCAGCATCGCCGGGGCGGCGGCGTTCGCCGTGCCGGGCAGCAGGTACAGCGCGAAGCCGATGCTCACCGCCAGGCCCACCCCGTCGAAGGCGCGCCGGATCCGGACCTGCCAGCTCGGGGTGGCGCCGGGCAGCAGCGACACGCCGACCACCGAACAGGCGGTGGCCAGGGTGAGCGCGACGGTGAGCCAGAACAGCGGCAGCGGCCGGTCCCACCAGGGGACCGAGGCGGCGACGGCGGCGAACAGGGTGCCCGCCGCGGCGAACCCGCCCAGCCGGGACGCGGTCCACAGCGCCGTGCCGCCGACCGCGAGCGCCAGCGCCATCGGCGGGCTCATCAGGCCGCACGCTCCCGCGAGCAGCACCGCGGCGGCGGCGAGGCAGGCGGCGATCCGAGGCACGGCGATGTCCTCTGCTCTACGAGACCCGATTGCCCGGTCAACGAGGTTCCCCGCGCCGGGTTACGGCCGGTACACGGATCGTCGGACATCCAGTGACAGCGGTCAACCCGAGGTCGCGGGCCTGTTCCACCGCCTGCGACCTCGGGTGGGAGAATAGGCAGGTGAGCACTCGTCCCGTCCTCCGTGTCCGCAAATCCGGAGCCGTCCTGCTGGCGGCGCTGATCGCGGTGGTCAGCGCGGTCCCCCTGGCCGGTTCCTCGCGGGCGCTGACGCCGGTGCTGCTGATCCCGGTCGTCGTGCTCCTCTGGGCCTGGCGCGCCGGCACCGACGTCTACCCCGACGGGCTGCGGGTCCGCGCCCTGATCGGTGGCAGCCGGGTGCCGTGGACCCGGGTCGCCGAGCTCGCCCCGGACGAGCGCGGCCGGGTCTCCGCCCTGCTCGACAACGGCAACATGATCCGGCTGACCGGTGTCACCCGGGACAACCTGCCGATGGTGCTGGCCGCCGGTGGCCACCGGATCGAGGACCGGCCCAGCACCGATCAATGATCAGCGTGGCCGTTTCTCCACCGGAACACCCAGATCTCTTGGCTACCCTGGTCCGCAGTGAACGAGGGGGTGGTCTGGTCGTGCGTTTCCGCCGGGGCCGTGGCGCGGTCGCGACAGCCGGTGCCGTGCTGGCGCTGACAGCAGGGTGCAGTTTCGGGCCGCCCGGCCCGGACCAGGCCGGATCCCCGCCCAACCTGCCACGCCCGTCGGTCGCGCCGACCGCCGGGTCGTCCGGCGACGACCGTGAGGTCGCGATCACCGTGATGGCCAAGAGCCTCGAGGTGCCGTGGGGCATGGGGTTCCTGCCCGACGGGTCGGCCGTGGTCACCGAACGCGACACCGCCCGCATCCTGAAGGTCGGGCCGGAGTCCGACGCCAACGGTCTCACCGTGACCGAGTTGCAGCGCCTCGACGAGGTCAAGGCGTCCGGCGACGGCGGCCTGCTCGGCATCGCCGTCTCGCCCGGTTACGTCGACGACAAGACCGTCTACGTCTACTACTCCACCGAACGCGACAACCGGGTCGGCAAACTGGTGATCGGCGGCGCCCTGCAGCCGATCCTCACCGGCATCCCGCACTCCGCCGACCAGAACGGCGGGGCGCTCGCCTTCGGACCGGACGGTTTCCTCTACGTCGGCACCGGCGACGGCACCCCCACCGGCACCCAGGCCGGCAACGCGAAGAGCCTGGGCGGCAAGATCCTGCGGATCACCACGGCCGGCAGGCCCGCCGCCGGCAACCCGGTCAAGACCTCCCCGGTCTGGTCGTCCGGTCACCGCAACGTGCAGGGCCTGGCCTGGGACGCCCAGGGCACGTTGTACGCGACCGACCGCGGCCAGCCGCGTTTCAGCGAGCTGAACGTGGTGAAGAAGGGCGGCAACCACGGTTGGCCCACGGTGGACGGCTCCGGCACCGACACCAGGTTCGTCAACCCGTTGGTCTCCTGGCCCGCCGAGGCGTCGTCGTGCGGCGGCGTGGCCACCCTGGAGAGCATGGTCGCCACCGCCTGCCTGCTCGGTAAGAAGGTCTACCTGCTGAACGTCACCGGCAACGGCACGGTGCTCGGCAGCCCGCAGGAGCTGCTCACCGGCGAGTACGGCAGGCTGCGCGCGCTCGTCGCCGCACCGGACGGCTCGCTCTGGGTCAGCACCTCCAACCAGGAGGACGCCGGTGAACCGGACCCCGAGGACGACCGCATCATCCGGCTGGTCTTCTCGGACGGCGGCGCCGGCCGGAGTTGACGGCCATGACTGTTTCGCGCCACATCCGTTCGGGCAGGTGAGCCCCCGATGACTCAGGAACCGGTCGACACCGTGCCCGTCTGGCGCCGCTATCTGATCCTCTCCCGACGGGCCCGGATCCTCCTCCGGCACGGCCTGCGCAACCGCTGGACCCGCCGGGCCGGCCTCGCCGTCGCCGTCGGGCTGGTCAGCGTGACCGGCTCGATGGTCGGCGTGATGCTCTTCGCCCAGTCCGACCTGAACATCGGCCCGTTCAAAGCCGAGATGTCGATCACGCCGTCGGCCGACGGCGGCACCGAGATCGACATTCCGCCGCTCGGTTCCCTGCACCTGGACAGCCACCGCGGGCCGCTGCACCTCAAGGTGGCGCTCGGCTCACTGGACCAGAGCCGCACCGAGGCGCTGATCGACAACCCGTCCACCATCACCTCGGCCGGTGACCGGGCCGTCGAGGAGGTCGTCGACGCGGTGTCCCGCCTCGGCCTGCGCGCGGCCGGCCTGGCCGTGGCCACCACGCTCTTCTGCGCGGCGTTCGTCTTCCGTGACGTGCGCCGGACCGCGGCGTCCGGCGTCACCGCGCTGGTGCTGACCGGCGGCAGCCTGGGCCTGGCGGCGGCCACCCTCCGCCCCGACGCGATCAGCGAGCCCCGCTACGAGGGTCTGCTCGTCAACGCGCCCGCGGTGGTCGGTGACGCCCGCCGCATCGCGGACAACTACGGCCGGTACGCGGAGCAGCTCCAGCAGATCGTCAGCAACGTCAGCCGCGTCTACGCGACGATGTCGGCGCTGCCCGTCTACGAGCCGGCCGGCAACACGACCCGCCTGCTGCACGTCTCCGACCTGCACCTCAACCCGTCGTCGTGGGGCCTGATCCGGACCGTCGTGGAGACCTTCGAGATCGACGCGGTGATCGACACCGGCGACATCGTCGACTGGGGCAGCAGCGCCGAGACCTCCTACGTCGCGTCGATCCCGTCGATCGGGGTGCCGTACATCTACGTCCGCGGCAACCACGACTCGACGGCGATCCAGGCGGCGGTCGCCCGGCAGAGCAACGCGATCGTCCTGGACGACGGGCTGACCGAAGTGGACGGCCTGACCATCGCCGGCATCGGCGACCCCCAGTTCACCCCGGACAAGAGCGAGACGAACGTGGCCGGTGACGACGCCGGCCCCGAGGTGCTCGAGGCCTCCGGGGAGAAACTGGCCACCACGATCCGCGACTCCGGCAAGAAGGTGGACATCGCCCTGGTCCACGACCCGGCGATGGCCCAGCCCCTCTCCGGACTGGTCCCCCTGGTCCTGTCCGGACACAAACACCAGCGGTCGGTGACCATGCTGCCCGCGCCCACCGAGCCGGAACCGGACCCGTCCGCCTCACCCACCCCGTCACCGGCGGCCTCCGCCGACCTGACCCCGGTCACCACCCGGATCATGGTCGAGGGCTCGACCGGCGGGGCAGGACTGCGAGGCCTGGAGAACGACGCGGCCACACCGCTGACCCTCTCGGTCCTCTACTTCGACGAGAACCGCGAGCTGAAGGCGTACGACGACATCCAGCTCGGCGGCACCGGCGAATCCAACGTCACGATGCAGCGCAACGTGATCGGACTGGACGACGAGCCGGTACCGGCGCCCACCCCGTCGGTGGCGCCCAGCCAGTGACGACAGCACCGCCCGCCCCCACGGAGAACCACGGGAACGGGCGGTGCGGCGTACCAGAGATCAGGAAGCGCCGAGACGCTCCAGGATGAGGTCGCGGACGGTCTTGGCATCCGCCTGGCCGCGCGTGGTCTTCATGACCGCACCGACCAGCGCGCCCGCCGCCGCCACCTTGCCGTCGCGGATCTTCGCCGCGATGTCCGGGTTCGCGGCGATGGCCTCGTCCACCGCGGCCGTGAGCGCACCGGTGTCGTTGACCACCTCAAGCCCGCGGGACGCCATCACGGCCGCCGGGTCACCCTCGCCGGCCACGACACCCTCGAGGACCTGACGGGCCAGCTTGTCGTTCAGCTTGCCGTCATCGACCAGCTTCTGCAGCTCCGCCACCTGGACCGGCGTCGCGCCGGCCTCGGAGAGTTCGACACCCAGCTCGTTGGAGCGCCGGGCCAGCTCACCGAGCCACCACTTACGCGCACCGGCCGGCGACGCGCCCGCCGCGATGGTCTCCTCGATCAGCTCGACGGCACCCGCGTTGGCCGCGGACTGCATGTCGCTCTCGCTGATGCCCCACTCCTCGCGGAGCCGGGCCCGCTTGACGCTGGGCTTCTCCGGCAGGGCCTCCCGCAGCGAGGTCACCCACACCGGGTCCGCGGCGATCGGCACCAGGTCGGGCTCCGGGAAGTACCGGTAGTCGGTGGCGGTCTCCTTGGAGCGTCCCGAACGGGTGTCGCCGGTGGTCTCCTGGAAGTGCCGGGTCTCCTGGAAGATCTTGCCGCCGTCGTCGAGGATCCCGGCCTGGCGGATGATCTCGGAACGGACGGCACGCTCCACGGACCGCAGCGAGTTGACGTTCTTCGTCTCGGTCCGCGTACCCCAGTCGTCGCCCGGCAGGTTCAGCGACGTGTTCACGTCACAGCGCATCGAACCCTGCTCCATGCGCACGTCGGAGACGCCGAGGGCACGGACGATGTCCCGCAGCTCGGCCACGTACGCCTTGGCGACCTCCGGGGCGAGCGCGCCGAGCCCCGGAACCGGCTTCGTCACGATCTCGACCAGCGGGATGCCGGCCCGGTTGTAGTCGACGAGCGACTCGGTGGCACCGTGGATGCGACCGGTGGCGCCGCCGACGTGCAGCGTCTTACCGGTGTCCTCCTCGATGTGCACCCGCTCGATGCCGATGCGGTACTCCTTGCCGTCCACGGTCACATCGACGTAACCCTCGACGCAGAGCGGCTCGTCGTACTGCGACGTCTGGAAGTTCTTCGGCATGTCCGGGTAGAAGTAGTTCTTCCGGGCCATCCGGCACCACTCGGCGATGTCGCAGTTCAGCGCGAGGCCGATCTGGATGGTCGCCTCGATCGCGGCGCGGTTCATCACCGGCAGGGCGCCGGGCAGGGCCAGACAGACCGGGCAGGTCTGGGTGTTCGGCTCGGCACCGAAGTCGGTCTTGCACCCGCAGAACATCTTGGTCTTCGTGCCCAGCTCGACGTGCGTCTCCAGGCCGATCACCGGCTCGTACCGGGTGAGGACATCCTCGTAGCTCATCGTCGGCTCCATCGGCTTGGCGTGCGGGACAACATTCCTAGATTAATCGGCCGGTCCTGACAAATGCGTTCGGGTCTCGTCACGAGGTCCGGCCCCTTCGCGGCCGATAGCCGAGGTCGGCGATGGCCCTGACCGTGCATTCACGAACGGCCAGAAACGAGGGTACGGTCGTGAGCACGTCCAGCGAGATCGCCTCGGCGAGTTCCTCGTAGAAGTCCTCGATCGGGCGGCCCAGCCGATCGACCAACCGGCGGATCGGCACCTTCGGTTCGCCGATCCTCTCGACGTCCCTCGGGCGACCGGGCACCCCGAGATCGGCGTCGGCCCATCGGACCCCGAGCACACTCCGCAATGCATTCCCGTCGGCGAGCACCCAGGCCTCGGACTTGCGGACCGGGACGACCGGGACCCATCTCTCGGGGCGGGACGTCCCCCACGCCTCGGCGAGCGGGTCGAGCCATTCACGGCGTACCCGGTCGGTGTTGCCGTCCTGATCCCGGTGAACGAAGACCAGGTGGAAGGTGTCGGCGTTCGCCTCGACCACACCGATGATCTCCGGAACGGTGGGCGGGCGTTGCCGACGGCGGAGCACCGTGACCTGGTCGACGTCCACATCGTCGGCGAAGTCCGTCGCGCAGACGTCCTCCAGGGAACGGCGCAGCAGGAAGGGCAGGAACCGGTCGTCGGAGGAACCCTCGGCGATCAGAGCCGATGTCAGGAACCGCATCAGGCCTCCAGCGCCTGGCGTACTTCGAAGTCCGCGATCTCGGCGGGACTGATCAGGCGCCGGTTCGGATCCAGGTCGTCCTGAGCCGCCAACGCGGGCCGGCGGCCGGCCGAGATGAGCCGCGGTTGCGTCACCTTGCTGCGGGACCGGCCCGGAAGAATTCGTGTCACCGTCGTCAGGAAGACCGCATCCGGCCGAACCCCGTCGTCCTGAGCCGGTCCCAGCGCTCGCAGGATCGCCGGCGAGTGGCTGGTGAGGAGCACCTGTGTGAGCGGTGCGACGGGATCCTCGTCGCGCGACCGGACAGCCCTGTCGACCACCGCGCGAAGACGCTGAATCAACGTGATCAAGCGCTGCGGGTAGATGCCGTTCTCCGGTTCCTCAAAACACAGCACCCCCGAATGAGCGGGGTCGTAGGCCGCGGTGAGAAGTGCCGCCGCCCGGAGGGTGCCGTCGGAGGCGACCCGCGCAGAGACGGCTTCGCCGCGGCCCCGGGCCCGAAACTCGATCTCCCGGCGACGCCTCCTGCCGTCCTCGTCGATCTGCACGCCGCTGACGTCGGAGATGACACCGGCGAGATCCGCGGAGATGTCGCCGAGGACACCGTCCGGGCGATCCGGCGTGGCCGTCAACCCCGCGATCCGGTGCAATGTATTGGGTAGGTGCGCACCGTCAGAGCCTAGAATGTCGGGTTCGTCGTACCCGTCCGGTCGTCGTAGTGCCGCAGGATCGAGGTGCAGATTCCGCCAGGATTCCAGTTCCCGTTTCAGCGCGAAGAGCGTCGCCGACTCGCTCGTCGTCCCGATGACCGACAGAACGGTCGCCGTCGCGTTCGCCGCGGGTAAGGCCACGCTGTGGGCATCGGGGGATTCGTGCCGGATTTCGAATCGTCGCGCCGCGGGCGGCCCTACGGTGTCCAGGAAGCGGAAGTCGCCGTCCACCGCCCGGAGGGATTCGTGCACCACGTATGGCCGTGAGCCCACCGACTGCGGCCGAAGCTGGATGACCAACTCGTAGCGGACCCGAACGACGCTCAACTCCCGGGTCGCGCCGAACGCGTCGGTGATCGTGCCGTCCAGCAGCACCTCGACCGCGAACCGCATCTCCGTACCGCTGCGGCCCTCAGCGTCGCGGTGGAAGATCTCGGAGATGTCACCGCGGACGTGCTGGGCCGCCTCGGCGACCGGCTGACCGGCCAGCCGGGAGAGGAACCGGAGCGCATCGAACAGGTTTGACTTGCCGGCGCCGTTGCGCCCCAGCACCACCAGGAACGGCGGCACGTCCAGGGCGAAATCGCGGAAGGTCTTGAAGCCGTCGATCTCGATGCGAGTGAGCACTCCGGTTCCTCCTGAGACTAGAGCGCCGGCGGGGTGAGCGTGCCGACGGCGGACTCCAGCGCGGCGGCGACCCGGTACATCCGGTCGTCGGCCATGGTGGGGGCCATGATCTGGAAGCCGACCGGCAGGCCCTCGGAGAGCCCGCAGGGGACCGAGATGGCCGGCCCGCCGTACAGGTTCGTCGGGATGGTGAAGAGGTCGGCGAGGTACATCTGGTACGGGTCGCTGGTGCGCGACCCGAACGGGAACGCCGTGAACGGGGTGGTCGGCGAGACGAGGACGTCGACCTGCTCGAACGCGGACTGGAAGTCCCGGGTGATCAGGGTGCGGACCTTCTGCGCCTGACCGTAGTACGCGTCGTAGTAGCCCGACGAGAGCGCGTACGTGCCGAGGATGATCCGGCGCTTGACCTCCGGGCCGAAGCCCTCGTCGCGGGTCAGGGACATGACCTCTTCGAGGGAGCGGTTGCCGTCGTCGCCGGTGCGCAGGCCGTACCGCACGCCGTCGAAGCGGGCCAGGTTGGAGGAGGCCTCGCTGGGGGCGATCAGGTAGTAGGCCGGGAGGGCGTACTCGAAGTGCGGGCAGGACACCTCGACGATCTCGGCGCCCAGCTTGACCAGGGCGTCCAGCGACTCCCGGAACGCGGCGGTCACGCCGGGCTCGGAGCCGTCACCGGCGAACTCCTTGACGATGCCCAGCTTGACGCCGGTCAGGTCCCCGTTCTTGCCGAGCCGCGCGGCGGCGACCACGTCCGGAACGGACTGGTTGATCGACGTCGAGTCGCGCGGGTCGTGGCCGGCGATGACCGCGTGCAGCAGGGCCGCGTCCTCGACCGTCCGGGCGCAGGGCCCGGGGGTGTCCAGCGACGAGGAGAACGCGATCAGGCCGTAGCGGGACGTGCCGCCGTAGGTCGGCTTGGCGCCGACCGTGCCGGTGACCGCGCCGGGCTGACGGATCGAGCCGCCGGTGTCGGTGCCGATGGCCAGCGGCGCCTCGTAGGCGGCGATGGCGGCGGACGAGCCACCACCGGAGCCGCCCGGGATGCGACCGAGGTCCCACGGGTTCTTGGTCGGGCCGTAGGCCGAGTATTCGGTCGACGAGCCCATCGCGAACTCGTCCATGTTGGTCTTGCCCAGGATCGGCATGCCGGCGGCCTTGAGGCGCGCCACGATCGTCGCGTCGTAGGGCGGCTTCCACCCCTCGAGGATCTTGGAGGCGGCGGTGGTCGGGATGCCCTCGGTGGCCACCACGTCCTTCACCGCGATCGGCACACCGGCCAGCGGACCGGTGACCTCGCCCCTGTCGACCCGCTCCGCCGCGGCCAGCGCCTCGGCGCGGGAGACGTGCAGGAACGCGTGCACCCGGTCGTCCACGGCCGCGATCCGGTCCAGGTGCGCGGTCGCCACCTCGACGGCCGACACCTGCTTCGTCGCGATCAGGTCGGCCAGCGACGCGGCGTTCAGCCTGGTCAGGTCGGTCACAGTCACTCCTCCTCGTCCAGGATGCGCGGCACCCGGAACCGGCCCTCGTACGCGTCGGGCGCCCCGGAGAGGGCCGCCTCCTGCGTCAGGCTCGGAGTGGGAACGTCCTCGCGGTACACGTTGGTCAGCGGAACGGAGTGGGAGGTCGGCGGGATGCCGTCCGCGGCCACCTCACCGACCCGGGCGACCGACTGCAGGATCACGTCGAACTGCCCCGCAAATCGATCGAGTTCCTCTTCGGTCACGGCGAGCCGCGACAGGCGCGCCAGGTGCGCTACCTCTTCGCGGGAGATGGCGGCCATCCTGCCCCCTCGTTGCTTGACGGAATACACGTAAGCCGAGATTCTATTTCGCCCCGATTCCTCGGCCGGATCGGGCGGTACCGGTTCACCCAGTCCGTCAACGCGGCGGCGGGCATCGGGCGGGCGTGGAACCAGCCCTGGGCGGCGTGGCAGCCGAACGCGGCGAGCATCAGCCAGCTCGCCTCGTCCTCCACACCCTCGGCGACGGCCCGCAGTCCGAGCGCCTCGGCCAGGTCGATCACCGAACGGACGATCGCGGCGTCCCCGTGCGCGGTGGTCATCCCGAGGACGAACGAGCGGTCGATCTTCACCTCGGACAGCGGCAGGCGGCGCAGGTGCTGCAGGGACGAATAGCCGGTGCCGAAGTCGTCGAGCGAGATCGCCACCCCCATCCGGTGCAGCCGGGTCACCGTCGCGAGGACCCGGTGCGGGTCGGCCATCAGCGCCGACTCGGTGATCTCCAGTTGGAGCAGGTCGGCGGGGACCCCGTAGCGGTGCAGGAGCGCGCCCACCCGGTCGGCGATGTCCCCGGCGTGCAGGTCGCGGGCGCTGACGTTGACGGCCGCCCGCAGCGGCCGGCCCTGTTCGCGCCACCGGGCGAGCTGGCCGATCACCTCCTCCAGCACCCGGGCGGTGAGCAGGCGCATCACCGGCGTCGGCTCGGCCACCCGCAGCAGCTCCGCGGGCCCGACCAGGCCGCGGCGCGGGTGCCGCCAGCGCAGCAGCGCCTCGACGCCCACCACCTCGCCGGTCGCGATGGCGATCTGCGGCTGGTAGTAGAGCACTATCCCGTCGCCGGGCGGGTCCTGCCGCAGCGTGCTGCGCAGGTCGGCGAGCAGGGCGAGACGGTCCGGCGCGTGGTGGGTGGCGTCCGGCCCGTGCACCGCGATCTGGTCGCCGCGCTGTTTCGCCTCGTACATCGCGGCCTCCGCCTCGCGCAGCAGGGTGCTGCCGTCGCGGCGGCCGGACTGCAGGGCGATCCCGATCGAGGCGCTCAGCTCGACGGTGGTGCCGTCCAGCGGGAACGGGCGGCTCAGCGCCTCGGCCAGGTGCTGGGCGATGCCGCGGGCCGAGGACGGGCCGTCGACCCGGGTGGCGAGCACCGCGAACTCGTCACCGCCGAGCCGGACCACCAGGTCGTGGTCGGGGACGACGTCGGTCAGCCGGTCGGCGACCCGGGTCAGCAGGCGGTCGCCGGCACCGTGGCCGAGCGCGTCGTTGACCGTGCGGAACCGGTCCAGGTCGAGCAGGAGCAGGGCGCGGCGCCGGTCGGTGCCGGGGTCGGCGGTGGCGGTCTGCAACGCCCGGCGGTTGGGCAGCCCGGTGAGGGCGTCGAAGCGGGCGGCACGTTCGGATTCGCCGGCCCAGCGCACCGTCCGGTGCACGGCGTGCAGCGCGAGCAGGGCGAGCGGCAGCAGGGCCGGGCTGACCCGCGCGGCGACCAGCACCACCGGCCCGAGCAGCAGCAGGGCGGCGGTGGCCAGCAGGTCCGCGTGGCCGCGCCGGCGGTGCGGCCGGGGGCGCCCGTCGGTGGTCCAGCGGCGGACCAGGGCGGCCACCGCGTACCGGGCGGCGATCCAGGCGGCGGCCGCGGCGCAGGTCAGGGCCGCGTCGCGCCAGTCCGGGCCGGGTCCCAGGCGCAGTGAGGCGAGCCCGGCCACGGCGGCCGCCGCACCGAGCGCCACGGTGTGCTGGAGGGCGAGGTGCAGGGTGCGGCGCTGGGGTTGCCGCATGCGTACGCCCGCCACCGCCACCGCCGCCAGCTGGACGACCAGCGCCGGGGCCGGTCCCCAGGCCAGCAGGATGGCGAAGGTGAAGCAGATCGACGGCAGGATGACGGCGCTGGCCCGCCGGCCGGGCACCACGTAGGGCCGGGCGTCCACGACGAGCGCGAGTGCCGCCATCGCCCAGAAGGCGGTGGGCAGCCCGGCGAACGACGCGCTGTGGGCGGCCCAGAGCAGCAGGTCGGCGCCGAGGACGGCGACCGACGTGACGATCATCGTGCGCCGGAGTCGCGGTCCGGCCATCCGCGGGCAAGCGGCATCCATGTGACCTCCACGATGGCCTCGATCACCGATCGAATACACCATAGATCCATATGGCGCGTTGTACGCGAAACCGACTACCTGCTAATTAAACCGGCAATAGCCCCACGCTGCGCATTCGCCTCTATTTCACCCGGTAGTGTCCACCTCGGCGACCGCGCGGGCCGCCTCCGGACCGTCCGCCAACAGGACCGCGAACCCGGCCTCGTCGAGCACCGGCACCTTCAGCGACAGGGCCTTGTCGTATTTACTGCCGGGGTTGTCGCCGACCACCACGAACCCGGTCTTCTTCGACACCGAACCGGTCACCTTGCCGCCCCGCGAGGTGATCGCCTCGGCGGCCTGGTCGCGGGTGTGACCGGCCAGCGTGCCGGTCACCACGACGGTCAGGCCCTCCAGCGGGCGCGGCCCGGTGTCCACCCGCTCGTCGGCCATCCGCACCCCGGCCTCGCGCCACTTGCGGACGATCTCGCGGTGCCAGTCGACGGTGAACCACTCGCGCAGGCTCGCGGCGATCGTCGGCCCGACCCCGTCCACCTCCGCCAACGGGTCCACCGCGGCGACCGGCTGGGAGACGATCTCCTCGATCGCGGCCATCGAACCGAACTCGCGGGCCAGCGCCTGCGCCGCGGTCGGCCCGACGTGCCGGATGGAGAGCGACACCAGCACCCGCCAGAGCGGGCGTTCCCGCACGCCGGCCAGGTTCTCCAGCAGTTTGGTCGCGTTGGTGCCGAGGCTGCCGTCCTGGTTGACGAAGAACGGCGAGCGCCGCAGGTCGTCCTCGGTCAGGGCGAAGATGTCGCCCTCGTCGGTGACGATGTGCGCGTCGAGCAGCGCCTGGGCGGCCTTCCAGCCGAGCACCTCGATGTCCAGCCCGTTGCGCGAGGCCAGGTGGAAGACCCGCTCCCGCAGCTGCGACGGGCACGACCGGGTGTTCGGACAGCGGATGTCGACGTCGCTCTCCTTGGCCGGCGCGAGCGGCGTGCCGCAGGCCGGGCACTCGGTCGGCATCACGAACGCCCGGGCGTCGGCCGGCCGCAGCTCCATCACCGGGCCGAGCACCTCCGGGATCACGTCACCGGCCTTGCGCAGCACCACCGTGTCGCCGATCAGGACGCCCTTGCGGACCACCTCCTGGGCGTTGTGCAGGGTCGCCTGCGCCACCGTCGAACCGGCCACCTTGACCGGCTCGAGCACCGCATACGGCGTGACCCGGCCGGTGCGTCCCACATTCACCGCGATGTCGAGGAGCTTGGTGTTGACCTCCTCGGGCGGGTATTTGTAGGCGATGGCCCATCGGGGTGCCCGGCTCGTCGACCCCAGCCGGCCCTGGATCGCCACCGCGTCGACCTTGACCACCACGCCGTCGATCTCGTGCTCGACCGAGTGCCGGTTCTCCGCGTAGAACGCGATGAACTCCCGCACCCCGGCCAGATCGTCGACCAGCCGCCACCGGGTGCTCGTCGGCAGGCCCCAGGCCCGCAGCGCCTCGTAGGCGTGCGACTGCGAGGCCGGGGTGAACCCCTCGCGCGCCCCGATGCCGTGCACCACCATGCGCAGGCCCCGGGACGCGGTGATCCGCGGGTCCTTCTGCCGGAGGCTGCCGGCGGCCGCGTTGCGCGGGTTGGCGAACGGCGCCTTCCCCTGCTCGACCAGGGTCGCGTTGAGGCCGGCGAACGCCTCGCCCGGGAAGTAGATCTCGCCGCGCACCTCGAGCAGCTCGGGCACGTCGTCGCCGGTCAGCCGCTCCGGGATCTCGCGGATGGTCCGCACGTTGGGCGTGACGTCCTCCCCGGTGCGCCCGTCGCCGCGGGTCGCGCCGCGCACCAGCCGGCCCTTCTCGTAGGTCAGGTTGATGGCCAGGCCGTCGACCTTGAGCTCGCAGAGGAACGGGACCGGGCCGCCGGCGTCGCGGATCGTGCGCTCGGCCCAGGCGGCCAGCTCGCCCTCGTCGAAGACGTTGTCGAGCGACATCATCCGCTCGGCGTGCTCCACCGGGGTGAACAGGGTGGAGAACGACCCGCCCACGTTCTGCGTCGGGGAGTCGGGGGTGCGCAGCGCCGGGAACTCGGTCTCCAGCGCCTCGAGCTCGCGCAGCATCACGTCGAAATCGGCGTCGGACACCGTCGGGGCGTCGAGCACGTAGTAGCGATATTGATGCCCGCGAACCTCGTCGGCCAGCTCCGCGTGCCGGGCACTGGCCTGTGACGTGGGGTCCTTGACAGCGTCGGACACCGGAACCTCCTGAGACTGAAACCTAAGAAGGCACGGTAGTCGCCCCCACCGACAGAACGGGGGTCACACCTCGGCGATACGCCGTCCGGCCTCGGAGCAGGCCTTCAGAACATCCCGCGCGTACGACGGAGAGGCCCCCGCCAGACCGCAGGCCGGCGTGATCACCACCTGCCGGGGCAGCAGCGCGGCCGGGAAGCCCAGCCGCTGCCAGAGGGTCTGGACCCGGTCGGCGATCTGTTTCGACGTGATCCGGCCACCGGCGGCCGGGGTGGTCGGCGCCGCCCCCGCGAAGATCGCCAGCCCGGCCTCGATCGCCTCGCCGAGCGGGTCCAGATCGGTGAGCAGCGACAGGTCGAGGGCGACCGCGGTCGCACGGGCGTCCCGCACCACCTGCAGCGGCAGTCCGGGCGCGCAGCAGTGCAGCACCACCGGCACACCGACGGCCTCCACCACGGTCCGCAGGCCGGTCGCGGCGTCCGGGCCGTCCACCTCCCGGTAGGCCGACAGCCCGCTCTCGGTCGGCACCCGACCGGCCAGCACGGTCGGCAGCGACGGCTCGTCCAGCTGGAGCAGGACCGTCGCGCCCGGCACCCGTTTGCGCACCTCGGCGACGTGCCGGCGCAGACCCTCGGCGAGCGAGTCGGTCAGGTCCCGCACCGCGCCCGGATCACGCAGCATCCGGCCGCCGATCGGCAGTTCGAGGCTCGACGCCAGGGTCCACGGGCCGGCCGCCTGGATCTTCAGCGGGCCGGTGTAGCCGTCGGCCTGCTGGGTGAGCTGGTCCAGGTCGCGTTCGAGCAGGTCGGCGGTGCGGCGCATGTCCTTGCCGGGGCGGGACGCGATCTGCCAGCGGCCGGTGTAGAGCTGCACCGGCATCTCGACCAGGAACCCGGCGCCGCGGCCGATGATGTCCGCGCCCGGGCCCCGGGCCGGGAGCTCGGGCAGGTGCGGCAGGCCGGGCAGCTCACCGAGGACGATCCGCTGGGCCTCGGCGATGTCGGTGCCGGGCAGCGAGCCGATGCCGGTGGCGACGCCGGCCTCCCACGGGAAGTCAGGCATGGGCGGACGCCCGGGTGCCGGCCGCGATGGTGGCCGAGCCGAGCACGATGTCGCCGTCCGGGTCAGGCTGGTAGGCGACGATGGCCTGACCGGCGGCGACGCCGCGGGCCGGGCTCTTCAGCCGGGCGGTCACCAGGCCGTCGGAGATCGACACGTCGGCGTCGACGACATCCCCGTGCGCCCGCAACTGCACCTGAATATCCGACATCTCCGAAAAATTCATTTGAATCGGCCGAGTCGCCGTCACCGTGTCGACCTCGAGATCCTCGCGCGGCCCGACAGTCACCGTGTTCGTCACCGGAGTGATCGACAGAACGTAGCGCGGACGGCCGTCTGCGGCCGGGACCCGCAGGTCCAGCCCCTTGCGCTGACCCACGGTGAAACCGTAAGCCCCGTTGTGCGTGCCGAGCGTCTCCCCGGTGCGCCCGTCGACGATGTCGCCCGGCGCGCTGCCGAGCCGGCTCTCCAGGAAGCCACGCGTGTCACCGTCGGCGATGAAGCAGATGTCGTGCGAGTCGGGTTTGTCCGCCACCGCCAGACCACGGGACGCCGCCTCGGCCCGGACCCGCTCCTTGGTCCAGTCGCCGAGCGGGAACATCGCCCGGTCAAGCTGCTCACGGGTCAGCACGGCCAGCACATACGACTGGTCCTTGGCCAGGTCGACGCTGCGGCGCAGCAGACCGTCGGCGCCCAGCCGCGCGTGGTGGCCGGTCACCACCGCGTCGAAGCCCAGGGCGATCGCCCGGTCCAGCACCGCCTCGAACTTGATCTTCTCGTTGCAGCGCAGGCACGGGTTCGGCGTGCGCCCCGCGGCATACTCCCCGACGAAATCGTCGACGACGCTCGCATGGAACTCCTCGGCCATGTCCCACACGTAGAACGGGATGCCGATCACATCGGCGGCGCGGCGTGCGTCCCGGGAATCCTCCAGGGTGCAACAACCGCGGGCGCCGGTGCGGAACGTCTGAGGGTTGCGCGACAGCGCCAGGTGGACGCCGGTGACGTCGTGCCCGGCCTCCCGGGCGCGCGCGGCGGCGACCGCTGAATCGACGCCACCCGACATGGCCGCAAGAACTCGCATGGACGAAGCCTATCTGGGTGTCTTCCACGCCCCGGCCCGGCGGGCCCGCTCGACCGCCCCCGGCAGCACTGCCAACAGCGCGTCCACGTCCGCCTCGACGCTGTCGTGTCCCAGGGTGAAACGCAGCGACGAGCGGGCCCGGGCGTCGTCGGCACCCATCGCCAACAGCACGTGGCTGGGCTGGGCCACCCCTGCCGAACAGGCCGAACCGGTCGAGCAGTACACCCCCTGCGCGTCCAGGAGCATCAGCAGCGCGTCACCCTCGCAGCCGGGGAAGGAGAAGTGCGCGTTCCCCGGCAGCCGGTCGCCCTCGGCACCGTTGTAGATCACATCCGGGACCGCCTCACGAACCCCGGCCACCAGGACGTCACGCAGGGCGGCGACGCGGGCGGCGTATTCCGCGCGGGTCTTCACCGCGGACTCCACCGCTGTCGCGAACGCCACCACACCGGCCGTGTCCAGCGTCCCGGAACGCACGTCGCGTTCCTGGCCGCCGCCGTGCAGCAACGGCGTACACGGCACGTCCCGGCCCAGCAGCAGCGCGCCCACCCCGACCGGGCCGCCCACCTTGTGGCCGGTCAGTGTCAGCGCCGAGGCGCCGCTCGCCGCGAAGTCGACCGGCACCTGACCGACCGCCTGCACCGCGTCCGTGTGGAAGGGCACACCCGCGGCCGCCGCCAGCCGGGCCAGCTCGGCGATCGGCTGCACCGTGCCGACCTCGTTGTTGGCCCACTGCACGCTGATCACCGCGAGCCGGTCGGCACGCTCGCCGAGCACCGCGGCCAGCGTCTCCGGCGTCACCCGCCCACTGCCGTCCACGTCCAGCGAGACCACCTCGGCGCCCTCGTGCGCGCCCAGCCAGTCGACCGCGTCGAGCACCGCGTGATGCTCGACCGACGAGGAGGCCACCGCGGTCCGCTCCGGCCCGGCGGTCCGGCGCGCCCAGAAGACGCCCTTGACGGCCAGGTTGTCGCTCTCGGTGCCGCCGCTGGTGAACACCACCTCGCTGGGCCGGGCCCCGAGCGCCGCCGCGACCCGCTCCCGCGACTCCTCGACCAGCCGGCGCGCGTTACGCCCGGCCGCATGCAGCGACGACGGATTGCCGACCTCCCGCGCCGCGGCGACATAGGCGTCGAGCGCGGCGGGAAGCATCGGCGTGGTCGCCGCGTGATCCAAATACGCCATCGTTCCCCAGCTTAGGCTCAGGTTCCGGAGATCAATTCAACGGATCAAATCAAGATCATGTCGTAGCGGGGTGGGCGGTACAGACCGTCGCTCCCGCCGAGGACCCGGCGGACTTCGCTGGCCGCTGGCGCGTCCACAACGCTCAGGCCACCGGGTGGCCTGCGTGAGTGGTTGCGCCCGAAATCAACCCCGGAACCCGGCTCCTGCTTCCGGGGTGGGGGACTTTGGGCGTACCCCTGAAAAAGGCCCGGCGGAAAGCCGCCGGGCCGTCTTCAGATGGTGGTTCTACTTACGCTTGCGGATCTCGTCGGCGGCCTGCGGGACGACCTTGTTGAGGTCGCCCACGACGCCGTAGTCGGCCAGCTCGAAGATCGGAGCCTCGGCGTCCTTGTTGACGGCGACGATCGTCTTCGAGGTCTGCATGCCGGCCCGGTGCTGGATCGCACCGGAGATGCCCAGCGCGATGTAGAGCTGCGGCGACACCGTCTTGCCGGTCTGGCCCACCTGGAACTGGTGCGGGTAGAAACCGGAGTCGACCGCCGCACGGGACGCGCCGACCGCGCCGCCGAGCAGGTCGGCCAGCTCCTCGACCAGCGCGAAGTTCTCCGCGGAGGCGACGCCGCGGCCACCGGAGACGACGATCGACGCCTCGGTGAGCTCGGGGCGGGAGCCCTTCTTCTCGGCGACCCGCTCGACGACCCGGGTCAGCTTGTCGGCGTCGCTGACCGCGACGGTCAGCTCCTCGACGGCAGGGGTGGCCGGGGCGACCTCGGGGGTGACCGAGTTCGGGCGGATGGTGACGATCGGCAGGCCGCGGGTGACCTTGGACTTGACGATCGTGGAGCCGGCGAAGACCACCTGGGTGGCGGTGCCGTCGGCCTCGACCGCAACCGCGTCGGTGAGCAGGCCGTTGTCCAGCTTGATCGCCAGGCGGCCGGCGATCTCCTTGCCCTCCTGGGTGGAGGCGAGCAGCACGGCGGCCGGCGACACCGACTTCACCAGCTCGGCGACCACGGTGGCCTTGGGGGCGACCAGGTAGTTCTGCACGTCCTCACCGGACGCGGCGTAGATCTTCTCGGCGCCGTACTCGGCGAGCTTCTCGCTCACCGCCGCGACGTCGCCGAACACCACGGCGCTCGGCGTGCCGAGTCCGCGGGCGATGGTCAGCATCTCGAGCGTGACCTTCTTGACGCCGGTGGCCTCCGAGGCCTCGACGACGACCAGTACCTCAGCCATGTCTCTCTCCCCTGTCCCGGCTCAGACGAACTTCTCGGTGGCGAGGTACGCGACGAGCTGCTCGCCGGCCGTGCCCTCGTCGACGATCTTGGCGCCACCGGCGCGCGGCGGCCGCTTGGCGAACTCGACGACGCTGCTGGAGGCACCGGCGAAGCCCACCTCGTCGGCGGAGACGCCCAGGTCGCCCAGGGCGAGGCTCTGCACCGGCTTCTTCTTGGCGGCCATGATGCCCTTGAAGGACGGGTACCGCGGCTCGTTGATGGTGTCCCAGACGCTGACGATCGCCGGGGTGGAGGCGGTGAGCACCTCGTAGCCCTCGTCGGTCTGCCGCTCGATGGTCAGCTGGGTGCCGTCCACGGTGAGCTTGCGGGCGCCGGTGAGGGCGGCCACACCGAGACGCTCGGCCAGCATGTGCGGGACCACCTGGACCCGGCCGTCGGTGGACTCGGCGCCGCACAGGATCAGGTCGGCGTCGAGCGTGCCCAGAGCGGCGGCGAGCACCTTGGAGGTGGCCACGGCGCACGAGCCGTGCAGCGCGTCGTCCTGCACGTG
Source organism: Actinoplanes sp. NBRC 101535 (assembly GCF_030269225.1). Lineage (NCBI taxonomy): Bacteria > Bacillati > Actinomycetota > Actinomycetes > Micromonosporales > Micromonosporaceae > Actinoplanes > Actinoplanes sp. NBRC 101535. The sequence continues at coordinate 458,596 of NZ_BSSY01000006.1, read as the reverse complement.
GACGGCCTTGTCGGGGCCCATGGACAGGGCTTTGCGGATCGAGTCGGTCGCGCCGGCCGGGCCGACCGTCAGCACGGTCACCTCGCCGCCGTGCGCTTCCTTGATCTTCAGGGCTTCCTCGATGGCGTATTCGTCCATCTCGTTGATGACGTTGCCCGAGCCGCGTTCGATCGTGTTGTCGCTCGCGCTCAGGGTGCGCTCGGCACCGGAGTCGGGTACCTGCTTCACCAGTACGACGATGTTCATCGCGCTCCTACGACCCTCCTGAATTGAACGCACCGTTGCAGTCGGCCCTGCCGCCCGCCCGAAGCCTGCCCGGCCGTTTCACATTGCGGCAAGGTTACCCGCCAGTAGCTTCAGTGTTGCCGGCCACCCAGAGTGACACACCTCACCCGTGAGGCGATCGGGATCGCTACAGTGGGCAATGAGGGGGTGTCACGACATGTCCGGCCAAAACGTAACGCTGGTGGACGGGTGGACGCCGCCCGCGTCCCATACTCCACCACGCCCGGAACACGCCGAGCCGCAGACCCACGGCCGCGTCGCCCCGGACTCGCCGTGGTGCCGGTGCGGCCATCTGCGCGAAGGCTGCGTCAGTGACGAAGTCCGCATCCTCTGGCACGGCATTCTCGACCCGGCAGGTCAATAATCGGCCACGTGTCAGGTGGCCTTTCGCTGTGGTTCGACCGGGATCCCCGCTCCGCGACGGGGCGCACCCCCGACTACCGGTTCTCGCTGGCCAACGAACGCACGTTCCTCGCCTGGATCCGCACCGGGCTGGCCCTGATCGCCGGCGGGCTGGCCTGCGCCCAGTTCCTGCCGCCGCTCCCGGTCGCCTACCTCCGCGAGATCATCGCGATCCTGCTGCTGGTGCTCGGCGGTCTCGTGGCGCTACGGGCCGTGGACCACTGGGCACGCACCGAACGGGCCATGCGGCTCGGCACCGCGCTGCCCCGCTCCCGGTTCCCCGCCGTGCTGGCGATCGTCGTCGCACTCGGGGCGGTGGCCCTGATCGCCGCGGTGCTCATCCAGGTCACATGAGCTGCGCGGAACACGCCCACGACCCCGGCGCCTGCCCGGCCGAGCCGCGGGATCCGGGCGCCTCACCGGAACGCACCCGCCTCGCCTGGCGGCGCACCACCCTGTCCGCCGCGGCGGTCGCCCTGCTCGCCGTCCGGCCCGCCTTCGACCCCGGCGCCGGACCGGCACAATGGCTGGTCACCGCCCTCGCCATGCTCGGCTGGACGGCGATGGCGGGCCTCTCGCTGCACCGCGCGCGAGGCCTGCGGGACAGGTTTCCGGCCGTCGCGCCCCGCTCGATCACCGCCTACGCGACGATCACGGTGGCCCTCGCGGTCCTCAGCGGATGGGTTGTCATGCTCTGATCGTCGCCGGGATGGCATACGCGGGGCATCATTGCGAGCATGGTCCGGTTGTTCATCCTTCTGGCAGCGGCGGCGCTCGTCCTGCTCATTCTGGCCCTCATCAGTGGCCTCGCCGCGGACCGCGTCCGGAACCTGCCGCGCGCGCTCTGGATCGTGGTGATCCTGCTCATCCCGATCGCCGGGCCGATCGCCTACCTCGCCTGGGGCCGCCCGGTCACCCGCACCACCCCACGACGTGCTCCACGCCCCGCCTCCCCGGACGACGACCCGGACTTCCTGCGCTCGATGGACGTCGACAAGTCGCGGCGCGACGGCGAGTCGCTCAGCCAGTGGGAACGCGAGCTGAACCGCGACGACGAGCAGCAGCAGCCCTGATGCCCGCCCTGCCGGTCAGGCGAGGTTCGCACTGCGCGGATAGGCATCGGCCGGGTCGGTGAGCACGTTCACCAGATAGGGCACCCCGGCGTCGAAGGCCCGGCGCAGCGCGGGGGCGATACCGCTCGCCCGGTCCACGGTCTCGCCGGCCCCGCCGAGGGCGCGGACCACCGCGTCGTACCTCAACCCCGGCTGCAGGTCGGCGGCGACGTCGTAGCCGTACATCGCCCGCATCGGGTGCTTCTCCAGACCCCAGACACCGTTGTTGCCGACCACGATCACCACCGGCAGGTTCTGCCGGACCAGGGACTCCACGTCCATCAGCGAGAACCCGGCCGCCCCGTCGCCCAGCAGCACACAGATCTGCCGGTCCGGGAACGTCACCCGGGCCCCCATCGCGTAACCCATGCCGGTGCCGAGACAGCCGAACGGCCCCGGGTCCAGCCACGTCCCCGGCCGGGCCGGTTCCAGGTAACGGCCCGCGTACGAGACGAAATCCCCGCCGTCGCCGATCGTCACCGCCTCCGGTTCGAGGATCCGGCGCAGTTCCCCGTACACGCGGGCGGGTCTGACCGGATCCGACGCGGCCGTCATATCCTCGGCGTCGCGGGCCCGCCCGGCGTCCTCAGCCGACCGCAGACCGGCCAGCCAGTCCTCGTGCGAGGCCCGCGCCCCGGTGTAGCCGGCGAACGCGGCCAGGATCCGGCGCAGGTCACCGGCGGGCGAGACGGCGGGTTCGACGTGCGCGGCCCGCTGCGACGGGGCGTCCACCACGTGCACCACGGCGGCGTCGCCGAACTCGCCGAAACCGAGCCGGAAGTCGAGCGGCGTGCCGATCACCGCGACCACGTCGGCGGCGCTCAGGGCGGCCTTACGGGCCCGGGAGAACGCCAGGGGATGACCGGGCGGCAGGGCTCCCCGGCCCATCCCGTTGGTGAACACCGGCGCCCGCAGCGTCTCGGCGGCGGCCCGCAACTCGGCGACGGCGTCCCCGGCCCACACGTCCGACCCGGCGACGATCACCGGGCGGGCCGCGGTGGCGAGCAGTTTCGCGGCCCTGGCCACCTCGTCCGGGTCGGCCTCCAGCACCGGGACCGCCGGTTCGCCCGGCGGGGCCGCCTGCGCCGTGGAGAAGATCACTTCGAGGGGCAGGTCGAGGAAGACCGGGCCGCGGTGCGGCGTCCGGGCCACGGTGAGCGCCGCCGCGATCTCCCCCGGGATCGACGCGGTGGCGGTGACCGTGGCGGCGTACCGGGTGACCGGGGCGACCAGCGGGACGTGGTCGAGTTCCTGCAGGCTGCCCGCGCCCCAGCGGAACCCGGGCGCCCGGCCGGCCAGCACCAGGACCGGCGAACCGTTGAAGTGGGCGCTGGTCAGGCCGGAGATGCCGTTGGTCACGCCCGGCCCGGCGGTGAGCACCGCGAGACCGGGACGGCGCTGCAGCTTGGCGACCGCCTCGGCGGCGAAGACCGCGGACTGCTCGTGGCGCACGTCGTACAGGCCGAAGCCGGACTCGTGCGCGGCCGCGTAGAGCGGGAACACGTGACCGCCGGACAGCGTGAACATCTCGGTGACACCGTGCGCCCGCAACGCCGCGAGTGCCAGCTCCCCGCCGTGCCCTTCGATCATCACCGCTCCTCGCCGTCTACGCCACGCCCAGCAACCTCAGGATGTCGTTGAAGACGTCGATCGCGTCCTGCTCCAGGGGGTTGCCGTTGGCGTACCCGTAGGCGAGCACCAGCGCCGCGATCGGCACCAGGATCATGGTGAGCAGGCTCAGCACGATCTGCAGGAACCGCAGGAACCCACCACGGCGCCGGGTCTTCCGCGCCTTGCCGGCCGGGGCCTGCGGCTCCGTGGCCCGCGACGTGGCCGGGGCCGGGCGCGGCGCGGCGGCCACCGCACGGCCCTGCGACGCCGGGCGCACCGACCCCATCGCGGGCGAGACCGGACGGGTCTGCGCCGCCACCGGGGAGATCGGCCGGGCGTGTGCCACCACCGGGCGCGTCTGCCGCGGCACGCGCGGCGCCGGTCCGGCATTCCCCGGGAGTACGCCGGAAGCACCGTTCCGCTGCTGCGGCAGTGCCCACGCCTCCCGGGGCGGCGGTGTCGCGGCCGCGGTGGCGTCCGGGTCCGGCCGCCAGGAGGCCGGGTCGGCGTCCGGCCACGGGTCGACCGGCGGCCGTAGGTGCACCGGCAGGTCCTCCGGCGCGATGTCGTCGGCGACCGGCTCCGGCCGCAGGTCCACCCGCAGCTCGGTCTCGGCGTCGTCACCGGGCAGGTCGGCGGAGGTGAGACGGGCCGTCTCCCGGTCGTCCTCGATCTCCGCCGACGACGGCTCGTCGGCGGCGGCCGCGGCCGCCAGCACCGCGGACGGGCGGGACGGGACCGGCGTGGTGGCCGGCCGGCCCACCGGCACCGCGATGACGGCTGACGTCTCGGGCGGGGTGTCCAGGCGGTACTTCGACGGCAGGCGCATCTCGGTCGTCGGACCGGGTGCGGCGGGCTCACTGGTCAGCAGGGCGGCACCGGCCAGGATGCTGCCCTCGGCCACCACCAGCTCCGGCTGCTCGATCACCACCGGCGGGTCGCCCAGCGCGCGGTGCAGCAGCGTCGCCACCAGCGGGATCCGGCTCGCACCGCCGACCAGGAAGACCCCGGCCAGCCGGCCCTCCTTCAGGTCCGCCCAGCGCAGGATGTTCTCGGTCACCTTCACCGTCTGGTCGAGCAGCGGACGGGCCACCGTCTCCAGTTCGTCCCGGGTGAGGTGCGCCTCGACGTCGAGCAGCGGCACCACGAAGTCGGCCGACTGCGCCCGGGAGAGCCGCTCCTTGGCGATCCGGACGTCGTCCCAGAGCTGGCGCCGGGCCCGGCGCTCCTCGACCGTGCCCGGCTCCATCAGCGGGGCCCACTCGTCGGACTTCAGATGCTCCACGACGGCGGCGTCGACGTCCAGGCCGCCCAGGTCGTCCCGGCCGTCGACGGCGAGCACCTCGAACCCGGACGAGGTGCGGGCCACCACGCTGGCGTCGAACGTGCCGGCACCGAAGTCGTGCACCACCACGACCGAACCGATCGGCACGTCCCGGCCGAGGACCTCGGCGAAGTAGGTGGCCGCGGCGACCGGCTCGGCGACCAGACGGGCACCCTCCAGCCCGGCCCGGGCGGCGGCCTCGGCCAGCAGCGTGCGGCGGGTCGCACCCCAGGTCGCGGGGCAGGTCAGCGTGACCTCGGGGTGATACGGGCCGACGGCACGGTGCCACTCCTCAGCGACCCGGGCCAGCACCGCGGCGATCAGCTCGACGGTCTCGAACTCCTGCTCGCCGAGCAGCACCAGGCCGTCGTCCACCCGGCGTTTCGGGTTCGGCTCGAACCGGGCCGGGTCCAGCCGCGCGCTGTGCACGGCGTCCCGGCCGACCAGCAGGGTGCCGTCGGCGGTCGCGTACACCGCGGAGGGAAGCAGTGGGGAGCCGTCGACCAGGATCGGGCGGGCGCGGCCGTCCGGCCATCGCGCCACGGCGACGGTGTTCGAGGTCCCGAAGTCGACGCCGAGGGCGTACCGCTTCGGACCACCCTGGTCGATGGACATGACCGCAGTGTAGGCAATGACCGGCCGGAACCGTTTGATCCACTACCGCCCGGTGAACTTCGGCTTCCGCTTCTCGACGAAGGCGGTGGTTCCTTCCACCCGATCGTCGGTGGCGAACAGCCCCGCGAACAGGTGCGACTCCAACGCGAGTCCCGAGGCCAGGTCCATGTTCAGCCCGGCGTCGACGGCCTGTTTCGCCGCGCGCAACGCCAGAGCGGGCCCGGTGGTGTACGGCCGGACAAGGTCCACGGCTGTCGTGAACACGTCCGAAGACGGCACGACACGGTCGGCGAGTCCGATTCGCAGTGCCTCCTGCGCGTCCACCATCCGGCCGGAGAAGATCAGATCCTTGGCGCGGGCCGGGCCGACCAGACGGGCCAGCCGCTGGGTGCCGCCGGCCCCCGGGATCAGGCCCAGCCGGATCTCCGGCTGACCGAGCTTCGCGTCGTCGGCCACCACCCGCCAGTCGCAGGCCAGCGCCAGCTCACAGCCACCGCCCAGGGCATACCCGGTGATCGCCGCCACCACCGGCTTGGGGATCCGGGCGACCGCGTCGAACGCGCTGGAGAGCGCCTCGGCCCGGGCCACCATCTGCTGATAGCCGACCGTGGTGAACTCGGTGATGTCGGCGCCGGCCGCGAACACCGTCCCACTGCCGCACACCACCACGGCCCGGACCGTGTCGTCGGCGGCCGCCTCGTGCGCGGCGGCCCGCAACTCCTCCTGGACACGGGTGTTCAGGGCATTCATCGGTGGCCGGTCCAGCCGGATGGTGCCGATGCCCTCAGCTGTCTCCCACCGTACGAACTCGCCCACCGTGCCTCCCTCGTCCGGTGCCGTTTCGCCGCCAGCCTACGACGGGTAACAGATACATTGGGTCCCCTGGGGAGGGAAAGATGACCACGTACTACCGGGATCCGGAAGTGCTGATCACCACATCCGGAGTCCGGATGAACGGCCGCGAGTTCCGGCTGCCCGACCTCCTCCAGGTCTGGTACACCCGGGGCGCACGCTCGTGGGGAGTGATCGTCTTCCGGGGCGCTCTGGGCCTGGCGATCCTGATGCCGCTGCTGCTCGGCGCCCTCGCCGTCGGCATCGCGCTGCTGATGGACGCGTCGATCGGCAACACCGCCGCGCTGGTCGTCGGCGGCATCCTGATCGGCCTGGCCACCGTCCCCGTCGCCGACCTGCTGCTGGAACGCGTCGACCGGTCCTACGACCGGGGCAGCCGCAGCATGGAGATCTGGGGACGGGTGCCGGACGGCGAGGTGCTGCTGCTGCGCACCACGAACGCGCAACGGTTCGGCCGGATCTACCGCGCCCTGCAACGGGCCCTCGAGCCGGCGGCCCACCGATGAGACGCGACGCCGCGGGCCTGGCCGCCCTGCTCGCCACCGCCGGCGTGCTGCACTTCGCCAGACCCCGCCCGTTCGACAGCATCGTGCCGCGGTCCCTGCCCGGGTCGCCGCGCACCTGGACCTACCTGAGCGGCGCCGCGGAGATCGCCGTGGCGGCCGCGGTGGCCCACCCGCGCACCCGGCGTGCCGGTGGGCTGGCCGCCGCCGCGCTCTTCGCCGCCGTCTTCCCCGCCAACGTCAAGATGGCCGTGGACTGGCGGCACGCCCCGCCCGCGCGCCGGGCCGTCGCGTTCGGCCGGTTGCCGCTGCAGGTCCCGCTGATCGTCTGGGCGCTCCGCGCTTCCCGTCCCCGCCCCGATCAAACCTCCTCGCCGAAACCCTGACCTGCGGATTCCGCGATTCTCCCAGTGCCGGGTCGCCGGAACGGGAACCATCGAAGGCACTATGAAGGCCACTCGGGTACGCCCTACGGGCAAGGAACGGACGTTCAGCGACAACGAGCTGATCGTCACGAAGACCGATACGCGCGGTGTGATCACCTATGCGAACGACGTCTTCCTGCGCATCTCGGCATTGGACGAGGAGGACGCGGTCGGACAGCCGCACAACGTGATCCGTCACCCGGACATGCCCCGGGCCGTCTTCAAACTGCTCTGGGACACCCTCAAGGACCGGCGGGAGATTTTCGCGTACGTCGTGAACCTCGCCTCCGACGGCGCGCAGTACTGGGTGTTCGCCCACGTCACACCCTCCTTCGACGACAGCGGACGGGTGGTGGGGTACCACTCCAACCGCCGGGTCCCGACCCGGGCCGCGATCACCGCCGTCGAGGAGCTGTACGGGGTGCTGCGCAACGCGGAACGCCGCCACGACCGGGCGCAGGACGCGACGATGGCCGGCAGCGCCGCCCTCGACCAGGTGCTCGCCGAACGCGGCCGCACCTACGACGAACTGGTTTGGGAACTCGCCACAGGAGGACGCCGATGAGCCGTGAGGTGGAGACCGAGGAGGAGGCGCTCTACATGATCGCCGACGTGTGCCGTCGCGGCGCCGGTGGCGATCTCGAGGCGCGGGTGCCCCCGCTCGGCGAATCCGAGGCGGCGATGGACGCCCGGCTCGCCATCAACGAACTGCTGGACCGGACCGACGCGTTCGTCCGCGAGGCCGGGGCGTCGTCGGCGGCCAGCGCCAACGGCGACTTCCACAGGCGGTTCCTGGTCGCCGGCATGGGCGGGGCGTACCGCCGGGCCGCCGAGCAGATCAGCAACTCCGGCGACGCGATGAGCGAGAACGCCGCGAAGATCGGGGAGGCGGCCAAGGCCCGGCTGGCACTCGCCGACGAGCTGGAGTCCACGGTGCTCTCCGTCTCCGAGCAGATCTCCACCTCGGCCGTGGAGATGGGACGCTCGGCGAGCGGGCTCTCCGACTTCGCCCGGCACGCGGTCACCGACGCCGAACAGGGCCTGGAGACGGTCACCGAGCTACGGCGCTGCTCCGGTCAGATCCGGCACGCGGTCGACCTGATCAACCGGGTCGCCATGCAGACCCAGTTGCTCTCCCTGAACGCGTCGATCGAGGCGGCCCGCGCGGGCGCCGCCGGTCGCGGCTTCTCGGTGGTGGCCAACGAGGTCAAGACCCTGGCCAACGAGACCGGCGAGTCCAGCGGCGAGATCATGGACCAGGTCGACGCGGTGCAGCAGGCGTCCGCGGACGCGGTCCGGGTCCTCCGCTCGGTCACCGACAAGATCAAGGAGATGAGCGGGCTGATCGACGGGATCGCGTTCGCCGTCGAGGGCGGCGAGACGACCGAGGAGAGTGGCCTGACCCAGCTCGCCGATGTCCTCAAGGTGGAGGTCCAGCGTTTCCTGGTGACCGCCCGGGCCTCCTGACCACCCAACCGTCAACCACGGCTCGTTCGGGGCCGGGCTCATCCGGGGCCGGGCCCGTGGACGGATCAGGCCGCGTGGACGGATCAGGCCGCGTGGACGGATCAGGCCGCGTGGTAGATCGACTCGATCTCGTCGCGGGTGGGGAGCGCGGAACTGGCGCCCACCTTGCGCACGCAGGCGGCGCCGGCGGCGTTGGCCCAGCGGATCGCGTCGAGGATGTCGCGCCCCTCGCCCCAGGCCACTGCCAGCGCGCCGGTGAAGGCGTCGCCCGCGGCCGTGGTGTCGGCGACCTCGACGCGGAACGCCGGGACGTGCGCGTCGGCACCGTCGCGGTCGGCGTACCGGGAGCCGGCACCGCTGAGCGTCAGCACCACCCGGGGTACCAGGGCGAGCAGGGCGGCCATCACGTCACCGCCGGCCGCGCCACCGGTGATCTCGTGCGCCTCGGTCTCGTTGACCACCAGCAGGTCGACCTCGTCGAGCAGGCCGGCCGGCAGGTCACGGGCCGGAGCCGCGTTCAGGATGGTGCGGGTGCCGCCGGCCCGGCCGGCGCGCAGGGCGGCGAACACCGTCTCCAGCGGGATCTCCTGCTGGCAGAGCAGGACGTCGGCGGCGGCGATCGTCGCGGTCTCGTCGTCGGTGAGGCCGGTGAACGAGCGGTTCGCCCCCGGGCTGACCAGGATCGAGTTCTCCCCGGCCCGGTCCACCATGATCACCGCGACGCCGGACGAGCCGTAACTGGTGCGGACCCGGCTCATGTCGACACCGGACGCGTCCAGCCGCGCGTTGAGGGTGACACCGAAGGCATCCGACCCGATCGCGCCGAGGAACGCCGTCTGCCCGCCTGCCCGGGCTGCGGCGATGGCCTGATTGGCCCCCTTGCCGCCCGGGATCATGACGAAGTCGTCGCCGAGCACGGTCTCACCCGGCCGGGGCAGGCGTTCGGCCAGCCCGACCAGGTCCATGTTCGCGCTGCCGGCGACGACGACCCGCGGGGTCATTCAGCCGGCCCGGGCCGTGTAGCGGTCGCCGAACCGGTCGACCACCAGCGGCAGGCCGAACGTCTTCGACAGGTTGTCCGCGGTGAGCACCTCACCGAGCAGACCGGCCGCGACCACGGTGCCCTCGCGCAGCAGCAGCGCGTGGGTGAAGCCGGGCGGGATCTCCTCGACGTGGTGGGTGACCACGACCATCGCCGGGGCGTCCGGGTCGAGCGCCAGCTCGGTCAGGTGGCCGATCAGCGTCTCCCGGCCGCCCAGGTCCAGCCCGGCGGTCGGCTCGTCGAGCAGCATCAGCTCGGGGTCGGTCATCAGCGCCCGGGCGATCTGGGTGCGCTTGCGCTCGCCCTCGGAGAGGGTGCCGAACTCGCGGTCCACCAGCGACGCCATGCCCAGCTGGGCGAGGAGTTCCCGGGCCCGAGCCTCGTCCTGCGGGTCGTACTCCTCGCGCCAGCGGCCGACGACCGACCAGGCGGCGGTGACGACCACGTCGAGGACCCGTTCGCCGGGCGGGATCCGGTCGGCGAGACGGCCGGTGGTGATGCCGACCCGGGTGCGCAGCTCGTTGACGTCGGTGCGGCCCAGCTTCTCGCCCAGCACGTACGCCGTGCCGGTGGACGGGTGCAGACCGGCCGAGGCGAGGTTGAGCAGGGTCGTCTTGCCGGCGCCGTTCGGGCCCAGCACGACCCAGCGTTCGTCCAGCTCGACCTGCCAGGACAGACTGTTGATCAAGAAGTTCCCGCTGCGGACCACGCTGACGCGATCGAACGCGATGACGGTGTCCTCGTCGGGCGGAAGGGATACGGCGGACTCAGGCACGCGTCCATCCAACCACGCGCCTGCCGAGACGCCCGACGGCGTGCCGGAAGCGATCCCGGTCAGTCCGTCGTCGAGCCGAAGACCTCGTCCCGGACGGCGTCCAGTGCGGTCCGCAGCGCGCCGTGCAGCACCGGCTCGGCGGCCACCTGCGTCACCACGATCCGCGGCGAGACCAGGGTGATCGCGGCGACCTCGCGTTCCACCCGCTCGGCCAGTTCGGGACCGCCGGCCCGGCCCACCTCGCCGGCCAGCACCACCAGTGGCGGGTCCAGCACCACGCAGGTGGCGGCGACGCCGAGCGCCAGGCGGCGGGCCAGTTCGTCGAGCACCGGCTCACCGGCCGGGCCGGCGGCGACCGCGGCACGCACCACGTCGGACGCCTCGGCGCCGCGGAAGCCGTACTGCTTGCCGATCGCCCGGACCGCGTCCGCACCGGCCAGGGCCTGGAACGCGCCCTTCACCCCGCGGCGGGACGCGTTGTGCGGCACCTCGGCGCCGGCCACCGGCAGGTAGCCGATCTCCCCGGCGGCACCGGTGGCGCCCTGGTGCAGGCGGCCGGCGATGACCGTGGCGAGGCCGACGCCGCGACTGATCCAGATCAGGGCGAAGTCGCTCACTCCGGCGGCCGCGCCGGTGCCGGATTCGGCGACCGCGGCGAGGTTCACGTCGTTGCCGAAGAAGACCGGGGTGCTCAGGTCGCGGCGCAGTTCGGCGAGCAGCCCGCGCTGCCAGCGGGGCAGGTCGTGGGCGAACGAGATCTCGCCGGAGACCGGGTCGACCAGTCCGGGGGTGCCGAGCACGACGCGGCGGACCGAGGACATGTCGGTGCCGGCCTCGCCCGCGGCCTGGACCACGGCGTTGTGCACCACGCCGACCGGGTCGTCGGTGTCCTTGGTGCTCTGCTCGACCCGGCTGACGATCGCGCCGGTGATGTCGGCGCAGGCGGCCACGACGCAGTCCGGTCCGACGTCGACGCCGATCACGTGGGCGCTGCCGGGGGTCACCGCGTACAGCTGGGCGTTGGGCCCGCGTCCGCCGGCCTGTTCACCGACCCGGCGTACGAGTCCGCGCTCCTCCAGGCGTTCCACCAGCTGGGAGGCGGTGACCTTGCTGAGACCGGTCATCTCGCCGAGCTGTGCCCGGGTCAGCGGACCGCGGGTGAGCAGCAGGTCCAGCGCCGCACGGTCGTTGAGGGCGCGCAGCAACCGGGGCGTGCCCGGAAGGCGGGTGGCTGCCATAGCGTTGTCCCCTAATACTAAGGAATCTTTCCTGTTACAGTGTCGACGCTGAACACGCAGCGGAAGCGTAACGGTAGGCGACGCCGCGGAGCCGGAGGGTGCCCCATCGACTCCGAGCGATCATGGCAGCTCGCAGGCCGTACCGGCCACTGCCGTCGCACCCGGAGGAACACATGGCGACCGACCCCGGACTCCGCAGACTCGCGCTGGGCACCCTGCTCGCCGCGTTCGACGGCCCGTCCGCACCGGACTGGGCCCGCGCACTGCTCGCCGAAGGGCTGGCCGGGCACACCCTGTTCGGCGCCAACGTGACCGATCCCGGCCAGCTCACCCGGCTCACCGCCGACCTGCGTGCGGCCCGTCCCGACGCGCTGATCGCGATCGACGAGGAGGGCGGCGACGTCACCCGGCTCGGGCACCGGACCGGCAGCCCGTACCCCGGTAACGCGGCGCTCGGCGCGGTCGACGACCCCGAACTCACCCGCCGGGTGTACGCCGCCATCGGCTCCGACCTGGCCACCGCCGGGATCAACCTGAACCTCGCGCCGACCGTGGACGTCAACACCGCCGCGGAGAATCCGATCATCGGCACCCGCTCGTTCGGCGCCGATCCGGACCTGGTCGCCCGGCACAGCGCGGCCGCGGTCACCGGACTGCAGGTGGCCGGCGTGGCCGCGTGCGCCAAGCACTTCCCCGGCCACGGCGCCACGGTCACCGACTCCCACCTCGAACTGCCGACCGTGGACGTGCCGCTCGACGTGCTCCGCGAGCGGGACCTGCCACCGTTCGCCGCGGCGGTGGCCGCCGGGGCGCAGGCCGTGATGAGCGCGCACATCCGGGTTCCGGCGCTCACCGGCGAGCGGCCGGCCACGTTCAGCCGCGAGGCGCTGAGCGGCCTGCTGCGCGGCGAGTACGCCTTCCGCGGCGCGATCGTCACCGACGCCCTGGAGATGCGGGGCGCCGCGGCGGTGGCGGGCGGGATCCCGCAGGCCGCGGTAGCCGCGCTGGACGCCGGCGCCGACCTGCTCTGCATCGGCGCCCAGGTGAACCGGGAACTGGTCGAGGCGGTGGCCGCGGAGATCGCAGCGGCGACCGGGGACGGGCGGCTGGGACTCGATCGGCTGGAGGACGCGGCGGCCCGGGCCGCGGCCCTGGCGGCGTGGAGCGCGAGCCCGCGGGCCGTCACCGCGCACGACCCGGAGCTCGGCCTTGCGGCCGCCCGGCGTGCCCTGCTCGTCGAGGGTTCGGTGGCGGAGCTGGCGTCGCCGCTGGTGGTGCAGTTCGTCGCGGGCCACTCGATCGCCGAGGGCCGGGTGCCGTGGGGTCTCGGACCGCACCTGAACGGGACCGAGGTCGTCGAGGTGGTCGCCGCGTCGACGACTCTGGAGTCGCTGGCCGCCCGGGCCGGTGACCGTCCGATCGTGCTGGTGGGGCGCCGGATCCACCGCTCGCCCGCGATCCGCGGGCTGATCGAGAAACTGGCGGTGGAGCGACCGGTCGGCGTGGTCGAGATGGGCTGGCCGTCGTCGTGGCGTCCGGTCGGCGTCCGGCTGTTCCTGACGACGTACGGCGCCAGCCTGGCGAACGGCCGCGCCGCGGCGGAAGCCTTGCACCTGGCCTGACCACCGGCGGGGGCCGGGCGGCGCCCCGCGGCCGCGACCCGGCGGGCGGCCTGCGCCCACGCGGCCACGCCGGGAGGTGTGGTCGCGGTGGTGGAGGGCTCGACGCGTACCCCCGAAGATCTTCGAGGTCTGCACTTGAACGTGTTCAACAGAGGGTCTACGTTCATGAGGTCACTAGTTGAACGCGTTCAAGGAGGCGGCCGTGGACCACAAGGCTGCGATGTATCTCGTCTATCTGGCGATCAGCGTCGGGTTGACCGTGTGGGTGGCGATCACGCTGTCGCGCAACGGGCAGATCTTCCTGGAGGACGTCTTCGCCGACACCCGGCTCGCGCGGGCCGTCAACCAGCTCCTGACCATGGGGTTCTACCTGCTCAACCTCGGGTTCGTGGCGGTCGTGATGCAGTCCGACAGCACGATCGGCAGCCTCAGCACGATGCTCGAGTCGCTCTCGCTGAAGATCGGGCTGGTGCTGCTGGTCCTCGGCGTCCTGCACCTGTGCAACGTGTGGCTCCTCGGCCGCTACCGCCGGAGCCGCCTGCGCCAGACGCAACCGGTCCCGCCGCTGCCGCCGGTGACCCACCTGCCGCCGGCCGGCCCGCACCTGCCGCCGACGGCACCGGCCCGAGGATGACCGTTCTCGCCGATCCGGCCGGTCACGGGGCCGGCCGGATCGGCTGTCTCGTGGTGCTCTCCGACGACGCCTGCCCGATCTGCCGGGCCGCCCGCCGCTGGCTGGAGGCCCGCGCCCAGCTCGTGCCGCTGCACTTCCTGGCGGCCGGATCGGACGAGGCCCGGCAGCGCTTCCCCGCCCTTGACCACGACGCCACGCTGCGCGACCTCACCGTGATCGCGGACACCGGTGCGGTGTACGCCGCCGACGGCGCCTGGCTGGCCTGCCTGTGGGCGCTCGCCGACTACCGGGGCCTGGCCGAACGCCTGTCCACGCCGGCGATGCTCCCACTGGCCCGCCGGGTGATCGCCGGGGCGGCGTCCGTGCGGAGGTCCACCAGGGAGCCCGGATACGGTGAGGCCTGTGACGACACCTGCCGCTGACCCGGAGAAGCCCGAGCCCGACGCCGCACCACCGCGCTCACGGGCCGGAGCGGCCCGGCGGGAACGCGGCGAGCAGACCCGGCAGCTGATCCTGGAGACGGCGCTACGGCTGTTCCGCGAGCGGGGTTACACGGAGACGACGATGCGGGCCATCGCCAAGGAGGCCGGGGTCGCGGTCGGGAACGCGTATTACTACTTCGACTCCAAGGAACACCTGATCCAGGGGTTCTACGACCGGAACCAGGTCGTGCACCGGGCGGCCGTCGCGCCGCTGCTGGCCACCGAGCGCGACTTCGCCGCCCGGCTGCGCGGGGCGCTGCACGCGGGCATCGAGGCCAACCAGCCCTACCACTCGTTCGCCGCGACGTTCTTCAAGTCGGCGGCCGAGCCGACGTCGCCGCTGAGCCCGTTCTCGTCGGCGTCGTCACCGGCCCGCGAGGCGGCCATCGCGATCTTCCGGGACGTGGTGGAGGGCTCGGACGCGAAAGTCGATCCGGAGTTGCGGGCGGCACTGCCGGAGTTGCTCTGGCTGTCCTGGATGGGGGTGATCCTCTTCTGGGTCTACGACAGCTCGCCGGATCAGCGGCGCACCAAGCGGCTGATCGACGGCGCGGTGCCGCTGGTCGACCGGCTGGTCTCGTTGTCACGGCTCCGGGTGCTCAGGCCGGCCCTCCGGCAGGTGCTGGCGTTGATCAAAGATGTGCAGCGCGACGACTAGCTCCATCACAGCCCGTAGCCATGCAGCTCAATTTGTCGGAAATATCCGGAAATTTGAGGTGGGGTGGGGTCGGCCGAACGGTCACTTCGGCTACGGAGAGCTTTTGGCGACGCCTGGGGATCACGTAGCGTCATGTCTGCAGGTGGATCTGGGGACGTCGCGGATCTCGGCTCGGGACCAGCTCGAACCGCGACGCAGACGGTGAACCGGGCGCGGCAGGACTTCGGGAGCAGTCGCCGCAGCCCGGTTCACCGAACCTCACTCTCGTGACCGCACGCCGCGGCGAATCCCGCCGGCCCTCGCAGCGCAGTGCACCACCGGCCCTGCTGAACAACACGGCACAGCTGGACAAGGCAGCACAGCTGGACAAGGCGGCACAGCTGGACGGTGACGGCCCCGCTGCCGGGGCCGCCACCGGTCGTCTCAGGCTGCGGAACTCGTCTTCACCAGGGTGCGGATCTGCCGCAACAGGACGGACAGCGCCGCCAGGTCGGCCGGCGAATCCTCGACGTTGCCCATCGCGTTCGACGCGCGGGCGATGGACGCCGCGTTCTTCTGCTCCCA
The DNA here is from genome assembly GCF_030269225.1 of Actinoplanes sp. NBRC 101535. Lineage (NCBI taxonomy): Bacteria > Bacillati > Actinomycetota > Actinomycetes > Micromonosporales > Micromonosporaceae > Actinoplanes > Actinoplanes sp. NBRC 101535. The sequence continues at coordinate 442,985 of NZ_BSSY01000006.1, read as the reverse complement.
CTCGGACACCCGGTCCTCGGCGGACGTCTCCGACGCCGTCGACTGGAGCACCTCCGCGGTGAGGGCCGCGAGGGCCGCGTACAGGTCGTAACGCAGCGCCATCCGGGCCAGCGTCTGCCACCGGTCGTTGCGCGGCAGCCGGGAGATGTGCGAGAGCAGCGTGTCCACCCCGAACCGGGCGGACAGCACGAAGTACACCTGGGCCACCTCGAACGGGTCCTTCTCGACGGCCGCGGCCGTCTCCAGGATGTCGAGCAGGCCGAACCCGTAGAACACCCGGCTGATCCGCCCGGCCAGGTCCTCGGGGACCCCCTTGCCGGCGAGCGTGTCCGCACGCCGCTCCAGGGCCTGCTGCTCCGTGCCGACGAGCACCCGCGGCAACTCGGGCAGCAGCCGGGACACGCCGCTGCCGAGCTTGGCGATCTCACCGGCCACGTCGATCGGCGAACGCCGGGTGCTGACCAGCCAGCGGACCGCCCGGTCGAGCAGGCGCCGGGTCTCCAGGAAGACCAGCGTCTGCGCGGAGGTGGCCACCTTGTTGTCCAGCGCCTCGGCGGCCGCCCAGATGTCGCGCAGACCGAACACGTCGCGGACCACCACGTAGGCACGGATCACGTCGGCGCCCGACGCCCCGCTCTCCTCCATCGCCCGGTGGACGAACGACGTGCCACCCCGGTTGACGATCTCGTTCACCAGCGCCGTGGAGATGATCTCGCGGCGCAGCCGGTGACCCGCCATCCGCCCGGCGAAACGCTCCCGCAGCGGCGTGGGGAAATACCGGGTCAGAACCTCGGTGGTCCAGCTCTCGTCGACGAGCTCGTCGGCGAGGACCTCACGCTCCAAGGAGATCTTGACGTACGCGAGAAGCACCGCGAACTCCGGCGCCGACAGACCCTCGCCCGACTCGTACCGGGCGGCGAGCTCCTTGTCCGACGGCAGAGCCTCCAGCTCCCGGTTGAGCACGCCGCGTTCCTCGAGCGACTTGAGCATCCGGCGGTGCACCGGGAGCAGCGAGTGCGCCTGCGACCGGGCGTTGCCGAGTGCCATCGCCTGCTCGTAGTTGTCCCGCAGCACCAGGGCGCCGACCTCGTCGGTCATCTGGGCGAGCAGTTCGTCGCGTTCCGGAACGGTCATCTCGCCGTCGGCGACCGCCCCGCCCAGCAGGATCTTGATGTTGACCTCGTGGTCGGAGCAGTCCACGCCGGCCGAGTTGTCGATGAAGTCGGTGAACACCAGACCGCCGGCCCGGGCGAACTCGATCCGCCCGCGCTGGGTCAGGCCCAGGTTGCCGCCCTCGCCGGCCACCTTGACCCGCAGGTCGGCGCCGTTGACCCGGATCGCGTCGTTGGCCTTGTCACCGACCTCGGCGTGCGACTCGGAGGCCGCCTTCACGTAGGTGCCGATGCCGCCGTTGAAGAACAGGTCGACCGGCGCCTTGAGGATGGCGCGCATCAGCTCGCCGGGGCTGACCACCGCCGCGTCGCCGAGGCCCAGCCGCTCGCGGATCTGCGGGCTGACCGGGATCGACTTGGCGCTGCGCGGGTAGACGCCGCCGCCCTCGCTGATCAGGGACGTGTCGTAGTCGGCCCAGGAGGAACGCGGGAGGTCGAAGAGCCGTTTGCGTTCCGCGTACGAGATGTCGGCCTGTGGGTCGGGGTCCAGGAAGATGTGCCGGTGGTCGAAGGCCGCGATCAGCCGGATGTGCTCCGACAGCAGCATGCCGTTGCCGAACACGTCACCCGACATGTCGCCGACGCCGACCACGGTGAAGTCCTGGGTCTGGGTGTCGATGCCGAGGTCACGGAAGTGCTTCTTGACCGACTCCCACGCGCCGCGGGCGGTGATGCCCATCTTCTTGTGGTCGTAGCCGGCCGAACCGCCGGAGGCGAACGCGTCGCCCATCCAGAAGTCCTTGCGGACCGAGATCTCGTTGGCGATGTCGCTGAACGTCGCGGTGCCCTTGTCCGCCGCCACCACCAGGTAGGGGTCGTCGCCGTCGTGCCGGACCACGTCCTCCGGCGGAACGATCTTGCCGCCCTGGATGTTGTCGGTGACGTCGAGCAGCGCGGTGATGAAGCGCTTGTAGCACTCCACCGCCTCGTCGCGGTCGCCCGGCTTCTGCTTGAGCACGAAGCCGCCCTTGGCGCCCACCGGCACGATCACGGAGTTCTTCACCATCTGCGCCTTGACCAGGCCGAGGACCTCGGTACGGAAGTCCTCCCGCCGGTCCGACCAGCGCAGACCGCCGCGGGCGACGGCACCGAACCGCAGGTGCACACCCTCGAACCGCGGCGAGTAGACGAAGATCTCGTATTTCGGGCGGGGCTGCGGCATGTCCGGGACGGCCTGCGGGTCCAGCTTGAACGCCACGTAGGACTTCGGACGGCCCTCCGCCCCACGCTGGAAGAAGCTGGTCCGCAGGGTGGCCCCGATCAGCGTCAGGTAGGACCGCAGGATCCGGTCCTGGTCGAGGCTGTCCACCTGGTCGAGCCGCTCGGTGATCTGATCGTGCAGCTCACCGGCCCGGCGACCGCGTTCGGCCGCCTCGACCTGCAACGCCGGCGAGAACCGGGTCTCGAAGAGCTGCACCAGCAGACGGGCGATCTCCGGGTACGCCGTGAAGGTCGACTCGAGATAACGCTGCGAGAAGACGTTTCCGGTCTGGCGGAGATATTTCGCGTACGCCCGGAGCACCACCACCTGCCGCCAGGTGAGACCGGCCCGCAGCACCAGCTCGTTGAAGCCGTCCACCTCGGCCTCGCCCCGCCAGGTGGCGGCGAACGCGTTCTCCACCTGGGGACGGACCTCGGCCAGCTCGCGGTGGCCGGACGGCGGCAGCAGACCGAAGTCGTAGAGGTAGATGACCCCGTCGGGACGGCGGATCTCGTACGGCCGCTCGTCGGTGACCTGGACACCCAGCGAGTGCAGGACGGGCAGCACGGCGGAGAGCATCATCGGCTCGCCGTACCGGTAGACCTTGAAACGCACGTCGCGCTCGTCCGGTTCCGGGGTGCCGTCCGAGCCCAGCCGCCGGCGCCGGAACAGGTGCATGGAGAGCTGGCCCGGCTCCTCGAGCAGTTCCAGCTTGGCCAGGTCCTGCATGCCCTCGTACGGCGTGTGGGAGTTCTTGTAACTCTCCGGGTACGCCGCGGAGTACCGGTTGAACAGGTCCTTCGCCGGTTCGTCGCCGAGCTTGCGTTCGAGCACCAGCGAGAAGTCGTCGTCCCACATCCGGGTGGCGTCGGCGAGCTGCTCGGCCAGCACGTTCGGGTCCTGCGGGCCGGGCGGGTCGGCCGGGTCGGTCCGCACGATGAAGTGCACCCGCGCCAGCATCCGCTCGGTGACCCGGGTCGTGTAGTCGACGCCGACACCGTTCAGCTCGCGGAGCAGGATCTCCTGCATGCGCAGCCGGTTGCCGGTGGTGAACCGGTCCCGGGGCAGATAGATCAGGCAGGAGATGAACCGGCCGTACCCGTCGCGGCGCAGGAACAGGCGCAACTGCCGGCGGCCGGCCATCCGCAGCACGCCGATGACCGCCTCGTACAGGTCATCGGTCTTGATCTGGAAGAGCTCGTCCCGGGGATACGTCTCCAGGATCTGCAGGAGGTCCTTGCCGGAGTGGCCGCGCGGCGACAGACCGGACCGGTCCATCACCTCCATCACCTTGCGCTTGACCACCGGAAGCTCGCGGACACTGGTCCGGTAGGCCGACGACGAGAAGAGCCCGAGGAAGCGCCGTTCCCCGACCACCTCACCATTGATGTCGAAGACCTTCACCCCGATGTAGTCGAGGTACGCCGAGCGGTGCACGGTGGCCCGCGAGTTCGCCTTGGTTATCACCAGCAGGCGTTTCTCGAGGGCACGTGCGTACGCCTCGGCGGCCATCTCGTCGGAGATCCTGCGCGGCTTGCTGTCCCCGCGCAGGATGCCCAGCCCGGTGCCGTGCACCGCGGTCAGGACGCCGCCGTCCAGTTTGTACTCGCGGTAGCCGAGGAACGTGAAGTGGTCGTCGGCGAGCCAGCGGAGCAGCTCGATCGAGTCGGTGACGTCCTTGTCCGGCACCGGCAGCCGGCGCGGCGACTCGCAGGAGGCGGCCAGCTCGTCGGCGATGGTCTCGGCGCTCCGGCGCATCCGCGGCCAGTCCTCGACCGCGTCGCGCACGTCGGTGAGCACCCGGCGCACATCGTTGATCAACTGCTCGCGGGCGTCCGCCCGGCGGACCGGGTCGATCTCGATCCGGATCCAGCTCTCCACGACGTCGCCCTCGATGGCGTCGTCCGGCTCGACCTCGGCCTCGAGCTCCGCGAGCGCGCCCAACGGCTCGCGCCGCACCACGATCAGCGGGTGCACCATCAGGTAGACCTGCAGGTTGTGCGCGGTCAGCAGCGCTATCACCGAGTCGACCAGGAACGGCATGTCGTCGATGACGATCTGCAGGATCGTGTGGCCCTGCGCGCCCATCGGCTCGGTCACGGCGAGCTTCAGCTCGCCGGGCAGACGGTTTCGAGCCAGCTCCCGATGCTGAACCGCGGCCTCGAACATCTCCTCGGGCGTGTAACCGACCAGCTCCTCGTCCGGTGCGAACCGCCAGAAGCGGTCGATCAGCGAAGCGGTGGTGTGGTCGTCGCCGGCCCGCTGGACCGCCTGCGCCACCAGACGCTCGGCGTCCGGCAGGGGCTGGTCGAGCTCGCCCTCCGTGGAGTCGTTCGAGGCGCCCAGACGCCCGGTCAGGGCGGTCCCGGGCCCGGGCACGAGTTGATCGGGCTCGGTTTGATCAGAATCAGTCGCTGCCTGGTCGGTGACAGCCATGTCCAGCGCTCCCCTCACCCACGGCACTGTGGGTTCGAACGTGTCTCGCACAGAGTAGTTCGCCCGGCGGGACGGATCTCACACCCCGGGTGTGCCAGCACGCCGATGTGCTGTTATGCGCCGTATAAACCACTGCGGTATCCCGTGACGGGCGCGTGCCTACTACGGTTCCTTCTGCTGCCCACGGGAAGGGACACTCATGCGCCGCTCCACGGCCGGATTCGCCACTCTGCTGATGATCGCCGCCGGCGGACTGGCCGGCTGTTCCTCCGATCCGCCGGAGGACGTCGTCCAGGAATTCCTGACCGGGTGGAAGAGCGGCGACGTCAACGAACTCGCCTTCGTCACCGCGGAGGGTGGCCGGATCGCGGCGGCCGACGTGCTCAGCAAGATCCGGGAGCTCTACGGCGACCTCGATCAGCAGCCGCTCGAGGTGAAGGTGGCCGGCGCCACCACCGAGACCGGTGACAACGCCAGCACCCCCATCAACGTCGGGTGGACCCTGCCGGGGGACGTGCCGTGGACGTACCAGAGCACGGTCCGCAGCATCCGCAAGGACGGCGACTGGCAGATCATCTGGGAACCCGCCCTGCTCCAGCCGCAGCTGACCAGCGGCGACAAGCTGCGGCTGCGCCGGGTCGCGGCGGACCGCGCGGGTGTCGTCGACGCGACCGGGAAGGCACTGGTCGGACCGCACGACGTCGTCGTGGTCGGGGTCAGCCCGGAGAAGATCACCGATCAGGCGGCCCTGGAGAAGGGTCTCGTCGCGGCGTTCAAGAAGATCGACGTCGACCTCGACCTGAGTGATCTGGCGGACCGGGCCGGCAAGGCGGACCCCGGGGCCTTCCTCGATGTGCTCACCCTGCGGGCCACCGACTACGCCAAGATCAGAGATGATGTACGCGGACTCGACGGCACCGTCTTCCGCCAGGAGTCGCGACTGCTCGCCCCCACCCGGGTGTTCGCCCGCGCCCTGCTCGGCACGGTCGACGCCGCCACCAAGGACGACATCGACGCCCGCCCGGACACCCTCGTCGTCGGCGACCAGGCCGGACACGGCGGCATCCAGCAGAAGTACGACGACGTGCTCCGCGGCACCCCCGGCATGGCCGTGGTGATCGCCAAGGAGGCCGCGGACGGCACCACCGAGGACACCAAGATCTTCTCCGCGGACCCGGTCGCCGGCAAAGCCGTCAAGATCACGATCGACACGGCGGTCCAGAACGCCGCCGACACCGCCACCGCCGCCGAGAAACAACCGAGCTCCCTGGTCGCCGTCCGGATCAGCGACGGCGCGGTGCTGGCCACCTCCAACGGGCCGGACGCGGGCGGCGTCAACACGGCGCTCAGCGGCCAGGTACCGCCCGGGTCGACGTACAAGGTGGTCACCGCGTACGGGGTGCTGTCCAAGAAGGTGGTCACCGCCGACACCACCGTCAACTGCCCCAAGTCGATCAAGGTCAACGACCGCGAGTTCAAGAACTCCAACGACTTCGAACTCGGCAAGGTCCCCTTCCACACCGACTTCGCCAAGTCCTGCAACACCGCGTTCGTCAGCCTCGCCCCGAAACTCACCGCGGCCGGACTGCAGGAGGCGTCCACGGCACTCGGCATCGGCGCCAGCTACGACCTGGGCGTCGAGACGTACGCCGGCCAGGTCTCCGACGGCGGCACCGCCACCGAACTCGCCGCGGCCGTCTTCGGCCAGGGCAGCACCGTGGTCAGCCCACTGACCATGGCGGTGGCCACCGCGGCGGTGGCCAAGGGCCGGTTCCAGCCGCCGAAACTCGTCCTCGACCCGGCACCCGCCCAGCCCGGCACCGCCGGACCCGAGTTGGACAAGGAGGCGGTGACCGCCCTGCGCGCGATGATGCGCGAGGTCGTCACCAGCGGCACCGGTAAGTCCCTGAAAGATGTGAAGGGCAAGCCCGTCCACGGCAAGACCGGCACCGCCGAGTTCAAGACCGGCTCCGACGAGACGCACGCCTGGTTCGTCGGCTACCAGGGCGATGTGGCGTTCGCCGTGATGGTGCAGAAGGGCGGCGCCGGTTCCGAGGCCGCCGTCCCGATCGCCAAGCGCTTCCTGACCACCCTGAACAAGTAGTTCCCCCACCACAGAGCCGGGGCCGATCGGCCCCGGCTTCTCCATGTCCAGGCGTGTCCGGCACGGGCGCGTCTGGCACGGGCGCGTCCAGCACGGGCGGCAGGCGTGTCCGGCACGGGCGGCGGGCCTGTCCGGCACTGGCGCGAGGTCCATGGACGCGGTGCTGTGGCATCCCCGGCTCAGCCGGCCCGGCTCGCCCGGCACGCACTCACCCAGCAGATTTCCGCGCGGCACGCCGATCCGGCGAACGCCGCTCGATGGTCCCGGCAACACCTTCATCAGCAGAGCCGTCCGGGAATCGGCGCCGCCGGGCCGCACGGAGAGTCGGACCGTGGGAGGGAAGTCAGGCTGCGCCGGGCGGGAGACCGGGGCCGGGGATGTAGGGGTTCCAGAGAGCGCCGGCGGCAGGCGGATCCATCGGCGGACGGGGACGGAGCATTCCCGGGCGGGTGGCCGGCAACGGTTCGGAATCGAGCAGCGGCGCGGAGCCCAACGGCCGGCTGAGCAGGCGGATGTCAGGCCGCCGCGGTTCTCCGGGATCGGCGGTCGCCGTCACGGGAACCACCCGTTCCGCCTCGTCAGCCGCGGTGGACTCATCGGATATGTCGGGTTCGGCGACCGAGGCGGAGTCCGTAGTCGGGACAAAATCATCCACAGTCTGCGCCAGCTCATCCTCAGGCCGAGGCAACTCATCCGCGGGCCGGACCGGCTCATCCGCGGGCTCGGTCAACTCATCCTCGGGCTCAGCCGACTCATCCGCGGGCTCGGCGAGTTCATCCCCCGGCTGGGTGACCTGATCCACCGGCTCGGCGATCTCATCGGCGGGTTCGACAGCGTCGGTCTCACCATCGAGGGAATCGCCGGCCGCCGCCCCGCCCTCGAAGGACTCGGCAGCACCCTCAGCGGGATCCACGACGGCCGGTTCAGAGTCGGACGGCCCGGACTCATCCCCGTCCGACTGATCCGCCGACTGATCTATTTCAGCCACAAGATCTTGAGCGGACCCGTCCTCGCCGACCGGCTCCCCGTTCTCGACGACAGCCTCAGGCTCGGCGCCGACCTCAGAATCGGCGTCGACCTCAGGCTCAGCACGGGCCACAGGCTCGACGGCCACCTCGGGAGCCACGACAGCCACCGGGTCGGGAACGGCTTTGGGAACGACGTCCGCCTCGGGGATGACCACGGGTAACAGCGGCGTCGCCAGGTCCTCGCGGGCCGCCACCAGGTCCGGCCGGTCCGTCGCCCGCACCGCCGACAGTCCGCTCACCACCGCGGACGCGATCTCCGCCGCATAGCGGCCGTCCGGGTCGTAGTCCGGGTCGAAGACCGTGATCTCCACGCCCAGGCAGTGCGGGGACTCGACCAGGCCGCTGAGGAGCAGTTCCAGTTCGGGGAAGGCGATGCCGCCCGGGTCCGGCGCGTCCACCGCCGGCATCACCGCCGGGTCGAGGACGTCCACGTCCATGTGCACCCAGTACCCGGCGCAGTCGACCAGCTGGTCGCGGGCCCACTGGGCACTGCGGGCCGCGCCCTCGGCGCGCAGTGCGGGCACCGGCCGGGTCACTATCCCCGCGGCCTGCAGGTCGAGGCGGTACTCGTCCTGGGCACGGATGCCGAGGACGACCACGTCGATGTCCCGGAAGTAGGGCCGGCGGCTCTCGATCGCGGCCAGGTTCGCCTGGCCGCGGCCGGTCACCAGGGCCAGGTCCTCGCCCGCGGCGGCGCCCACGTAGGAGGCGTTGCCCGGGTGCCGGAAGTCGGAGTGGCCGTCGACGAAGACCAGGCCGACCCGCCCGCCGACCGCCTCACCGAGGCGGTGCATGGCGAGGCCGGCGCCGATCAGGATGGAGCAGTCCCCGCCCAGTATCACCGGGAACTCGCCGCCGTCGATGATCGCGCCGATCCGGTCGGCGAGGGCCCTCGAGTAGGCGGCGATCTCCGGGGCGTGTGCGACGCCGTCGCCGGGTCGCCAGTCGCCGGGGTCGTAGCGGGGTGGGGTGAGGCAGCCCGCGTCCCGGGCGGCGAGCCGGGTCAGCAGGCCCTGATCGCGGAGGGCGCCGGGCGCTTTGCCGCAGCCTGGCACCGACGTCGCGGTCGGCGGGCGCAGGCCGAGATTGGACGGTGCGTCCAGAACGGCGATGCGGCGCACGACGCCCTCCCCTTCTCCGATTGTCGAGGGCTCAGAAGAGGGCGCTGGCGAGCGCGCGACGCGCGCCTGCCACCGCCGGGTCGTCCGGGCCGGCCATGCTGAAGAGCGACAACAGATGCTTGCGTACGGCGTCGCGTTCGTCGCCTGCCGACCGGCGGACCGCGGCGACCAGCCGTGCGTAGGCCTTGTCGGCCTGCCCGTTGAGAACCTCGACGTCGGCGGCGAGGCGCTGCGCCTCGATGTCGTCCGGGTCGGCCTCGGCCTTGGCGAGCGCGGCGGACGGGTCGGCGTCGCCGATCCGGCGGTAGAGCTCGACCTGGGCGAGTCCCGCTTCGGCGGCGGTGTCGGCCGGCGATTCGGCGAGGATCTTCCGGTAGGCCGCTTCGGCCGCGTCCAGGTCGCCGGTCATCAGCGCGTCGTCGGCGGCGTCCAGGCGCGGGTCCTCCGGGGCGGCCACGCTGACACCGGCGGCGTTGAGGACCGCGTCGATGTACTGGCGGATCTGTGCCTCGGGGAGGACGCCGGTGAAGCCCTCGACCGGCTGGCCGCCGATGACGGCCAGCACCATCGGGATGCCCTGCACCCGGAAGACCTGGGCGAGACGCGGGTTGGCGTCCACATCGACCTTGCCGAGGATCCAGGAGCCGCCGCCCTCGGCCGCGAGTCGTTCCAGGACCGGGGAGAGCTGCTTGCACGGCCCGCACCACTCGGCCCAGAAGTCCAGCAGGACCGGGATGGTCAGCGACTGTTCCAGCACGACGGTCTGGAAGTTGTCCTCGGTGACCTCGATGATGGTCGCCGGGGCGAGGCCCGGGACCGTGCCCGGGAGGCCGGGGCCGCCGCCGCCGGGGAGACCCTCGGCCGGGGCGTCGCCATTCGTGGCGGGACGGCTCGGCTCGGCCGGCTTGGCCGGGGCCGAGGGGCGCAGCGCGCTGAGATCGACCGCGCCGCGGGTGAAGATCGACGGAGTGGTCCGTGGGTCGCTCATGGTTACCTAGTCTCGCACGCAGTCATGGCTGTTCGCGCCGCCACCAGGCGGCCGATATCGGACGTCACAACCGTCAGAACCGGGCCGGCTCGCGGTAGATTCCCCATTCACCTTTCAGTGCCCCGCAGATCTCTCCCAGGGTGGCCTCGGCCCGGGCCGCGTCGAGCATCGCGGGGATCATGTTCTCGGTGGTGCGCGACACCGCCAGCAGCCGGTCCAGCGCGGCTCCGACGCGTACCCCATCGCGGTCGATCTTGCGAGCGCCCAGCTCGCGCCGCTGCACCACCTCGACCTCGTGGGAGACACGAAGGATCTCCAGGTCTTTGGCGACGGTGCCGGTGTGGGCGTTGACGCCGACCACCCGTTTCGCGTTCTTCTCCAGCGACTGCTGGTACGTGAAGGCGGCCTCGGCGATGTGCGCGGTGAACCAGCCGTCCTCGATGCCCCGCAGGATGCCCTGGGTGATGCTGCCGTCGTGGCCGAGGTCACGGATCCGGGTGAAGATCTCTTCCGCCTCGGCCTCGATCCGGTCGGTGAGGGCTTCGACATACCAGGAGCCGCCGAGCGGGTCGGCCACGTTGACCACCCCGGTCTCCTCCATCAGCACCTGCTGGGTCCGCAGGGCGATCTCGGCGGATTCGTCGGTGGGCAGGGCGAGGGTCTCGTCGAGGGCGTTGGTGTGCAGCGAGTTGGTGCCGCCGAGCACCGCCGCCAGTGCCTCGACCGCGGTGCGGACCACGTTGTTGACCGGCTGCTGGGCGGTGAGCGAGACGCCCGCGGTCTGGGTGTGGAACTTGAGCCAGAGCGCTTTCTCGCTGGTGGCGCCGTAGTCGTCACGCAGGTGCCGGGCCCAGATCCGGCGGGCGGCGCGGAACTTGGCGATCTCCTCGAAGAAGTCGACGTGCGCGTCGAAGAAGAAGCTCAGGCCCGGGGCGAAGGTGTTCACGTCGAGGCCCCTGGAGAGGCCCAGCTCGACGTATCCGAAACCGTCGGCGAGCGTGTAGGCCAGCTCCTGCGCGGCGGTCGACCCGGCCTCCCGGATGTGGTAGCCGCTGACCGAGAGCGGCTTGTAGCGGGGGATCTCGGCGGCGCAGTACTCCATCAGGTCGCCGATCAGGCGCAGGTGCGGCTCCGGTTCGAACAGCCACTCCTTCTGTGCGATGTACTCCTTGAAGATGTCGGTCTGCAGGGTGCCGTCGAGCTTGCCGATCTGGGCGCCCTGACGTTCGGCGGCCACCAGGTACATGCAGAAGACCGGCACCGCCGGACCGGAGATGGTCATGCTGGTGGTGACGTCCTGCAGCGGGATGCCGTCGAACAGGACGTCCATGTCGGCGGCCGAGTCGATCGCGACACCACAGTGGCCGACCTCGCCGAGTGACTGCGGCTCGTCCGAGTCGCGCCCCATCAGGGTGGGCATGTCGAAGGCGACGCTGAGGCCGCCGCCCCCGGCCGCCAGGATCATCTTGTAGCGCTCGTTGGTCTGCCGGGCGTTGCCGAACCCCGCGAACTGGCGGATGGTCCAGGTCCGTCCGCGATATCCGGTCGGATGAAGACCTCGGGTGTACGGGAATTCGCCCGGCCAGCCGATGCGTTCGAAGCCGGGCAGTGCGGTGCCGTCCGGTGGCCCGTAGACCGGGTCGACGGGGCTGCCGGAGAGCGTGGTGAAGTCGGCGTCCCGTTTGCGGGCGGCGTCGTAGCGGCGTTGCCAGCGTTCCCGGCCGGCGGCTATCTCGGCGGCGTCCATGCCGTCATCGTAGAACAGAACTGAACGATCGCTAAGGCTATGACCCACTTGTGATGGTCGATATGAGTGGCATCTGCAGAATGTCTATCCGACCAGGGGTTTCCCTGTTGCCCGGGGGCCACCCGGACGCCACAGTGGGACGCGGACATCCCTTCCCCGGCCCCGGTAGCGTCCGCCACGCTGCCGGGGCTCCCCGTCTCTCAGACGCGGTGCTCGAGGATCCAGGCCTGCGGGTCACCCTTGCGGGACAGCATCCGCATCACCACCGGGAACATCGCGTCCCGGATCGCCGACCCGACCGGCCCGGCGGTCTTGCCGCTGCCGTTGCGCCGGCCCTGCCGGACCACCCGCTCCACTCGCGTACGCCGTAGACCCTCGTAGGCGGCGAGAGCCTCCGGGACGACGGCCGACCGGTCCAGGCAGCGGCCCAGCGTCACCGCGTCCTCGATCGCCATCGACACGCCCTGCCCGGCCGACGGCGAGACGGCGTGTGCCGCGTCGCCGAGCAGGACCGCCCGGCCGGACCGCCAGACCGGCACCCGGCGCAGGTCCTCGGTGTTCCACGGGCCGAGGATCTCGTCGGTGGCCCGGATGATCTCGGTGGCCGGGAAGGCGTCATCGGCGAAGAGGCCGAGCAGGTACGCCCGCCAGGACTCCGGCGTGAAGTCGCCGGGCCGCACCGGCCGCCTGCTCGGCGGGTTGGCGAACCACCAGGTCTCGCCACCGGGCGCGGTCACCCAGCCGAAGAACGACCGGCGCCCGAAGGCCATCCGGACGAGCCGGTCCGGAGCCGTCTCGACCGACCGGGAGGTGAAACCGCCCGCGTTGAGCAGGCCCACGTACGCCGGCTCCGGACCGCCCGGGTTGAGCACCGCCCGGGTCCGGGAGCGCAGACCGTCGGCACCGATCAGCAGGCCGCCCTCGGCGGTCGTGCCGTCGGCGAAGACGGCCGTCACCCGGTCCGGCGTCTCGGTGAAGCCGGTCAGCCGCCGCCCGTGCTCGATCGGGATGCCCCGAGCGGCCACCTCGGCGCGCAGGGCGGCGTAGAGGTCACCACGGCGGATGGTGGTGCTGGTGATCCCGTCCGGGGTCGGACCGCCCAGCGGCAGCACCGCGAGGCGGCGGCCCCGGCCGTTGCTCATCTCCACGGTGGGGGTGGCGAACCCGGCGGCGAGCACATGTGCCGGGTCGAGGTCGAGTGCGGAGAGGGCCGCCAGCCCGTTGACCGCGACGGTCAGGAAGGCGCCTCGCTCGTCACTGTCGGCCGGGCGGGCCTCGTAGACGCGCGGCTGCCAGCCGATCCGGTGCAGGGCGAGGGCGGCGACCGGACCCGCGATGCCGCCCCCGATGACGATCGCTTTTTTAGTCATAAGATGACTATTGATGAGATGACTAAGAATCGTCAAGGCCTAAGCTGCACGGGTGAAGCGGTCTCCCCTGGCGATGGTTCTGCTGGCGCTGCTGGTGGAGGCGCCGATGCACCCCTACCGGATGCAGCAGATGATCAAGGAGCGCGGTCAGGACCAGTTGGTCAACGTCGCGCAGCGCAACAGCGTCTACCAGATGCTGGAGCGCCTGGTCCGGGAGCGGCTGGTCCGGGCCGGCGGCACCAGCCGGGAGCCGGGACGGCCGGAACGCACCGTCTACGAGGTGACCGACGAGGGCACCGCGACACTGCACCGCTGGCTGGCCGAGATGCTTCCGGAACCGGCCCGCGAGTTCCCGGAGTTCCCGGTGGCGCTCGCCTTCCTCCCCACGCTGACCCCGGTGGAGACCCGTGAACTGCTGGAACGCCGCCTCGCCGCGCTGACCGGCCGCCTCGCCGAGATCGAGGGTCAGGCGCCACCCGGCCTGCCGCGGCTCTTCCTGATCGAGGACGAATACCGCGCGACCGTGTTGCGGGCCGAGATCCAGTGGCTGCGGACGGTCGTCGCGGACCTCGCCGACGGGACGCTGACCTGGGACCGGACCTTCATCGAGGAGACGGCCTCCCGGTTCACCTGAGACTCGCCAGCAACTCCCCCGCCGCCGTGTGGGGATCGGAGCGCCCCTCGGCGACCCGGGCGGCCAGGTCGTCCAGCAGGGTGCCGTCGTCCAGGTCGCCGATCCGGGCCCGCAACCGGCCCAGCGCCAGCGCCGAGATCTCCGCCGCGGCCCGCCGGCAGCGCCGGGCCCGCAACGCGCCGCTGTCCGCCAGCCACTCCCCGTGCCGGCCGAGCGCGGCCAGCACGTCCTCCACGCCCTCGCCCTTGACCGCCGCCGCTCGGACCACCGGGGGACGCCAGTCGCCGGGGGCGCGTTCGCCGAGCGCCAGCATGCCCTGGATGTCGCGGTAGGTGGCGTCGGCGCCGGGCCGGTCCGCCTTGTTGATCACGAAGACGTCGGCGATCTCCAGGACCCCGGCCTTGACCGCCTGGATCGCGTCGCCCATCCCGGGCGCGAGCAGCACCAGCGTGGTGTCGGCCAGCGAGGCGATCTCCACCTCGGCCTGGCCCACCCCGACCGTCTCGACCAGGATCACGTCGCAGCCCACGCCCTCCAGGACGCGGACGGCCTGCGGGGTCGCGGCGGACAACCCGCCCAACTGCCCGCGGCTGGACATCGACCGGATGTAGACGCCCCGGTCGGCACTGTGCTCCTGCATCCGGACCCGGTCGCCGAGGATCGCACCGCCGGTGAACGGGCTGGACGGGTCGACGGCGAGCACGCCGACCCGGTCGCCACGGTCCCGCAGCGCGCGGACCAGCTCGTTCGTGGTGGTGGACTTGCCGACACCGGGGGCGCCGGTCAGGCCGACCACCCGGGCGTGTCCCGCGTACGGCGCCATCGCGGCGGCCACCTCGGGCAGCGCCGGGTCGTCGTCCTCCACCAGGCTGATCAGCCGGGCCACCGACCGCGCGTCACCCTCCCGTGCCCTGGTGACCAGGGTGGTGACGTCGCGGGCCCGGGTCACGCGCCGGGCACCTTGATGATCAACGCGTCGCCCTGGCCGCCGCCGCCGCAGAGTCCGGCCGCGCCGAGACCGCCACCGCGACGGCGCAGTTCGAGGGCCAGGGTGAGCACCAGGCGGGCGCCGGACATCCCGATCGGGTGCCCCAGCGCGATGGCGCCACCGTTCACGTTGACGATCTCCTCGTCCACCTTCAGCTCACGGGACGACTGGATGACCACCTGGGCGAACGCCTCGTTGATCTCGATCAGGGTGAGATCGTCCACCGTGTGGCCGGCCTTGTTCAGGGCGTGCTTGATGGCGTTGGCCGGCTGGGACTGCAGCGAACTGTCCGGTCCGGCCACGTTTCCGTGCGCGACGATCTCGGCGAGCCAGGTGATCCCCAGCTCCTCGGCCTTGGCACGGCTCATCACCACGACCGCGGCGGCACCGTCGGAGATCGGCGAGGAGGTGGCCGCGGTGATCGTGCCGTCCGGGGTGAACGCCGGGCGCAGGCCGGCCAGCGAGCCGGCGGTGGCCTCCGGCCGGACCCCCTCGTCGGTCTCCACCGTCTCGCCGGCGCCCGCCGGGACCGGGGTGATCTCCTCGGCGAACCGGCCGTCCCGCTGGGCGGCGGCGGCCCGCTGGTGACTGAGCGCGGCGAAGGCGTCCTGCTCGGCGCGGGTGATCCCGAGCCGGACGCCGGTCGCCTCGGTCGACTCGCCCATCGAGATGCCCGCCCAGGGATCCATCAGGCCGTCGACCGCGGCGTGGTCGCGGACCAGCACGTCACCGAACTTGCGGCCGGCCCGCTGGTCGGCGAGCAGGTGCGGTGCGTTGGTCATCGACTCCATGCCGCCGGCCACCACGACGTCGAACTCACCGGCCCGGATCAGCTGGTCGGCCAGGGCGATCGCGTCCAGCCCGGACAGGCACACCTTGTTGACGGTCAGGGCCGGGGTGCTCATCGGGATGCCGGCCGCGACGGCCGCCTGCCGGGCCGGGATCTGGCCGCAGCCGGCCTGCAGGACCTGCCCCATGATCACGTATTCCACCCGGGCGGGGTCGATCCCGCCGCGCCGCAACGCGGCGGCGATGGCGTGCCCACCGAGGACGGTGGCGGGCAGGTGCCGGAGATTGCCGAGCAGGCGCCCCATCGGGGTCCGGGCGCCACTGACGATGACGGAGCTGGTCATTGTCTCGATCCGATCTGCGACGTCCGGGCGTTCAGGGGTACACCCGGGGTGGCCTTAACGATGGGTCAGGTTCGAGACTAACGGCATGACAGACACCCCATCAGCCAGCAACGGGTCCGACAATGTCACATTGCCGGACATCGAATTGCTGCGGATCGACCACGTCGGCATCGCCGTACCCGATCTGGACGAGGCCATCACGTTCTATGAGAAAAGTTTCGGTTTGCGCTGCGTGCATCAAGAGACGAACGACGAGCAGGGCGTCCGGGAGGCCATGCTCGCCGTCGGCGACGGCGACGGACCCCGTCTCCAGTTGCTCGCACCACTGCGGCCGGACTCGGCGATCGCGAAGTTCATCGGGCGCTCCGGGCCGGGGCTGCAGCAGCTGGCGTACACAGTGGCCGACGTCGAGGCCGCCACGGACGCGTTGCGGGCCCGCGGACTCCGAGTGCTCTACGACACGCCACGCCGGGGAACGGCCGGGTCACGCATCAACTTCGTGCACCCCAAGGACGCCGGCGGGGTCCTGGTCGAGCTCGTCGAACCCGCCACCGGGGGTAACCCGAACGAGTGATTCACCCTGACGCCGGCCCCGGCGCCTGGCAGGATCGGGGCCATTGAGCAGCGCCGACGACGCCGGTCGTGCGCCGTGGATCGCCGGGAGCGCCGAGTGGGCAGGTGGCGGCGGGACGACACCGTGCCGACCGGTCCAGCCGATCTTCTCCGCCGAACGGCCCGGACCCCGGTTACGGTCCAGGTCAAAGCTGATCTACGATCCGGTTCGGATGCCCTACGGCTCTTGCATGTCCGTCCCCTTCTCGCCAGGATGGCGCAATGCCCCAGCAGCAGGATCAGAACCTGGCCTTCTTCGAGACCGCGAATTCGCAGCACGATTTCACCGTCGTTCTGCGTGGCTACGACCGTCATCAGGTCGACGGACACATCGGGCGGCTGCTCGCCGCGCTGAACCAGTCCGAGCAGGCCCGCGGTGAGGCCGAACAGCGGATGAACGACGCGCAACGCCGTCTCCGCCAGGCTGAGCAGCGCCTCACCGCGCTGGAGCAGAAGCTCGCCGACAGCAACAAGCTGCTGGAGGAGAACAACAGACCGACGCTCTCCGGGCTGGGCACCCGGGTCGAGCAGATTCTGCGGCTCGCCGAGGAACAGGCCAACGACCACCGCAGCGAGGCCAAGCGAGAGTCCGAGGGCATCCTCTCCGCGGCGCGCCTCGAAGCCCGCGAGATCACCGACAAGGCCCGTGCCGAGGCCGCCGCGATGAAGGCCACCGCCGAGCGCGAGGCCGGCCAGGTCCGCACGCACGCCGAGCGCGAGGCTGCCGAGACCCGGGTGCAGGCCCGGCGCGAGGCCGACACGCTGCGCTCGGACGCCGACCGCGAGACCAAGCAGCTGCGCGCGGTCACCGCGCACGAGGTCGCCGAGCTCAAGTCGACCGTCGAGCGCGAGGTCGCGTCGCTGCGCGCCACCGCCGAGCGGGAGATCACCCAGGCCCGGGCCAAGACCGCCCGTGAGTCGGAGGAGAAGCGCGCCGAGGCGACCAAGCTCCTCACCGACGCGCGGGACAAGCGCGACAAGGACCTGCAGGCGCTGGCCCTGGAGATCGCCGAGCGTCGCGAGAAGGCCGAGGGCGAGGAGTCCCAGCGGCACGCCGCCCAGGTCGCCGCCACGCAGAAGATGGTGGCCGAGGCCGACCAGCGCGCCCGCGCCGCCGAGGAACGGGCCCGCGAGATCGAGCAGCGCGCCGAGCAGCGCCGCGTCGAGTCCGAGCGTCACTCGATCGAGACCGTCGAGAAGGCGCGGGCCCTCGCCGAGAAGACCGTGTCCGAGGCTCGGGCCGAGGCCAACCGCCAGCTCGGCGACGCCCGCACCGAGGCGGAGCTGACCACCCAGGCCGCACGCCGCGAGGTCGAGGACCTCACCCGGCAGAAGGACGCGGTCACCAGCCAGCTCGGCCAGATGCTCTCCGGCCTCTCCGGTCTGGTCCCGGGTGTCAACCCGGTCGCCAAGCTCGCCGAGGTGGCGAAGGCCGCCGAGGCCCCGGCGCAGCGCGCCCCGGAGCAGCCGGCCGCCCCGCAGCAGGCCGCCCAGCCGGTCACGCAGCAGGAGGCTCCCGCCGCGCAGCAGCAGCAGGAGGCCGCCCCGGCCGAGACCGACGCCGAAGCGGTGGCCGCCAAGACCAACTCTTGAGTGATCTGACTGGCCTCTCCGGTTGCGAGACCGTCGCTTATAAGCGACGGTGAAGCCTCCGGGATGGTCGCGACGAATCGGGCCGTATCGGAGTTTCTCCGGTACGGCCTCGTTCGTTGTCGCCGCGTAGCCTGGGTGGTTCGTGGCAAGCCGAGGTCAGACAAATCGCAACTACCCGCAGAGTCCCCGCCTGCTCGGTGTGTACCGGTATGCCACGGGACGATGCGTATGTGAGGATGGACAGCATGTCGCACGGCGGTGAAATCTTCGGTCTCGGCGGGGACGCGGCCTCCGAACCCAGCTTCGAGACCGCGCTGCGCGGATATGAGAAGAAGCAGGTCGAGCGCTATGTCGCCCGCGCCGAGAACGAGATCGCCGCGCTGGCCGCCGAGCGGGAGCAGGCCTACTCGCAGATCCAGGCGATGGCCGCCCAGATCGAGCGCCTCCAGCAGGAGATCACCCAGGCCCGGCGGGAGTCCGGGATCAGCGGCGAGGTCTCCTTCCGGCACCTCGGCCCGCGGGTCGAGCAGATCCTCGCCCTCGCCGAGGAGCAGGGCGAGGCGATCAAGGCGTCGGCCACCGACGACATCGCCGGCCGGCTCGCCGAGGCGGAGCGGATCCGGGCCGAGGCCGAGGCGCACGCCCACAACGCCGTCCGCGACTTCGAGATCGCCCTCGCCGCCCGCCGCGCCGAGGAGGAGAAGGCCGACGCCGCCAAGCGGTCCGCCACCGACAAGGCCGTCGCCGCCGCCCGGCAGAGCGCCGAGCAGATGCGCTCCGAGGCCGAGGCGGTGCTCAACCGGGCCCGCAGCGAGGGGCAGCACCTGGCCGAGAAGGCCGCCCAGGACGCCGCCCGGTCCCGGGCCGAAGTGGACGGATACGTGCAGTCCACTCGCGTCCAGACCGAGCAGGAGATCAAGGCCCTGCGGGAGAAGGCGCAGCAGGAGATCGCCGCCAAACTGTCCGAGACGGAACGCCAGCAGAGCGATCTCAAGGCGGCCGCCGAGCAGGAGGTGGCCCAGCGCCGGCACTCCGTCGTGGAGGAGCTCAACCAGATGCGCACCGGCGTCGAGAAGCAGTGCGCCGACCTGCGCAACGAGGCCGACAAGTACGCCGAGGACGTGTTGCGCCGCTCCGACGAGCAGGCCACCGCGGTCCGCAAGGAGATGGCCGCCCAGCAGGAGAAGATCAGTCAGGCCGGCCGTGAGCTGGAGGCCGCGCAGGCCAAGGTCGCCGAGGCCGAGCAGCGCCGGGCCACCGCCCAGGAGCGCGCGGCCGCGGCGGAGCGCGAGACCGAGCTGGTCGCCGAGCGCCTGACCGAGGCGAAGCAGCAGCTGGAAGCCGAGCAGAAGCGGGTCAGCGAGGCCAAGCGGGCCGGCGAGGCGGCCGAGCGGCACGCGGCCGAGGTCCGCCGCCAGGTGCAGAAGGAAGCGAAGCGGGTGGCCGAGCTGGCCGCTGCGGCGGTGCTCGCGGCGGCGGCGTCGCCGGCCGACGAGGACGACGCCGACGCGGAGAAGGACCGGACCACGTCGCTGGTGTCCGCCGGCACGACGGCGTCGGGCACCGCCTCGGTGCCGGGATCGTCGTCGGCGCCGGGCACGGCGACCGGGTCCGTCTCGGGAACGGCCTCGGTGCCGGGTTCGGTGCCGGCCGCGGCGGTCGCTCCGGCCGTACCCGCGGAGCCGGGCGGACAACCGGGCAAGGTGAGCGCTTCGGCGAAGGTGACGGTGCCGCAGGCGAGCCGGGTGCCCGCCGACGCGGAATAGACACGCCCCGGCTGCGGCGATAGCGTTCCTTCGATGTAATTCGTGGAGGATCCGATGTCAGCCGAGCCGCCTGCACCTCCCGAGGAGACCACTCCGGACGAGCCGAACGGGGACGACAACCGTTTCGGTTCGCCCGGGGAGCCGATCAACCGGCGCAGCCCGTTCGTCTTCGGTTTCCTGTTCGGGCTGGGCGTCATCCTCGCGTACGCGCTGTTCCTCGGGGTCCGCAACACCGCCTCGATCCTGATCCTGATCTTCATCGCGCTGTTCCTGGCGATCGGTCTGCACCCGGCGGTGGCCCGGCTGCACGGCTGGGGCGTGCCACGCGGGATCGCCGTCGCGGTGGTCGCGCTGGCCGTGGTGCTGCTGCTCATCGGCGGCGTGGTGGCGCTGATCCCGCCCCTGGTCACGCAGACCACCGAGATGATCAACAACGCGCCGGACATGGTGGAGAGCCTGCGGCACAACCCCACGATCAACGACCTGATCCAGCGGTACGACATCGCCGGCAAGGTGCAGAGCGCGGTGAACGCCGGCACGATCGGCAACGCGCTCGGTGGCGTCGTCGGCGGCGCGCGGCTGATCTTCGGGACGCTCTTCAACATCCTCACCGTGCTGGTGCTGACGATCTACTTCCTGGCCGCCTTCGAACGGATCGCCGCCACCGGATACCTGCTCGTCCCGGCATCACGGCGGGAACGGGTCCGCCTGCTCACCGACGAGATCCTCACCAAGGTCGGCGCGTACATGGTCGGTGCGCTGGCCATCGCGGTGCTGGCCGGGGCGAGCACCTTCGCGCTGGGGCTGGTGCTCGGGTTGGCGTACCCCTTCGCCCTCGCCGTGGTGGTCGCGGTCTGCGACCTGATCCCGCAGATCGGCGCCACCCTCGGCGCCGTGATCGTCAGCCTGGTCGGCCTGGCCTCGTCGGTGCCCGACGGCATCGTCTGCATCGTGTTCTTCATCGTGTACCAGCAGGTGGAGAACTACCTGATCTACCCGCGGGTGATGCGCCGCTCGGTGCAGGTCAGCGACGTCGCGGCGCTGGTGGCGGCCCTGCTCGGGGTCGGACTGTTCGGCGTGGTGGGCGCCCTGGTCGCCATCCCGATGGTGGCCGCCATCCAACTGATCATGCGCGAGGTGCTGGTGCCGAGCATGGCCCGGCGCTAGACCCGTTTCGTGGCCAGCGTCCGAAGCCCATCCGCGTTGTGATTTCGGGCGCCCTGGACGCCCCAATTCACCACACCCGTGGCGGTGTGGTGAATACGGGCGCGCTGGACACCCCAAATCACCACACCCTTCACGGTGTGATGAATACGGGCGCGCTGGACGCCCGAAGTCACCACGCGGACCCTGATGACGGAACGTGTCTAGTCCCGGGGTACGTCGGCGAACGCGGCGACGGTCCGGTCCGAGTACGCCGACGCGTCCCCGGTCTCCATCGGCCCGTCCCAGGTCCGCGGCAGCGGCAACGCCGTCTCCGGGGCGACCCGGCGGACGATCTCGTCGAGGACCTTCTCCGCGTCGCCGACCCACAGGTGCTTGCCGCCGGCCATCGGCACGACCTCGCACTGCGGGATCGCGGCGAACCGTTCGGCGGCCTCGTCCGGGCGCAGGTAGTCGTCGAACTCCGGGATCAGTGCGGTGACCGGCTTGCCTTCGGCGGCCCACGCGGCCAGGTGCTCCGGCTTCGAGAACCGCAGCGGCGGGGAGAGCAGGATCGCGCCGGTGACCGACGGGTCCAGCCCGTACATCAGGGTCAGGTCGGTACCGAACGACCAGCCCACCAGCCAGATGTTCGGCAGGTCGGCGAACTCCGCGTACTCGATGGCGGCGGCCACGTCGAACCTCTCGTCGACCGCGCCGGAGAAGCTGCCGCCGCTGGTGCCGCGGACGCTGCTGGTGCCCCGGGTGTTGAACCGCAGCACCGCGATGCCGGCCAGGGCGGGCAGCCGCCAGGCGGCCTTGCGGTAGACGTGGCTGTCCATCATCCCGCCGTGGGTGGGCAGCGGGTGCAGGCAGACGAGGGTGGCGACCGGTTCGCGGTCCAGTGGCCGGGCCAGTTCGCCGACCAGGGTCACGCCGTCGGCGGTGTGCAGCTCGATGTCCTCGCGGTGGGCGGGCAGGATCGAGTTGGCACGGATCTGGTTGCTAGTCATAACGCCTTCAGTCGATTTCAAGGGCGGTCGGTTGGTCACCCGTAGCGGGGGGCGTTGCGCGAGCGCTCCACGCCGGGAGCACGGCGGTCACGGGCCCGCCAGCAGCCCGTGTGCCAGTGCCGCCGGTCCGCGGCGTCCCCGAAGTCGTCGGCCGGCCAGGCCACCACGTGTGCCACGCCCGGCCGGATCTCCTGCACGCAGCCCGGGCAACGATACGTCTTGGCCGCCGCCCCACCGAAGATGTTGCGCACCATCCACTCACCGTCCCGCCACTGCTGAACACGATCCTCGGTCAGGCCGGGACGGTGGACGGGGTTGTCGTCGGGATCCGGGCGACGCGGACGGTTTCGGCGGGGGCTCACTACTCAAGAGTACGTAGACTGCCGTTCATGACGGCGACTCACGTTCCCGGGCTGCCCCGTGTCGAAGACGGGCAGTTGATCTCGACGAATCCGGCCACCGGCGAGGAGGCCGGCCGGGTGCCGGTCGCCGACGAGACGGCGGTCACCGACGCCGTCACCCGGGCCCGCGCGGCCGGCCTGTGGTGGCAGGGCCTGGGCTGGGAGGGCCGCAAGACGCGGCTGCTGCGCTGGCGTTCCCTGATCGTGCACCGCATCGACGAGCTGGCCGCTCTGACCCACGGCGAGTCCGGCAAGCCCGTCACCGACGGGCTGATGGAGGCCGCCGCCGCGATCGAGCACCTGGACTGGGCGGCCCGCAACGCCAAGCGGGTGCTCGGCCCCCGGCGGGTCCGCACCCGGCTGCTCGTCGCCGAGCACACCGGCCATCTGGAGTACCAGCCGTACGGCGTGGTCGGCGTGATCGGCCCGTGGAACTATCCGATCCTCACCCCGGTCGGCCCGATCAGTGGCGCGCTCGCCGCCGGCAACGCCGTCGTCCTCAAGCCCAGCGAGTACACCCCGATGGTCGGCCAGTGGCTCGCCGACACCTTCGCCGAGGTGGTCCCGGAGCACCCGGTGCTGCAGGTGGTGCACGGTCTCGGCGACGTCGGCGGTGCGCTCTGCCGGGCCGGCGTCCACAAGATCGCGTTCACCGGGTCGACCGCCACCGCCAAACGGGTGATGGCCGCCTGCGCGGAGAACCTGGTGCCGGTGGTGCTCGAGGCGGGCGGCAAGGACGCGTTGATCGTCGACGCGGACGCCGACGTGGCGGCGGCGGCCGACGCCGCGGTCTGGGGTGCGATGACCAACGCCGGGCAGACCTGTGTCGGCATCGAGCGGGTCTACGCGGTCGCCCCGGTCTACGACCGGTTCGTCGAGGCCGTGGTGGCGAAGGCCGCCACGCTGCGCACCGGCGAGGAGATCGGCCCGATCACCATGCCGAAGCAGCTCGGCATCATCCGCGAGCACATCGAGGACGCGCTGGCCAAGGGTGGCCGGGCGGTGCTCGGCGGTGCGGACGCCGTGCAGGCGCCGTACGTCTCGCCGACCGTCTTCGTGGACGTGCCGGCCGACGCGGCGGCGCAGCGCGAGGAGACCTTCGGGCCGACCCTGACGATCACCAAGGTGGCCGACGCCGACGAGGCGGTGACCAGGGCCAACGATTCGCCGTACGGCCTGGGCGGCGCGGTCTTCGGCAAGAGGGACGCGATCCGCATCGCCCGCCGGCTGCGTTCCGGGATGGTCGCCGTCAACGGCACGCTCACCTTCGTCGGCATGGGCAATCTGCCGTTCGGCGGTGTCGGCGAGTCCGGTTTCGGCCGCATCCACGGTGAGGACGGCCTGCGCGAGTTCGCCCGCGCCAAGTCGATCACGGTACGCCGGGGACCGTCCCTGCTCCCCGCGATGACCTTCGAGCGCACCCCGGCCCAGGTCCGGCAGATCGTCAAGGCGCTGCGCCTGCTCTACGGCCGTAAGCCGTAGAGCAGGTCCCGGGTTGCGGATCGCACGACCCGCGACCCAGGACCTAGGCTGACCGGGTGGTCGATCATCCGGCAGTCGAGGTCAGCGGTCTGCACGTGAACTACGGCTCGACGCCGGTGCTCGTCGACGTGGGACTCACCGTCCCGGCCGGCACCGGTGTCTGCGTGACCGGTGAGAACGGCATCGGCAAGTCGACCCTGCTGCGCTGTGTCAGCGGCCTGCAACGGCCGGATGCGGGCACGATCCGCGTCTTCGGCGGCGACGCCACCGACACCCCGGACTTCTGGCGTGCCGTGGTCACCACGGTCGAGCCGCCGACCTGGTATCCCGGTCTCACCACCCGGGAGCACGCCGAGCTGGTCTGCATCGCGCACGGGGTCGACCCGGACGCTTCCGGTGTCGACGAGGCCCTGGACCGGTTCGGGTTGTCCGCGCAGGCCGACGCGATCCCGCCGTCGCTCTCCTCCGGACAGAAGCAGCGTCTCACTTTGGCGATGGCCCTGCTGCGCCCCAGTTCGCTGCTGATCCTCGACGAGCCGGAGCAGCGTCTCGACCCGGACGGCCGGGCCGCCGTGGCCGCGATGCTCGCCGATTACCTGGCCGACGGAGGTTCGCTGCTGCTGGCCAGCCACGACGACAGGTTCGCTGTGGCGTCCGGCGCCGCACTGGTCACCATGGACACGTTGAGCGGGCCGAGCACGTCGGAGTCGCCGAACGTGTCGGGAACGCCGAGCACGCCGGTCACGCCGTGACCACCGTCGTGCCGTTGCGCGAGGTCCGCTCCTGGATCCGCCGTACCCAGTCCGCCCATCGTGATCGCGGCGAGACGCTGTCCACGATCTACGTGATCGTGCTGAGCCTGGCTGTCGCCGCGGCCATGTTCCACGAGCGGCTGTCCGCGCTCTTCAGCCCGGTGGCCGCCGGCATGAGCGAGTACGGCGCCGTCGCCGGGGCCGTCCTGAGTTTCGCCCTGCTCTTTCTGGGGATGCGCCGCGCCGGACCGGTCACCCTCTCCCGCCCCGCTGCGTACTTCCTGCTCACCGCCCCGATCAGCCGCCGTTCCCTGCTGCTCCCGTCGCTGTCGACGGGCACGATCGGCGCGGGCCTGGTCGGTGCCGCGATAGCCGCGGCTCTGCTCGGCAACGCCGCACCCGATTCCCTGGACCGATCAGTCTCGGTCACGCTGACGGTCGCCGGCCTGCTTGCGGGCGCCGCGCTCTCCCTGGTCGCCGCGATCGTCCAGGCCTCTTCCGGCAACGGTCGCGCCGCCGATCGTGTGGTCACCGTCGCCGCGGCCGGTGGCTTGGCCGCGCTGGTCGCCGAGGCCGCCGGGTGGACGCCGCCCACTCCGGCCGGGTGGCCCCGGACCTCCGTCGTGGTCCCTGCGGCGGGTGCCCTCGCCGTCGCCGTCGTGGTGCTCCTCCTTCTGGGGGTACGCCGCGCGGCGCAGACTCCGAACGACCGTCTCCTGGAGGCCGCCGCGACCACCGGCACCCTGTTCGACACGGCGTACGCCATGGAACCCAGCTTCCTGTCCGACATGCTGACCCGCCGCTACTGGTCCACCCGGCGCCTACGCTCCGCCCACCTGTCCCGCTGGGTATCGCCCAGCGGGGGTTCCCCGGTCACCGGCCGGTGGTCCTTCTCCCGGCTCGTTCCGCGGCTTCCGGTCCTGGCCGCGCAGGATCTCCTGCTGGCGCGCCGCCGGGTCCCCCACCTGCTCCGCCTGGCCGCCGCCACCACCGTCCCGCTGCTGGTCGCCCGCGGTCCGCACTGGTCCCTGGCCGCGGCCCTGCTGATCGGCACCCTGATCGCCGCCCGCACCACCTCGGCCACCGTCCGCACCGACGCCGCCAACCCGGTCCTGCTCCGCATGCTGAGCCTGACCTCCCGTCAGGCCGTCACCCAGCGGCTACTGGTGCCGGCCGCCCTGGGCACTCTCTGGGCCACCACGGCACTGATCTGGCTGTCACTGGCCGGCACCCTGCCGCCGGGACCGTGGCCCCTGCTCGGTCCCGCTCTGGGCGCGGCCGCCGCCGTCGCCGCCATGCGTCACGGCCGGGCCGGCTTCGTCCGCAACGACATGCTCTCCCTGGACACCCCGATGGGCGCCCTCTCCCCCGGCCCGATCCTGAACGCCGTGGCCGGGCCGGACCTCATGCTCCTGCTGGCCCTGCCCGCCCTCATCCTGATCGGTTCCGGTCTGCCGCCCACTCCCGCAGCGGCTCTCCTGCACACCACCGCAGCCATCGCCGGCGCCTTCGTCTACCTCTCCCTGACCACAGCCCCCACCCGAACGGAACTCTCCCGCCGCTGAACCATCCAGCGGACACGTCTTCTGAGCCGCCGTGAGCGGTTCAGGTGGACTCGGCCCGGAACCGTCCCGGCCGGCGCGCAACCGGCCGGCCCACTCAGAACAGGGTCAGAGCGTCGCTCTCCATGCCCCGAAGCTTGTCGTAATCCACGACCACACAGCGGATTCCGCGATCAGTGGCGAGAACCCGAGCCTGCGGCTTGATCTCCTGAGCCGCGAACACCCCCTTGACCGGGGACAACAGCGGATCACGGTTCATCAGTTCGAGGTACCGGGTCAGCTGCTCGACCCCGTCGATCTCCCCGCGGCGTTTCACCTCGACCGCCACCGAACCGCCCGATGCGTCCTTGCAGAGCAGGTCCACCGGCCCGATGGCCGTCATGAACTCCCGCCGGACCAGGGTGAACCCGTCCCCCAGCGCATCCGGGTGCTCGGCGAGCAGCTCCTGCAGGTGCGCCTCCACCCCGTCCTTGACGAGTCCCGGGTCGACGCCCAGGTCGTACCGGATGTCCTGGAAGATCTCCTCAAGGGTGATCCGTAGCTCTTCGCCGGCCTTGTTGCGCACCTTCCAGACGCCCGGCGCCTCCTGCAGTTTGCAGGGCGGGCTCATCCAGTTCAGTGGCTTGTAGGCACGGTCGTCGGCGTGGATGGACACCGACCCGTCGGCTTTCACCATGAGGAGCCGCACGGCGGGCGGGAGATGGGCGGACAGCCGCCCCACATAATCCACGGAACACTTCGCGATGACCAGGCGCACCGGCCGACACTATCCGACCGCCGTTCGGCGGCGTTCGCATGGCGGTGCCATGCTGGCATCGTGTTCGAAGTATTGACCGGCACCGGTCTGGCCGCCTCCGCCGGACTGAATGCCTACATCCCCCTGCTGACGATGGGCCTGCTGGCCCGTTACACCGATGCCATCGAGCTTCCGGCCGCCTCCGCGTGGCTCGCCAACGGCTGGACCCTCACGATTCTGGCGATTCTGCTGGCCATCGAGGTGGTCGCGGACAAGGTCCCGGTGGTGGACCACTTCAACGACATGGTCCAGACGTTCGTCCGGCCGACCGCGGGCGGTCTGGCGTTCGGTGCCGGTTCCGCGTCGGAGACGGTGACCGTCGCCGATCCGGGCGCGTTCTTCACCTCGCACCAGTGGGTGCCGATCGTCGCCGGCATGGTGATCGCGCTGGGCGTGCACGGCGTGAAGGCCGCGGCCCGGCCGGTCGTCAACGCGTCGACCGCCGGGTTCGGCGCTCCGGTCGCCAGCACCGCCGAGGACTTCGGCAGTGTGGTGCTGTCGCTGCTGGCCATCGTGCTGCCGGTGCTGGTCCTGATCGGTCTCGGTGTGATGGTGTGGTTCGCCGTCTGGGTGGTGCGGCGCCGCAGCCGCCGCAAACGGGAGCGGCTCGAGGCTGTCGACACCCGTCAGTTGTTTGGTTGACTTCTCCGGTGGCCGCCCTCGCCGTACCGCTGTTCGTCCTGACCTGGTGGCTCGGCTGCTACCTGATCGGACGGGATCCCCGGCGGTGGGTGCTGCGATGGGCGGCGGCCATGCTCTGGGCGTACGCGACAGGGTTGCTGATCTGGGTCCTCGCACCCGGCGGCGCGCTCGCCCGGATCTCCCTCTGCCTGCCGGCGCTCGCCTGGGCCGGTGCCGTGGTGGCGATGCTGCCGTTGACGCCGGCCGAGCGGCGGCAGATCGACCGGGGCGCGCTGGCGCTCGGCGTGTGTTTCCTGGCCGTGGTGATCGCGTTGCCGGGGGCGGGCCGGCTGCTCGCCCTGACCCCGCTGGCCGGCGGCTTGGTCCTGCTGTGGAAGCAGCATGATCAGATTCGGCCGGCGCGGTTGCCGCTCGCGCTGACGGCGACGGCCGGGCTGTACGCCGTCGCCCTCGCCCTGCTGCTCCTCGACGGCGAGGGTGTCGCGCTCGCCGCGATCGGCGTGGATCTGCTGGTCGTCGGTTACCTGGTCGCGGTCGCCCACGCCGTGGAGAACGGCGAGCGCCTGCGTCCGGATCTGCGCCGCTCGCTGGCTGCCGCCGTGGTCGTCGCGGCGCTGATCGGCGGGCCGGCCGCGGTGGTCCTGGCGCGGTCCGGCGACGGCCCGGTCGTGGTGGCGCAGTTCGTGGTGCTGGCCGTGGCCGCGTCGGTCGCCGGGCTCGCCGGCCGGGTCCGCCGTCTGCTGGATCGTCTGGCGCTCGGTGAGGACGGCTCGTTGCGCACCGAGCGGGCGGCCCTGTTCCTGAACGCGGATGTGCTGTTGCGTCACCGGGAGCGCCGGCGTCTGGGGGCGTTGGGCGAGCCGGAGTTCCTGCGGCTGACCCGGCGGGCGCTCGCCGACTTCGGTGATCTGGACCGGTTGGCCCGCAGCCCGTTGACGGATCTGCCGCGGGTGGAGCGCCGGCTGGCGGGCCGGGAGCATCAGCCGCGGGCCCGGGCGAAGGAGTTGCGGGCGGTGTTGCGGGAGTCGGTGTCGGTGTTGCGCCCGCCGGGCCCGTTCGGCACCGGTGAGGACTGGCGGTTCTACAACGTGCTGCAGTTCTGTTGTGTGCTCGGCCTCGATCCCTATGCGCGGCGGCTGCGGACGGACGGTCTGAGCCGTGAGGCGCGGCTGGCGGTGGACTGGTTCCGCCGGTTCGTGCCGCGGGACGTCACCCGCCAGTGGCAGCGTGAGGCCTCGATGGTGGTGGCCGGACGGCTGTGGGCAGAGGTGCGTGATCACGACACGCCACCACTGAACCTGATAAAACGGCCATAGTGTCTAAAATCCCCCAATATGGCTCTCGGGGGAACGCGTGGGTAACCACCAAGCGCTCGTCGCCTCGGTCCGGCAGGAGCTCGCCGAGGCACGCGGCACGGCGCGGGCGGTGCTGGCCGCGGCCGAATCGTCGCGCAACGAGGCGGAACAACGCCGGCGTCTGGTACGGGACGCGTACACGACCTGTCTGAACCAGCTGGCGGAGGCCCGCGAGTCGACCCGCGGCGACATCCAGCGTCGCTACCGGGGCGAATCCGTCAAACTCGCCGGTCATCTGCGCGGGCTGGCCACCGTCAGCGCCGCCGGGGCGGCCGGTGCCTCCTGGCGGCTGTGGTCCCCGACCGAACCGGACCCCGGCGACTCCCCCGGGCTGCTGCGCATCGGCACCCTCGCCTTCGACGAGACCGCCGGACTGCCCGCCCTGATCCCCCTGCTCGGCGCCGCCCACCTGCACCTGGACGGGCCGTCCACGGTGGTCGCCGACATGGTCACCGCGATCCTGCTGCGGGCACTCGGCAGCGTCCGCCCCGGCGACGTCCGGCTGACCGTCTACGACCCGGTGCACCTGGGCGGCACGCTCGCCCCGTTCGCGCCGCTGGGCGTCTCGTTCGTCGGACCGGGCGGCCTCGGCACCCTCCTGGACGACCTGGTGGAACACATCTGCCGAAGGGTCGCCAACCACACCACCACCGGCCCGGAACCGTGGCGCGTGGTGGTGCTCCTCGCCGACCGGGCCACCGCCGCCGAACTGACCGCCCCACAACGGGCCCAGCTGGACCGGATCGTCCGCACCGGGGTCGCCTGCGGGGTGCACCTGGTGGTCCGCGGGCTGGACCTGGAGGACCACCCGACGGTCGAACGGATCGTCGCCGGCGACGAGACCGTCACCTGCTCCTCCCTCGGCGACCTGGAGGTCCGGCTCGACCCGCTGCCCCCCGCCGACCGGGTCACCGCGCACTGCCGGAGCATCGCCGACCGCCAGAACGCCAACCCGGCCGCGCCCACCCTCGACGACCTGGAACCGGAACGCCCCTGGGCCGAGTCCTCCCGGTACGGCCTGTCCGCCCCGATCGGCGACAGCACCGACGGCACCCTGGTCGACGTCCCGCTCGGCGACGACCCGCCGCACGCGCTGATCGGCGGTCCGCCCGGCTCCGGCAAGACCAACCTGATCCACGTCTGGCTGGCCGCCCTGTCCACCCGGTACGGCCCCGAAGAACTCGCCTTCTACCTGCTCGACTTCAAACAGGACGCGGCGTTCGCCCGGTACGCCCCCGGCCCCCGCGACCCGAGCTGGCTGCCGCAGCTGCGGCTCGCCGGCGTCAACGTCTCCGGAGACCGCGAGTTCGGCCTGGCCACACTGCGCCACCTCGGCGAGGAACTGCGCGCCCGGGCCCAGGCCGCGAAACGCTGCGGCGCCGGCAAACTGGCCGAACTGCGCACCCGCGATCCGGCCGGGCACTGGCCGCGGATCGTCGCCGTGATCGACGAGTTCCCGGTGCTGCTGACCGGGCGGGACGCCGCCGCCGAGGAGGCCGCCGACCTGCTCGAGGACCTGGCCCGCCGCGGCCGGGCCCAGGGCATCCACCTGGTCCTCGCCTCCCAGGAGGTCTCCGGCATCCAGGCACTGTGGGGCCGCCCCGGACTGATCGGCCAGTTCACCCTGCGGATCGCGCTGCCCAAGGCCCGGCGGGTCCTGGCCGACGACAACCTGGCCGCCGCGGTCATCCCCCGCTTCCACGCGGTGGTGAACACCGAGTCCGGCACGCCGGGCGCCAACCGGGTGGTCCGGCTGCCCGACGCCGGCGATCCGGCCGCATGGCGCACCCTGCAACGGCGGCTGTGGCGGGACCGGCCGGCCGGCTGCGAGGAGCCACGGCTGTTCGACGGGGACGCGGTGCCCCGGCTGCCGTCCGCCTACCGCCGCCGCACGGGAAACACCGTCGGCTCCTCCCCCGGGGCGGTCCTCGGCGAACGGATCGACGTGGCGGCGCAACCGGCCCGGCTGCGGCTCGGGCGGATGGCCGGACGGAATCTGGCGGTGGCCGGTACGCGTACCCCGGAAGCCTGCGACATCCTGGCGGCCGCGGCACTCAGCCTGGCCGCACAGGGGCCCGCGCGGTTCACCGTCGTCTGCCTGGCCACCGAGGCGGAACACGCCGCCGCACGACTGGTCGCCGACCTGCCGGACGCCGACCGGCAGGACATCGCCGACCTGCGCCTCGACCTGACGGCCGGTGAGGTGCCGCGGTACCTGATCGGTTACGGCCTGGACGCCACCGCGCCGGAGCACCGGACCGCCCTGCACACCCTGCTCACCGACGGACCCGAACAACGCGTCCACGTGCTCGGCTGGTGGCGGTCCACCGCGCCGCTGGCCGGGCACCTCGACGCGATCGGCGCCTGGGTGGCCCTCGACGTCGAAGCGTCCGACCTGGCCGCGCTCCACCCGCAGACCGGCGGACCGGTCTGGCAGCCCCGGACCCGGCGCGCGCTGTTCTTCGACCGCTCGGTCCACCGCACACCCGAAGTGATCATCCCGTACGAGGTGAACAGTGACCACACGTGACCGGCAGCCGCTGGGCCGCGACTACCAGCTGATGGTGAGCGCCCTCGCCGAGGTGAACCGTCGCCGCGACGTCGAACTCGACCATGCCGAAAAGGCCTACCAGGACAGTGCCGCCCGCGCGGCCGGTGAGGTGGCCCGCGCCGAGAGCGACGCCCTGGCCGCCGACCGGTGGGCGGGCGCCGCGGCCGCTCAGGTGCTCGACGTGGACCGGGAGGCCGCCCGGCTCTGGGACCAGCTGCGCCGCGCCCGCGGCATGCGGGTCCGCGCACTGGGCGAGATGCCGGAACCCGCCCCGGTCGAAGCACTGCCCCGGGTGGCGTTGCAACGCCGTCCCGGACCCGACGAGACCCCCGACCCGGGTCGCCAGTCACCCCGCGTCCTGCTCGCCCGTGCCGCCGACCGCATCGACGACGTGATCGTCCGCCCGGCCGGCCGTCGCGGCCCGACCCGATGGACGACGATGCTGCTGCTGCCGCTGGTCGGCGCGCTGGCGGCGGGATTCACCGGCCTGGTCGCCGCGGGCCTGGTCACGTTCGGCGAGACGGCCCCGCTGGGTGGCCCGCTGATCCGCGGACTGGGCTGGGTGACCTTCCTGGTCGCCCCGTCGGCCGGCGTCCCGGTGGCGGCGTTCCTCGCCCACCAGCGCCTGCACTCCCGCATGGACATCGGCGGCATCGCCCTGACCCTGGTCGGCGGCATGATCGCCGCCACGCTGCTCTCCCTGTCCTTCGCCGCGACCCGCTGACGGTCCCTTTTCTCGTACGAGCCACACCTCTCTCAACCGCAACGGCCACGTCCCCCGCCTCCGGCGGCTACCGGAGGCGGGACGCGGCCGTCCGCTGGTCTCCGAGGATCAGTGCTGGTTTCGGAGAGGATCAGGGCTGGTTTCGGGTTGGATCAGGGCTGGTTTCGGGGAGGATCAGTGCTGGTAGAAGCCCCGGCCGGTCTTGCGCCCCAGATCGCCGGCCGTGACCATGCGCTGCAGCAGCTCCGGCGGGAAGAACTTGGCGTCGCCGGTGTCCCGGTGGATGTTGCCCATCGCGTTGAGCATCACGTCCAGGCCGGTCAGGTCCAGGGTCGCCAGCGGGCCCATGGCGTGACCGAAGCCCAGCTTCATCACCGTGTCCAGGTCCTCGGCACTGACCACACCCGACTCGACCAGCTGGATCGCCTCACCCAGCAGCGCCGAGAACAACCGGTTCGAGACGAACCCGGCCACGTCCCGCTTGACCTCGACGCAGGTCTTGCCGACACCCTCGGCGTAGTCACGCGCCGCGGCCAGGGTCGCGTCCGACGTCTGGTAGCCGCGGACCAGCTCGACCAGCTTCATCATCGGCACCGGCGAGAAGAAGTGGATCCCCACCACCGACTCGGGGCGGGCGGTGACCGCGGCGATCTGGGTGATCGGGATGGCCGACGTGTTGGTGCCGAGCACCGCATCCGCCTTGCAGATCTTGTCGAGGGCCTTGAAGACCTCGTGCTTGGCCTCGACCTTCTCGAAGATCGCCTCGACGACCACATCCGCCTCGGCGGCCGCGTCGAGATCGGTGGTCGGGGTGATCCGGGCGAGAACGGCCTCGACGTCGTCCGCAGCGATCCGGCCCTTGGCCGCGAACCGGGAGAGCGAGTCCTTGATGGCGCTCATGCCCCGGCCCAGTGACGCGTCGTCGACGTCGCGCATGGTCACCTGCCAGCCGGCCTGCGCGGAAACCTGCGCAATGCCGGAACCCATCAATCCGGAACCGATGACCGCGAGCCGACCCGCCATGCCACAACCTCCCACGCGAGAACAACCGAACCGAGAGGAGTCTAGCGAGCCGCTTAACGAAGATTCAGCCTCCGATCCCGATCGGGGCGATTCCAGGGAAATCGGAGATCGGGAGTGCCACACTGTGCGCATGGCCACGAGCGACGGCTGGTACCTCATCGGACCATTGATCGCCGTCGGTCTGGTCGGCTTCCTCGGCGCGGTCTTCTGGCGCATGGGACTGCAACCCACCCCCGGGCGGGAAACGGTCCGGGACGGGTACGCGGACGGCCTGGCGATCTTCGGCGAGCGCGACGACTACGGTCTGCTCTGGCCCGCCGCCGTCACCGACGACCCCGAGGTGGCCGACGAGATCCGGCGGCTGCTCGCCGATGCGGGCATTCGAGCGACGAGCGCCGTCCGGCGGGACGGCCGGGTGACCGTGCTGGTCTTCTGCGAGGAGGTGGAGGAGGCACGCCGGCTGGTCGGCGACTCCCCCACCCGGTGACCACTCGACGGCTCCCACGGGGACCCGCCCACCGGCATCGCCCGGCGACCGTTCAGAAGTCGAACGTCGGCTCCGGCACGTCGGTCCGCTCGACCTCGACGCCCAGACGCTTCAGGTCGGCCACGAAGTCCGGGTAACCACGGTCGATGTGGTGCACCTCGCCCACCTCGGTCACCCCGTCCGCGCACAACCCGGCGATCACCAGTCCCGCGCCGGCCCGGATGTCGGTGGCACGCACCGGCGCCCCGGAGAGCCGCGCCTGACCGTTGACGACCGCGTGGTGCCCGTCGGTACGGATCTCCGCACCCAGCCGCACCATCTCGTTCACGAACATGAACCGGCCGTCGAAGATGTTCTCGGTGATCAGCGAGGACCCCTCGGCCACCGCGGCCAGACCGATCGCCATCGGCAGCAGGTCGGTCGCGAACCCCGGGTACGGCAGGGTCACGATGTCGACCGCCTTGGGGCGGTCCTCGATGCGTACCCGGAACCGGTTGTCGCCCGGCTCGACGGTCGCGCCCGCGGTGACCAGCTTGTCCAGTGCGATGTCCAGGAACTCCGGCCGCACCCCGTGCACGGTCACGTCGCCGCGGGTCATCGCCGCGCCGAACGCCCAGGTGCCGCCGACGATCCGGTCACCGACCGTGGTGTGCCGCACCGGGCTGAGCGGCCCCGGCACCCCCTCGATGATCAGCGTCGACGAACCGGCACCGTCGATCTTCGCGCCCATCGCGGTGAGCATCTCGCAGATGTCGACGATCTCCGGCTCGCGGGCCGCGTTGTCGATCTCCGTGACGCCGCGGGCCAGCACCGCCGCCATCAACAGGTTCTCCGTCGCACCGACGCTCGGGAAATCCAGCCAGATCTTGGTGCCGCGCAGGCCACGGGGCGCCTTGGCGATCACGAAACCGTGCTCGTTGGAGATCTCCGCGCCCATCCGGGCCAGGCCGGAGACGTGCATGTCCAGCCCCCGCGAGCCGATCATGTCGCCGCCCGGCAGCGCGACCCGCACGTGACCGCGGCGGGCCAGCAGCGGCCCGAGCACACAGATCGACGCCCGCAGACGGCGCACCAGGTCGTAGTCGGCCTCCGCACCCGGCTCCGCCGGCACGTCGATGATCGCCTCGGTGCCCCGCAGCTCGACGTCGCACCCGAGACGCCGCAGCACCTCGGCCATGATCGCTATGTCGGTGATCCGGGGAACATTCGACACCACGCTGCGTCCCTCGGCCAGCAACGCGACCGCCATCAGCTTGAGCGCCGAGTTCTTCGCGCCACCGACCGTCACGTCACCGGTGAGCGGTGCTCCACCCTTGACCCTGATCACATCCACGCGGGCCATGGTAGGAGCCGCCCGCCGCATCCGCCTCGTAGGGTGGCACCCATGGCAGTGCATCTCACCCGGATCTACACCCGCACCGGCGACGCCGGCCAGACCCGGCTGGTCAACAACGAGGTCGCCGCGAAGACCGCGCCACGGATCGCCGCCTACGCCGACGCCGACGAGTGCAACGCCGCGCTGGGCGTGGCCCTCGCCCTGGGTGAGCTGCCCGAGGACGTACGCGCGGTGCTCGGTGTCATTCAGAATGATCTCTTCGACCTGGGCGCCGATCTCGGCAACCCGCTCACCGACGAGAAACCGGAGTACCCGCCACTGCGAGTGACCGAAGCCTATGTGACCCGGCTGGAGGGGTGGTGCGACGAGTTCAACGACCGTCTCACCCCGCTGAGCAGCTTCGTCCTCCCGGGTGGAACCCCGGGCGCGGCGCTGCTGCACGTGGCCCGCACGGTGGCCCGGCGGGCGGAGCGGTCCGCCTGGACCCTGATCGAGCAGGAACCGGAGCGGACGGCGACGCTGCCGGCCAAATACCTGAACCGGCTGAGCGACCTGCTCTTCATCCTGTCCCGGGTGGCCAATCCCGGCGGCGACGTCACGTGGGTCCCCGGCGGATCTCGTTAGGAGCCCGCTCACCGGTACGACCCACCGGCTCACTCCACGGCTGGAAGCGCCGGCGCGTTCTGGTGGAGTCGGTGGTCTGCGCGACAGGTGCTCGGCTGATGGGGGTCAGGGCAGGAGTTCGCCGTCGATTACGGTGACGGCGCGGCCGGCTATCAGGGTGCGGTCGCCCAGCAGCGTCACCCGGACCAGTCCGCCGCGGGCCGAAGCCTGGAACCCGGTCAGCTCGGTACGCCCGAGACGCTCCCCCCAATAGGGCGCCAGAGCCGCGTGGAGCGACCCGGTGACCGGATCCTCGTCCACCCCAGCACCCGGCGCGAAGAGGCGGGACACGAAGTCGTAGCCGCCCCCGGAGTCACCGGCCAGGGCCGTCACCGCGATGCCCCGCTTCGAGACCCCCGCCAGACCTCGCATGTCGGGGACGACCGCGCGGACCGTCGCCTCGTCGGCCACCTCGACGATCAGATCGCTGGTGTTCGGGCCGGCCAGGTGCACCCCGAGGATCGGCACGCCGAACGCCTCGGCAAGCGCCGGATCGGTGGGGACCGCCGTCAGCGACTCGGTCGGGAAGTCCATCGTGATCGCACCGTCCGGCGCCACGTGGGCGACGAGCACTCCGCTGCGGGTGGCGTACCGCGCCTCGGTGATCTTCTCGGACCGGGCCAGGACGTGCGTGGTGGCCAGGGTCGCATGGCCACAGAGGTTCACCTCGACGGCCGGGGTGAACCAGCGCAGCGCCCAGTCGGCGTCCCCGCCCTCCGGCAGCCGGTGCACGAACGCCGTCTCGGAGTGGTTGACCTCGCCGGCCACCCGGAGCATCCAGTCGTCAGCCGGGAATCCGTCACCGGGCAGGACGACGACCCCTGCCGGGTTCCCCGCGAACGCCTGCTCGGCGAACGCGTCAACGATCCTGATCCGCATGCCTCGACGCTAACCGTGTCCCGGCCCCGTTCCGACACCCAATCCCCGACCGGTGGCCCCGACGACGGACCAGCCACGCTGAAAGCCCGACGAGACAGCACACGGAAGTTGAGCGTGGCGACTGGACACGTTTCGGGTGCGAAGCCCATCCGCGTGGTGATTTCGGGCGCGCTGGACACCCGAAGTCACCACACCCGTGGGGGCGTGTTGAATACGGGCGCGCTGCACGCCCCAAATCACCACACCCGTGGGGGCGTGTTGAATACGGGCGCGCTGCACGCCCCAAATCACCACACCCGTGGGGGCGTGGTGAGTACAGGCGGGATGGGCGGCTGAAGTCACCGCGCGGACCCTGATGACGAAACGTGTCTAGATCAAGGAAGCAAACCGGATCGACGCGAACTAGATCAAGGACGCAAAGACCGTGGCAGTTCTCGGCGAGGCGAGGCCCAACACCGCGTCAGCTCTCGGCCGGCCGCGGCCCGAACACCGGACGGCCGGAGACACTGCCCGGATCTCCGGGCGGCCCTGCCTCAAGCCAGGAGAGGAAGCCGGTGACCGTGGTCTCGGCCATCGCAATCTCCAGATCCACGTCACCCGTGCGGCACCGGAGCACGACCCAGTGGCCCGGCATGCCGAGGCGTTCCGGCCCGACCGGCAGGCGACGTTCCTCGACGGTCAGCGTGCGCCGGTCGAGCACCCGTTTGGGGCGGATGGCCAGGCTGAACATGCGGTGGAACCGGAGCTCGTCACCGGCGAACTGGCCCAGGCCGGGCGACCAGCCCCGGCCGGGCACCATGGTGCTGATCCGCACCTGGAGCCGAATGGTTCCGCCGCCGACCATCAACAGGCGGCGGCGGAAGAAGACTGCTGACAGGAGCGCGAGCAGCGCGACGACGCAGATTCCGAAGACTTCCAGAATCCGCATCGCCGGTGTCAGTGAGACTCGGGCGTGGCGGGAGTGGCGCTCTCGGCCAGGATCGTGACCCCGTTGGCGTCGATGGAGAGGAACCCACCGGCCACGTCGTAGGTCAGCTGGTCTCCGCCGGCGAGCTTGACCCGCACCTGCGAAGGCTCCTTGAGCAGGCCCAGAAGCGGGGAGTGGCCGGGGAGCACACCGATTTCACCTTCAGTGGTGCGCGCCACGAGCATCTCTGCCTCGCCGGACCACACCTTCTCCTCGACGGCGACGACTTCGACGTGCAGCTGGTTGGCCACGCTGTCTCCCCTTGTACGCTGCAGAATCTAACGAGTGAAGTCTAAACGGCAGCCCGCACCGCACTGGTACGGGGTGCCTGATCAGCTCTCCTGGGCGACGTAATCGGGATTGTCGAGCAGGAATTCCGCGATCCGGTCTTCCTTGACGGCCGTGAAGAAGTCCGCCGACGACGGCTCGAACTGCTCGCCGAGGTACTTCGAACCCTCGAAGAGACCGCCGCCCGGGATCTTGATCAGGGTCATGTCGTCGGTGTTGACGCCCTTGAGGGCCAGGCCCCAGTCGACGAGGCCGTTGCCGCCACCGTCGAAGGTGAGCGAGTCGCCCGCGGCGTCCAGCACCTTGAGCAGCTTGGTCGGGTCGGTCACCACGTCCTTGCTCATGGCCTGCTTGGCGATCGCCTTGACGAACTGCTGCTGGTGCCGCTGGCGGTCGTAGTCACCGTTGGGCAGGCCGTAGCGCTGACGCACGTAGTCGAGCGCCTCCCAGGCCTCCAGGTGGTACGTCCCCTTCTTGTAGACCTTCTGCTCCCCGATGTACGGGTGGGCGCAGCTGTTGTCGGCACACTCGGGCCGCCGGTCGCGGGCCTTGCCGTTCGGCTTGAGGTGCTCGGACTTCACGTTCTGGTCGATCGTCATGGTGACGCCGCCCATCGCTTCGACGATCTTCTTGAAGCCGCCGAAGTTGATGATCGCGCCGGCGTCGAACTCCTTGACGCCGGTCAGCTCGG
Source organism: Actinoplanes sp. NBRC 101535 (assembly GCF_030269225.1). Classification (NCBI taxonomy): domain Bacteria; kingdom Bacillati; phylum Actinomycetota; class Actinomycetes; order Micromonosporales; family Micromonosporaceae; genus Actinoplanes; species Actinoplanes sp. NBRC 101535. The sequence continues at coordinate 404,337 of NZ_BSSY01000006.1, read as the reverse complement.
TCATCGTCTTGGCGAGCAGCTGGAAGCCCTGCTTCACGTCGTGCTCACCGTTGCCGACCGAGCTGCCGAAGGACATCGCGGCATTGATCTTCGACTTTGTCCCGTTGAAGCCGGTCTTGGAGAACGCCGGAATCTGGACGTAGAGGTCGCGCGGGATGGAGAACAGGAAGATCTGGTCCATGCTCGCCGGGACGTGCGCCACGATGATCGAGTCGGAGAGCGGGGCCGTCTTGTCGTCGCGCGGGTCGATGCCGGCGAGCAGGATGTTGATCGGGCCCTTGATCTCGCTGGACTCCTTGGTGCTGGCCTCGGCGGAATCACCGATGAGGCTGCCACCGCCGGCGTCCACGGAGCCGGTGTACTTGGCCAGGACGGCCTGACCGCCGACCAGGACGACGCCGCTGCCCACCATGAGGACGCAACCGAAGACGGCGCTGATCCGGGCCCACAGCGGGGCTCGACGCCTCATCGACTTTTTCTTGATCTTGGCCAACGCGATCCCCAAACTCGTCCGGAACCGTTCTATGACCCCGGGTGGCTCGCAGGATCATCCCAATGCGCGGCCAAGCATACCCAAGCAAAACGCAAACTCCGGTATCTCATAACGCTTTCCCAGGAAGCCCAAACCGGACAAAGAAACAGAATGCAGAAGGGCCGCTCCGCTCAGTGAGCGGAACGGCCCTCAGGGTGACGAAAAACGTCAGCCCTTCATCAGCTCGTGCGCGTTCTTCTCGAGGTCCTCGAGGCCACCGCACATGAAGAAGGCCTGCTCAGGGTAGTTGTCGTACTCACCCTCAGCAATCTTCTTGAATGCCTCGATGGTCTCCTTCAGCGGGACCGTCGAGCCCGCGACGCCGGTGAACTGCTCGGCGGCGTAGGTGTTCTGCGACAGGAAACGCTCGATCCGGCGCGCCCGGGCGACCGTGATCTTGTCTTCCTCGGAGAGCTCGTCCATGCCGAGGATCGCGATGATGTCCTGCAGATCCTTGTACTTCTGGAGGATCCGCTGGACCTCACGGGCGACCGTGTAGTGCTCGACACCGACGAACTCCGGCGCCAGGATCCGCGAGCTGGAGGCCAGCGGGTCCACGGCCGGGTAGATGCCCTTGTCGGAGATCGACCGCTCGAGGTTGGTCGTCGCGTCCAGGTGGGCGAACGTGGTGGCCGGCGCCGGGTCGGTGTAGTCGTCGGCGGGCACGTAGATCGCCTGCAGCGAGGTGATCGCCTTGCCACGGACCGACGTGATCCGCTCCTGGAGCTCGCCCATCTCGTCGGCCAGCGTGGGCTGGTAACCCACGGCGGACGGCATACGGCCGAGCAGGGTGGAGACCTCGGAGCCGGCCTGGGTGAACCGGAAGATGTTGTCGATGAAGAGCAGCACCTCCTGGTTCTGGACGTCACGGAAGTACTCCGCCATGGTCAGAGCGGTCAGCGCGACCCGCAGACGGGTGCCCGGCGGCTCGTCCATCTGGCCGAAGACCAGGGCGGTCTTGTCCAGAACGCCACCCTCGTCCATTTCCAGGATGAGGTCGTTGCCCTCACGGGTACGCTCGCCGACGCCGGCGAACACCGAGGTGCCACCGAAGTTACGGGCCACCCGGATGATCATCTCCTGGATGAGCACCGTCTTACCCACGCCCGCGCCACCGAACAGGCCGATCTTGCCACCGCGCACGTACGGCGCGAGCAGGTCGAGCACCTTGATGCCGGTCTCCAGCATCTCGGTCTTCGGCTCGAGGTCGGCGAACGCCGGGGGCTTGCGGTGGATCGACCAGCGCTCCTGGATGTCCAGCGTCGACGGGTCGACGTTGAGCACCTCGCCGAGGGCGTTGAACACGTGGCCCTTGGTCACGTCGCCGACGGGCACCGAGATCGGCGCGCCGGTGTCGGTGACCGCGGCGCCGCGGATCAGGCCGTCGGTCGGCTGCATCGCGATGCCGCGGAGCAGGTTGCCACCCAGGTGCTGGGCGACCTCCAGCGTCAGCGTCTTGGTGCCACCGGAGAGGGTGACATCAACGTGCAGCGCGTTGAAGATGGACGGCATGGCGTCACGGGGAAACTCGACGTCGACGACCGGGCCGATGACCCGGACGACGCGGCCGACAGCGGTCTCCGCCTTCTTAATGGGCTCAGCTACAGCAGTCATCACACATCACTTCCCGCCGCGGCCAGCGCGTTGGCGCCGCCGACGATCTCACTGATTTCCTGGGTGATCGCAGCCTGCCGCGCGGAGTTCATCTCGCGCGTGTACCGCTTGAGCAGATCGTCGGCGTTGTCCGACGCGCTCTTCATCGCCCGCCGCCGCGATGCCGACTCACTGGCGGCCGAGTCCAGCAACGCCGCGTACAGACGCGTGTTGAGGTACTTCGGGAGCAGTGCGTTCAGCAGCTCGTCGGCTTCCGGCTCGAACTCGTACGCGGGCCGCAGCTCGGAGGAGTTCTCCTCCGGCTCGTCCTCGACCTGCACCGGCGCGAGCGGCTTCGCCTGTGCGGTCTGCGTCATCAGAGACTTGAACTCGGTGCTCACGATGTGCAGCTCGTCCACGCCCGCGATGCCCTCCGGGCCGAACGTGCCCTCCGTGGCCGAACCGGCCGAGAACGCCTCGATCAGCGCGTCACCGATGCGCTTGGCATCGGCGAACGACGGGCGCTCGGAGAACCCGGTCCAGCTCGCGGCCACGTCCCGGTTACGGAAGCGGAAGTAGCCGGTGCCCTTACGGCCCACGACGTACAGCGCCACCTCCTTGCCCTCCGAGCGGAGCTGAGTCATCAGCTGCTCGGCGGCCCGGATGGCGTTGGCGTTGTAGGCGCCGGCCAGGCCCCGGTCACTCGTGATCAGCAGGACACCCGCCCGCTGGACGCGCTCACGCGCGACCAGCAGCGGGTTGTCGACCGAGGCGTTCGACGCGAGCGCGCCCAGAACCTTGGTGATCGCCTCCGAGTACGGCCGGGAGGCGTTCACCCGCTCCTGCGCCTTGGCGATGCGGCTGGTGGCGACCAGCTCCTGCGCCTTGGCGATCTTCTTGGTCGACTTGACGGTGCGGATGCGCCGCCGTAGCGCCTGTACCTGACCGGCCATGCTTAGTTACCGCCGGCCTGGAAGACCTGCTTGAACTCGGTCACCCCAGACTTCAGGGATTCGATGTTGTCGTCGCTCAGCAGGTTCGTCGACTCGATCGAGGTGTAGACCTCGCTGCGGTGCTGCTTCACCCACTGCAGGAACTCCTGCTCGAAGCGGCGGACATCACCGACCGGGACGTCGTCGAGCTGGCCGGTCGTGCCGGCCCAGATCACGATGACCTGGTCGACAGTGGAGTACGGCGAGTACTGCGGCTGCTTGAGCAGCTCGACGAGGCGGACGCCCTTCTCGAGCTGAGCACGCGACGCCTTGTCCAGGTCGGAGGCGAAGGCGGAGAACGCCTCCAGCTCACGGAACTGGGCGAGGTCGAGACGCAGACGGCCGGAGACCGTACGCATCGCCTTGACCTGCGCCGAACCGCCGACCCGCGACACCGAGGTGCCGACGTTGATCGCCGGGCGGACACCCGAGGCGAACAGGTCGGTCTCGAGGAAGATCTGGCCGTCGGTGATCGAGATGACGTTCGTCGGGATGAAGGCCGAGATGTCGTTGGCCTTCGTCTCGATGATCGGCAGACCCGTCATCGAACCGCCACCCAGCTCGTTGGAGAGCTTGGCACAACGCTCCAGCAGGCGGGAGTGCAAGTAGAAGACGTCACCCGGGTACGCCTCGCGGCCCGGCGGGCGGCGCAGCAGCAGCGACACGGCGCGGTAGGCCTCGGCCTGCTTCGTCAGGTCGTCGAAGACGATCAGGACGTGCTTGCCGTTGTACATCCAGTGCTGTCCGATGGACGAGCCGGTGTACGGGGCGATGTACTTGAAGCCGGCCGGGTCGGACGCCGGAGCGGACACGATGGTCGTGTACTCCAGCGCGCCCTGCGCCTCGAGGGTGCCCCGGATGCTGGCGACGGTGGTGGCCTTCTGGCCGATCGCCACGTAGATGCAGCGGACCTGCTTCTCCGGGTCGCCGGAGTCCCAGTTCGCCTTCTGGTTGATGATCGTGTCCAGCGCGACCGTGGTCTTGCCGGTCTTACGGTCACCGATGATCAGCTGGCGCTGGCCGCGGCCGATCGGCGTCATGGCGTCGATCGCCTTGATACCGGTCTGCAGCGGCTGCTTCACCGGCTGGCGCGCCATCACGTTCGGCGCCTGGAGCTCGAGCTCGCGGAAGCCTTCGTTCGCGATCTCACCGAGACCGTCGATCGGCTTGCCGAGGGCGTCCACCACGCGGCCCAGGAAGGCGTCGCCCACCGGGACGGAGAGGACACGGCCGGTGCGCTTGACCGGCTGGCCCTCCTCGATGTTCGCGTAGTCGCCCAGGATCACGGCGCCGATCTCACGGACGTCGAGGTTCGACGCGACACCCAGGGTGCCGTCGGCGAACTCGAGCAGCTCGTTCGCCATCGTCGAGGGCAGGCCCTCGACGTGTGCGATGCCGTCGCCCGCATCGGAGACGATGCCGACCTCCTCGCGGGAGACCTCGGGCGAATAGGACGAGACGTAGCGCTCTAGCGCCCCCCGGATCTCGTCCGAGGAGATGGTCAGCTCGGCCATCCTCTGCCTTCTCTGTCTAGCTCGGGACGTCGCCGCCACCGAGGGGCTTCTCGATAAGGAATCGAGGGGAAAGGACTGCTAAGCGAACGCCTGCTTGGCGGCGTTCAGCCGACGCAGGATCGTGCCGTCGTAGAGGTCGGAGCCGATCCGCACGCTGACGCCACCGAGGACCGACGGGTTGACGTCGACCTTCAGCGAGACCTCGCGGCCGTAGAGCGTCGCGAGCTTCGCCCCGAGGGCCTGCTCGTCAGCCTCGGTGAGCGGCTTGGCCACCGTCACGTACGCCACGTCGCGGTCCCGCTTGGACGCGGTCAGCTCGATCAGCCGGTTGAGCGAGGCGGCGAAGCCTCGACCGCCGAAACCGTCGAGTGCGACCTCGACCAGCCGCTCCGTCACCCGGTGAGCCTTGCTCAGGAGCAAGTCCTGAACAAGCTTAACCCGCTGGGCGGTCGGAGCATTGGCGTCACTGAGCGTGACGTCCAGGGACGGGCTGCCGGCGACGATCTGGCCGAAGCGGAACAGCTCGTCCTCGACCTCCGCCAGCTTGTCGTCCCGGGCGGCCGCCGCGAGCAGCGCCTCGACCCCGAGACGCTCGGTGGAGTCGAGCAGCGCGCCGGGCTTGGCGTGCCGGCCGGCGACGAGGGCGGCCACGGCGTTCACCGTGGTCTCCCCCACCTTTCCGGCGACCAGCGAGCGGAGCAGCTCGGCACGGTCCTCACCGGGGCGCGACGGGTCGGTCAGCGCCCGGCGCAGCGGGATCTGGGCGCGCAGCAGCCCGGCCACCGACAGGATCTCGTCGGCGACCGCGGCCAGCTGCTCGGCCGAGGCCGACGCGGTGTCCGCGGTGAGCCGCTCCGACGCCGCACCGTAGGCCTCGCGGCTCACGCTCGACATCAGCGCCGCCCACCCGCGACGTCAGCCGCGCCGAGCTCGTTGATGAAACGGTCGACGGTGCCCTGGGTGCGGGCCTCGTCGGCGAGAGCCTCGCCGACGATCTTGCTGGCCAGGTCGACGGCGAGGCTGCCGACCTCGGTGCGCAGTTCACGCACGATGGACTCACGCTGCGCGGCGAGCTGCTCGTTGCCGGCCGCGATGATGCGGTCCGACTCCTCGCGAGCCTTCGCCAGCACGTCCTGACGGATGCCCTCGGCGTCCGCCCGGGCCTCGTCACGGATGCGCGCGGCCTCGGTGCGAGCCTCGGCGAGCTGAGCCTTGTACTGCTCGAGCAGCTCGTTCGCCTCGGCCTGAGCCGTCTCGGCACGCTTGAGTCCGCCCTCGATGGCGTCCACGCGAGCCTGGAACGTCTTCTCCATCATGGGGAAGACGAACTTCATCAGTACAAAACACAGCACGGCAAAGGCCACCGACCCGACGACGATCTCCTGCCAAACAGGAATGATCGGGTTGTGGACCGTCTTGGCGCCTTCTTCAGCTGCCAGATAGAAGTCGATCATAACCACCTCCTAACAAGGCAGAAGGTCAGACGATCGGGCCCTGCCAGATGAAGCCGAACGCGATACCCAGAAGGGCCAGCGCCTCGATGACGGCGAAGCCGATCCAGACGTAGGGCAGGGTCAGGCGGGACGACTCCGGCTGGCGAGCGGTGGACTGGATGTAGGCCGAGAAGACCAGACCGACACCGATGCCGGGGCCGATGGCAGCGAGACCGTAACCGATGGCGGCGGTGCTGCCCTCAACGGCGGCGAAAAGGTCCATTGCTAGTTCCTCCTGGTATCTCGCGTGACTGTCACGCGGGACGACAACGGGGTGTTACGGAGTTCCTGGGTGGTGCTCAGTGCTCGTCCGCGAGCGAGCCTTGGACATAGCTCGCGGTCAGCACCGTGAAGACGTAGGCCTGCAGGCAGATCACCAGGAACTCCAGCATCGTGAGTGCGATGGTGAGCACCCAGGAGAGCAGGGAGATCGGCGCGAGCAGTGCGTTGGCGTTGATCATCGCGAAGCCGCCGAGGGTGAAGACCAGCAGCAGCATGTGACCGGCGAACATGTTGGCGAACAGACGAACGGCGAGCGAGAACGGCCGGACGATGAAGTTCGAGAAGAGCTCGATCGGAACCAGCAGCGGCAGGATGAACCACGGCGCCGGCGGGATCAGAGCGTGCTTGAAGTACTTCAACGGACCGTGGTGCCGCATGCCCACGTAGATGAACATCACGTAGCTGATCACCGCGAGGATCGCCGGGAACGCGATGTGCGACATCGGCGAGATCTGGACCAGCGGCACGATGCCGAAGAAGTTGTTGACCAGAATGAAGAGGAACAGCGTCGTCAGGTACGGCGCGAAGCGCACACCCGCCGGGCCGATCATCTCGACCGCGATGTTGTTACGAACGAAGCCGTAGGCGCTTTCGGCCATCCACTGCTTCTTCGTCGGGACCAGCTGCGGCTTCCGGTAGGACACCAGGAAGAACACGATGATCAGCGCGACAGCCACCCACACCAGGAGGGTGACCTTCGTGAACCAGTAGTTGTTCTCCGCGCCCCACGGCAGGATGCTGGGCAGGTAGAAGTCCTCGACGCTGGGCGGGAACTCTGCCGCGAGGACCGTCGACTGACCGATCACCATGGCCCTTTCCTGTCAGGCGCCGAGCCGGCGCACGATGAGGTACACACCCCCGGCAACCCCGAGGACCGCGCCGAATCCGGCGAAGATGCCTCTGGTGCCGACGAAGTGGTCGACAAGCCAGCCGATCCCGCCCCAGACGACCATGCCCGCGATGAGGTAGGAGACCGCGGTCATGCCCACACCCGTGTCGGGTGGGTTCGGACCGTTGTCGCCGCGGGATTCGTGGGGAGGTTCTTGGCCGGTCATGACGGCCCGAACGATATCAGCAGGTAACACGAAGCAAAGGGGGACCCCCCGCACAACCGCAGTTGTCCAGGCGTCAGGGGTCTCGCGACTGGAGGACACGGTACTCCTGTCGCGCACAAAGGGAACACGGCACGGCCGAACGGGTCACCGTTTCGTGGCTTCTGATCGAGCACCACCCCTTGGAACAGGGGGAACATGAGTGTTCTAGATCACCTCAGGGCGGGTTCGCCGGTACATCCACCAGGCTTGCACACCGGTCCAGACGATCACCCCGGCCACGATGCCCAGACCGAGGGCCGTCTTTCCCTCCCAGTCCGCCGAGACACCGAAGGCCAGAACGACTCCCAACAAGGTGTATTTGACCATATATGTGAGAAGTCCGAGGGGCATCAGCAGAGATGGCCGCACGGTGTCCGCCCAGGCGATGACGAGCGTCGACATCGTGTAGCTCAGGATCACGACCAGCACGCCGGTCGCGGCGCCCACCGCTCCGGCGGGCCCCTGCGCCAGGAAGCCGGCCGACGCGGCACAGAGCAGCAACGCCGCGGAGACGGCGGACAGGAACGGCAGATGCTCCACCCGCCAGCGCGGGTCGGCCGGCAACGCCGGCAGGTCGGGCAACGGGGTGTCGTCCACCTCCTCCGGGAGATGGACCTCCTCGACCAGATCGTCCCGACTGCCGGTCAAACCCTCGCCCCTTCCTCCTGCCCCGCGTAGCAGGGGAACCGCCGGATGAGCCCGGACACCTCCTCCGCCACCTCCGCGAGGCGACTCGTGCCGCCCATGGTGTCCGGATCACTGCGCACCGCGGCGCCGACCAGCGCCGCGATCCGCCGCATCTCGTCCTCCCGCATGCCCTGCGAGGTGACGCTCGGCGTGCCGACCCGGATGCCGGAGGCCACCGCCGCCCTCTCCGGGTCGTACGGGATCGCGGCTTTGTTGATCGCGATCCCGGCCCGGGCGCAGCGCGCCTCCGCATCCCGGCCGTGGACGCCCAGCCCGCGCAGATCGAGAACGGCGAGATGGGTGTCCGTGCCGCCGGTGACGGGACGCATCCCCTCCCCGGCCAGACCGTCGGCCAGCGCCCGCGCATTGCGGACGGTCTGCAGAGCGTACCCCCGGAAGGCCGGTGTCCCCGCCTCGCGCAGGGCGACCGCCTTCGCCGCGACGGCGTGCATCATCGGACCGCCCTGTGCGAACGGGAAGACCGCCTTGTCGATCCGCTTGGCCAGGTCGGCCCGGCACAGGATCATGCCGCCCCGGGGGCCGCGCAGCGCCTTGTGCGTGGTGCAGGTGACCACATCGGCGAACGGGACCGGCGACGGGATGGCCCGGCCGGCCACCAGGCCGATGAAGTGCGCCGCGTCGACCAGGAGGTAGGCACCCACCTCGTCGGCGATCTCCCGGAACCGGGCGAAGTCGATCAAGCGTGGGTAGCAGGTCGCGCCGCAGATGATCAGTTTCGGGCGGTGGGCGAGGGCGAGATCACGGACCTCGTCGTAGTCGATCTCCTCGGTGTCCCGGGCGACGTGGTAGCCGATCGGATGGAACCACTTGCCGGAGAAGTTGGCCCGGCTGCCGTGGGTCAGATGACCGCCGTGCGGCAGGCCCATCGCCAGCACCGGATCGCCCGGTTCGGCCAGTGCCGCGTACGCCGCCAGATTGGCCGAGGCCCCGGAGTGTGGCTGGACGTTGGCGTGCTCGGCGCCGAACAGTTCCCGGGCCCGGTCGACCGCCAGTTCCTCGGCCCGGTCGACCTGCTCGCAGCCGCCGTAGTAGCGCTGCCCGGGGTAACCCTCGGCGTACTTGTTGGCCAGGGTCGAACCGAGCGCGGCGAGCACCGCCGGCGAGGTGAAGCTCTCGCTCGCGACCAGATGCAGGGTCTCCCGCTGCCGGGTCAGCTCGCCGAGCAGCACGGCGGCGATGTCCGGATCGGCGCGCTCCAGCGCGGCGAAATCCGGGCCCCAGAAGGTGCCCATCAGGCCTCCCGCGTTCTTCGGCCGTACCGCATCCCCCGCCGGAAACGAGCATATGGCTTCGCACCCGGGGTCGGCGGGCACAGTCTCGAGTACGGGACGACATCGGTCTCCCGATACGGAAGGGGTTCACTCTGATGCGTTGCCTGGTCACCGGCGCGACCGGTTACATCGGGGGCCGCCTCGCCCCGCGTCTGCTCGAGGCCGGCCACGACGTCCGCTGTCTGGCCCGCAGCGCCGGCCGGCTGCGGGACGTGCCGTGGGCCGACCGGGTCGAGATCGTCGAGGGCGACCTGTTGAAACCGGACACGCTCCGCGCCGCGATGGAGGGTGTCGACGTCGCGTACTTCCTGGTCCACTCGCTCGGCCAGCGGGACTTCGAGCGCCGCGACCGGGACGCGGCACACCATTTCGCGGACGCCGCCCGCGCCGCCGGGGTGAAGCGGATCGTCTACCTGGGCGGTCCCGAGCCGGATGCCGGCGACCGGCCCTCGCCGCACCTGCGGTCCCGTTCCGAGGTGGCGCACATCCTGCTGGACAGCGGGGTACCCACCGCGGTGCTGCGCGCCCCGGTGATCATCGGTTCCGGGTCGGCGTCGTTCGAGATGCTCCGCCACCTCACCGAACGGCTGCCCGCCATGATCACGCCGCGCTGGGTGCACAACCGGATCCAGCCGATCGCCGTCCGCGACGTGCTGCGGTACCTGGTCGGGGCGGCCGGGCTGCCCGCCGGGGTGAACCGCGGTTTCGACATCGGCGGCGCCGACGTGCTCACCTACGCCGACATGATGCGCCGGTACGCCCGCGTCGCCGGACTCCCGCCGCGGATCATCGTGCCCACCCGTGTCCTCAGCCCGTGGCTCTCCGCGCACTGGGTCGGCGTGATCACCCCGGTGCCCAGCGGTATCGCCCGCCCGCTGGTCGCCAGCCTGGTGCACGAGGCGGTGGCCCGGGAGAACGACATCGCCGACCTGATCGACGGGCCGGTCCTCGGTTTCGACGAGGCGGTCCGCCTGGCCCTCGGCCGGATCCGCGACGCCGACGTGGAGACCCGCTGGTCCAGCGCGCTGGGCCGGGACACCGCCGCCGATCCGCTGCCCAGCGACCCGGACTGGGCCGGCGCCAGCGTCTACATCGACGAGCGCTGCCGGGAGGTGCCGGTCTCCCCGGACCGGCTGTGGCACGTCGTCGAGGGGATCGGCGGCGAGAACGGCTGGTACTCGTTCCCGCTGGCCTGGTCGGTGCGCGGCTGGCTGGACCGGCTGGTCGGCGGCGTCGGCCTGCGGCGCGGCCGCCGGGACCGGCACCGGCTGCGAGTCGGCGAGGCCCTCGACTGGTGGCGCGTCGAGGAGATCACGCCGGGGTCGCTGCTGCGGCTGCGCGCCGAGATGCGGGTGCCCGGGCGGGCCTGGCTGGAGATGACCGTCGTGCCGGACGAGGCGGGCGGCAGCGTCTACCGGCAGCGCGCGATCTTCCTGCCCCGGGGACTGGCCGGACATCTGTACTGGGCGTCGGTGCTGCCGTTCCACGGGATCGTCTTCAACGGGATGGCCCGCAACATCACCCGGTCCGCCGAGTCGGCGCCGAACGAACCGGTCGGCGCGCACTCCGGGTGACCCGGCAAGGGGCCGCGGCCGCCGGACGGCTGGGACCGGGCAGGCGGCCGCGCTCGGGGCCACCACTGGCGGCCTTCGACGCGTACCCCCTGAGGGTTTCAGACGGCAGTGGCGCGCGAGAGACGATCTCGCACGGCCAACCACTCCTCGGAGCCGGGTGGGGACTGGATCAGGATCGTGCTGACGCCCGCGTCGTCGAGGCGGTGCAGGGCCGCGTAGAGATCGGCGGCGTATTCCCGCGGATCGGCGGAGAGGATCTCCAGCTTCGCGGCCCCGCCCTGGTAGGGGGCCTTCTCGTGGGTCAGCACCCCGGCATCCGGCGGAAGATCGGAAAGATCCGAGACATCGGGTACGAGCACCGCCCGCGCCCGTGGCGCGTAGTGCCGCCGGCTCATCCCCGGAGACGGCCGGGCGGTCCCGTCGGCCGTCGCGGACGACGGCAGACCGATCGTGCCGGTGACGTCACGGAGTTCCCGCAGACCCAGCGCCCCGGGACGCAGCAGCACCGGCACCGGACCGGTCAGGTCGACGACGGTCGACTCGATGCCCCAGGCGCACGGGCCGCCGTCCAGGATCAACGGCACGTCGGGCAGGCTGCGCCGGACGTGCTCGGCGGTGGTCGGCGAGATGCTCTCCGACCGGTTCGCACTGGGCGCGGCGAGCGGCAGACCGCACTCCCGCAGCAGACGCAGCGCCACGTCGTGGGCGGGCACCCGGACCGCGACGGTGTCGTTCGCCGCGCCGATGCCGGGCAGGTGCCGGGCCCGCCGGACGACCATGGTGAGCGGGCCGGGCCAGAACCGGGCCGCCAGTTCGTCGGCGGCCGCGGGCCAGACGTCGGCCAGCGCGCGGGCCGCGGCCACGTCGGCGACGTGCACGATCAGCGGGTTCCACGACGGGCGCTGTTTCAGGCGGTAGATCTCGGCGACCGCGGACTCGGTGAACGCGTCGGCGCCGAGCCCGTAGACGGTCTCGGTGGGGAACGCGACCACCGAACCGGCCCGGAGGATCTCGGCGGCGCGCCGCAGACCCTCCTCGTCCGGCCGGCGGACGACGGTCACGGCAGCAGCAGGACGGCGAACGGGACGGTGCTGTCCTCGATCTCGTCGCCGACCCGCTGGAAGGTCTGGTCGCCGCGGCCCCACGGGTCGTCCAGGTCGTCGCCGGCCTGGGGCGCGTCGGCGCCGCGCAGCCGGGCGATCTCCTCGACGATGGCGGCGCCGCGGGCGTGCACCTCGTCGGGTTTGACCCCGGCGGGCGGCAGGGCCGCGGCGTCGACCCCGGCGAGCAGACGGCCGAACTCCCCCAGCACGAACGTGCGGGCGGCGGCGTCCGGCCGCAGGGCGACCACATAGTCGAACTGGTCGGCGGTCGCGGTCAGGATCAGATCGGCGTCGTCGAGGAAGTCGCCGCGCAGCTTGCGGGCCAGGAAACCGTCGTCGGAGCCGCCGCGGGCGCGGACCTGCCGGGCAGCCGGCGGGTTCATCTCCTCGCCCTCGTGCCAGCCACCGGTGCCGGCGCTCACACTGCGCAGCAGCTGCTCGCCGTCGACGTCACCGGACCGGTCGCGGACGGCGCGGGCCAGCAGGCGCTCGGCCATCGGGGACCGGCAGATGTTGCCCATGCAGACGTGCAGAACGGTGAACGGCGCCACGTCAGGCCTGCCCGTCGACGATGTCGGACACGACGTCCCGGAGTTTCTCCAGCGGGATGGCGCCGGCTCGCAACAACCGGGGCACGTCACCGGTCACGTCGACGATGGTGCTCGGCGCCGGGTCGGCGGCCGGGCCGGCCTCCAGGTAGACGCGCACCGCATACTCCAGTTGGTCGCGGGCCTCGTCGGCGGTGACCGGCGCGGGCGAGCCGACCTTGTTGGCGGTGGTGACCGCCATCGGGCCGACCTCGCGCAGCACCTCGAGGGCGACCGGGTGCAGCGGCATCCGGACCGCGATGGTGCCGCCGGTGTCGCCGAGATCCCATCGCAGGCTGGGCGAATGCTCCACGATGATGGTCAGCGCGCCCGGCCAGAACGCGTCGGCCAGTTCGCGGGCCGCGCGGGGCAGCGAGTAGACCAGACCGTCCAGGGTGTGCCGGGAACCGACGAGCACCGGGGGCGGCACCCGGCGGTCCGAACCGCGGGCGTGGTGCAGCTGGGTGATCGCGTGCGGGGTGAAGGCGTCCGCGCCGACCCCGTAGACGGTGTCGGTCGGCATCACCACCAGCTCGCCGCTCTTGGCCGCCTCGACGGCCGCGGCGATGCCACGGTCCCGGTCCGCCACGGTGGCGCAGTCGTAGAGCATCACGAGATGCAGTCTGCCATGCGCCTTTCCGCTGCCCTAGACGCGGCGGGCGGTCGCGTAGCGGGGACGGCCGGTGAGATCGTCGTGGGCCGTCACCTCGGTGAACCGGCCGTCCGCGCGGAGCAGGCCGGGCACCGCCGTGCCGTGCACGTCGTCGTGTTCGATACCGACCACTCCACCCGGTTTGAGTAGTTCGGCGGCGCGGTCGATCACCGGACGGATGACGTCCAGCCCGTCGTCGCCGCCGAACACCGCCTCGGCCGGGTCGTGGTCGGACACCTCGGGCGGGACGGGCGTGTCGTCCGGGACGTACGGCGGGTTGCACAGCAGCACATCGACCGCACCGTGCAGTTCGGACAGCAGCCCCGGCGCGGTGACGTCCGCCTCGACGACCTCGACCGCCGCGAAGCCGGCCGCGTTGCGCCGCAGGTAGGCCAGCGCCGCCGGCGACCGCTCCACCGCGATCACCCGGCCGGCCGCGCTCTCGTCGGCGACCGACAGGGCGATCGCCCCGCTGCCGCTGCACAGGTCGACCACGACCGACCCCGGGGCGGCGTGCTCGATCCCCCACCCGGCCAGCAGCTCGGTCTCCGGGCGCGGCACGAACACCCCGTCGCCCACCTCGAGTTCCAGGTGCCGGAAGGCGGCCGTGCCGAGCAGGTGCTGCAACGGGATCCGGCGGGCCCGGTCAGCGACCAGCGAGCGGAAGCGGTCCAGCTCGGCGGAGCGGATCGTGTCGATGAGCAGCAGGCGCCCGCGCGACACGCCGAGCACGTGCGCGGCCAACAACTCCGCATCGACCCGGGGTGATTCCACCCCGGACGCCGCGAGATCCGCGACGGCGGCCGCCAGCGCGGGGCTCAGGCGAGTACGGGGGTGTTCGTCAGGCTGCATCACGGCATAATCATGGGACGTCGCGAACGCTGGGGACCGGCCGGGTGACCCGGCGACGCGCCGAGGCCGTGGGAGGCGCCGGGTGGGTTGGTTGGACCAGCTCGCGGAACACGTCGAGGATCTGCGGCGGGCCGAGCAACTGCAGCAGAACGGGCAGTCCGCGCAGGCACTACCGATCCTCGATGCGGTGCTGGCTGCCACCGACGATCCGCCGACCCGCGCATACGCGCTCGTCCAGCGGTTCGGCGCACTGATCAATCTCGGCCGTGTCGCCGAGCTGGCCACCGCGATGACGGCCGCCTCCGCCGCGGTGCGGGAGGTGCCGGACCCCTACCTGCGCGGTCAGATGCACGCGTTCGCGGCGCTCGGCGCCCACCTGCAGAACAATCTGGACCGTGGCGTCACCCACCTGGTGCAGGCCTCCCGGGCACTCGCCGCCGTCCCGGACCGGGACACCGAGACCGCCTGGGGCTGGCACGACCTGGCCATGGCCTACTCCTACCTGGGTTTCCACGGGCAGGCGCTGACCGCGATCGAGCAGGCGCGCGAGGTGGGGGCCAGCGTCGGCATCACGCCCGAGGTCTTCGCCGCGCCCGGCATCCGGCTGCGCAACGCCGTCGCCCTCGACCACCAGGGCGACACCGACGGCTGCCTGCGGGTGCTGCGCGACATCGACGCCGAGTTGTCCCGCTACGTCGCCATCGACCAGCTGCGGCCGAGCAGCCGGGCCGTCTACGGCTACGCCTTGGCCCGGCGGGCCGCGCTGGGCGAGCCCACCGAGGCCGACGCGGCCCGCTGGCTGACCGGCGGCGGCGACAGCGTCCGCACCCGTGACCTGCGGCATCTCGGCTCGGTCTGCCTGACCATCGCGGCCGGCAAACCGGAACGCGCACTGGCCCTGCTGGAGGCCGTCGCGGTGTCGGCCCAGGTCCTCGGCGCCCCCGAACCGGCCCGGCTGCGCAGCATCTGCCACGCCGCCGCGGGCGACCACGCCGCGGCGCACCTCGCCGACCGTTACGCGTTCCGCCTCGCCGCCCAGCGCATCGACCAGCTGCGCGACGGCTACCTCGACGGGGTGGCCGCCCGGCTGGACGCGCAGGAGACACACCGCGACCCGCACCGCTACGGCGACGAGTCGATGGTCGACCCGCTCACCGGCCTGCCCAACCGCCGCCAGCTGGAACGCTACGTCGACACCCTGCTGTCGCGGGGCGAACGGGCCGCGGTCGGCGTCTGCGACGTGGTCGGTTTCACCACGGTCAACACCCGGCACGGCCGGCACCTGGGCGACCTGGTGCTGCAGCGGATCGCCGGGGTGCTGCACCGGGTGATGCGCCGCGGTGACTTCGTGGCCCGGTTCGCCGGCGACGAGTTCGTGCTGGTCCTGCCGGGCGCCGGCCCGAACCAGGCGGCCGAGGTGGCCCGCCGGATCGGGGCGGCCGCCACCTCGGAGAACTGGCAGGCCCTGGTCCCGGGCACCCCGATCGGCCTGGCGGCCGGCTGGTCCGAGGTGGGCGCCAACGGGCGGGGCCTCAGCGCCGCCCTGGCCTCCGCGGCGGCGAGCCGGAAGCCGACGTAGATGACGCTGATCGACCTCGGCGAGCCGGGTGCCGGCCCGGACGGTCGGATCAGAGCGGACCCCCAGGGGGTACGCCGTGCCGGCGTCACCCTGGTCGCGGCGCTCACCCTGCTCGGCTGCACCGGTTCGATCCGGCCGGGCCAGCCCGGGGTGCGTCCGCTGTGGAGTGCCGTGTTCCAGGACGGTGACGGACTCGAACTGGCCGGCGACACCGCCTACCTGCTGCGCGGGCGGGACGGCGCGGACACCGAACTGATCGTCTACGACCTGGCCACCGGCGCCGAACGGTGGCGCTGGAACACCACGGACACCGTCGGCTTCCAGCAGACCCGGGACGACGCGGGCCTGCTGATGCTCGGCCTCTACCCGCAGGACGGCACCGCGGTCACGGTCGCGCTGCGCACCGACAGCGGCGCGGAGGCGTGGCGGATCAGCGGCGACATCGTGCCGGCCGACTTCGCCGACCCCGGCATGCTGATCACCGAGGACGGGCGGCTGCGGCTGATCGACGTGGCCGACGGCCGGACCCTCTGGACACGGACCGAGGCGTCCACGGACGTGGTGGTGGGCGACCACCGGGTGGTCACCACCGACACCCGCGGAGACGTGACGGTGCTGCGCTACGCCGACGCCGCGGTCCTGACGAGGCGGCGGATCCCCGCACTGGCCACCGATCCGGCCGCCAACCGGTACGTGATGCTGACCGCCGAGCAGGGGCTGCTGCTGGCGTACCACGACGCCGGGAACGGCACCGTGTCCAGCGTCTACGACCTGGACAGCCTGGAGGAGGTCCGGGCGATCGACGCCGGCGACGGTCCGCTCTCCGGGTGCGGGACGGTGCTGTGCGCGTTCACCAGGTCGGGCCTGGCGGCGTACGACCCGGGCACCGGCCGGCGGCTCTGGTCCGACCCGGAGGCGAACGGCTGGTCCGGGCTGAGCGTCGACCGCATCCTGCTCGACGACGACAGCGGGACGGCGCACACGCTCGTGGACAGCCGCACGGGAAGGCGACTGGTGGAGAACCTGCGCGGCCGGCCGGTGGACGACGAGAACGCCGGCTCCCGGGTGCTGCTGCTGCGGCCGATCACCGATCTCCAGGACCGGGTGGCGGTGACCCGGCTGGACATGGTCAGCGGCCGGCACGTCACCCTCGGGGCGCTGGCCGTGACACCGGCGCTGCAACGCTGCCGGACCGTACCCGGTTATCTGGTCTGCGAGGGTCTGGGCCGGCTGGACGTGGCGGCGGTGCCCTCGTGACCGTCATCGAGCTGGGCGAGATCGGTGAGGCCGGGGAACGCCGGTCCGAGTCCGGCCCGCGGGCGTCCCGGCGTCTGCTGACCGCCGGGGTGGTGCTGTTGTGTGCGCTGGGGCTCGGCGCGTCGGCCGGCTCGGCCGAGCCGGCCACGGTCCGTGAGGTCTGGTCGGCGCCGATGCAGCCGGACGACTGGGTGGTGGCCCGCGACGACGGCCTCTTCGCGTACACCACCGTCGACGGCCGGGCGCGGCTGACCGCGTACGAGACGGCCACCGGCACGGTCCGGTGGGCCCGCGACTATCCGGAACCGCTGACCTGGCTCTCCGGGGAGCGCAGCGGCCTGCTGCTGGCACCGGAGGACGAGCAGGTGCACACCGTCAGATACGACGACGGCTCGGTCGGCAGCCTGATGTTCGCCGCCGCGACCCGGGCCCTGGATCCACGGACCGGGGCCGACCTGTGGCGGCAGAAAGGCGATGTCCAGCCGTCCGGCACCGGTGGGCTCCTGCTGGCCGACCGGGACGAGACGGGTGGTCTGGAGAAGCTCCGGCGGATCGATCCGCGCAGCGGCTCGATCCTCTGGGAACGTGACCTCGGCGGCTCCCAGGTGCTGGAGGCCGGCAGCGAGCACATCGTCACCGGCGACCGCCGGGGGCGGCTGCGGCTGCTGCGCTACGCGGACGGCTCGGTGCTCTCCGAGCGGACGGTGCCGTGGCAGGCCAGCCTCCCGGGCGACAGCCGCGACACGGTCCTCCTGCTGCACGGGGGCCTGCTGGTGGTCGGGCAGATGCGGTCGGCCGACGGTGTGCTCACCGGGTACCGCCCGGACACCCTGGAGAAGGTCTGGGAGACGCCGAGCGGTCCGGTCGGGTTCCTCGCCGGCTGCGGGCCGGTGATCTGCGTCGACGCCGGTGACGCCCTGCTGGGGCTGGACGGCGCCACCGGGCGGTCCCGGTGGGTTCGCGAGCGGCTCCACCTGGCCTTCACGATCGGCCCGGACCGGGTGCTGGCCTCGACCGCCTCGGCCCCGCGCACCGAGCAGGTCCTGCTGGACACGGCCACCGGCCGGCGGATCGGTGGGCCGGCTCCGGGCTACCCGCTGGGCCTGGAACTGGAGAAGGCCGACCGGCTGGTGCTGTTCCACAAGGTGGTCGGCGCGACGGCCCCGCTCAGTGTGATCAGCGTCCTGGACACGATCACCGGGCGGTATGTCCGGGCCGGCATCCTCGAGTCGGTCGAGCAGGGCGTGTGCAACGCCGCCGGGCGGCACCTGGTCTGCGACCGCGACGACCGCCTGGTGGTGCTGGCGGTCGGCGACTAGGACCTGGTCGTCGCCTACGCCTTGCCGGCCAGCCGGGCCTGCCGGTCGGCGGCGGCCAGCGCGTCCAGCACACCGTCCAGTTCCCCGCCGAGCACCAGATCGAGGTTGTACGCCGTGTACCCCACCCGGTGGTCGGTGATCCGGTTCTGCGGGAAGTTGTAGGTGCGGACCCGCTCCGAACGGTCGACCGTGCGGACCTGCGCCTTGCGGGCGTCACCGGCCGCCGCGTCCGCCGCCTCCTGGGCCTGGGCCAGCAGCCGGGACCGCAGGATGCGCATCGCGGCCTCCTTGTTCTGCAGCTGGCTCTTCTCGTTCTGGCAGCTGGCCACGGTGCCGGTGGGCAGGTGGGTGATCCGGACCGCGGAGTCGGTGGTGTTGACCGACTGGCCGCCCGGGCCGGACGAGCGGTACACGTCGATGCGCAGGTCACCGGGCTCGATCTGGACCTCGACGTCCTCGGCCTCCGGCAGCACCAGCACGCCGGCCGCGGAGGTGTGGATGCGGCCCTGCGACTCGGTGACGGGCACCCGCTGTACGCGGTGCACGCCGCCCTCCCACTTCATCCGGGACCAGACGCCGTGGCCGCCCTCCGGCGCGCCCTTCGTCTTGACCGCGAAGGAGATGTCCTTGACGCCGCCGAGGTCCGACTCCTGCGAGTCGATCACCTCGACCACCCAGCCGCGGCGTTCCGCGTACCGGGTGTACATCCGCAGCAGGTCGCCGGCGAAGAGCGCGGACTCCTGGCCGCCCTCGCCCGCCTTGATCTCGATGATCACGTCTTTGGCGTCGCTCGGGTCGCGCGGGATGAGCATCTCGCCGAGCTTCTCCTCGAGCGCGGGCAGCACCGCCGCGACCGCCTCGACCTCGGAGGCGAACGCCGGGTCCTCGGCTGCCAGCTCCTTGGCTGCGGCCAGGTCGGCGCGGGCCGACTCCAGCTCGGTGTGTGCGGCGTACAGCGGCGCGAGCTCGGCGAACCGGCGGCCGACCCGCCGGACCAGCGCCTGGTCGGTGTGGATCGAGGGGTCCTCCATCCGCTTCTCCAGGTCGGCGTACTCGTCGAGAAGCATGGTCAGACGGTCGGTGCTCATCGAATTTCCCCCAGCGGCGACACGGACGCGGACACACGCGAACGGCGCCCGTCCCGAGAGCCGGGACGGGCGCCGTTGAAGCGGTTACTTCTTCTTCGCGGCGTTGACCTTCGCGTACTTCGCCTGGAACTTCGCCACCCGGCCCGCGGTGTCGAGGACGCGCTGCTTGCCGGTGTAGAACGGGTGGCAGGCGCTGCAGGTCTCGACGCGGATCTCGTCGCCCTTGGCGGTGCTACGGGTGGTGAAGGTGCTGCCGCAGGAGCAGATCACGTTGGTGGTCGTGTACTCCGGGTGGATGCCGCTCTTCATGTCTTCTCGGTCCCTCTCGATGATCGGGTCGCCGGGTCGCCGTTCTTCCACGATTGGCGTGAACCGGAACCCCTACTGGCCGATGTATCAGTCTGCCATGACCTCCGTACCCGACGGAAATCAGGCGGCGCAACTGGATACGCCCTGGATAACGTGAGCACCCCTTCCGGAATTCCCGCAGAGAACAGGCACCGTGATGACCCTGCTCCACGACGTCCTCGATCCGGCCGAACTCGCCGCCGCCATCGACGGAGGCCTGGTCAGGGTGCAGCGCCATCCCACCCTCGACCTGCGGATCCACAACTACACCGAAGCCTGCCAGTACGCCGCGGCCTGGACGCCGGTGACGCTGGCCTGCCGCGGTCTGATCGTGGACGCGGACGGCCGGGTGCTGGCACGCCCGTTCCCCAAGTTCTTCAACCACACCGAGGGGCACGCTCCGGTGCTCGATCCGGGCGCCGCGGTCAGCGTGACCGACAAGGCGGACGGCAGCCTCGGGGTGATCTACCACGACGGCTCCGGCTACGCCGTCGCCACCCGGGGGTCCTTCGCGTCGGCTCAGGCCGTTCATGCCACCGACCTTCTGCGTACGCGTTATGCGCAGTTCCGTCCGCCGGCCGGCCTGACCGTGCTCGTGGAGATCATCTATCCGGACAACCGGATCGTCGTGGACTACCGCGGACTCGACGATCTGGTGCTGCTCGGGGCGGTCGACATCGCCACCGGCCGCTCGTACGGGCCGTCCGCGGTGCCCGGCTGGCCGGGACCGGTCGTCGAGTCGTTCGCCTACGCGACCCTCGCCGAGGCGCTGGCCGCCGAGCCCCGTGCCGGGCGGGAGGGCCTGGTGGTGCACTTCACCGAGGCCGACCAGCGCGTGAAGATCAAGTACGCGGACTACGTACGGTTGCACCGTCTGGTCACCGGCCTCACGCCGCGGACCGTGTGGGAGATCCTCGCCGCCGGCGGCGGCCTGGACGACCTGATCGCCCCGCTGCCGGACGAGTTCCACCGGTGGGTCCTCGGCATCGCCGCCGAGCTGACCGCCCTCGTGGACGCCCGTGCCGCCGCGGTCGAGGCCGCCTACGAGAAGATCGTCGCCACCCTCCCGCAGGGCTGGGGACGCAAGGAGTTCGCCGCCGAGGCGCTGCGCACCGATTTCCGGGGCGAGCTCTTCCTGCGGCTCGACGGCAAGGACTACCGTCCCGGCCTGTGGCAGCGTGCGCGGCCGGCCGGTGACGGCAGCATGGGGGAGAACGAGGAATGACGCGACTGCTGATCACCCGGGGGCTGCCCGCCTCCGGCAAGACCACGTTCGCCCGCAAACTGCAGCCGGACGTGCTCCGGGTCAACCGGGACGACCTGCGGCGCATGCTGCACGGCCGGCGCCTCTTCACCCAGGCGGCCGAGGCGCAGGTCACGCACGCACAGCGGTCGTCGGTCGAGGCCCTGCTGCGGGCGCACGCCAGCGTCATCGTCGACGACACCAACCTGCGCGCCAAGACGGTCCGCGAGTGGGCCGAGATGGCCGCCCGGTTCAACGCGTCGTTCGAGGTGCACGACTTCACCGACGTGCCGGTGGACGAGTGCGTCCGGCGCGACGCGGACCGGCCGGAGGACGACCGGGTCGGCGAGGACCCGATCCGCCGCATGCACCAGCGCTACCTGGCCGGCAAGAACCTGCCGCTGCCGATCCCGTTCGTGGACCGGGGCGGTCCCGGCGTGGTCTACGAGGCCGACGAGTCGCTGCCGCCGGTGGTCCTGGTCGACATCGACGGCACCGTCGCGCTGATGGGCGACCGCAGCCCGTACGAATGGTCCCGGGTCGGTGAGGACTCGCCGAACCCGGCGGTGATCGCCGCCGTCCGGGCCATGCACGCCGCCGGCCACGCGATCGTCTTCTGCTCCGGGCGGGACGCGGCCTGCCGTGCGGAGACCGAGGCCTGGCTGGAGCTGTTCGTGGGGGTGCCCTACGAGGCGCTGTTCATGCGGCCGGAGGGCGACAGCCGCAAGGACTCGATCGTCAAGCGCGAGATCTTCGACGAGCAGATCCGTGATCGTTGGCGGGTCGTGGGGGTGTTCGACGACCGCCGGCAGGTGGTACGTATGTGGCGATCGCTGGGCCTGACCGTGTTCCAGGTGGCGGAGGGTGATTTCTAGGTGAAGTACCCGCGGACGTTCCACCTGCCGGACTCCCCCGGTGCCTCGGGCGACGACCGGATCCAGCCGGATCTGTCGTGGCTCGACGGCGAACTGGTGGTGACCGAGAAGATGGACGGCGGGAACCTCACCTTCACCCGGGACTCGATGTACGCCCGGTCGCTCGACTCCGGCACCCACCCGTGGGACCGGCCGGCCAAGGCGTTGTGGGCGATGACGGCGTACCGGATTCCGGATCAGTGGCGGGTCTGCGGCGAGTCCATGTGGGCCCGCCGCAGCGTCGCCTACGCCGACCTACCCGGCGTCTTCCTGGTCTTCGGCATCTGGGACGAGACGGACACCCTGCTGGGCTGGGACGACACCGTCGACTGGGCCCGGCGCCTGGAGTTGCCGATGGTGCCGGTGCTCTACCGCGGCGGCAGCATCACCGAGGCCCGGACGGCCTGGTCCGCGCAGCGCGACGAGGACACCTCGGAGGGCTTCGTCATCCGGGCCGCCGGCCGGATCACGGCCGCCGACTTCGACCGCAAGGTGCTCAAGTGGGTGCGCCCCGGTCACGTCCGCACCGAGGCGTCCTGGCGGCACCGGGACGACTTCCCGCTCAACGAGTTCGCTTGAGTTCGTCCTCGCCGCGCAGCACACAGAATTCGTTGCCCTCCGGGTCCTGGAAGACCATCCAGCCACCGCCGTCGGGCTGCCGCAGGTCGGCCGTGGGTTTCGCGCCCAGCCCGATCACCCGCTCGATCTCCTCGTCGCGGGTGCCCTCGGTGGGACGCAGGTCGAAGTGGATCCGGTTCTTGCCGCTCTTCGGCTCGGGCACCTCGATGAAGAGCACCCGGTGCCGCCCGTCCCGCGACATGATCATGCATTCCTCGTGGCCCGGCTCGTTCGGATCCTCCGGGTCGTCGACATAGTCCAGCAGTTGCCGCCACCACTCGCTCAGTGCATAGGCGTCGGTGGCGTCCACGGTCGTGTGTGAGATGAACGACGTCATCCGCCCAACCTAGGGCCGGTCCTGGGGCACCCCTGCGCGAGGGCCGCCGCCTCGTCGTCGAGGTAGAACGCGGGCCGCAGGTCCATCTCGGTGTAGTAGCGGTGGAAGACCCCGGTGACGCCGCCGGACATCGGCGGGACGATCCAGGTCCAGTCGGCCGGCACCGGACGGCCGGCCCGCTCCTCGTTGCGCAGGTGCGTGAGGAACCGCTGCGACTCGGTGTGGTGGTCGGACATCTTCACCCCGGCCCGCTCGAAGCTGTGCAGCACCGCCCGGTTCAGCTCGACCAGGGCGCGGTCCCGCCACAGCGTCGACTCCCGGCTGGTGTCCAGCTCCATCCGGGCGGCCAGCAGCGGCAGCATGTCGTACCGGTCGCCGTCGGCCAGGTTGCGCGCACCCAGCTCGGTGCCCATGTACCAGCCGTTGAACGGGGCCAGCGGGTAGTGCACCCCGCCGATGGTGAGCCGCATGTTCGCGATCGCCGGCACGGCATGCCAGCGCAGGCCCAGTTCGGCGAACCAGGCGTACTCGGGATGGGTCAGCGGCACCTCACGGACGGCGCGTTCCGGGAGTTCGTACAGCCGGACGCCCTCGGCGGGGGTCTCGATGACCAGGGGCAGGACGTCGAAGGCCTCGCCCTTGCCGCGCCAGCCACAGGCGTGGACCGCCGCGGTGAGCGCCTGCTGACGGGGGTCGCCGATCGTCTGCCCGGCGTCGGTGCGGTACCCGGCATAGCGAATCAACTGCTCGTTCCAGACCTTGGCGTACGGCCGGCCGGGCTGAGCGGCGGCGAAAACGCTGATCACCGGGCGGATCGCGGTGTCGCCCGCGGCCCGCAGATGCCCGACGAGGAGCGAGAAGATCTCATCGGCGGTACGGGCCCGGCGCCGGTCCAGCACCAGCAGGCTGCGCCAGTAGAGCCGTCCGATGCAGCGGCTCGCGTTGCGCCACGCCATCCGGGCGCCGTGCGTCAGCTCCTCGGTGGTGTGCACGTAGGTGCCGGTGGCGGCGATCTGCGCGCGGACTATCGCCAGCCGCGGCTCCACCGGCCCGAGCCGGGGGTTCTCGGTGTAGCAGCGGCGCAGGAAGTCCTCGGCCTCCTCGGGGTCGGCCGGCGCATCGCGGTCCCAGGGTTCGGTGGGCTGGTCCCGGTAGCCGGGCACGGTCATCGAGCGCCTCCGAGGTAGCGAATGGATACCGGAGGTTCGCACGACCCCGTACGGGGCGAATCAGACAAGTTGTGCGACAAAAGCGACGCAGCCCACCCGATCGGGTGGGCTGCGTCGCTTTTGCGTGGTTACTCGCCAGGAGTGGACTTGGCGATCTGCATCAGGAACTCGATGTTGGTACGCGTCTGCTTGAGACGGTCCATCAGCAGGTCCAGAGCAGCGCCCGACTCCAGCGAACTGAGCACCTTGCGGAGCTTGTGGATGATCGCCAGCTCCTCCTTGCCCAGAAGGATCTCTTCCTTACGGGTGCTGGAGGCGGAGACGTCCACGGCCGGGAAGATGCGCTTGTCAGCGATCTTGCGGTCGAGCTTGAGCTCGGCGTTGCCGGTGCCCTTGAACTCCTCGAAGATGACCGTGTCCATCATCGACCCGGTCTCCACCAGCGCGGTCGCGAGGATGGTGAGCGAGCCACCGTTCTCGATGTTGCGCGCCGCGCCGAGGAAGCGCTTCGGCGGGTACAACGCGGTCGAGTCGATACCACCCGACATGATCCGGCCGGAGGCCGGCGCGGCCAGGTTGTACGACCGGCCGAGACGCGTCACCGAGTCGAGCAGCACGACCACGTCGTGGCCCAGCTCGACCAGCCGCTTGGCCCGCTCGATGGCGAGCTCGGCGACCGTGGTGTGGTCCTGCGGCGGACGGTCGAACGTGGCCGCGATGACCTCGCCCTTCACCGTGCGCTGCATGTCGGTGACCTCTTCGGGCCGCTCGTCCACCAGCACCACCATCAGGTGGCACTCCGGGTTGTTGTGCGTGATGGCGTTGGCCAGGGCCTGCAGCACCATCGTCTTACCGGCCTTCGGCGGGGAGACGATGAGCGCGCGCTGGCCCTTACCGATCGGCATCACCAGGTCGATGATGCGGGTGGTGAGGATGTGCGGCTCGGTCTCCAGCCGCAGACGCTCCTGCGGGTAGAGCGGCGTGAGCTTGTAGAACTCGGGACGCCGGCGGGCCTCGTCGGGCTCCATCCCGTTGATGGTGTCCAGACGGACCAGCGGGTTGTACTTGTCCCGGCGCTGCTCGCCACCGGTGTCCCGCGGGGCGGACCGCACCGCGCCGGTGACCGCGTCACCGCGGCGCAGACCGTACTTCTTGACCTGCGACATGGACACGTAGACGTCGTTCGGGCCGGAGAGGTAACCGGTGGTCCGCACGAACGCGTAGTTGTCCAGCACGTCCAGGATGCCGGCGACCGGGACGAGAACCTCGTCCTCGGACACGTGCGGCTCCCGGCCGCCACCGTCGCGGCGGTTGTCGTCGCGCTGGTTGTCGTCGCGGTCCCGGCCACGGCGGCGGTCACGGAACCGGCTGCGCCGGCTCCGGCGGCCGGCGTCGTCGTCGCCGTCGTCGTCGTGGCCCTGGTCGGCGCGCGGACCACGGTCACCGCGGTCACCACGGTCCCCCCGATCGCCGCGGTCACCACGGTCGTCGTTGCGGTCGCGCTGACCGTCACGCTGGTTGCGCTGCCGGTCCCGGTTGCGCTCGCCGCGCTCCGGGCGGTCGCCCCGCTCGGGGCGCTCGGCACGCTCGACCGGCTCGGTGGCCGGGGCCTCGGGGGTGGAGGTCGCGGCGGGGGCCGCCGCTGCGGCGCCGGCGGGCGCGGCCTCCACACTCTCGGCGGGCGCGGTCTCCCGCGTGCTCTGCCGGGAGCCACGCTCACGGCGGCTCCGGGACGGACGCTCCGCCGCCGGAGCGGCAGGCTGCTCGGCCGGGGCGGCAGGGGCCGTGACGGCCGGGGCGGCTGCGGTCTGCGGCGCGGGGGTGGTCTCCGCCGGGGCGGCCTTGACCGGTGCGGCCTGCGCCGGGGCGGGAGCCGTGGTGACGGTCTCGGAGCTGTTGGAGCGCGGACGCGGGGCCGTCTCGGCCGGGGCGGAGCCGCCGCTCTGACGCTCGGAGATCGCGGTGATCAGCTCACCCTTGCGCATCCGGGCGGTACCGGAGATGCCGAGGGAGGCGGCGAGGCTCTGCAGCTCGGGCAGCAGCATCGCGGAGAGCCCGGTGCCGCCACGGCGGCGCTTCGTGGCAGTCGCGGTGGTGCCTGCGCCGTCAGCGACGTCAGAAACACCCGACGTCACGTCGGTGGTGTCGCTCAATGGATTCCTTCCGTCGGAAAAAACCGAGATCACCCGGAACTGCAGCCTGGGCCGGGTGCCCTCGGAACCCGCTTCGCAGCAGCGGCGCGGGAGTTCGTGCAGCACGGCAGCTCGACCGGTATCCCTGCCCGTCAGGGCTTGACGGGTAGGTCTCGGCGATTGCAGCGATTATCAACTGCTGCCCGGCGTGTGCCTTGATGAGAGTTGAGACAGGCCATGAAGGCCCAGAAATCTCGGGGGTGCGCCGAACCGCAGAGATCGCTTGCTTCGCGGCTGTGCTAGGTCTTGAGCGTAGTCAACTCGTGCGACCTGCGGCAACAGGGCCCCGCTCGGCGTGTTCCACCATACCCCCTTTCACACGAGCACCGGCGTCATCCACGCCCAGCACTTCGCCGCGCCACTGCGCACCCGCTGCGAAATCGGCCGGGACCTCGGACAACGCCAGCACGGTGGGACCCGCGCCGCTGATCACCGCGGCCACCCCGGCAGCCCGCAGCGCCGCCACGAGGGCCGCCGATTCGGGCATCCCGGCGGCACGGTAACCCTGGTGGAGCCGATCCTCGGTGGCCGGGAACAGCAGGGACGGGTCCCGGGTGAGGGCGTGCACCAGCAGCGCGCCCCGGCCGGTGTTGAAGGCCGCGTCGGCGTGCGGCACCTCGGCCGGCAACGCGGCCCGGGCGGTCGCGGTGTACCCGCGCTCGGCGGGGACGAACACCGTCGACCGCACGCCGTCGGCCGGCGACAGGCGTACCGCCCGGGAACCGGTCTCCTCGGTCCAGGCGATGGTGAAACCGCCCAGCAGGCAGGGCGCGACGTTGTCCGGGTGCCCCTCGAGCCGGCCCGCGATGCGCAGCGCGGCCGCGTCGTCGAGCAGCTCCAGACCACCCCGGACCAGGCCACGGGCCAGTTGTACGCCGCCGACGATGGCCGCCGACGAACTGCCCAGCCCGCGCGCCTGCGGGATCCGGTTGACGCACTCGACCGCCAGGCCGGGCGGACGCTGCCCCAGCTCGTCGAAGGTCGCCAGCATCGAACGGATCACCAGGTGATCGGCGCCGGTCGGCAACTCCCCCGCACCCTGACCGGTGACGGTCACCGAGAATTCGCCGTCGGTCACCCGCGCGGTCAGATCGTCGTAGAGCGTCAGCGCGAGACCCAGCGCATCGAAGCCGGGCCCGAGATTGGCGCTGGTCGCCGGAGTGCTGACCGAGACCGGTTCAGTGACGAAGGACAGACCCATCGCCACATGCTATGGGGTGATCATCTCAACCGAAGCGCCCCGCCCCTGGTAATCCCGCATGTCGAATCGACGACGCTCCGGATTCATGCCTTTTCACTCGCGACGGGGGTGCCCGCCGTCCACCGGGTCACGATCCACCAGCCGACCGCGTAGACCATGGTGATCGAGGCGCAGGTGGCGATCACCACCGACGGGTCGACGTGGTCGATCACCGCGCCGGCGCCCAGCTGACTGATGGCGATCGCCAGCGTCGCCAGCATCATGTCGGTGGCGAACACCCGGCCGCGCAGCTCGTCCGGCACCTCACCCTGCAGCGCGTAGTTCGACAGCACCCAGTTGCTGCCACCGGCGAAGTGCGCGACGAAGACCAGCACCAGCACCGCCGGGAACCACGGGACGAACGCCACGCCGAGGTAGCCGACGCCGTACAGGCCCATCGACAGGGCCAGCGCGGTCAGCAGCCAGCGCGGCCGGTCCAGCACCGGCCGCATCACCATCGGCCCGATCAGCGCACCCGCGCCCCGCAGCGCGAAGAGCAGGCCGGCCCCGATCGCGCCGGCCCCGTGCGCCGCCGCGATCAGCGGGAAGACTGTCAGCACGCCGTTACCCAGGCCGACCGCGGACTTCACCGTGACCAGGGCCCGCAGCCGGGGCCGGGCGCCGATGTAGCGCAACGCCTCGAGCAGGGCGTGCATGGTCGGCTGCGGTGCCCCGCCGGCGCGCGGCGCCTGCAACGGGCGCCGGATCAGGCCGGTCAGCAGGCTTCCGGCCAGGAGCAGGACCGCGGTCACCGCGAAGCAGACGTACGGCCCGGCGGCGCTGCTGACCACGCCGCCCAGGGAGGCGCCGACCACCGTCATCGTCCCCCAGGCCGACCCGGCGACGGCGTTGGCGGCCGGCCGGTCCACCGGGTCCACCACGTTGGGCAGGGCGGCCGAGGCGGCCGGCGAGTAGAACGCCTTCGCCACCGCCATCGCGCCGACCGCGACCAGGGCCAGCGGCGCCGTCGCCGCGGACCGCACCGCGAACAGCAGCAGCACCGCGGCGAACGAGGCGAAATTGGCCAGCACCAGGATCCGGCGCCGGTCCAGCCGATCGGCGATGGTGCCGGTGAACGGCAGGAGCAGCGCGGTGATCCCGGTGTCGGCGGCGAGCACCAGAGCGCCCCAGGCGCCACTGCCGGTCAGTTCCGGCAGGAGCACCAACAGCGGGACCATGACGAACCAGTCCGCGCCGAAGACCACGAGTTCAGCCGCGAAAAGGCGACGGAAATCACGATTGCGGGTAAGGACCGAAAGGGTGGGTGGCACCTGGCGACTTTACGTGGTCCCCGGACACGGCGATGCCCGGCCGCGAAGGACCGGGCATCGCTGATCATCAGGTGGTCACTCCTGCTTCTTCGGCATCTTCAGCACCTCGAACTGGTCGGTGTAACCGCGCAGTGCCCCGCCGTCCTTCACCGCGGAGTCGTCCGGCACGGTCACCGGCTCCTCCTCGGCCGGCGCCTCGTCCCCGGCCGGCTCCGGGGCGGCCTTGCCGGCCCGCTTCGCCGCCCGCTTGGCCCGCGACTTCTCCTTGCGGTTCTCGACCAGGGTGTAGAGCGTCGGCACCAGCACCAGGGTCAGCAGCGTGGAGCTGACCAGACCGCCGATCACCACGATGGCCAGCGGCTGCGAGATGAAGCCGCCCTCGCCGGTGAGGCCGAGCGCCATCGGGATCAGGGCGAAGATGGTCGCGATGGCGGTCATCAGGATCGGGCGCAGCCGGTGCCGGCCACCCTCGATCACCGCCTCCTGCACACCCATGCCCGCGGCCCGGTAGTGGTTGATCAGGTCCAGCAGCACGATGGCGTTCGTCACCACGATGCCGACCAGCATCAGCACACCGATCAACGCCGGAACGCCGAGCGGGGTGCCGGTGAGCAGCAGCAGGCCGATCGCGCCGGTCGCCGCGAACGGGATCGACACCAGCAGGATCACCGGCTGCAGCAGGCTGCCGAAGGTCGCCACCATGATCACGAAGACGATCGCGATGGCGGCCAGCACGGCCAGGCCGAGCTGCTCGAACGCCTCCTGCTGGTCGGCACTGACACCACCGACGGTGTAGTCGGCGCCGGCCGGAAGGCTGATGGCCTCGAGCTTCTTCGTCAGGTCGGCGTTGACCGCGGACAGGTTGGAACCGGTCACCGTGCCGGTGACGGTCGCGGTGCGGTCGCCGTCGACCCGGTTCACCGTCGCCGGGCCGGCCACCTCCTCGACGTCGGCGACCTGGTCCAGCGGGACGACGCCCTTGGCGGTGGTCAGCGGCAGGGCCCGGACCGCGGCGGCGTCGGCCGGCGCGGTGCCGAACGAGATCACCACGTCCTGGGTGGAGCCGTCCACCGCGATCTGCCCGGCCGGGGCGGACCGGAACATCGAAGCGACCGTCTGACCGATCTGAGCCTCGGTGAGACCCGCCGCCGCGGCGGCCTTGCGGTCCACCACCACCTGCAGTCGCGGCACGCTGGTGGACAGCGTGGTGTCCACGTCGGTGACCCCGCCGATCCCGGCCATCGCGGCCCGCACCTGCTCGGTGGCGTCGGCGAGCACGTCGGTGTCCGCGGCGTTCACCTGGACGGAGAGGCCGCTGCTGCCGACACCGGAGCTCTCCTGACCGATCTTGATCTCACCGGCGTCGGTCAGCTTCGCGAACTCGTCCCGCAGATCGCCGGTGATCTTCTCAACGTCGGCGTCCTCGTCGAGAGCCACGTTGAAGCTGGCCGTGCCACCACCGCCACCACCGGCGAACGGGTTGGCCGAGTTGCCGCCGACCGTCACCTGGTACGTCTTGACGCCCTCCCGCGAGGCGAGCAGGCTCTCCACCTTCTTGGCCGCCGCGTCGGTGGCGGCCAGACTGGCGCCGGCCGGCAACTCCTGGCTGATCGTCAGGCTGTCCTGCCCCGACTCGTCCAGGAAGTTGGTCTCCAGCCGGGTGGACAGGGCGAACGTACCCATCAGGACGGCGATGCCGATCAGCACCGTGGTCCACCGCTTGGTGGTGGCGAACCGGATCACCGGCAGATAGCCGCGCTGCAGCGGGCTGCGCAGCTCCTTCTCCTCCGCGGCCTTGCGGACCGCCTCGCTGTCGGCGCCCGCGGCCGGCGGCTTGAGGAACCAGTACGCCAGCACCGGCACGATGGTCAGCGCCACGAACAGCGAGGCCAGCAGCGCCACCGTGACGGTGATCGCGAAGGACGAGAAGATCTGCCCGACCAGGCCGCCGACCAGAGCGATCGGGGCGAAGACCGCCACCGTCGTCAGGGTGGAGGCGAGGACCGCCCCGGCCACCTCACGGACCGCGCCGAGGATGGCGTGCACCTTCTCCTCGCCGTACTCCAGATGGCGTTTGATGTTCTCCAGCACGACGATCGAGTCGTCCACCACCCGGCCGACCGCGATGGTGAGCGCGCCGAGGGTGAGCAGGTTGAGGGTGTAGTCACCGATCCACAACGCGATCAGCGCGACCAGCACCGACAGCGGGATGGAGACCGCGGTGACCAGGGTCGACCGGATGCTGAGCAGGAAGACCAGGATCACCACGACGGCCATCAGCAGGCCGAGCAGGCCCTCGGTGGTCAGGCTCTCGATGGACCGCTCCACGTACGGCGCCTGGTCGGTGATCACGGTGAGGGTGGCGCCGGAGGACTCCTCCAGGCTCGCCAGGATGTCCCGGACCTCGTGCGAGATCTCCACCGGGTTGCCGTCCGGGCGTGCGGTGACCGCGATGCCGAGGCTGTTCACCCCATCGGTGCGGGTGTACGACTCGGCGGCCGGCAGCTTGCTCTCCACGCTCGCCACGTCACCGAGACGCACCGGGCCCTTCGAGCCGGTCAGGTAGACGCCCTCGAGCTGCTCGACGGTGGTGATCGGGGTGCCGACCTGCACGGTCAGCGACTGCTCCCCCTCGGTCACCGCGCCGGCCGGGATCGACACGCCGTTGGCCTGCAGCACGCTGGTCAGCGACGCCGGGCTGACACCCGCCGCACCGAACTTCGCCAGGTCGGGGGTGATCACGACCTGCTCGGCGCGGGCGCCGGTGACCTGGGTGTCCCGGACGCCGA
Organism: Actinoplanes sp. NBRC 101535; assembly: GCF_030269225.1. Classification (NCBI taxonomy): domain Bacteria; kingdom Bacillati; phylum Actinomycetota; class Actinomycetes; order Micromonosporales; family Micromonosporaceae; genus Actinoplanes; species Actinoplanes sp. NBRC 101535. The sequence goes on along the minus strand of NZ_BSSY01000006.1, from coordinate 372,726 downwards.
CGATGGCGTTGAGCTCCGGCACCACGGTCTCGTTGAGGCGCCGCAGCAGGTCGCTCTCGTCCGAACCGCCGGTGGCGGCGAGCACGATCGCCGGGATGTCGTCGGTGCCGCCGGCGAACACCTGCGGGTCGACGCCCTCCGGCAGCTGCGCCTGGATCCGGTTGAGCGAGGTGGTCACCTGGTTGACCGCGGACTCGATGTCCGTGCCGAACTCGAACATCACCACCACGCTGGAGGCGTTCTCCCGCGAGGTCGACGTGACCGTGTCGATGCCGTCGATGCCCTTGACGGCGTCCTCGATCGGCTTGGTGACCTGCTCCTCGACCGTCTCCGGCGACGCGCCGGGCAGCACCGCGCTGACGAACGCCGCGGGCAGCTCGATCGACGGGAAGAGCTGCTGCTTGAGTGAGGGGATCGCGTAGAGGCCGAACGCACTGATCACGACGGCGATCAGTGCGACCAGACCTCGGTTGGCAAGGCTGAGCCGTGTCAGACCGGACATGGGAACTCCCCCGATGAAAGTTCGGTTGATACTGATAGTTTGCCTGACGCGAACAAATGGTTTTTGACCGGGGCCTCCTGGTAGCGTCCGTCATCAGCTGGCAGCACACACGCCATCAACACGTCACAAAAGGAGCAGGCGCTGAGCCAGAAAGAGAAGCTCATCGCAGACATCATGGGCGCGCAGATCAGGCTCGAGCACCTGTTCGCCGACGATCGGTCGGACCCGCTCTTCTCCTCGCACCTGACGATGTCGCAACTCAAGATCATGCTGCTGCTCTCCCGCAACGGCGCCCTCGCCGGAAGCGAACTGGCCCGCATGGTCGGCGTCGGCGCGGCCGCACTGACCGGCATGATCGACCGCCTGGTCGTGCAGGACCTGGTGACCCGCACGGAAGACCTCCAGGACCGCCGGGTGCGCCGCATCGGCCTCACCAGAGCGGGCACGGAGCTCATCGAGGGAATCATCACCGCCGGCGCGGAGAAACAGCGCGTCCTCCTCAGCCGGCTCTCAGCCGAGGAGTTGGAGATCGTCGCTCAGGCGATGGAGTTGCTGATCCGCGAGGCGCTGGCCACGGACTTCCCGTCACCCTCTCCTTAGGGTACGAGTGAGAGCGCCCGCCGACGCCCGCTCCACCGTCTTGAGAGCGCCCGCCGACGCCCGCTCCACCGTCTGACGCAGCTCGGCGGCCCCGGCCCGATCCACGGCGCCCGACACGATCCGCACTTCCCGGCGGCTCCGTGGCGCCCGGCGGCTCCGTGGCGCCCAACCGCTCCGTGACGCCCGGCGGCTCCGTGACGCCCCGCTCGATCCGATCCGCGTTGCCCAGCCGTCGTCAACGGCTCCCTCAGCCCGGCAAAACCGCCGCGGACAACGGCCGCCCACCCCGAGCCGTCGTCAACGGCTCCCTCAGCCCGGCAAAACCGCCGTGGACGACGGCCGCCCACCCCGAGCCGTCCACCACAGCACGCCCAAGCCCACCGAACAGCCCCCAACAACGGCCGGGCACCCGCAGCCGTCCACCACGGCACGCTCAAGCCCGCCAGACAGCACTCAACCAACGGGCTGCAAGACCCCGGCCGTCGGTCACGGCGCACATGCGAACGCGGGACAGCACTGAACGACGGGCGAGCCCACGCAGCCGTCGTCCACGGCACCTCTACGGGCGCGGTTAGACATGTTTCGTGGTCAGGGTGCGAAGCCCGTCCGCGTGGTGATTTCGGGCGCGCTGGACGCCCGAAGTCACCACACCCGTGGCGGTGTGGTGATTACGGGCGCGCTGGACGCCCCAAATCACCACACCGGTGGGGGTGTGGTGAATACGGGCGCGCTGCACGCCCCAAATCACCACACCCATGGCGGTGTGGTGGATACGGGCGCGCTGGACGCCCCAAATCACCACACCCGTGGGGGCGTGTTGAGTACGGGCGCGCTGCACGCCCCAAATCACCACACCCGTGGCGGCGTGTTGAATACGGGCGCGCTGCACGCCCCAAATCACCACAGAGGCAGACCCTGACTCATTAGGTGACTAGTCCAGGCGTGGGCGGGCACGGGCAGCCGCGTCAACGACCGGAAGGGATCAGTCCATGCTTCGGGCGGGCTGTCGGGGCGGGACGGCGCTGAGCCGCCGGAAGACGCGGCACGGACCGCGACGGCGCAGTGCCGCCGCGGTCAGCCACGGTAGGTGTGATTGCTGGGAGTGGTAGGTCGTACCCCCGAAAGGGCGGAAGAAGGACGCCCTGGCGGGACCACCGCTCAGCCCAGGTCGAGTGCCTTAGCCGCCAGGTGCGCGTCGTTGGCGATGACCGTCGGTGACGGCGCCGTGGAGATCGCCCATTCCGGGTCTTTCAGGCCGTGGCCGGTGACCGTGCAGACGATGCGCGAGCCGGGCGGGATCTTGCCGGCGGCGTGCTGCTGGAGCAGGCCGGCGACCGAGGCGGCGCTGCCGAGTTCGACGAAGACGCCGACCTCGCGGGCCAGCAGGCGGTAGGCGTTGAGGATGTCACGGTCGGTGACCGCGGAGATCAGGCCGCCGGAGGCGTCGCGGGCGTCGAGGGCCTTGGTCCAGCTGGCCGGGTTGCCGATCCGGATCGCGGTGGCGATGGTCGACGGGTTCTCGACGACCTTGCCGTTCACGATCGGGGCGGCGCCGGATGCCTGGAAGCCGTACATCTTCGGCAGCCTCGTGGCGTTCCCGGCCGCCTTGTCCTCCTGGTAGCCCATCCAGTAGGCGGAGATGTTGCCGGCGTTGCCGACCGGGAGGCAGTGGATGTCCGGGGCGTCACCGAGGGCCTCGACGATCTCGAACGAGGCGGTCTTCTGCCCGTGCAGGCGGAAGATGTTCACTGAGTTGACCAGGGCGACCGGGTAGTCCTGGGAGAGTTTCGAGGCGAGCGCCAGGCAGTCGTCGAAGTTGCCCTCGACCTGGAGCAGGCGTGCGCCGTGCACCAGCGCCTGGGCCAGCTTGCCGAGCGCGATCTTGCCCTGGGGCACCAGGACCGCGCAGGTGATGCCGGCCCGGGCGGCGTAGGCCGCGGCGGAGGCGCTGGTGTTGCCGGTGGAGGCGCAGATGATGGCCTTGGCGCCATCCTCGACGGCCTTGGACACCGCCATGGTCATGCCGCGGTCCTTGAAGGAGCCGGTCGGGTTGGCGCCCTCGACCTTGAGGTAGACGTCACCGCCGACCCGCTCGGACAGCACCGGGGCCGGAACGAGTGGCGTGTTGCCCTCGAGCAGGGAGACCACCGGAGTGGCGTCGGTGACCGGCAGCCGGTCCCGGTACGCCTCGATCAGACCCCGCCACATGGCCCACTCCTCACTTCGTGCTGGGCAACCGCGTGACAGCGTGCCCCAGACTTCCGGTTTTTGGGACCGGTTATCCACTATTCAGGATGCCGGCGCCTGTTCCGGCAATCCCTCCGGGCGGTGACAGACGGCCTCGACGTTGTTGCCGTCCGGATCGCGCACGAAGGCGCCGTAGTAGTGCTCGTGGTATTCCGGGTGGAGTCCCGGCTTGTGCAGCACCTCGGCGCCGGCCGCGACCGCCGCCTGGAAGAACGCGTCGACGGCTGCCCGGTCACCGGCCGAGAAGGCGATGTGCGACTCGCGGAAGCCGTCGCCTTCACTGAGCGTGCCGATCCAGAAGTCCGCATGGTCGGTCCCGTAGCCGAGAGCAACGGTGAAGTCGGCCAGCCGCCGCACGCCCAACGGCGCCAGCACGGCGTCGTAGAACGCGGCACTGGCCGCCAGGTCGGCACACTGGAATCCCACGTGATCGAGCACTATCCGGCTCCCCCTTCGACGCGCAGCACGCTCGCGATCGACCGAACGATGTCCAGCCGCGACAGGGCCTCCACAGTAGCCGCCAGCGCGGCATCCGGAGCGACGTGCGTCACGATGACGAGCTTCGCGTCGTCGGCCCGGCCGGACTGGCGCACCGTGGCGATCGAGACCTCGTGGTCGGCGAAGACGCCGGCCACCGCGGCCAGCACACCCGGACGCTCGGCCACGTCGAGGCTGATGTGGTAGCGCGTCAGCGACTCGCCGATCGGGCGGACCCGCAGCTCGGCGTAGTTGCTCTCGCTCGGGGCCCGGGTGCCGGAGAGCTTGTTGCGGGCCGCCGCGACGATGTCGCCGAGCACCGCGCTCGCGGTCGGACGGCCGCCCGCACCGCGGCCGTAGAACATCAGCGGGCCGGCCGCGTCGGCCTCCACGAAGACCGCGTTGAACGCGTCACCGACACCGGCCAGCGGGTGGCTCAGCGGGATCATCGCCGGGTGCACCCGGACGCTGACGGTCTCCTCGCCGTCGGCGCCCCGGCCGCGCTGCGCGATGCAGAGCAGCTTGATCGTGCAGCCCATGTCCTTGGCGCTGGCCATGTCACCGGCGGTCACCCCGGTCATGCCCTCGCGGAACACGTCGGCGGCGGTGACCCGGGTGTGGAAGGCGAGCGAGGCCAGGATGGCGGCCTTGGCGGCGGCGTCGAAGCCCTCCACGTCGGCGGTCGGGTCGGCCTCCGCGTAGCCCAGCTCGGTGGCCTCCTCCAGCGCCTCGCTGAAGCCGGCGCCGGTCGACGCCATCGAGGAGAGGATGAAGTTGGTGGTGCCGTTCACGATGCCGGTGACCGCGGTGACCCGGTCGCCGTGCAACGACTCGCGCAGCGGGCGCAGCAGCGGGATCGCGCCCGCCACCGACGCCTCGTAGTAGAGGTCGGCCCCGCCCTCGGCGGCCGCGTCGTGCAGCGCGCCGCCGTCCTCGGCGAGCAGCGCCTTGTTGGCGGTGACCACGCTCTTGCCGGCGCGCAACGCCTCGACCAGCCAGCCCCGGGCCGGCTCGATGCCGCCGACGACCTCGATCACCACGTCCACGTCGTCCCGCTTGACCAGGCCGAGCGCGTCGGTGGTGAACAGCGACGGGTCGACCGGCAGGTCGCCGCGCTGGCGGCCGGGGCGGCGGACCGCGATGCCGACGAGCTCCAGCGGGGCCCCGATCCGGGCTGTCAGGTCGTCGGCCTGGTCCTGCAGCAGGCGGACCACTTCAGAACCGACGGTGCCGCAGCCGAGAAGAGCGAGGCGGACCGGTTTCCCTTGGCTCATCCAACATCCAATGCAAGCAGGTCGTCCTCGGTCTCCCGCCGCACGATGACGCGGGCGGCGCCGTCGCGCACCGCCACCACGGGCGGCCGAGGAACGTGGTTGTAATTGCTGGCCATGCTCCGGCAGTACGCACCCGTCCCGGGCACCGCAACAAGATCTCCGGGCTGCACGTCGGCGGGCAGGAATTCATCCTTCACGACGATGTCCCCGGACTCACAATGTTTTCCCACGACTCGGGCGAGCATCGGCTCGGCCGTGCTGCTGCGGTTGGCCACCGTCGCGCTGTACGAGGCGTCGTACAGCGCGGTCCGAATGTTGTCGCTCATCCCGCCGTCGACGCTCACGTACGTACGGATGCCGTCCACGTCCTTGATCGTCCCCACCTCGTAGAGGGTGAAGACGGCCGGGCCGACGATCGCGCGCCCCGGCTCGATGGAGAGTCTCGGCTTGCGCAGCGACGCCGCGTCGCATTCCGACTCGACGATCTTGTTGATGCGTTTCGCCAGGTCACCGGCGGTGGAGGGGTCGTCCTGCGTGGTGTACGCGATACCGAAACCACCACCCAGGTCGAGTTCCGGCAGCTCCACCCCGCGGGCGTCGCGGATCTGTGCCTGCAGTTCGAGGATGCGACGGGCGGCGACCTCGAAACCACTGGTGTCGAAGATCTGCGAGCCGATGTGCGAGTGGAGTCCGCGGAGGTCGAGGACACCCTCGTCGATGACCTTCGCGGCCGCGGCGAAGGCGGCCCCGCCGGCCAGCGAGAAGCCGAACTTCTGGTCCTCGTGGGCGGTCGCGATGAACTCGTGGGTGTGTGCTTCGACACCCACGGTGACGCGGATGAGCACTTGTGGCTTCTTGCCGGATTTTTCCGACATCTCGGTGAGCCGGGCTATTTCGTGGAAGGAGTCCAGCACGATCCGGCCGACGCCGGCATCGAGCGCCCGCTGCAACTCGGACACCGACTTGTTGTTGCCGTGGAACCCGATCCGCTCCGCCGGGAACCCGGCCGCCAGCGCCACCGCCAGCTCGCCCCCCGAACAGACGTCCAGGAACAGGCCCTCCTCCTCGACGACCCGCACGACCGCCTTGCACAGGAACGACTTGCCCGCGTAATAGACGTCGGCGTCCGCGAACGCCTGCTGGAAGTCCCGGCACCGGGCCCGCAGATCCGCCTCGTCGAGGACGTAGGCCGGCGTGCCGTGCTCCTGCGCCAGGGCGGTCACGTCCAGGCCACCGACTTCCAGAGACCCTTCCGGGGTACGCCGGACAGTGCGTGGCCACAGCTGCGGGACGAGCGCGTTCACGTCCTGCGGCGCGCGCAGCCAGGCGGGACCGCGGGTGCCGAGATCGCCGTGCAGGGCACCGGCCTCGTGTGCGCGCATGACTACATCCTCTCCGGAGCGGAGACGCCGAGGAGGTCCAAACCGTTGGCGATAACCGTACGAGTGGCCTCGACCAGCCAGAGGCGCGCATGCGTCAGATCGGTCACCTGCTCCTCGCCCTTCGGCAGGACCTGGCAGGCGTCGTAGAACCGGTGGTAGTCGGTGGCGACCCGCTCCTCCAGGTAGACCGCGATGCGGTGCGGCTCGCGCAGCTCGGCGGCGGTGGCCACCACGGCCGGGAACTCGCCGAGCGTCTTCAGCAGGTTCTTCTCCCGATCGTGGGAGAGCAGCGCCGGGTCGTAGTCGTCCGCGCGCACGATGCCCTTCTCGGCGGCGTTGCGCAGCAGGGAACTGACCCGGGCGTGCGCGTACTGCACGTAGAAGACCGGGTTGTCGCTGGAGTTCTTGGTGATCTCCTCGATGTCCAGGGTCAGCGCCGAGTCGGTCGAGGAACGGGCCAGCGAGTATCGCGCGGCGTCCACGCCGACCGCCTCGACCAGTTCGTCCAGCGTGATGATGTTGCCGGCCCGCTTGGAGAGGCGGACCGGCTGACCGGCCCGGACCAGGTTGACCAGCTGGCCGATCAGGATCTCGATGTTCTGCTTCGGGTCGTCACCGGCACACGCGGCGATGGCCTTCAGCCGGCCGATGTAGCCGTGGTGGTCGGCACCGAGCAGGTAGACGCAGCGGTCGAACCCGCGCTCCCGCTTGTTGATGTAGTACGCCGCGTCGGCCGCGAAGTACGTCTTCTCCCCGTTCGACCGGATCAGCACCCGGTCCTTGTCGTCGGTGAAGTCAGTGGTCCGCAGCCAGACCGCGCCACCGTCCTCGAAGATGTGCCCCTGCTTGCGCAACTCCTCGATGGCGTGCTCGACCGCGCCGCCGCCGTGCAGGGTCTTCTCCGAGAACCAGACGTCGAAGTGCACACCGAAGCGCTCCAGGCTCTCCCGGATCTCGGTGAGCATCAGCTCGTAGCCGCGCGCGTCGAAGACCGGCAGCGCGGTCTCCTCCGGCTGTCCGGCCAGGTCCGGCTCGGCCGCGACGATCCGCTGGGCGATCTCGCCGATGTAGTCACCGCCGTAACCGTCCTCGGGCGTGGGCAGGCCGTTGGCGGACGCGTACAGGGAACGGGCGAAGCGCTCGACCTGGGCGCCGGCGTCGTTGATGTAGTACTCGCTGGTCACCTCGGCGCCGGCTGCGGTCAGCACCCGGCGCAGCGCGTCACCGACCGCGGCCCACCGGGTGTGCCCCAGGTGGATCGGACCGGTCGGGTTCGCCGAGACGAACTCCAGGTTGATGCGCTGGCCCTCCAGCTGGGTGCTCCGGCCGTACGCTGAACCGGCCGCCACCACCGTCCGGGCGATGACGCCGGTCGAGGCGTCGTCGAGCCGGATGTTCAGGAAGCCCGGACCCGCGATCTCCACGGCTTTGATCCCGTCCCGGCGGCCCAGCTCCTCGGCGAGGGCGGTGGCCAGCTCACGCGGGGCCACGCCCACCTTCTTGCCGACCTGGAGGGCGAGCGTCGAGGCGTAGTCGCCGTGCTCGGGGTTGCGCGGCCGCTCCACCGACGTGGTGGTGGGCAGCGCCGCGACGTCGAGACCGCGCGTCTCGAAAACGGCACGAGCAGCTGAGAGAACGGTGTCAGCAAGGTTGGCGGGAGTCACTGGACCATGCTATCGGGGGTAGACTTCGTCGTTCGGCGGCCACCCGAGCCCCGCCTTTCCCACTTGCGACGAATCGACGAGGCACGATGAGCATGAGCACCCCGGGGCCCGAACGGGTCCCGTCCACCGTCAAGGTCGACAAGACGACCGGTCAGGGCAAGCCCCCCGCGGCCAAGTCCGGCTCGGGGAAGCCCGGCTCCGCCAAGCCCGGCAGCCGTCCCGGCGCCAAGGGTGGCAACAAGGGCAAGGGCCGCCGGCCCGTCACCCCGGTGAAGGTGAGCGGTGGCCGCAACTGGGGCCCCATCGCCGTCGCCGGCGCCGTGATCCTGGTCGCCGCCGGCATCATCGGCTACGGCGTCTACGCCTCGGTCCAGGGCAGCCAGCCCTGGGAGGACCGGGCAGCCGCCATCGAGGGCGTCGTCGACTACCGCTCGCAGAACAACGCGCAGATCAACGACCAGACCCACAAGGACGGGACGCTCACGTACGTGACGAACCCGCCGGTCGGCGGTGCGCACAACGCGACCTGGCAGAACTGCATGGGCGACATCTACACCGAGCCGATCGCCAACGAGCACGCGGTGCACAGCCTCGAGCACGGCGCGGTCTGGGTCACCTACAAGCAGGGCCTCGCCGACGACCAGGTGGCCAAGCTGCGCGAGCGCGTCGAGGGCAAGGACTACATGCTCCTGTCCCCGATCGCCAACCTGGACAAGAACGTCTCCGTGCAGGTCTGGGGATACCAGCTCAAGGTCGACGACGCCGCGGACACCCGCATCGACGACTTCATCAAGACCACCCGGGTCAAGGCCTCCCTGGAGCCCGGCGCGGCCTGCTCCGGCGGCAACACCACCAGCGACCCGGTCACCGCCGGTTCCAACGGCACCAGCATGGACAACGGCACCCAGCAATGATCTCCGAAGTCGCCTCTCCGGACGCGGACGCCGCGTCCGGGGAGGCCACCTCCCCGAGCCGCCGCTTCGGCTACATCGCCGTCGCGACCCTCATCCTCGGCCTGATCCTCGGCGTGGCCGCCGGCCTGGTCGTCCCCCGCCTGGGCAACCCCGCCGACGACTCGGTGGAGGCCGGCTTCCTGCGCGACATGTCCACCCACCACGCGCAGGCCGTGGAGATGGCGATGCTCGCCCACACCGGCTCCACCACCCCCGGCATCGTCACCCTGGCCAACGACATCGCCCTCACCCAGCAGGGCCAGATCGGCTACATGCAGGCCTGGCTGCGCGACTGGCATCTCTCCCCCACCGGCTCCGAGGAGCCGATGGCCTGGATGCCGAACTCGGCCGGCTCGATCGTCGACGGCCTGATGCCCGGCATGGCCACCGCCGACCAGATGACCTCCCTGCGCCAGGCCACCGGCAACGACCTCGACGTCGAGTTCCTCACCCTGATGCGCGCCCACCACCTCGGCGGCATCCACATGGCCCAGGAGGCCATCGAACTCTCCGACGACGAGAACGTCGACTGGATCGCCAACAGCATGGTCGTCGCCCAACAGGGCGAGATCCAGCTGATCGATTCCCTGCTCAAGCAGGTCCAACCCGGCTGACCGGCGACACGGCCGGAACCGGTTGGCGGTGGTTCCCGAGGGCCTGCTAGGCTTTCGAATCACTGGGCCCCCGTAGCTCAGGGGATAGAGCGTCGCCCTCCGGAGGCGAAAGCGCAGGTTCGAATCCTGCCGGGGGCACGATGGGATAGGGCGTCTAGTGTTCGCGGAAAGCGCGAACCTGGCGCCCATCGTGCTTTTCTGCCTGAGGCCCGAGCCTCAGACTCCACGCCGTGGGGCTTCGTCCCCGTGCCCCCACCGCTGGTGGCCGTTCTCGGCGGTTCGGTTGCGGCCTTTTTCTTTTGTACGCGCTCAGCGCCGTTCCGTGGTTCAGCATGCCCTACGCGCTTGCTGGGACGGGCTCACTACCGGGTGGCGAACGAAACCCGGGCCCCGACCGCAACGTACCCGCTGGAGGGTCCCGGGTTCGTGTCAGGCGCGGGGGTATCGACGGAGAGGACCGCCCGTGAGGGCAAGATCATCGACATGCATCGCCTTCTCGCGCTTCCCGTCCTTGCCTGCGCTGTCCTCGTCTCCGCCTGTTCAGCGACCGAACCCGTCACCGCGACGCCCACGCCCGGCGCCTCGGCCTCCGTCGCGCCGGCCCAGGCCGCCCCGGTCGCATCAGCCACCTCGAAGCCGGCCGACGACCCGGCGGCACCCGGCACCACCACTGCCGCCACTGCCACCGACGAACCGCAGGAGAGTGCGGGGGACGCCACCTTCCCGATCGGCGCGGGCACCCATCTGGTGCTGCTGCACAGCTACGACAGCGCCAAGCACACGGCGGTCGTCGAGCCCGCCGAGTTCAGCAAGGACGGCAGCGCGGTGAACGGCGACGGCGGCCGGTACACCCTCCCGGTCAAGCCCTCCCCCAAGGTCTTCTCCACCAACGGCGGCAGCCCGGACTGCATGGACGGTGAGGGCTTCAACCTGACCGGCAGCTGCCTTTCGACTGAGGCCTGGCTGAAGAAGCAGCTCGGCGGCACCGGCCTCCCGGTCACGATTGCCAACACCGGCGACTTCATCTACGAGATCGCCGAGCAGTACCGGCCCTGACCAGACCAGCCGTCGGCTCGCCCGGCCGACAGGCCGCAACCGGTCGGGAAGCTGATCGGGGACGCGGAGCGACAGCGGCAGGCCCTTCAGCGGTGGTTCAACGCGCTCCGCGGGCGCTGCGTCAAGGAGATCCCCGAGGTGGAACTCCTGCTATTCGGCCTGCCCAATGCGTCCAGGTGGTGACCCATCGACACGGACGTCCTCCTCGACCGGTTTCTACCAGCCGAGGAGGACGCGTGGGTCAGCGTGTCAGGAGATGTTCAGGGCCGTGTCGTCGATGGTGAAGGACGTCTGCAGGGACGAGTCCTCCGTGCCGTAGAAGCGGATCCGGACCGTCTGGCCGGCGTACGAGGCCAGGCTGAACGAGCGTGCCGTGTAGCCGGACGCCGCGTTCAGGTTGGAGTACGTTCCGAGGGTTCCGAGGACCGTGCCGCTGGTGTTCAGGACCTGGATCTGCACCTTGTCGTACTGGGTGCTGGTCGTGGTCTCGGCCGTGTCGATGTGCAGGTAGAACGACAGGTTGTAGGTGGTGCAACCGGTCGGCAGGGCCACCTGCTGGTAGATGGACTGGGTGGACGTCGAGCCGTTGCCGTTCAGCCAGGCAGCGTAGCTACCGGTGCGGGCCGGCTGGGTGCTGTGGATGCCGATGATGCCGGTCGTGCTCTGGGTCCACGAGGTGGCGCCGGACTCGAAGCCGGCGTTGGCGAACAGCTGGGTCGCGGTGCAGGAGCCGCCGCCGGTGCCGGAGACCGTGAGTGTGTACGTCGCGGTCCGGGTGACCGAGGTGCCGGTGCCCGTGACGGTGATCGTGTAGGTGCCGGCGGGCGTGGCCGAGGTGGTGGCGATGGTCAGCGTCGACGAGGCGCCGGAGGTGATCGACGACGGGTTGAAGGTGGCGGTGGCGCCGGTGGGCAGGCCGGAGGCGGTGAACGCGACGGTCTGGGCGGTGCCGGTGTTGACGGTGGCGGCGGTGGTCGCGACGGACGAGCCGGGGGCGACGGTGCCGGAGGTGGACGACAGCGCCAGGGTGAAGCTGTTGCCGGTGGTGGAGCAGGTGGCGTCGGCGCCGGCCACGTTCACCGCGGTCCAGGCGGCCTGCACGGCCTTGTACTCGGTGCTGCAGTTGCCGTACAGGTCGGTCGCCGCGGACAGGGTGTGGGCGCGGGCCGAGTTGGCCAGGTTGCTGGCCAGGTAGTAGCGGGTGGTCGAGGTGAAGTAGGTGCTCAGCGCCCGGTACCAGATGGCCGCCGCCTTGGCCCGGCCGATGCCGGTGACCGCCGCCGCCGATCCGCAGACCGGGGAGGTGCCGTACGCGGTGGAGCCGGTGCCCTCGGCGAGGTCGAAGAAGAAGTGGTTGCCGGGGCCGGACGAGTAGTGCACGTCGACGCTGTTCGTGCTGGAGGACCAGCAGCCGTGCGAGGCGCCGTCGAGCGTCGGGTTGTACATGTACCGCAGCGGCGTGCCGTCGCCGTTGATGTCGATCTCCTCGCCGATCTGGTAGTCACCCGGGTCGGAGGTGTTGTTCGCGGAGAACTCGACCATCGTGCCGAAGATGTCGCTGGTGGCCTCGTTCAGGCCGCCGGACTCACCGGTGTAGTTGAGGTTCGCGGTGTTCTCGGTGACGCCGTGCGACATCTCGTGTCCGGCCACGTCCAGCGAGACCAGCGGTTCGGCGTTGCCGGAGCCGTCGCCGTACGTCATCTGCGCGCCGTCCCAGAACGCGTTGACGTAGCTGCTGCCGTAGTGGACGCGGGACGGCACACCGGCGCCGTTGTTGAAGATGCCGTTCCGGCCGTGGTTGTTCTTGAAGTAGTCGAAGGTGAGCGCCGCGCCGTAGTGGGCGTCGACGGCCGCCGACTGGTCGCTGGACTGCGCGCCCGTACCCCAGACGTTGTCCGTGTCGGTCATCGTGGAGCACGTCGTGGTGGTGTTGTTCATGTCGCAGGTGTTGCCGTTGCCGTGGGTCGGGTCGGTCAGCGTGTAGCTGCTGCCCGAGCCGGTGGTGCTGATGGTGACCGTGCCGACGTAGATGCCCCGACCGGTGCCGTCCACGGTTTCGATCTCGTCCCAGGAGTCGCGGACCGCGCCGGTGGCGGCGTCGGTGACGACCTGCAGCCGTGACGGGGTCTGCCCGTCGGGCGCCCAGCCCTTGATCTCGGTCTGGTATGCCAGCACCCCGCTGCCCGACGTGGCGTCGACGATCTTCTCCGGGGTGCCGACCTCGGTGATCGTTCCCTGGAACGCCTTCTTCGCCGCCGCGGCCGCGGCCGCGGGTGTCACCTTCGCGGTGGTGCCGAGGGTGAGGGGCTTGGTCAGGCCGACCGACGCCTTGGCGAAGCCGCCGTCCGGGGCGGTGTGCACGACCGTGTCGCCGCCGTAGACCCGCAGGCCCTGGTAGGTCCGGTCGTAGTGGACGTGCGCGCCACCGTCGGCGTCGACGGCGCTGCTGCGCAGGGTGAAGGCGTCCTTGGTGCTCGCCTGCAACGCCGGCCGGTGCTCGGTGAGGGCACGGGCGGCCGCGGCGAGGGGTGTCTGCGAGGGGTCGGGCTTCGACGGGGCCGCGGTGGCGGTGGTCGCCGAGCCGAATCCGGCCAGCAGGCCGCCCACGAGCAGGGCGGCGCCGACGGCCGACAGGGGTCGTTTCACTAGGTCCTCCTGGAACCGCAGGATCCGTAGCGATAGCTACACATAGACATATAGCGATGTCTTTGGTTCCTGAGAACTAGCTGAATTTGATCTGATGGTGCGGCAGCGGGAGAGATCGGGCATCCCGAAACATCCATACGATCGGACGCATGGGACTCACAGGCTGGTACAAAACACTCGAATGCCGGTGGGCCGCCATGAAGACGGCCCACCGGATCACCTGACCGCTCAGGCGAGGGCCACCTCGGCGCTCAGCGCGCCCTCCGCCACCTCGGTCCGCGCCTCACGCACCACACCGGCCGCCTGCACGTCCCGGCTGACCAGGTCGAACGCCAGCACGTCGGCGTCCGAGCCGCGCACCGTCAGCAGCGCCACCTCACTGCGCATCGACTGCTTCGCCTCGGACTTGGACTTGCGGACGATGCCGAGCACCGTGCCGGCCAGGGCCAGCAGCGACGCCGGGGACTTCTCCGGGTCCAGGGCCGTGTCGAACTCCTCGCGGGCCGGCCACGCGGCCCGGTGCACCGAGCCGTCCTGCCACCACGACCAGGCCTCCTCGGTCACGAACGGCAGCATCGGCGCGAACAGCCGCAGCAGGGTCCGCAGCGCGATCGACAGGGCCGCGTGCGCGGACCGGGCCGCCGGGCTGTCGCTCTCCCCGTACGCCCGCTCCTTCACCAGCTCCAGGTAGTCGTCGCAGAACGTCCAGAAGAACTGTTCGGTCCGCTCCAGGGCCCGGGCGTAGTCGTACGCCTGGAAGTGCGCCGTGGCATCGCCGACCACCGCGGCCAGCTCGCCCAGCATCGCCCGGTCCAGCGGCTCGGTGACGTCGGCCGGGCCCAGGGCCGCGCCGTCCGCCACACCGAAACGGAGCACGAACTTCGTCGCGTTCAGGATCTTGATGGAGAGCCGGCGGCCGACCTTCATCTGGCCGGTGTCGAACGCGGTGTCGGTGCCCGGCCGGCCGCTGACCGCCCAGTAGCGCACGGCGTCCGAGCCGAACTCCTCGAGCAGCGCCTTCGGCGTGACGGTGTTGCCCTTGGACTTGGACATCTTCTTGCGGTCCGGGTCCAGGATCCAGCCGGAGAGCAGCGCGGTGTGCCACGGCAGGCTGTCGAACTCCTGGTGGGACCGGAGCACCGTGGCGAACAGCCAGGTCCGGATGATCTCGTGGGCCTGCGGGCGCAGGTCCATCGGGAAGACCCGGGCGAACAGGTCGTCGTCCAGGCCCCAGCGTCCGGCGATCTCCGGGGTGAGCGACGAGGTCGCCCAGGTGTCCATCACGTCCGGGTCGCCGCTGAAGCCGCCCGGCTGGTCCCGCTGGTCGGCCCGGTAGCCGGGCGGGGTGTCGCTGCTCGGGTCGATCGGCAGCTGGTCCTCGGCCGGGGTGATCGGCGACGCGTGGTCCGGCTCGCCGGCGGCGTTCAGCGGGTACCACACCGGGAAGGGCACGCCGAAGAACCGCTGGCGGCTGATGATCCAGTCGCCGGCCAGGCCGTCCACCCAGTTCTCGTACCGGGTCCGCATGAACGCGGGCGACCAGGTCATCTCCCGGCCGCGTTCGATCAGGGCGGCGCGCAGCGCGGTGTCCCGGCCGCCGTTGCGGATGTACCACTGCCGGGTGGTGACGATCTCGAGCGGCTTGTCGCCCTTCTCGTAGAACTTCACCTGCTGCTGGGTGGGGCGCGGGTCGCCCTCCAGCGCGCCGGCCGCCCGCAGCAGCTCGGTCGCCTTCTCCTTGGCCGAGAAGGCGGTCTTGCCGGCCATCTCGGCGTAGGCGGCGACCGCCTCCGGCGATTCGATGCCGGCCGGCGGCTGGGACAGCAGACGACCGTCGCGCCCCATCACCGGGCGGGTCGTCAGGTCCAGCTCACGCCACCAGATCACGTCGGTGAGGTCGCCGAAGGTGCAGATCATCGCGATGCCGGAACCCTTGTCCGGCTGGGCCAGCGGGTGCGCCTTGATCGGCACTCGTACCCCGAAGACCGGGGTGATCGCCTCGGTGCCGAACAGGTGCCGGTAGCGTTCGTCGTCCGGGTGCGCGACCAGCGCGACGCAGGCCGGGAGCAGCTCGGGACGGGTGGTCTCGATGTGCACCGTGCCACCGTCGGCCAGACCGAAGGCGACCCGGTAGTAGTTGCCCTGGCGTTCCCGGTCCTCCAACTCGGCCTGCGCGACCGCGGTCTTGAAGGTGACGTCCCAGAGCGTCGGGGCGTCCGCCATGTACGCCTCACCGCGCTGCAGGTTGCGCAGGAAGGCCCGCTGCGAGATGGCCCGGCTGGCGTCGTTGATCGTGCTGTACTGCAGCGACCAGTCGACCGAGAGGCCGAGGTACCGCCACAGGTCCTCGTAGGCCTGCTCATCGATCGCGGTCAGCTTCTGGCACAGCTCGACGAAGTTGCGCCGGGAGATCGGCAGCGGGCGGCTCGGCGGGTTCTCCGGCGGGGTGAAGTCCGCGTCGTACGGCAACGACGGGTCGCACTGCACGCCGTAGTGGTTCTGCACCCGGCGCTCGGTCGGCAGGCCGTTGTCGTCCCACCCCATCGGGTAGAACACCTCGCGGCCGGTCATCCGCTGGTAGCGGGCGACGGCGTCGGCGTGGGTGTAGGAGAAGACGTGCCCGACGTGCAGCGAACCACTGACCGTCGGCGGCGGGGTGTCGATGGAGAACACCCGGTCCCGCGTCGCCGACCGGTCGAAGGAGTAGGTGCCCTGCTCCGCCCATACCGCACGCCACTTGAGCTCGATGCCGTCGAGAGTGGGCTTGTCGGGCACGGTGTTCCCCTGCGGCGGGGATGGGTTGTGGGTCACGCGAGTGACCCTACAAGGCTCAGGAGGTGGTCTCCCGGGACCACGGCAGCACCGCCCGCTCGAGGGCGACGAGGGCGTAGTACGAGGCGATGCTCATCAGTGCGAGCAGCAGGATCCCCGCGAAGGCGAGGCCGGTCTGGATCTGGGCCTTGGACGAGACGATCACGTAGCCGATGCCGTGCCGCCCGCCGCCGATGAACTCGCCGACCACCGCGCCGACGAACGCCAGCGAGATGGCGAGCTTGAGGCCGGTGAAGAACTGGGGCAGTGCCCACGGCACCCGTACCCGCAGAAAGGTGTTGATCTTGGAGGCGTCCAGGGACTTGGCCAGTTCGATCATCTCGGCCGGTACCGAGCGGAGACCCGCCACCGTCGACAGCACGATCGGGAAGAAGCAGAGCAGCACCACCACGAAGATCTTGGGCTGCATGCCGAAGCCGAACCACATCACCAGCATCGGGCCGATGGCGATCTTCGGGATGGCGTTGAAGCCGATCAGGATCGGGGAGATCGCCTGGTCGACGAAGGTGGAGGAGGCGATGGCGACGGCGAGACCGACACCGATCACCACGGCGATGGCGAAGCCGACCCAGACCTCACGAAGGGTGTACCAGGACTGTCGGGCCAGGTATTCGGGCAGCCGGCCCAGTTCGCTGACGACACTCTCCGGCGAGGGCACCACCTGCGGCGGCACCTCGTAGACCCGGACCAGGACGTACCAGAGTGCCACGAGGGCCAGCAGCGTGGCGGCGGGCAGTGCGACGCCGGCCAGCCGGGTCGCGGCTCGGGTGGTCATGCGGGTGGTCTCCATCCCTATGCTGTGGTCTTTCATGGACAGTGTTCACGGGAGTGACCGATGATCCAACTCGAGGATGTCTCTCGGACGTTCCACGGCCGTCGTGGCGCGGTGGAAGCGTTGCGCGGCATCGATCTGCAGGTGCGCGACGGAGAGTTCGTGGCGGTCGTCGGTCGTTCCGGCTGCGGCAAGTCCACGTTGCTCCGCCTCGTCGCGGGGCTGATCGAGCCGACGTCCGGCAAGGTTCTGGTGGGCGGCACGGCGGTCACCAGGCCGCGCCGCGAAACGGCGATGCAGTTCCAGCGCCCGGCCCTGTTGCCATGGCGCAACGTGCTGAGCAACGTGCTGTTCCCGGTCGAGATCTTCGGCTGGAAACGCAAGGAGCACGAGGAGCGGGCCCGCCGGCTGCTCGCCACCGTCGGACTGGAGGGTTTCGAGCGGCAGATGCCGCACGAACTCTCCGGTGGCATGCAGCAGCGCGTCTCGCTCTGCCGCTCGCTCATCCAGCAGCCCAAGGTGATGCTGATGGACGAGCCGTTCTCGGCGCTCGACGCGCTGACCCGGGAGGAGCTCACCGTCGAGCTCCAGCGGATCCACCTGGCCGAGCAGACCACCACGGTCTTCGTGACCCACTCGATCGACGAGGCGGTGCTGCTCGCCGACCGGGTGGTCGTGCTGAGCCCGCGGCCCGGCCGGATCAAGGAGATCGTGGAGATCGAGGTGCCGCGCCCGCGCAGCCTGGGCCAGAACGAGCACACCGCGGAGCTGGCGCGCGTCCAGGCCCGTCTGCACGAGCTGCTCATGCACCGCGACGATGACGAGGACACGGCCGCACCCGCCCGGGGCGCGGCCGCGTAGCCCACGTCACGCCTTCGGCGCGATCTCCGTCTTCACGAAGTCGGCGGGCTTCTTGCCGGCCGGGACGGAACCGGCGTCCTCGAGCACGTCGAGGACCCGCTTCACCCGGTCGGCGTCGACGACACCGAGGGTCTTGGCGTCGCCACGGGCGTACGGCGCCATGATCTCCAGCTCCTGGGTCGCCACCGTGGCGTCCGTCTCGGGCTGCGCCTCGTTCAGGATCTTGCCCGCCTCGGCCGGGTTGGCCAGGCTGTACTCGAGACCCTTGAGCAGCGCGGTGTTGAACTTCGTGGCCAGCTCGGGCTGCTCGTTGGCGATCTTGTCCGAGGTCAGCAGGAAGTGGCCGTACAGGTCCTTGATCACGTCGCTGAACGGCAGGGCCACCGCGGTCTTGCCGCCGGCCGCCTTCTCGATCAGCGGCTTGCCGACCACGAACTGCCCGATCACGTCGGCCTTCTTGGCGGCCAGCGCGCCGGCCAGCTCACCCGCGTTGACCGGGGTGATCTGCACCTTGGAGGCGTCGATGCCGGCCAGCTTGGCGTAGGTCGGGAACAGGATCGAGGTGGTCGCACCCTCCTGGTCGCCCATGGTCTTGCCTTCGAGGTCCTTGGGGGTGGTGATGCCGTACCCCTCGAGGGTCATCAGGCCGACCATGGACTTCTGCTGCACGGCGCTGATCGCGGTGACACCGGTCACCTTGCCGGTGGCCTTGGTCAGGATGTAGCCGGTCGAGTCGACCGGGGCGAAGTCGGCGGCGCCGGAGGCCAGCGCGGCCATGTTCTCGCCCGAACCGGCGCCGATCGCGATCTCGACGTCCAGGCCCTGCTCCTTGAAGTAACCCTTCTCGGCGGCGACGAACGCGTACGCCTCGCGGCCGAACGCGTTGAACGCCGTCAGGTACTTCACCTTGGTCAAACCGGCCCCGGCCGCACCGTCCGTCGTGTCTTCGGACGCGCTGCACCCGGCCACCGCTACCACCGACATGGCAGCGAGAACTGCCGCGAACCCGCGGATAGCTCTCATCAGGTCCTTGCCCTCCTCGAAATCGAGCGCCGGGTCATGGTCTCCGGCGATGCGGGCACAGCGTACGAGAACATCCGTATCGGTAACTGGGACACCCCGGTTGCGAGACGGCAACGAAATGGACAGTCGGGCATGAAGGTAGCCTCTGCGCCCATGCGGGTCAGCATCTTCACCGAGCCACACCGTGGCGCCACCTATGACGAGTTGCTGCGGGCCGCGCAGCACGCCGAGGCCGCCGGCTTCGAGGGTTTCCATCGGGCCGACCACTACGCGCCCATGCACGCCTCGGACGGTTTCCCCGGTCCGACGGACTCGTGGGTGACGCTGGGCGCGATGGCCCGCGAGACCAGCACCATCCGGCTGGGCACCCTGCTCACCTGTGCGACGTTCCGGCACCCGGCGCAGACCGCGATCAGCGTGGCGCAGGTGGACCAGATGAGCGGCGGCCGGGTCGACTTCGGCATCGGCGCGGGCTGGTTCGGCAAGGAGCACACGCAGTACGGCATCCCGTTCCACACGCCGAAGGAGCGCTTCGACCGGCTGGAGGAGCAGCTCGAGGTGATCACCGGCCTGTGGGGCACCCCGGTCGGCGAGCGGTTCTCCTACGACGGGAGGTTCTACCAGCTCCGTGAGGCGCCGGCGCTGCCCAAGCCGACGCAGAACCCGGGCCCGCCGATCATCATCGGTGGCCGGGGGCCGAAGCGGACGCCGAAGCTGGCCGCCCGGTTCGCCGACGAGTTCAACCTGCCGTTCACGCCGGTGGGTCAGAGCGCCGCGCAGTACGCCCGGGTCCGTGAGGCGTGCGAGGAGCACGGCCGGACCAAGGCGCCGCTGGTCTTCTCGGTCGGCATGGCGGTGGCCTGCGGCAAGACCGACGCGGACGTCGAGCGGCGGCTCGCGGTGATGAACGAGGCGTCGGCGCTGCCGTCCGAGGACACCATCTTCGGTTCGCCGGAGAAGGTCATCGAGCAGATCTCCCGATACGCGGAGATCGGTGCGAGCCGGATCTACGTCCGGCTGCGTGACCTCGGCGACCTGGATCACCTGGATCTGCTGGCCGCCGAGGTCCTGCCGCACCTGCCATGAGGGACGTCACTCCACAGTGACCGATTTGGCGAGGTTGCGCGGCTGGTCGACGTCGTACCCGCGGGCCGCGGCGATCGAGCAGGCCAGCACCTGCAACGGCACGGTGGTCATCAGCGGGGCGAGCAGCGCGGGCGTCCGCGGCACCCGGATCACCGTGTCGGCGTAGGGCACGACGTCGTCGTCGCCCTCCTCGGCGATCACCACGGTCCGGGCGCCGCGGGCCCGTACCTCCTGGATGTTCGACACCACCTTGTCGTGCAGCAGGCGCAGCGACGGCGAGGGCACCACGCAGATCACCGGCGTGCCCTCGTCGATCAGCGCGATCGGCCCGTGCTTGAGTTCACCGGCCGCGAAGCCCTCGGCGTGCATGTAGGCCAGCTCCTTGAGCTTGAGGGCGCCTTCGAGTGCCACCGGATAGCCGACGTGCCGGCCGATGAACAGCACCTGACGGGCGTCGGCGAGATCGTTCGCGAGCTTCCGAACCGGGTCCATCTCCCCGAGCAGCGTCCGCAATTGATCAGGCACGTGGGCCAGTGCGGCCGCGATGCCCGGCGGGGACGACAGATCCATCGCCACCAGATGGAGCGCCGTCAGCTGCGTCAGGAACGCCTTGGTGGACGCCACCGCGATCTCCGGCCCGCCCCGGGTGTAGAGCACCGCATCCGACTCGCGAGGAATCGTCGACCCGTGGGTGTTGCAGATCGCCAGCACCCGGGCACCCTCGGCCCGCGCGTGCCGGACCGCCATCAGGGTGTCCATCGTCTCCCCGGACTGACTGATCGCGATCACCAGCGTCCCCGGTTCCAGAATCGGGTTCCGGTAACGGAACTCGCTGGCCATCTCCACGTGGCACGGGATCCGCGCCCACTCCTCGATCGCGTACCGCGCGACCATGCCCGCGTGGTAGGCGGTCCCGCACCCGATGATCACGATCTTGCGCACGTCACCGAGGTCGAGGTCGAGACCGTCGAGTCGTCCGAGCAGCGTGTCCGCGACCGCCTGCGGCTGCTCGGCGATCTCCTTGAGCATGAAGAACTCGTGGCCGTCCTTCTCCGCCGCCGACACGTTCCAGTCGATGCGGAACGCGGTGCCGACCGCCGGCGTCCCGTCGAACCCGGTGATCTCCACCGCGTTCGGCGTGATCAGCACGACCTGGTCCTGTCCGAGTTCGATCGCATCCCGGGTGTACTCCATGAATGCCGAGACGTCACTGGCGAGGAAGTTCTCCCGTACCCCGCGGCCGACGACCAGGGGTGAGTTACGCCGGGCCGCGACCACCGCGCCGGGGGTGTCCGCCGCGACCGCGAGCAGCGTGAACGCGCCCTCCAGCCGGCGGGCCGTCCGGCGCATGGCCTCGGCCAGGGCGGCCGGGCCACCGATCTGCACACCACGCAGTTCCGCGGCGAACAGATGTGCGGCCACCTCGGAGTCCGTGTCGCTGCGGAACTCGACCCCGTCCGCCGCCAGGTCGGCCCGAAGCCGGGCGAAGTTCTCGATGATCCCGTTGTGGATCAGCGCGACCCGCCCGTCCGCCGACAGGTGCGGATGCGCGTTGCGGTCGGTCGGCCCGCCGTGCGTCGCCCACCGGGTATGGCCGATTCCGGTCATGCCGACGTCGAACCCGGTGTCGACCCGTTCGGCCAGGCACTTCTCCAGGTTGACCAGCTTGCCGGACTTCTTCTCGACGAGCAGTTCGCCGGCGTCGACGACTGCCACACCCGCCGAGTCGTAGCCGCGGTACTCCAGCCGCCGCAGTCCGTCCATCACGATGCCCAGCGCCGGGCGTCCGCCCGCATATCCCACGATTCCGCACATGCCGGCAAGTCTGCCGAGGCAGAAGGAGGGTTCCGCTGTGTCCCGACCATGCGTTCCCGCAGAGACAAAACCATCAAAACCACTTTTCGGGTACGTTCCACCGCACAGTCTGTGGTGGCACTGTCACGCGTCCCCGGTCGGCAGGCGGGAGCCCATCAGCGCGTTCAGCCCGCCGGTGCGCCGCAGCTTCTGCCAGCCCAGACGGATCCCGCCCAGTGCCGCGAGCACCGACTGGATCAGCACCAGGTACATCAGCTGCCGGTAGACGAACTGCTGCAACGGCAGTCGCCACAACGGTTTCAGCGACTCCCCGTCGAGGCGGAACGCGTACACCGTGCTGGCCAGCTGGACACCGAGCATCCCGAACCAGGCCAGCAACGTCGTGCCCGGGTCGAGGAAGATCAGCCCGTAGACCAGGAAGACGTCGATCAGTGGGGAGAGCAGCGGCAGCACGGTCTGGAACAGGGCCAGGTTGAGCAGGCCGCGACGGCCGAACCGGCCACCGGCGCCGCGTTCGAACAGCGCGCGACGGTGCTTCCACATCGCCTGCATGGTGCCGTAACTCCAGCGGTAGCGCTGCCGCCACAACTGCGACATGGTCGCCGGCGCCTCGGTCCAGGCCCGCGCGTGCTCCTCGTAGACGACCCGCCAGCCGGCCCGGATGATCGCGATGGTCAGGTCGGTGTCCTCGGCGAGAGTGTCGTCGCTGAGCCCGTTGACCTGCGTCAGCGCCTGCTTGCGGAACGCCCCGATCGCCCCGGGCACGGTCGCCATGCAGCGCATCACGTCGTACGCCCGCCGGTCGATGCTGAACCCGACCACGTACTCGATGTGCTGCCAGACCGCGATCATGGTGTTCCGGTTGGCGACCTTGGCGTTCCCGGCGACCGCGCCGATCTCCGGGGTGGCGAACGGCTGGACCAGCAGGCGTACGGTGTCCGGCTCGAAGACCGTGTCGCCGTCCATCATCACCACCACGTCGGTGCCGGCGTGCGCGATGCCGTTGTTGAGCGCGGCCGACTTGCCGCCGTTCGGCTGCCGGACCACCGTCACGTCCGGGTACTGAAGCGCCTCGGCGATCTCCGCGGTGCCGTCGGTCGACCCGTCGTCGACCACCACCACCCGGATCGGATGATCGCTCGCCACCAGCGACCGCAACGTGTCGGCGATGCATTCCTTCTCGTTGTACGCCGGAACGATCACCGTGACCGGATCGGTGTACGCCGGCCCCCACACGTCCGCACGACGCTGCCGTCGCGCGTGCCTGCGGCCCAGCACCAGCATCAGCAACAGCCGGGCGACGGTGAGCACACCGAGGAGCAGCAGCAGCCAGGAGAACCCGACGGTCGCCTTGGTGGCCAGCTGCACCGCGCCGACGAGACCCAGCCCGAGGCCCCGCTCGGCACTGGTCGCGGTCGGGTTGACGGTGTCCATCCCGGTCAGCGCGGCGACCGTGGTGAAGGTGTAACCGGCCTCGGTCAGCTCCGGGATGACCTCGCGCAGCGCCGCGGCCGTCTTGGACCGGTCGCCGCCGCCGTCGTGGAAGAGCAGGATCGCCCCGGCGTCGTCGTCCGGGGTCACCGCCGTGACGATGTCGTCGTAGGTGACCGCCGACTCCCAGTCCCGGCTGTCCAGGTTGTTGATCACGGTGAGGTACCCGGCCTCGCCCATCTCGGCCATCACCGACCAGGTGGGGTTGTCGAGCGCGGCGACCGTGGACGAGTACGGCGGACGGAAGATCACGCTGGTCACCCCGGCCGCTCCGGCCAGGGCGTACTGCGTCTCCTGCATCTCGATGCTGCGCCGCTGCTCGCCCTTGGTGGACAGGTCCGGGTGGGTGAAGGTGTGGATGCCGATCTCGTGACCGCCGTCGTGGACGTCGCGGACCAGGTCCGGGTACTTGGCGATCTCCGAGCCGATCATGAAGAACACGCCCGGTACCTGGTACTCGGCGAGCACCTCCAGGATCTCCGGGGTGTACTCCGACGACGGCCCGTCGTCGAAGGTCAGCACGATCTGCTTGTCGCCCGGGCTGACCGTGGCCGTGGAGTCCCCGTCGGTCTGGATGATCGGCCCGCCGCTGAGCGCCGCGTCCGGCACCTGATCGACGTCGCTTGTCGACTCGACCGCGCCGTCCTGGGCGAACTCGCCCTGCACCACACCGTTGACGACGAGGATCCCGGCGAACAGCAGCAGCACCACACCGAGCACGATCCAGCGCGGCCGGGGCACGGGAATCCGCCGCCGTACGGGTGCGTCGACGGACACCTGACTCTCCCTCGCCGATGGGTGCTCATCGTCACCATCGGCCGCGCCCCGGCTTCGCTGAGTCAGCGAAAAGGCCTGTTCGGGAGTGCGATAGTGCCTGGGTGCGCCCGATACACCGCCGGTTCGCCGGCACCGCGTCCGTCGTGCTCCTGCTCGCCGCGACGGCGTGCAGCGGCAGTAGCGGCGACTCCGGAACGACCGCGGCCACCAGCACCCCGCAGACGACGTCGTCGGCGAGCCAGTCGATGCCGAGGGTCGCGCCGTACATCGACATCGTGAGCGGCACGGTCGACATCGCGGAGGCCGCCGAGAAGAGCGGCCAGGCCGACTACACCCTGGCGTTCCTGCTCGCCGACAGCTCCGGCGAGTGCACCCCCACGTGGGGCGGCACCAAGAGCCTGGAGGACGACACCGTCCAGTCCGAGATCGAGAAGATCAAGGCGGCGAACGGCGACGTGATCGTCTCCACCGGCGGGGCGACCGGTACCTATCTGGAGAACGTCTGCACCGCCGAGAAGCTGGCCGAGGCCTACTCCTCCGCCCTCGACGCGGCCGGCAGCAACTATCTCGACGTGGACATCGAGCAGACGGTCACCCCCGGCACGGTGACCGCGGCCCTGAAGACCCTGCAGACCGACCGGGGCGCCGCGGTCTCACTGACCGTGCCGGTGGGCGGGAGTGTGCTCGGCCTCACCGACACGACGATCGCCCTGCTGCAGAGCGCGAAGGACGCCGGCCTGGAGATCACCGTCAACGCGATGACGATGAACTTCTCTCAGGAGAGCTCCTGGGGTGACGACATGGTCAGTGCCACCCGGGCGGTCCAGGCCGACCTGGCCGACATCTGGACCGACGCCGACGACGAGGAGCTCTGGGCGATGCTGGGAGTGACCCCGATGATCGGCGTCAACGACACCGGTCCGGTGACCCGGGCGTCCGACGCGCAGACCCTGCTCGACTTCGCCGGGGACAAGAACCTGGGATACGTCCGGTTCTGGTCGGTCAATCGCGACAACGGCGGCTGCACCGACGGCACGGTGCAGAGCACCTGCAGCGGCCTGACCCAGTCCGACTACGAATTCACGAAACTGTTCACGAATTTCGACGGATAAATGGTTCAGGAAGACGTGGTGGAACTGGAGGCCGACGCCGTGGCGGTCGCCGTCGCGGTGGTCGACAGCGAGGCCTTCGTGGTGAGGCCGGCGTCCGCGGCCTGCACCACACTGGCGCCGACCACGCCGATGTACAGGGCCGCGAACAGGGCGACGAAGAAGCCGACGACCGCCAGCAGACGCTTGCGGCGGCCGGTCCCGTCGACGAAGACCTGAACGCCGGCGACCTCTTCGGACATGGTGGCACTGCGGATCATCTGTCGATTCCCTTCGCGACGCCGCGCACGGATCCCCTACGGATATGCGCGACTCCCACGACATTAGGAATCGACCCTACGAATCTCCTTAGCGAACTCCGCACGGAGCCTGTGTGGTCGCGGGATCACGGAAGGTCACCACGGATGATCCGGGCCAGGTACGACTCGCTGTGCATCTCGTGCGGTTCGTACTTGAAACGCAGCTTGTGGGCGAACGACCCGTCCAGGATCGTCCGGTAGGCCACCGGGTCGTACGGCTGCAACATCACCGACTGCAACGCGTGCGGCGGCCGGGAACCCCGGCGCAGGCCCGCGTCCCACTCGGCACGGAACCGCTCGTCGAGGTGGTGCAGCATCTCGAACACGTGGTGCATCAGGAAGTAGTCGATCAGTTCGCCGCGCCGCTCCCACCAGAGGAAGCAGGCAGCCCGCCACAGATGCACCGGATAGCTGCCGGGACGGGCCGCCAGGAACCAGCTGGAGATGTACGGCCCGGTGTAGTTGAAGGCGAACAGGCTGCTCCGCTCCAGCGCCGCCGTGACGTGCGGCCGCAACGGCTCGGTGACCAGGCAGGTGCTGTCCACCCAGACGCCGCCGAACTTCTCCAGCAGCAGCAACCGCAGCAGGTCGGAGAAGTGCGTCCGGTCGCCGCCGAGCGCCTCCGGCAGACCGCCGGGGACGTCCACGTAGCTGCCGACGTTCGCGTCGCTGAGCTCGTGCACCCGGCTGTCCGGGTTGCGGTCCCGCAGCGCCGCCAGGCAGGCCCGCACCACCGGCGGGGCACTGTCGAAACCCTGCCCCCAGTACACGAAGATCGGCTGGTCGAAGCCGCTGGTCACCGGCCGGGCCAGACGCTGATCGGCCTGCCTGCGGATCTGGTCCAGGTGCTCGGCGACGAACAGGCCCAGTTCGCGGCGGGCGCCGTAGCACTTGACGTCCATGCCCAGCACCGCCGGACCGTCGAAGGGCAGACCGGTGTCGTACGCCAGCGCGGCCGCCGTGGCCCGCCGGCTGTCGTCGCGCCGCTTCAACTTGTCGTAGGCGAACGCCAGGGCGTACCCCCGTTCGACGGCGTCCGGCCGTTTCGCCACCGCGCCGCGCAGCAGTTTCTCGGCGGCCGGCCAGCGGTGCTCGGCCAGGGCGATCCGGCCCAGTTCGTACGCGGCCGCGCCGTCCGGATCGCCGTCGCGGGTCACCCGCCGCAGCGCGCGGATCCCGGCGTCCTGGTCGCCCAGGGCCAGCGCCACCCGGGCCGCGGTGATCCGGTCCCCGGGTACCAGCGACCGCAGCAGGGCCGCCTCCTCGGCCGCGCCGGAGGCCGCCAGGCGTACCGCCTCCGCCCCGATCGCGGCCGGGTCCGCCGACGGCCGGGTCCGGAGCCGCCGGGTCGACGGCGACGCGTCCGGTTCGCCGTTCCACGCGTACGTGTGGAAGAAATCGTCCGGTGTGGAGCCGTCGAAATGCTCGGCCGTCACCGCGGTCTCGATGAGCGAGTAGTCGTAGAAGTGCACGACGCCGCCGCCCTGGGCCATCCCGGCGACGAGCCGGATCCCGGCGCCGCGGGCCTGTTCCGGCACCGTGAAGGTGACGCTGATCCGGTGGTGGCCGCACTCGTTGCGGGCCGGCGCCGACCGGGCCAGGATCCGCGTCGTGCCGTCGGCGACGGCGACCGGCGTCAGGCTCAGGGCCGCCGGGTGCAGTGCGCCGGTCAGCGGCTCGGCCAGGTGGACCGAGACGCTCGCGGTGTAGGTGCGGCCGGGTCGCATGCCGAGCCGGAACTCGCCGGAGGCGGTGCGCCCGCCCGGCGCGATGTGTGTGTCGTTGCCGGTGGACACGCCCTCGACCCGGGCTCCGGTGGTGCCGGGCCGGCCGGGCACCTCGGTGAAATCGCAGGAGCAGTGCGGGCTCACGAACACCCCGCCGGTCTCGAGCGGCCGGTCCGGTGCGCCCCGGAATCCGGGGTCGGGCACCAGGTTGACCAGGGCCGGCGCGACCGGCGGCGCCGGCGGGTGCAGGCGTCCGGTCACGGCCGTCCGCACCCGGGCCAGCCGGGACCGGAGCGTGGCGATCGGCGTCATCGGGTCCTCCACAAGACACGTTAAGGGAATTTCGGTGGTTTACCGGTCAGATCGGGAGGACTACTGCGGATGGTCGGCCGGAGACACAGGTGACGCTCATCCGGTACCGGCTCAACCGCCCGGCGAAGACCACCGACGGCGCCAGCGACGGCCCCGGATCGACGCGTTGCACGGTGAACCCGGAGGCCGGTTCCCAGGCCAGCAGTTCGGCTCCGCCGTCCGCGCAGCGGGCCAGTACCGAACCGCCGGGTGAGCTCAGGACGGTGCCCTCCGGCGCCGGGGAGGTGGGCGTGACGCTGACCGTGACGCTCGGTTCGGGCGCCACCGAGGAGACACCGGCCGACGGTTCCGGCGGCAGCGCTCCGGACGACTCGGCGGGCTCCGGGATCGGCACCGCCGCGAACGACGGGAACCCCGAGGCTCCGGCGGCTGCCGACGGCGTCCGGCCGGGACGGGTCGCGGCCTCGGTGGGCCGGCTGCCGACCGGAGCGACGGCCTCGGTCTCCCGCACCCACGGGGACACCACCGGCGGCGCGGCGATCCCCGGCTCGGCACCGGATCTCCCGCCGCCACCGGCCATGAGCAGGGGAAGGGCGGCGATCAGGGCCGCGGTCAGGGCGCCGGCCAGGAGTTTGGCACGCTTCGATCGCAGGGGTACGCGCAAGGCCCGCCAACCGGAACCGGCCCGTCCCGTGGTGGCCGCGCCGCCGCCGGGCGCCGTGGCGGGCGCTCCGCGTGCCCGTCCCGTGGCGGCCCCGCCCTCGGACCGGCCCCGGACCGACGCCATGCTCTCCCGGACCAGGGCCACGTCGTCGGCGCCCTCACCCGTCACGGCCACCCCGTCGACCGGCGGCGGGAAGAGGGGCGCGGTCGGATCGGCGACCGGCTGCTCCGCCTCGGGATCCGGGACGGTCGCCGCCCGGGATCCGCGGTCGTCACCGCGTACCCCCGGCGCCCGGAAA
Source organism: Actinoplanes sp. NBRC 101535 (assembly GCF_030269225.1). Taxonomy (NCBI): domain Bacteria; kingdom Bacillati; phylum Actinomycetota; class Actinomycetes; order Micromonosporales; family Micromonosporaceae; genus Actinoplanes; species Actinoplanes sp. NBRC 101535. The sequence goes on along the minus strand of NZ_BSSY01000006.1, from coordinate 344,245 downwards.
GCGCTCGCGGCCTCGGCCGCGTCACCCAGCAGGCCCGCCACCTCGTCCGCGCCCGGCCGGTCGGTGGGTTCCTTGGCCAGGCAGCGGGCCACCAGGTCGACCACCTCGGACGGCACACCGGGCAGCCGGGGCAGCGGCGCCGGCTCGATGTGGACGTGGGCGGTGAGCATCTGCGTGGTGGTCTCGACCGTCCACGGGGAGGTCCCGGCCAGCAGCCGGTAGAGCAGCACCCCGAGCGCGTAGACGTCGGAGGCGGGCTCGATCGTGCCGCCGGTGAGACGTTCCGGTGCGAGGTACGCCGGCGTTCCGAGCAGCGCGTCCTCCGGCGACGCCGGGCCGGCCACCGCCGCGATGCCGAAGTCCACCACCTTGGCGCCGGCCGGGGTGACCATGACATTGGCGAGTTTGATATCGCGGTGCACGAGTCCGTCGTCGTGTGCGGCGGCCAGCGCGGAGGCGATCTCGCCGCAGATCCGGAACACCGTCCGCGGCGGTATCCGGCCGCGCGCGACCCGTTGTTGCAATGTCGGCCCGTTGATCAATTCCATGACGACATAGGGAACCGTCCGGCCGTGTTCCGACGACTCCCCGAAGTCGTAGACCTGCGCGATGTTGGGATGCGAGAGGGTCGCCGCCGCCCGCGCCTCGTGCAGGATCCGGGCCCGGAAACGCGGGTCACCCACATATCTCCCGGCCAGTAGCTTCACCGCGACCGGCCGGTTGAGCACCTCGTCGACCGCCCGCCACACCACCGCCATGCCGCCCCGGCCGAGTTCCTTCTCCAACCGGTACCGGCCGCCGAGTTTCCGCTCCTCCTCCACTTGAGGCAGTCTGCCGAAAGCCGCGCCGATTCGCACATCCGAGAACACTCGAACGACATTCACCTCTCACATTTCATGTCCCTTTTCTACGCCATTCGATGAATTGACACGACCGCCCTTCATGATCGATTCAAGGAGCCCGGCGATCGCCTGCCCGCCTTGATCACCGGGTGCCGCGGGGAACCCCGTGCCGCCCGGCCGTAGGGTCTGCCCATGACGGAAAGCTGGCGGCACCTCCCCGCACCCGCCCGGCCGGTGGCGGCCTCGACCACAGCCGCCGTCACGGCGCTCCGGGAGGGTGACACCGCGGCCTTCGCCGCCGCGGGCGAACGGCTGGCCGGGCTCGACCCCACGCAGACCGGCCTGATCCTGGGCACCGTGGTCCGGCTGCTGCTCGAGGACGGTCACCCGGACGGGCTCACCGCCGACGACGCGCGGGCCGCCCTGGCCGGATGCGTGCGCTCCTGGCCGGACGCCGACCCGCAGGTGACGCTCTGGCTGCTGGCCGGCGCGCTGGGCGTGCTGGACGAGGACGGCGCCGCGGCCCCGAAGCCGGACGCGCTGGTCCACAACGCGATCTTCCTGATCACCGATCTGCTCACCGGGCGTCCGGTGGCGCCGTGGCTTACCGCCGCGCTCGGCGAGATCGAGCACACACAACTCAACGATTAAAACTTTGCAGTCTCTGCAAGTTTCTGCGTAGCCTCCTGGAGTGACCCCGGAGAACACGCAACGCCCCGGCGTGCGCGAAACCAAGCGCAGGCAGACCCGCCTGGCCCTGATCGGCGCCGCCCTGCGCCTCGCCGACACCCACGGCGCCGACCGGGTGACCGTCGACGCCATCAGCGCCGACGCCGGGGTCTCGCCGCGCACGTTCTTCAACTACTTCGCCACCAGGGACGACGCCCTCGTCGGCGACCCCCTGGAGGGCTGCCCCAACCCCGGCGAGGAACTCCGCGCCGTACCCGCCGACAGGTCCGTACCGGACGCCCTGCTGGAGGTCTTCACCCCCGGCCTGGCCCGGGTCGAAGAGGACCGGGACCTCTGGCTGCTGCGGATGCGGGTCTTCGAGAAGAACCCGCAACTGCTCCCGCTGCTCGCCGCCGCCGGCATGACCGCCGAGCAGGAGATGGCCGACGCCATCGGGCAACGCACCGGCACCGGCCCGGACTCGGCGTACCCGGCCGTCGTCGCCGCGGCCGCCGGCGCCGCCCTACGGGTCGCGCTGTGCCGTTGGGCCGCGCCCGACAACACCGCATCCTTCCTCGACCACTTCCGCGAAGCCGTCGGCGTGCTCGCCGCCGGCCTCTCCCACCCTCCTTCCGAGAAAGCGCAGTCATGACAGCCACCGCACCCCCCGACAAACCCGAGACCGCCGGCCGGATGACGCAACGCGAGGTGGTGCAGGCTCTCTCCGGCCTGCTGATCGGCATGTTCGTGAGCATCCTCGCCTCCACCGTGGTGGCGAACGCGCTGCCCCGGATCATCGCCGACCTCAACGGCAGTCAGTCGGTCTACACCTGGATCGTCACCGCCGAACTCCTCGCCATGACGGCCACCGTCCCGCTCTGGGGCAAGATGGCCGACCTCTACAGCAAGAAGCTGCTGATCCAGCTCTCCCTCGGCCTGTTCGTGGCCGGCTCGCTGGTCGCCGGCTTCACCCCGAACGTGGAGATCCTGCTGGTCAGCCGGGTCATCCAGGGCGTCGGCGCGGGTGGCATGACCGCTCTGTCGATGATCGTGATGGCCGCGATGATCCCGCCCCGCGAACTCGGCCGGTACTCCGGCATGTTCGGCGCGGTCTTCGGCGTCGGCACCATCGCCGGACCGCTGATCGGCGGCGTCCTGGTGGACACCTCCTGGCTGGGCTGGCGCTGGTGCTTCCTGGTCGGCGTGCCGTTCTCGCTGATCGCCATCGCGCTGCTGCAGAAGACCCTGCACCTGCCTGTGGTCAAGCGCGAGGTGAAGATCGACTGGCTGGGCGCGCTGCTCATCACCGGCGGCGTCAGCACCCTGCTGATCTGGTCCACGCTGGCCGGTGACAAGTTCGACTGGGCGTCCTGGCAGACCGCCGCCATGGTGGCCGGTGGCCTGGCCCTGCTCGCGCTCGCGGTGTGGGCCGAATCCAAGGCCGCCGAGCCGATCATCCCGCTCGGCATCTTCCGGCACCGCACGGTCACCCTGACCATCGTCGCCAGCATCCTGGTCGGCGTGGCGATGTTCGGCGGGACCGTGTTCCTGTCGCAGTACTTCCAGATCTCGCTCGGCAAGACGCCGACCGTCGCCGGCCTGATGGGTCTGCCGATGGTCTTCGGCCTGCTCGTCTCCTCCACGGTGGCCGGCGCCCTGATCACCAAGTACGGCCGGTGGAAGGCCTACCTGGTGGCCGGCGCGGTGGTGATGACCACCGGAATGCTGCTGCTCAGCACGATCGGCGCGGACACGAGCGTGGTGCTGCTCTCGGTGTACATGGCGGTGCTCGGCATCGGCGTCGGCCTGCTGATGCAGAACCTGGTGCTGGCCGCGCAGAACGAGGTGCCCGCCACCGAACTGGGCGCCACCACCTCGGCGCTGACGTTCTTCCGCAGCATGGGCGGTTCCATCGGGGTCAGCGCGCTCGGCGCGGTCCTCTCCCACCGGGTCAGCACGCTGTTCGCCGAGCGGTTCGGCACGCCCGACTCGGGCGGCTCCACCGAGGTCCCGGACATCAGCACGCTGCCGCCCGAGGTGCTCACGGTGGTCCAGGACATCTACGGCACCGCCACGTCCGACCTGTTCCTGGTCGGGGCGCCGATCGCGTTCCTCGCGGTGATCGCGGTGCTGTTCATCAAGGAGAAGCCGCTCTCCGAGCTGTCCGGCGAGGAGCGTGCCGCGCGGGAGCAGGCCGCGGCCTCCGCACACTGACCTCGCGGCTCTGACCTCGGGGCTCTGCCCTCCGGCCCGGTTCAGGGACGGGAGCTACACGAACGGCCCGGTTCTCGTCACGAGAGCCGGGCCGGTCGTCGGTCAGGAGGGTCGCAGGCCCACCGAGGTCCGCGGCGACGGCGGCTCGGCGCACCCGAGCAGGCCGACCAGGCCGGAGACCCAGAGCTGGCGGTAGACCGTGGCGCTGGGGTGACTGACCACCAGCTTGACGCCGCTCGCCGCGGCAGTGTGGAAACAGGCGACCAGAATGCCGATCCCGATGCTGTCGATCAGCATCACGCGTTGCAGATCCAGACAGATGCGACTCGGCGTCATGCTGGTCAGGACCTCGTTGACCGCGTCCCGCATGACGTGTGCGTTGTCGAGATCGATCTCACCGCTCGGAGCGACCTCGACAGTGCCGTCGGCCAGCTGGCGGGTCGTGATCGGCAGATACACAGCTGCCCTCTTCCTGGCGTGCAGCCGGAGCTGAACGCCGACTTTCCGCGGGACACGATGCGCCGGCCGTGGAACAGAGCCGGACGCGAGCAGCGCTCGCTGGGGGACGCCGGAAACGCAAACCCGCGTTCCTACAACAATCCGCTGGTGTGCAAGTTACGCCACGTAGGCGCGGAACGCCAGAGTAGTTCATATGGCCGGAATGTGCTGGATCGGTCAGTGCATGGCGGGCCGCGTTGACTGTCCACAGCATCGGAAAGAATACTCACCGTATGCGATGGAGCGCCGGGCGGAATGGTTGACGCCCTACCCGGAGAGACGCCGGCACCGGGCTTCGGCCCCTACCACGACGGCGTCGCCGACCAGGGGCGGGAGATTCTGAATCGTTTCTACGACCCGGTGTCGGTGACCACCCCCGACGGCGCGGATCCCGAGGTCGACGGGGATGTGATCCAACTCGGACCGCTCACCGTCGGTCATCTCACTTTCGCCGGATCGGTGACAGTCGTCGCACCGAAAGCCGACGCGTACCACCTGAATCTGCCGACCGCCGGGCGTGTCCGGGCCGTCCGCGACGGCCGGGAGGTCACCGCGACACCGGCCGCCGCGGTCACGTTCCGGCCCGGCGACCAGGTCCACCTGCGGCACGAGGCGCAGTCGGCCGGCATCGACGTGCGGATCGAACCGTGGGCCCTGGAATCCGAACTGGCGACGCTGCTCGGCCACCCGGTGGACGGCCCGATCGACCTGCCCCCGGCCTTCGACCTGACCGCCGGCCCGGCACAGAGCTGGAGCCGCCTGGTCCGGCTCCTGCACGAGGAACTCGACCACGAGAGCAGCCTGATCCACCAGCCGCTCATCGCCGAACAGCTCTGCAGCAGCGTCCTCAGCGGCCTGCTGCTGAGCGTGCCGCACCCGTACCACGAGGAACTGGTCACCCCGGGCGGCACCGGTCCACCCCGGGCCATCCGGCGGGCCCTGACCGCGATCGGCGACGAGCCGGAACGCTCCTTCGCCGTCAGTGACCTGGCCGCCGTCGCCGGCATCAGCGTGCGGTCCCTGCAGGAGGGCTTCCGGCGGCACGTCGGGTGCACTCCGATGGCGTACCTGCAGCAGGTCCGGCTGGACCGGTCGCACGAGGCGCTGCGGCAGGGCGGGCCGGCCCGGCTCACCGTCGCCGAGGTGGCCAACCGGTGGGGTTTCGCCCACCTGGGGCGGTTCGCCTCTGCGTACCGGGCCCGGTTCGGCGAATCACCATCGGAGACGCTGCGCTCCTCGTCCGGGTGACCCCGAGAGTCACCCGGACGGGTCGTTCACCGGCTGCACGTCATCGCGACCCGTGATCACCCGGGCGGGTCGTTCACCTGCCGTGAGTCGCCGCGAACCGTGAGATCACCCGGACGGGGTCATGCACCGGCCGCACGTCGGCACGGGGCGCGGACCGGGACTCACGGGTGGCGCGGACGCCGGTTCACTCTCCCGGGTCGCAGCGGCGCGGCCGCGGGATGCCGTCGGTCCGGCGCGGCGCCGTCGCGGTTCCGCCGAAGATCCGGCCCCGGGTCGGCGACCAGTCCCGCCACGGTCCCAGCCGCGGTGGCACCGCGACCTGCTCACCGTCGTCCCCGGCGGCGCGCTGCCGCCGCAGGTACGCCACCACCCGCTCAGCCGCCGATTCGCCGTCCTCCGCCAGGTTCAGCAGCATGCGGCGGCTCACCTCGTCCCGTGCCGCGTCTCCGGGTGTCTCGCCGGCCGGCTCGTGGTCGCGCAGCAGGGCCGCCAGCCCGGCCAGCGCCCGCGCCACCTCGTGCGCGTCCCGCTCGGCGTCCCACAGGCCGGTCACGGCCCTGTCTCCTGCTCTGCGGTGCGGTCGGTCATGTGGTGCATCCCCCTCACCCCTCACGTGCCGGGGGCGGCTCCGCCGGCCCGGCGTGACCTCCGCCGGGCAGTCCACCCCGGTGCACGTGACAAGCCGAAAATGTATTCGGCTCGCTACTTTCCGTCCATCCGTAACGCGCAGGTTCTGTCCAGTTAGCGCTCAGTTCGACTTCCACCCCGGTTACCCGCAGTGGACGCGAGTAACCGGGCGACCGCCGAACCCGGTCGCCGGAGCGCACCAGCAGGGACACCCGGCACCCCGTCTGCCCGCGGGAACCCGGGACAGACCCGGCCTCAGCGGGATTCGTCCAGGCGGACACGGACACCGTCGCGGGCCGAGAGTTCGGCGGCGGCCAGGATCGCGGTCACGGTGGCGCCGAATCGCGCGTCGCACTCCGGCCCCGGACCGCCCGCCGCCGCGCGCAGCAACTGGTCCAGGGCCGTACCCAGGGCCACATCCGGCTTCCAGAGGGCCGGCGGCACCGCGCGCACCCCGGCCTCCCCGGCGAAGACCGCCTCCTCGCGTGCGGCCGCGGGCGGCGCGTCCACCGACAGCGTCAGACGGCTGGTGGCGCCACTGCCGTGCCGCAGCAGCAGGTACGTCAGATCGCGCTCGCCGGACATCGCGGTCACCTCGGCCACCGGCCCGAGCACCGGCAGCACCAGGGCCAGCGCGTGCGGGCCGACGTCCCAGAGGCCGCCGCGTTCCCGCCGCCACGGGGAGGCGCCGAACGGGTTGTCCGGTGTGAAGATCGAGCCGAGGTGGTCGACGCGGGCCTCGCTCCAGCCGCCGATCGCCACCACGTCGTCCAGGAAGCCGGCGATCTCCGGGGCGAACCGGCGTGTGAAGAACACCACCGATGCGACGTCGTGGTCCTCGACCGCCTGGGCGATCTCCGCCGCCTCGGTGGCGACCGTCGCGACCGGCTTGTCCAGCAGCAGGTGCCGTCCGGCGCGGGCGGCCCGCAGCGCGATCGGCGCCTGCACGTCCGGCGGCAGCGCCACCGCGACCGCGTCCACCTCGGCGATCAGCTCGTCGACATCGGAGTACGCCCGCGCGCCGTACTCCGCGGCGAGCCCGGCCGCCCGTCCGGCGTCACGTCCCCAGACGCCGGCGAATTCCACCTCCGGATGTGCCGCCAGCGCCGGCGCGTGCGCCAGGTGTGCCCAAGGTCCCGTTCCGAATAGTCCGAAGCGCACCTGATCGCCCATCCTCGTGTCGACCGATCTCCGGGCCGGAAGTTACCAGCACAGCGACGGATCAGTAACCTTTCCCGGGTGAACGGTCCCCTGTCGGTGACGACCATCGTCGTCTCGCTCGTCCTCGCGGCGTGGTACCTCCTGCGGTCCGCGCTGAACCGCGCTCCCAGCCGCGCCGACCTGATCGCCGTCGGTCTGCTCAGCGCCCTCGTCACGGTGCTGCTCGGAGTCGCGGTCGCCGGCCTGCTGACCGGGGAGCAGCCGTCCGACACCACGACCTACATCGGCTACATGATCACCACCATCGGGTTCGGGCCGACCGCCCTGGTGCTGGCCAAGATGGAGCCCACCCGTTTCGGCAGTCTGATCCTCGGGATCGGCTGCCTCGTCCTACCCGTTCTCGTGCTGCGCCTGCAGCAGATCGCGTCGGTGACCGGTGCCTGATACCGCCCCCGTCAAGTCCGCCCGCCCCGGCGACGCCGCCCTCGGCACCGGCCTCGGCCGGGTCCTGCTGCTGGTCTACGGCATCTTCGCGCTCTCCGCGAGCGCCCGTGCCCTGGTCCAGATCAGCACCAAGTTCAGCGAGGCGCCCCTCGCCTACCTGCTGTCCGCGCTGGCCGGAGCGATCTACATCGCGGCCACCGCCGGACTCGCCGTGGGCGGCACGCGCGGCCGGCTGATCGCCCTGGTCAGCTGCACCCTGGAGCTGATCGGCGTGCTGGTGATCGGCACGCTCAGCGTCGTCGACAGCGTCGCGTTCCCGCACGACACCGTGTGGTCGCACTTCGGCAGCGGTTACGGATACGTCCCGCTGGTCCTGCCGTTCGTCGGCCTCTGGTGGATCTGGCGCCACCGCCCGGCGGCCTGATCCCCGGTCAGCCGGCCTCGATGGTGTGCGGCACGAAGTTGCAGGAGTCCCGGGTGACCAGGCCCTCCGTGCCGACGCCCTCGCGGATGCCCATGCCCGCCGGCTCACCGTCGATCAGCCACGAACCGATCACCGGGTGCGCGGTGCCCTCCAGCGACTCGAAGGCCGGCAGCTCGCACAGCTCCTGGACGATGTAGCGCCCGTCCGAGCCGTACTCCGAGGGGTTGGCGACGAGCGGCACACCGTCACGGACCAGGGTCACCGAGCCGCCCTCACGACCCCAGACCGGCTTCTTCGCGTACGACGTGAGCGCCGCAGCCTTCGAGGATTCCGCGAAGTAGGACGGCAGCAGGTACCGGCCCCGCTCCGGGTCGTCGCCGAACAGTCTCCACAGCACCGGCAGCAGCGCCTTGTTGCCGAGCAGCGCGGCCTTGTACGGCGGCTCGATCCAGACCGTGCCGCGTTTCTGCGGGTCGGCCATGTTCCGGAAGAAGGCCTTGCCGCCCTCCTCGTGCCAGAACCACTCCCACGGGTAGAGCATGAAGATCACGTCGATCGGTTCGGCGCGGTGTTCCTGTCCGGGGGCCGGGACGAACAGCACACGGTCACCGGCCACGTCCCAGCCGATCTGGCTCATCGCGATCAGTTCGACCGGATAGCCGGCCTCCTCCGCGGTGGCCATCAGGTAGGCGACGTTCATCCGGTCCTCACCGGACGTCTCGGCCGTCTCGTACGCGAAGAAGATCTTGGGTTTCTCCGGGAGCCAGGTCCGTGCCTCGCGCAGCTTGCCGATGTTGCGCCGCCAGGCGCCCGGGTTGGCCGGCTCACCGTCGGCGGCCTCCCAGCCGACCAGGCGTTCGTGGATCGAGTTCCACTGCCGCCAGGGGTGCCGGGTGACGCCGGTCTGGTCCATCCAGTGCCACTGGATGACGGCGGCCTCGACCAGTGACGTCGGGGTCTGCGCGTTGAACTCGAGCAGCCGCGGGGTGCTGCCGGCGCCGTTGTACCAGAGGTCGAAGCGACCGTAAACGGTCGGCGACCAGTCCGGCGTCTGCATCGGCAGGCGCATGTCCGGGTCCTTGTCGTGGTGTGTCCACGTCTCCGCGTCGCCGTCGAACCAGGTCCGGATGATCTGCTCGTGGGTGTACTCGGGGATGCCGATCCGGGACAGGAAACACGTCTCGTCGTTGCAGACCGACGTGAAGAAGCCCTGTTTACGACCCTCGGCGGTGCGTCGCGGGCACTGCTGCACCATCCAGTCGCCGGCTTCGAGGCACATCGCGTAGAGGGTCGAGGTCGCGGTCTCCAACTCCTCGATCTCGGCGGCGGTGAAGTCGTAGTGCGGCCCCTCCTGCCAGTACGACCGCATCGTGCCGTCCGGCAGTTCGGTGTCGTTGTACGTCAGCCCGAGACTGAAATTGGTCAGCTGCCAGCCGTCCCGTACCGGCCCGTACGCGATCCGCCGCATCGTCATCCACCCGATTTCGTGCCGGAGCCGGACCGGCTGGTGCCGCTACCGCCCTTGCCGACCACACTGGTCTTCACCGTGCCGTTGGAGATCTTCCCGCTGCTGGGCAGGCCGAACTTCGTCCGCGACGAGGTGTCGTTGTACGCGAACTTGCTGCCCCCGGCCGGCAGTCTGCTGCCGACCGGGTAGCCCTTCTTGTATCCGGACGAGTGCCAGATGAAGAAACCGCCGCCGCCGCTCCCGCCCCGGTCGTCGTCGCAGTAGTCCTCGTCGACGACGACACCGTTGGCGTCCGCGCAGTAGAAACCCTCGTCCACGTACTGGTTGCCGCCGCCGTTGTCGCAGGCGGCCGCACCGCCCGCGGCCAGCAGGAGGAACGTGCTGGTCAACGACACGCTTCGGGAGCTCATGCGTCGGTTCATGATTTCTTTGTAAACCTTCTCGGCAAGGCGCCAGTGTCAGTCCCGCGGACCACCGGCGACATAGACGACCTGGCCCGAGACGAACCCCGCGCCTTCGCTGACCAGGAACGATACGGTGTTCGCCACATCTTCGGGTCGACCGGCCCGGCCGACCGGGATCTGACTCACTGTCGCCTTCTCGAAATCGCCGAAATCGACACCCATCCGGGCCGCGGTGGCACGGGTCATGTCGGTCACGATGAAGCCCGGGGCCACCGCGTTGGCGGTGATCCCGAACTTACCGAGTTCGATGGCCAGGGTCTTGGTGAAACCCTGCAGGCCGGCCTTCGCCGCGGCGTAGTTCGCCTGCCCGCGGTTGCCGAGCGCGGACGTGCTGGACAGGCTGACGATCCGCCCGAACCCCGCGTCGACCATGTGTTTCTGCACGGCCCGGGAGAACAGGAACGCGCCCCGCAGGTGGACCGCCAGCACGGTGTCCCAGTCGTCCTCGGTCATCTTGAAGAGCAGGTTGTCCCGCAGCACACCGGCGTTGTTGACCAGTACGGTCGGCGGCCCCAGCTCGGCGACGATGCGTTCGACGGCCGCCGAGACCTGGGCCGGATCGGACACGTCCGCGCCGATCGCGACGGCCGTGCCACCCGCGTCGTGGATGGCGGTGACCGTGCTGGCACACCCGCCCTCCTCGAGATCGACGACCGCGACCGCGAGGCCGTCGGCGGCGAGCTTGAGGGCGATCGCCTCGCCGATACCGCGGGCGGCACCGGTCACTACCGCCACTCTGCTGTTCTCTGACATATCGCCTCCGGTGTGATCTTCGCTACCACGCGACCTTAGAAGGTTCTGCGCATTCTGATCCACCGGTAGCCGTAGCCCTCGACCCTGATCTTGCTGAGGTCGCCGGGTTCCGGGTACTCCTGGTCGGCGAGCACGTCGTTCGGGAACTCGGTCTCCTCGGCCAGGCTGCTGAGGTCGATCTCGCCGGCCTCCTTGCACAGGTTGTGCACGAACAGCATGGTCCCGGTCCGCGCGTCGGCCCGGTGCACCAGCACGCCCCGCGGCGCCGGCAGGTCGACGTGCGTGCAACTCCCCGAGCCGATCTCCGGGGACTCCTTCAGCGTACGGATCATCCGCTCGAACCAGGACAGCAGCGACTGGGTGTCGTGCCGCTGCCGGGTGACGTTGACCTGCTCATATCCGTACTCGCCGTCGTCGATCACCGGGCGCACCAGGTCGGCCGGATCCGCCGAGGAGAAGCCGCCGTTCGGCAGCACCGACCACTGCATCGGGGTACGGATCGCGCCGCGCCCGTCCAGCGCCAGGTCGTCCCCCATCCCGATCTCCTCGCCGTACCGCAGCACCGGCGTGCCGCGCAGGCTGAACTGCAGCGCGTACGCCAGTTCCAGGCGGCGGCGGTCGTTGCCCAGCATCGGTGCCAGACGACGGCGGATGCCCCGCCCGTACACCTGCATGCGCTCGTCCGGTCCGAACTGTTCGAACACCTCCTGGCGCTGCTCGGCGGTCAGGCGCGACAGGTCGATCTCGTCGTGGTTGCGCAGGAACGTGGCCCACTGACCGCCGTCCGGAAGCGTCGGGGTGTCCCGCAACGCGTCGATGATCTGTTCCGGGTCCTGCCGGGCCAGGGCGAGCACCAGCTTGGCGTTGAGCAGGAAGTCGAACAGCATGTGGATCCGGTTGCCGGAGCCGTTGCCGTCGCCGAAGAACTTGGGCAGCTCGGCGGGCTCCACATTGGCCTCGGCCAGCAGCACCGCGTCACCCTTGCGCCACTGCACGAACTGCCGCAGCTCGGTGAGGAACTCCATGTCCTTCGGCGAGTTCGGGTTGCCCGGCTCGGTCTGCTCGATGATGAACGGCACCGCGTCCATCCGGAAGCCGGCCACCCCGAGCTGCAGCCAGAACGCGCAGATCTTCTTGATCTCGGCGCGGACGGCCGGGTTGTTGATGTTCAGGTCCGGCTGGAACTTGTAGAACCGGTGGTAGTACCAGAGTTTCGCGGTCCGGTCGTAGGTCCACGTCTCGTTCTGCTCACCCGGGAAGACCATGCCCTGCTTGCGGTCGGACGGCTCGGTCTCGCTCCAGACGAACCAGTCGCGGTACGGGGAGTCCGCCGACTTCCGTGCCGACTGGAACCACGGATGCTGGTCGGAGGTGTGGTTGACCACCAGGTCGATGATCACCTTGATGCCGCGGTTCTCCGCCTGGTGCAGCAGTTCGGCGAAGTCACCGAGCGTGCCGAACCGCGGGTCCACGGCGTAGAAGTCGGTGACGTCGTAACCGTCGTCGCGGTCCGGCGTCGGGTGGATCGGGTGCAGCCACAGACAGTTGATCCCCAGCCTGGCCAGGTAGTCCAGCCTCCCGATCAGGCCCTGGATGTCACCGACACCGTCGCCGTTCGCGTCGGCGAAAGTGTCGATGTCCAGGCAGTAGACGACTGCATTCTCGTACCACCGGTCACTCATGCCCCTCTAAGTGACCGCGTCCCCAGCCGTCAAAACGTCACTCCCCCGGGAGTACGCCGGACGGCTGCCCTGCGTAGTCACGGCGGAAGTCGTCCGGTATGCGGAACGCGGTTCACCGGTGACGATCGGGGTAGGAGGAACGGTCAAGGGGAGGGATATGCATGGCGGAAAGTGATCTCAGCAGTGCCGGTGGGCTGACCGGGTGGGTCGCCTCGGTGATCGACTCGTTCGGGGAGGTCGGGGTCGGCCTGCTGGTCGCCCTGGAGAACCTGATCCCGCCGATTCCCAGCGAGATCGTGCTGTCGATGGCGGGCTATCTGGCCAGCGAGGGCAGGGTCGGCCTGGTGCTGGTCTGGATCACCGCGACGCTGGGTGCGCTGGGCGGCGCGCTGCTGCTCTACTGGCTGGGCCGGGGTCTCGGTGAGGACCGGTTGCGCCGCTGGCTGGACCGGCTGCCGCTGGTCGACCTGGACGACCTGGACAAGGCGGACCGCTGGTTCGAACGGCACGAGCGCGCCGCGGTTCTCTTCGGACGCTGCGCGCCGGTGGTCCGCAGCCTGGTCTCCATCCCGGCCGGCGCCAACGCGATGCCGATCGGGCAGTTCGCCCTCTTCACCGCGATCGGCAGCGGCGTGTGGAACGCGCTGTTCATCGGGGGTGGCTACGCGCTCGGTTCCCGCTGGCAGGACGTGGAGAAGTACAGCCACTGGTTCGACTACGCGATCTGGGCGTTCTTCGCCTTCATGATCGGTTCGTGGGTGGTCCGGAAGGTCCGTAAACGCCGGGGCGCGGCCGCCCGGGTGGACGACCGCGCCTGAGAACCGTGCGTCAGAAACCGGCGCTGACCCGGGTGAACGCCCAGGTGTCCTGCGCGATGCCGGAGCAGTCGCTGACCACGCCGCCACCGGCGCAGCCGCGGTCCCGGTTGACCGCCCAGAAGGTGAACCGGGCCAGCCCGTTGTTCTTCGCGTAGTCCCGGATGCGGGTCCAGGTCTCCACCGTGGTGACCTCCTGCTGGTCGGAGAGACCGTTCATGCCGGAGATGCCGATGTGCGCGTACGCCTGCGCGTCGGTGTACCCGAAGGTGGTCTTCAGCGTGTTCTTCAGGCCTTCGGTGGCGCCGACGGTGGAGGCGTACATGTCCGCGCCGCCACTGAAGTCGAACGGCATCTGGGTGAAGATGTCGATGTTCGCGTTCAGCGCCTTGGCCTGCTGGATCAGCCGGGTGCCGAAGTAGTTCGGGCCGGTCGTCGAGGTGCCGAAGGTGAGGATCGTCTTCACCCCCGGGTTGTTCTGCTTGATGATCTTCAGGGCGCCGAGGATCCGGTCCTGGACCACGGTGTTCTCGAACTCGTCGGAGTTCTCGATGTCCACGTCGATGGCCGTCAGGGCGAAAGCGTCGATCACCTTCTGGTACGCCCCGGCGAGCGCCTCCGCCGACGCGCAGTTCGGGCCGAGCTTGTTGCCGCTCCAACCGCCGATCGACGGGACCACGTCGGCCCCCGCCGCCCGGATGGCCGCGATGGTGCTCGCGTGGACGCCGCCGGTCAGGCCGGTCTCGCCGTCCCACGCCGGGTTACAGCCGTTGTTCGCCAGCACGAACGCCATGGTGAACGCCCGGATGCCGGTGGCGTTGACGACCGTCGCCGGCGCCGGCGGGTTGCCCCAGCCCGGATAGATGTAGGGCGCGGACGCCATCTTCGTGCCGGTCGACGGGGGTGTCGTCGGCGGGGTGGTCGGCGAAGTGGTGGGCGGAGTGGTCGGGTCGGTGCCACCGCCACAGGCACCGTTGTCGATCCAGACGTCCCACTGCCCGCTGTGGGTGGCGGGCGCCTCGTTCTGCGTCCACCACTTCGCCGTGTAGTTGTGGCCGTTCTGCGAGGCCACGTTGTCCTTGACGTACACCGCCGTCGACGTCCAGGCGCCCGCGCAGGCGGTGGCCGCGTTCGAGACGGACATCGGGAGGATCGCGGCGAAGGCTCCGGTCGCCGCGACCGCCGCGACGACGGCGATCTTTCTGCTGAGTTTCACGGGGAACGCTCCAGGGGGATTCAGGGAAGGGTGCCGAGGTGGGGGTAGATCGTGTTCGCTCAGCCGTCGCCGTTGCCGACGTCCCAGTTGATGGACCAGGTCATCGCGCAGCCGCGGCGTCCCCCGCCACCCAGGTCGCGGCCGTTCCGGTCGGCAGGGCGGTGAGGGTGGTCAGGATCACCGATCGGGAGAGCCTCATGACAGTCAATCTTTAAGACTGTTAACAGTTCCTGTAAAGAGGCTGAACCTTAAACATCCTTAAATATGAAAAAGGGACTATGACCGCAGGTCAGCGGCCATAGTCCCGGTAGTGACCGGTTACCGGCGGAACTGGAACCAGTTGAGATTGACGAAGTCGGCGGACTGCCCGGACGTGAAGGTCACGAACACCGTGTGCTTACCGGACACATTGGACACATTGCCCGGAATCGACTGCCAGGTCTGCCAGCCGCCGGTGCCGCCGAGCGCGAAACTGCCGATCGGCGCGTTGCTCCGGCTGTCGATCCGCACCTCGACCAGCCCACTCACGCCGGTCGCCGCACCGGAGGCCACCCGGGCCACGAAGTCCTTCACCCCGCCGGTGCCGAAGTCGACGTTGTCGTACTGCAGCCAGTCGCCGTTCGCGATGTAGCTGACGTTCTGGCCGCCCTCGGAACTGGTCTCCAGCGAGACACCGGAGGCCGCGTTGTACGACTCCGCCTCGATCACCGAGTAGGCGTCCCGCCCGGTCCCGCTCGGCGGCGGCGTGGTCGGCGACGAACCGGACGACTGGTAGACCGCCACGTAGTCGACCAGCATCGGCACGCCGGACTGGGTCGCCGCGGTGGGACCGCCACCGAAAGCCGCCGGGAACCCGCCGCCCATCGCCACGTTCAGGATCACGAAGAACCCGTGGTGCGTCGCGTTGTTCCAGGTGGTGGCGTCCACGACGGTCGAGTTCAGGGTGAAGTAGTTGACCCCGTCGAGGTACCAGCGCAACTGCTCCGGCGAGGTGCTGCGGTCGTACTCGATCGCGTACGTGTGGAAGTTGCCGAGGCAGCCGGTGCAGGCCCGCTCGCCGCTGCCCAGGCCGGTGGACTCGTTGCACGGGCCGCCGGGGTTCGTGCCGCAGTGCAGGGCCGCGAACACGCTCGGCCGCCCGTTGACGTTCTCCAGGATGTCCAGTTCGCCGATGCTCGGCCAGTTGGTCGCGCCGACCGGCCGGGCCGCGTCGCCCAGTGCCCAGAAGGCCGGCCAGTATCCGGCGGCGGCCGCCCCGGTCACGTTGGGCTGCGAGATCCGGCTCTCGATGCGCATCCTGCCGCCGGCCGGGGCGGCGAAGTCGGTGCGCTGGGTCTCGATGCGGCCGGATGTCCAGTTGCCGGCCGCGTCCCGGATCGGCTTGATGGCCAGGTTGCCGGTGCCGTCCTGGTAGACGTTCGCGGTCGAGCTGGTCATCGTCTCGATCTCGCCGGTGCCCCAGTTGGCGGCGCCGCCGGGATATCCGGTGCCGGTGCTGTACCGCCAGTTGGTGGTGTTGACGCCGGTGCCGGACGCACCGGTGAAGTCGTCGCTGAAGACGGTGGTCATGCCGGCCGGGGCGGTGGGGACGGCCGCGTCGGCACGGGTGACGACGGTGATCGAGGCGGCGGTCGCGAGCATCGCGGCCATCGCGACGGCCGCCCGCCGCACGGTTCTACGGGGATCAGACATGGGGGATTCGCCTTTCTCAGCAGAGAGAGCGCTCTCCCGAAAGTTTCACGCCGGTTTCGCATCGTTGTCAATATGGATCAATACCTATCTTTTCGCAGGTCGCGGCGCGGTTTCCGGGGAAAACGCTCCGGGTAAGCACGAGCCATGGACACAGCGACCGAGGGAACGGTGATCTCCGAGGAGCTCGCCGCGAGAGCCGCACGCAACGACCTGCTGACCCTCGGGATCGAGGAGGAGTACCTACTCGTCGACGCCGTGGAACCGCGCGCGGTGGAGGCCGTCGAGGAGACCTTCGCGGAGCTGCCGGACCACCTGCGTGACAGCGTGCAGCACGAGTACTACCGGACCCAGATCGAGGTGGCCAGCCCACCGGAGCTGGAACTGGGCGAGCTGACCACCGCCATGCGCGGGCTGCGGTCCGGACTGGCCGACGCCGCCGGACGGGCCGGCGCACGCCTTCTCGCCGTCGGCACCGGACCGGCGCCCGGCCCGAACGCCCGCCTGGTCGACAACCCGCGGTACCACCGGATGCGCGACTTCTACGGCGACCTCTCCCCCGGACCGGGCATGTGCGGCACCCACGTGCACGTCAGCATCCCGGACCCGGAGACCGGCGTCCAAGTGCTCAACCACCTGCGCCCGTGGCTGCCCACCCTGCAGGCGGCCACCGCGAACTCCCCGCTGTTCGGCGGCCGCGACACCGGGTACGCCAGCTGGCGCTCGATGATGTGGGAGCGCTGGCCCACCGTGGGGCCCACGCCGTACCTGCACTCGCACGAGCACTACCTGACGCTCATCTCCGACCTGCAGGCGAGTGGGGCGATGCTCGACGAGGGGATGCTCTACTGGTACGCCCGGCTCTCCGCGACGTATCCCACCGTCGAGATCCGGATGGGTGACGTCTCGCCGACCCTGGACGACGCGATGCTTCTCGCCGCGCTCACCCGGGCCCTGGTCGCCACCCTGGTCCGCGAGGTACAGGCGGGCGCCGAGGCCCCGGACGTCCCGCACCCGCTGCTGATGGCCGCGCACTGGCGGGCCGCGCACGACGGCCTGGAGGGCATGAACATCGACATGGCCACCCGGGAGGCCCGGCCGGCCTGGCGACTGATGCGCCAGCTCTTCGACTACGTACGCCCGGAACTCGAGCGACACGGCGATCTGGAGACGGTCACCGCACTGATGGAGCGGCTGCGGGAGCGGGGCACCGGCGCGGCCCGCCAGCGGGCGATGCTCGCCCGGGGTGCCACGGTCGGCGACGTGGTCGACGCGATGGCACTCGCCACCCGCGGTGGAGAATGAGTGGGAGCGATCCCACGAATACCATTACCCAGAGCCACCTATAAAGAGACTTGCATCAATGCACTAAGGGTCGGGATCACAGGAAACACAAATCTTTCCCACCCGTCGTGACATGCAGATATCTCTCTGTGTAATGCGACGGTGACCGATTTGGTATCGCGCTCGATCTTGCGGCACGGTAGCAATGACGGATGCCGCCGCACAGAAGTCCACACTCATCGCCGCGAGTCGGCGACGAAAACACCCCGATCGGGCGGCACCGGCGACCGGATTCACTGGCTGACTACACCACGGTCGCCGGGCTCGCCGACACGAAAACCCGGCCGGTTCCGCTCCCGCGGCAACCGGCCGACCCCGACGCCACGGCGTACGTCTCTCGCGCCGCGCGTCACCGTTCCGAGAACCGCAGGGGCGGGAACACCGGTCCGCGCTGGCAGCCACAGCCGACCGACCGCCCCGGCACCTACCGGTCCTCGAGCGGAGCCCATCGCGCCCCCTCGGCCCGCCGATTCGACGGACTGCTGAAGAGCGCGAAGAACAAACCGCAGCTGCTGCTCGCGACCCTCGTCGCGGCCGGCCTGCTGCTCACCGCCATGCCGTTCCAGCAGAAGGACGGCGAGAGCACCAGCGTGATGAACGCGGCGGCCCAGGCCGTCGCGGAGCGGATCAGCGGCCAGCCGGCGAAGAAACCGGCGACCGTCCCCGCGGAGAAAGAGGTCCCGGACGCGGTCCCGGCTCAGCCGGCCGCCACCGAGGCCCCGAGCCCGCCCGCCCCCGAGCCGTCCCGCAGCGCCGAACGTCCGGCGACGTCCGAGACGGCGAAGGTGAGCGTCCCGGCAGGGGACGGACCACACGACTCGCTGAAGACCACCGGATCCTCGGTGGTGGCGCTGACCTTCGACGACGGCCCCGACCCGGAGCAGACGCCGAAGATCCTGAAGATGCTGGACACGTACCAGTTGAAGGCGGTCTTCTGCCTGGTCGGCACCCAGGCGCAGCGGCACCCGGACCTGGTCCGGCAGATCGTGGACGAGGGCCACGTGCTGTGCAACCACACGTGGAACCACGACCTGAGCATCGGTAAGAAGAAGGCCGCGAACATCACCGCGGACCTGCAGAAGACCGACGCCGCGATCCGCGCCGCCGTGCCGGACGCGGAGATCCCGTTCTTCCGCGCCCCGGGCGGCAACTTCACCGACCGTCTGGTGAAGACGGCGTACGCCAACGGGCAGACCTCGCTCTACTGGGAGGTCGACCCGCGCGACTGGGACCACCCGGACGGCGAGAGCGACGCCCAGCGGATCAAGCGGATCATCTCGATCGTCAAGAAGGAGACCCGGCAGGGGTCGATCGTGCTCTCGCACGACTTCAACCAGCCGGGGACCATCAAGGCGTACGAGAAGCTGCTCCCGTGGCTGGCCGCCAACTTCGAGATCGGCATCCCCGGCGAACAGCAGAGCGGCGAGACCCCGGAGACGCCCGCGTCCCCGGAGCCGAGCACGCCGAGCACCTCGCCCGGCACCGTGGCACCGAGCCCGAGCGGGTCGGCGTCACCGGTCACGACGGACGGGACGACCCTCCAGGTCTCCACGCCCTGAGTCACCTCTGGTGAAAGGGCCGTGGCTGTCTCAGCCGCGGCCCTTTCTCGTCGGCGGCTCCGGCTGGCAGGTCGCGCACCAGTAGATGTTGCGGCCGGCCATCTCGCCCGTCGTCACCGGCGTGCCGCAGACCAGGCAGGGCTGCCCGGAGCGGCGGTAGACATAGACCTCGCCGCCGTGCCGGTCCACCCGCGGCGCCCGCCGCATCGCCTCCGGCGTGTGCTCGGTGTGCACCGTGTCGATGCGCCCGCGCACCACGCCCTCCTTCATCAGCGCCCGCAGGTCGTCCCAGATCGCCGTCCAGCGCGCCCGGTCGAGCGCGGTGCCCGGGGTCCGCGGCGACAGGCCGGCCCGGAACAACACCTCGTTGGCGTAGATGAGGCCGCAACCCGCCACGATGGACTGGTCCATCAGCAGCGCCGGCAGCGGCTTGGTGCTCGACCGCAGACGGGGGAAGGCCCGCTCCGGATCCGCGTCGTCGCGCAGCGGGTCGGCGCCCAGCCGGGAACGCAGCGCGTCCACCGCGGGCGGCTCCAGCACCTCGCAGGCGGTCGGCCCACGCAGATCCAGCCAGTGCCCGGCGCCGGACATCCGCATCCGGACCTGCCCGACCGGGTCCGGCAGCGGCGGGGTCCCCTCCGCGAACTTGCCGTAGAGACCCAGATGGACGTGCAGGGTCCGGTCGTCGTCGAAGTGGTGCAGCAGATGCTTGCCGTAGGCCTCGGTGTCGCGCAGCACACGGCCGTCGATCAGCGCGGCGCCCGCGGCGAAACGCCCCTGCGGGCTGCTCACCGCCACCGGGTGTCCGGCGAAGATCTCGCGATGGCGGGCGGCCAGGCGGTGAATGGTATGTCCCTCGGGCACGCGACAAAGCTATCCGCCGGCCGGGGCGCCGCCGATTCGGCGTGATCAGCGCCACTGGGGTGGCATTCTGCCCTCAGCGGATTCGCCCTGAGGGGAATCACTGGGATCCTGCGCTCCGCTGGGAGAGGGTGGAGCAGTTGTACCGCGGAATGCGAGAGGGTGGGCACATGACTTCTGAACCGACCATGCGTGGTGGCGGGGCCACCTTCGACGACCAGGTGTTCGAGCGGCTCCTGCGGGAGCGGATCATCTTCCTCGGCAGCGAGGTCAACGACGAGGTGACCAACCGCATCTGCGCCCAGATGCTCCTGCTCGCCTCCGAGGACTCGGAGAAGGACATCTCCCTGTACATCAACTCGCCCGGCGGCTCGATCAGCGCCGGCATGGCGGTGTACGACACGATGCAGTACATCAAGAACGACGTGGCCACGATCGCGATGGGCATGGCCGCCTCGATGGGGCAGTTCCTGCTCTGCGCCGGCACCCCCGGCAAGCGTTACGCACTGCCGCACGCCCGCGTGATGATGCACCAGCTCTCCGGCGGCATCGGCGGCACCGCGGCCGACATCGCCATCCAGGCCGAGAGCATGCTGCACATCAAGACGGTGATGAACGAGCGGATCGCCTTCCACTCCGGGCACACGCCGGAGGAGATCGAGCGCGACTCCGACCGTGACCGCTGGTTCACCGCCCAGCAGGCCAAGGAGTACGGCCTGGTCGACCACGTGATCGCGCGGACGAGCGACGTGCACGTGGGCTCGATCGTCTAGATCACCTCGGAGACGACACGAAGGGCGATCCCGCCCTTCGTGTCGTTTCTGCTTTCCGGGGGTATAGGAAGCGACGTCCCCCGAGAATGCGTGATCAAACCCCCGCCAAGGAGGTTCCGACGTGAGGATTCCTACCTTCTCCCGCCCGGGCACGGCCGACAGCCCCACCGCCGACGAGCGGCCCACGGCGGTCACCACCAAGCCCGGCGAGCGCCCCACCGCCGTCACCACCAAGCCCGAGGATCGTCCGGCGGTCACCCCGCGCCGCGACGACACGAAGACGACGACCACCATCCCGCCGGTTCGCACCGAGCGCGAGCGCGCCGCCGCCGTCACCGAGCGCGAGCGCGCCACAGCCGTCACCGACCGCCCGGCAGCCCCGCCCACCCCGGTCGCCGACCGCAAGCCGCGGGCCAGCCTGCTCGCCACCGTCAGCCTGGTGCTGGCCGTGGCCGGTGCCCTGCTGGTGCTCTCCGGACCGCTGATCGGCTATGGCATCGGGGTCGCCTCGGCCGCCCTGATCCTGTCGGTGACCGGCCTGTACGCCACCCGCAAGCGGCACGTCGCCGGCAAGACCGACGCGCTGGTCGCCATGGTGCTCGCGATCGCCGCGATCGTCGTCGGCGTGCTGGCCCTGACCGGCCAACTCTACTGGCTCGGCACCGACACGAACTCCGCGACGACGGTGCGTGAGTGGCTCGACGCACAGTTTGAAAACCGAATCTGACGGGTATGAGACATACAGCCGCGGCGATACGCTGACGGCCCACCCCTCGGAACCGGGGCGACGAGAGTCGGCCCGCCCCGAAATTGCTCCGGCGGTTCGCCGGAAGTCACCCTGGCACTCGGGGGGACGGCGGTTCGCCGTCCCCCCGATGGCTGTGCAACGAATCGTCGTGAGCTGCGGCTATCACGCAACGATCAGCCACCCGACGCATGGTTGATCGGGGGTCCCCGCAACTGGATCACGCCTACGTTTTCTTTCATGACGTTCACGCGCCGATACCTGATGTGCCGGCCCACCCACTTCGCGGTCACCTACCGGATCAATCCGTGGATGGACCCGACGGCGCCTTACGACAACGCGCTGGCCGTCAGCCAGTGGGAGAACCTGCGCCGCGTCTTCGTCGACCTGGGACACACCGTCGACGAGATCGAGCCGCTTCCCGGACTGCCCGACATGGTCTTCGCCGCCAACGGCGCGACCGTCGTCGACGGCCGGGTGCTGGGGGTGCAGTTCCGCGACGCGGAACGGGCCGACGAGGCCCCGGCGTACGCCTCGTGGTTCCGGGAACGGGGCTTCGAGGTCCACGACCCCAAGCACACCAACGAGGGCGAGGGCGACATCCTGCTCGCCGGGGACGTCCTGCTCGCCGGCACCGGGTTCCGCACCTCACACGCGGCCCACGCCGAGACCCAGGAGATCCTGGAACGTCCGGTGATCACCCTGCAGCTGGTCGACCCGGCGTACTACCACCTGGACACCGCGCTGTGTGTGCTGGACGAGACCAATGTGGCGTACCTGCCCGCGGCCTTCTCCCCGGGTTCGCAATCCGTACTCCGCCGCCTCTTCCCGAATGCGATCATCGCAACGCCGGAGGACGCGGCCGTTCTCGGCCTCAACGCGGTCAGCGACGGCCGCACCGTCGTCCTGCCCGAGCAGGCCGTCACCCTCGCCGCCGACCTGCGCCGCGCCGGTTACAAGCCGGTCGGCGTCGACCTGTCCGAACTGCGCAAGGCAGGCGGCGGACCCAAGTGCTGCACTCTGGAGGTGCGTTCGTGACGACCGTGGAATTCCGCACTGCCGGTGCGCTGGAAGACGCCGAGAAGTGGACGGCGCACAACTACCACCCGCTGCCGGTGGTCGTCGCGTCCGGCGAGGGCGCCTGGGTCACCGACGTCGACGGCCGGCGCTACCTGGACTGCCTGGCCGGATACTCGGCCCTCAACTTCGGTCACCGGCACCCGGGACTGATCGCCGCCGCGCACGCCCAGCTCGACCGGATCACGCTGACCAGCCGGGCGTTCGTGCACGACCGGTTCGCCGAGTTCTGCCAGGGCCTGGCCGAACTGTGTGGCAAGGACCTGGTGCTGCCGATGAACACCGGCGCCGAAGCCGTGGAGACCGCGATCAAGGTGGCCCGCAAGTGGGGTTACCGGGTCAAGGGCGTCCCGGACGGCCAGGCCGAGATCATCGTGGCGGCGGGCAACTTCCACGGGCGTACCACCACGATCGTCAGTTTCTCCACCGATCCGGATGCACATGCCGATTTCGGTCCGTACACGCCCGGCTTCGTAGTGGTCCCCTACGGTGATCCGGCGGCGCTGGCCGCGGCGATCACCCCGAACACGGTGGCGGTACTGCTCGAGCCGATCCAGGGCGAGGCGGGCGTTCTGGTGCCGCCGGCCGGGTACTTCGGCGAGGTCCGCGAACTGTGCACCCTCCAGAACGTGCTGCTGATCGCCGACGAGATCCAGTCCGGCCTCGGGCGGACCGGCCGCACCTTCGCGATCGAGCACGAGAACGTCACCCCCGACATGTATGTTCTCGGCAAGGCGCTCGGCGGCGGCATCGTGCCGGTCTCCGCCGTCGCCGCCGACCGCGACGTGCTCGGGGTGCTCAAGCCCGGCGAACACGGATCGACGTTCGGCGGCAACCCGCTGGCCTGCGCGGTCGGCGCCGAGGTGGTCTCCCTGCTGCGCACCGGCGAGTTCCAGGAACGCTCCGCCGCGCTCGGCGAACGCCTGATCAGCGGTCTCGAGGCACTGATCGGCGAGGGCGTGGTGGCGGTCCGCGGACGGGGCCTCTGGGCGGGCGTCGACATCGACCCGGCCCTGATGACCGGCCGGCAGGCCTGCGAACGGCTGGCCGCCCGCGGCATCCTGGCCAAGGACACGCACGGCTCCACGATCCGTCTCGCCCCGCCGCTGGTCATCACCGAGGCCGACCTGGATCACGCATTGACGGAGTTCGCCGCCGTCCTCGCCGGAAACTGACCCGCTCCGCGTGCAACCCGGCGGATCGTGAATCCGTCTTCGAGGCGTGAAAGACCATCGAGGCTCCGAGAGATCCGAGCGCGAGACCGAATACCACGAGCTGGTGACCCGCCGGCGGCCCGGCATGCTGCGTACCGCAGTACTGCTGGCCGCCGGCGATTCGCATCTGGCCGAGGATCTCGTGCAGACCACACTCACCCGGCTGTACCTCAACTGGACCGCCTTCCGGCGCGCCGGCAACGCTGACGCGTACATCCGCCGATCACTGGTCAACGCGCTGATCGACGAACGCCGCCGGGTCTGGCGCCGCCGTGAGCAGCCCGTCGCGGACATCCCCGACCGGGCACCCGCCGAGACCGCCGCCGACCCGGCCGGCCAGGCGATCCGGCAGGCCCTGCGCGAACTGCCGCCCCGGATGCGGGCCGCCGTCGTCTTCCGCTACTTCCACGACCTCGACGTCGCCGAGACGGCGCACGCCCTCGGCTGCTCGGAGGGCACGGTCAAGAGTCAGACCTCGCGCGGGCTCGACCGCCTGCGCACCGCCCTCGAATCCACCGTCACACCCGTCCCCGAAGGAGCGAAATCATGATGGATCTGCGTAGTCATCTCGAGGAGATCGCCGGCCCGGTCGTACCGGTCGCCGACGGCCAGGTCGACGAGGACATCCTGCGCGGGCGCCACGCGAAGCGCCAGCGGCGTACCGTCCAGGCGACCCTCGGTGCGGTGTTCGGAGCCGCCGCGCTGGTCGCCGCGTTCACGGTGCCGGGCGGCGGGGTCGGCGCCGGGCCGCAGGGTCCGACCGCTGCCGCGCCGCCGGCCGCGGTGACGGCGGTGGACCTGGTCGCCTACCAGGGCACCCAGCCGAAGGGCTTCACCATCGACAAGGTGCCGGCCGGCTGGTTCATCGAGTCCCAAGACGATCACGGCCTGGTCATGGCCCCTGAGCGGGCGAAGGGGATCAGCCCGTCCACCGACGCGGCGCACGCCGTCCCCCGCATCCTGATCATGCTGGAGTCGAAGGACCAGAACGGCCCGTCCCGGCCGGGCACCGAGGTCACCATCGGCGACCGCACCGGCCTCCTCCTCAAGAGTCTGCCCGCCATGATCCCGGGACAGCCCGCCGCGGATCCGGACGGGGACACCGGCTGGGCGGTGTGGCTCGAGCAGC
This sequence comes from Actinoplanes sp. NBRC 101535, assembly GCF_030269225.1. Classification (NCBI taxonomy): domain Bacteria; kingdom Bacillati; phylum Actinomycetota; class Actinomycetes; order Micromonosporales; family Micromonosporaceae; genus Actinoplanes; species Actinoplanes sp. NBRC 101535. The sequence goes on along the minus strand of NZ_BSSY01000006.1, from coordinate 319,329 downwards.
CGTCCGGAATCTGGCTGATCGTGCAGTTCGACGCGGGACTCGGCATGGGCCAGGACCGAATGGTCGAGCTGACCAGCGGCGTCCACGTCCACCCGGGAGCCCTCCAGGGCGTCGGCTGAAGATCTTTTCGCTGGTACGCCCACACCCACCACAGGAGCAGCCCGGGCCGTTCACCGGCTCGCGGCGCCCGGCCGGGTGCGGCTTCCGGCCGCACCCGGCCGGCGGCTCATGCCTGTGGTCAAGACACGGAAGCACCGGATCCGTAGGACTGCTCCGGGACGGATCCGGTGCTTCTGATGGGGGTGTGGGCGTACCCCCGAAGGAAGGTTCTAGGGTCTGCCGACCGGCCGGAAGGCCATGGTCGGAGCCTCGCCCATCACCGACTCGGGCTGGACGACGCCGCCGGACGCCCACAGGTGCGAGCGGCCCACCAGCACGTCCGCGTAAAGCTCGACCAGGTCCTCCTGAGCGAGGGCACGGGCCTCGTTCTGCTTCAGGTGGATGCGGTGGTTGTCGTCGAAGGTGCCGGGGCGGATGCCGGTGCCGTTGGTGCTGATGTCCTTGACCACGATCTCGCCGTTGCGCAGGGTGAGGCGCGCGTGGCCGCGGCTGATCCACTTGCGGGCGTCGTCGGTCAGCCACTGGCCCAGCATGACGTTGCCCTCGCCGTCCGGAGCCCGGCCGATGATCGTCGGCTTGTCCTCGGAGACCACGAAACGCTGACGGATCACGCCGTCGATCCGCACCGAGAAGACCTCGGTCGCCGGACGCGGGCCGGCGTCGCGCAGACGGTCGCCGTGCCGCGGGCAGCTCGGCGTGCCGGAGCGCAGCGTGGGCGGCGGCTGGGAGACCGGGCTGGTGTAGGTGCGCATGTCGGCGAACGGGCTGTCCGGGTCGCCGCCGCTGCCGTAGACGTTGCAGTTCGGCGCGGGGCAGCTCCACACCCGGGAGAGCAGGCGCTCACCGAGCGGGGACCGGGGTGCGGGCGGGACCAACTCACCGCGGCCGACCCGGGCGACCAGGGTCGGTCCGCCCTGGGCGGAGACCAGCGCGAGGAGACGGCCGGGCTCGGACACCCATGGGCGGCGGGCCCGGTGGCGGTCCTCGCGGTCGCGGGTGAGCACCGGCAGGCCGAGCAGTTCGGCCACCTCGAGAACCCGGTCCTCGATCTGCGGAACCACCTCGATCTTGCCGTCGTCGGCCCAGCGGCGCACGACCATGCGCTCGTTGGAGGTGAGGTCGGTGTCCGAGATCAGGCTTCGCGGGGTTATCACGTAGACCGGGACGTTCTCCTCGGAGACGTAGCGGCCGAGCGCGTCGACCAGCAGGCCGAGGCGCACGAGGCTCGCCGGGCGGCCGCCGTCGAGATCGGCGTAACGGACGACTTCCGACAAGTCGACCACGGCCCGGGCGAGTGCCGGGTCGGTGGTGAGCCGGACCTCAATGGCATCGAGGACCTTGCTGACCTCGAATCTCACGAGTCCTCCCCCTGGTTTCGCGCGCTGTTGCCTGGCCATCATGCCCCGGACATGATCGGCACGGAAACCCGGGCGGCGGCCATCCGTCCGTTTGCCCCGAGTGTCCGTTTACTAATTCCCTCTCCCGGGAACTCCAGTCGATCGACCGGCGTCACCCCCAGCCGCCGGCGTCTGCAGGAGGGACCAACATGCGCACACCTCGACTCGCCGGACTCGGCCTCGCGGTGGCGACGGCCGCGTTCGCTGTGGCGGGATGCTCCACCGACGGCACCGCCGAGCCCGCGACCAGCACGTCCGCCGCCGGCCCGTCCACCGGGACCGGACCGGCGCCCAGTTCGTCGGCAGCCGACCCGGAGGCGGTCAAGGCACTCTCCAACGCGACCGCGGCCCTCGGCACCACCAGTTTCAAGCTGACCACCACGGCCGGCGCCGGGTTCAAGCTGACCGCGGCGATCGACGCCCCGAACAGCAAGGGCACCGCGGACATCAGCGCCACCGGCGCGAACACCGACCTCACCGTGAAGTCCCTGCTGATCGGCCAGGACCTGTACGCACAGATCCCCGGCATCACCAAGGACGCCACCTGGACGCACCTGGACATGAGCCGGCTGCCGGACGGCGCCAACGTCGGCCTGCGCCCGGGGCGGATCGACCCGGTGGCCACCGCCGACCTGCTCGGCTCCAGCACCGACGTGCACGCCGCCGGTGTCCGCGAGTACGCCGGAACCGTCGACCTGACCTCGGTGACCAACGTCGCCGGCCTGGACAGCGTGACCATCGACGGCTACGGCCCGGCCGCGCAGCGGGTGCCGTTCACCGCCGGTCTCGACGACCAGGGCCGTCTGTCCGTGCTGACGCTGCGGCTGCCCGCCGTGGAGGGCCGTCAGGCCGAGCCGATCGAGGCGTTGTACACCGGGTACGGCGACCCGGTGACCGCCGAGCGTCCGGCCGCGTCGGCGATCGTCGAGGCGCCGGAGAACGTCTACACCGCGCTGGGCGGCTGACGCCTGCTCCACAACGGACGGGGTGCCGGCCGATTCTCGTCGATCCAGGCGTCGATCTCGGCCCACCAGGCGTAGAGCCAGTCGATGCGCTCCTGCTCACCGGCCGGCACCTCCTCCGGAGGCACACTCCAGAACCGCATCACCAGTTTCTTGTCCATCGGCAGCTCGCGCCAGACGTCGGCGACGGTCACCATCCGGTCCAGACCGGTGTGCGCCACGAAGATGACTCCGGCGTCCGGCGCGGCGTCGATCGCGGCCAGCAGCCCGCCCGGTTTCGGCGGCAGCAGGTTGCGCAGGTTCTCCGCCTTCACCGCGAGATCGTGCAGGCCACGGCCGCGCAGCCGGGCGATGGCGCTGACCCGGCGGCGCGGCGTGAAGTTACCGCCCTCCGGAAAGATCACGAAGGCGTCGTTGTGGTCGAGTCCGGTGGCCAGCTCGCCGATCTGCTCCTCGAGCGTGTCGGTGGTGGTCCGCCCCGGCGAGATGAAGCGGTTGGGCAGCCGGTTGAGCAGCACGTCCACCGCCGGATCCCACTGCAGGGCGGCCTTCAGCACGATCCGCGGCTCCCGCTCGAACCAGTTGACCAGCGAATGGATCAGCGTGAACGAGTCGCCCGGACCGGCGTGGCGGCTCACCACGATCTCCGGACGCCCGGGTGCCGCGGTGTCCGGATCGGTGCCGACCACCTCGATCTCCAGGTGCAGCGACCAGCGGGCGAACCAGAACAGCGTGCGCAGGAACCAGCCGGTCAGCACGTAGTGGGCCCGCTGGAACCCCGGGCCGCGGATCCGGCTGCCGAACCCGGACGCCACCCAGAGGACGGCGAGCGCGACCAGCGCCACCGCGTCCCACACCAGGTAGACGATGACCAGAAAGACCAGCCGGGGTACGCGTAGACGGCCGGGCATCAGCGGTGACACCGCCAGTGCGATCAGCAGCCAGATCGGCAGGGTGGTCAGCAGCAGGACGGCGAGCACGATCACGAGCGGGGCGATGACCAGGCGGCGGACCGCGACCGGGGGCAGCCCCATCAGCGCGCGTCCGGCCGGGGCAGCGGATGGACATTGGCACTCAGGTAGCGGCGGGACGCGGTGTAGGCACGGCTGATCCGGCGCCCCACCGACGCCATGTCCCGGTACGCCCAGGGCGAGTCGTCGCGGCCCTCGCCGCCGCCGCTGGGCAGCACGTGCACCCGTACGCCGTCGGGCAGTGACGCGAGTTCCCGGGCGAACCGGTGCCGCCGGGCGATCTCGAACGCCACCTGCGCCACCTCCCACGGCCGCCGGGGCACCGCCAGCGGACGCTCCACCCGGCCCACCTGCAGCACGAACACCATCGTGGCGCCGAGACGGACCGCCTCGCCGATCGGGATCGAGTTGACGATCCCGCCGTCCACGTAATGCTCGCCGTTGATCTCCATCGGGGGCAGCAGGCCGGGCACCGCCGACGAGGCGAGCACCGCGTCCACCAGCGGTCCACTGTCGAACCAGTGCTCGGCGGCCCGTTCGATGCTCGCCGCGCAGCAGTGGAACGGGACCTTCAGATCACTGAACGAGATGCCCTCACCCAGCTCGCTCTCCAGCAGCCGCCGCAGCGGCCGGGGCGAGTGCAGGTGGGTCCGGGCCGCGAACCGGCGCACCTGGCGCCCGATCGAGTCGCCGTAGACCGCCGCCGCCTCCGGTGACGTCCAGAGCCGGACCAGCCGGTCGGTGACCCCCTCACTGGGATCCGCGGCGACCAGTGCGCCGTTGACCGCGCCGATCGACGTGCCGACCACGACGTCCGGGCGGAACCCGGCCCGGAACAGCGCCCGCAGCATGCCGACCTCGACCGCGCCGAGGACGCCCCCGCCACCGAGCACGAACGCCACCGGACCGTCGACCATGCGGCCCATCGTCGCACGCCCCGGCCAGGCCTAGTCCAGCTCGGGCATGGCCACCGGCTGCGGGCGGGGACGGCACGAGCCGCACTGCACCGCGTCCTCGACGACGAGCGCCTCGGCCCGGTCCCGCTGGACCGACCGGGTCACCTCCAACAGGTACGGGCCGAACCGGGCGTGCTCGGCGCACACCCCGCGTCCACAGAACCGGCAGACGGCACGGGCACCCTCAGCGCAGAACCAGCACAGCATCCCTCAATTGGACGGGGCGATCGGCGCTCCCGCAACGGCGGAACCCGATGCGGTCTCGTCATCGGCCGGTTCGGAACTCTCTTCCGGGGTCGGCGTCACGCTGGGCTGGGCCGACGTCGGTTGCGGGGACGTCGCGCTGGGCCGGGTGGGCACCACGATCGTGGGTCGCGTCGTCGGCGGCGTCGTCGGGCGGGTGGTGGTCTCGGTCTGCTCGTCCTCGGTGGGTTCCGGGTCGTCGTCCGGCTCGGTGGTGGCCGACGTGGCGCTGGTCGCGGGCGCCGACGTCGGGCTCGCCGACGCCGACGCGGACGGGGAGACCGACGCGCTGGGCTCGGCGGGGAAGGACTCCTCGACCGGCGGGGCGGTCGGCTCCGCGGACGCGGGCGGGTCGACCACCACGCCGTCACCGCAGCTCAGGTCGCTGCCGGCGGGCGGGCTGGCGGTGCCGGCAACGGACACCGTGCCGGACGAGACGACCACCGCGGACGGGTCGACCGCGAACCAGGCGCCGCCGGTGCTGACCACGTCACCCTGGGCCTGCGTGACGGTCAGCGCCAGTGGCTGGAACGCGCCGCTCGGGCTGTTCGTGTCGGCGAGCACCCGGCCGGTCTCCAGTCTCAGCCGGCCGGACACCGCCGAGTCGCGGGCGCTCCGCACGGTGACCGTGCCGACCTCGGCCCGGGAACCGGCGCAGATCAGCACCATCGCGCCGCCGGGGTAGGTGAGCCGGGCCGAACCGCCGGCCGGCACCTCCACCCCGGATCCGGCGGTCAGGTAGCGGCTGTCCCCCGCCGTCAGCGCCGCGGTCTCGTCGCCGATCCGGGCGGCGACACGGCCCTGGTCGACCGAGAGCAGGGTCCGTTCGCCGGGCATCTCCGCCCACGCCGGGCCGGCCTGCAGGTTGAGGGCCACGCTGCCGGCCGCGAACAGCAGCAGGGCGCAGACGAAACCCCACATCCGGCGTTCGAAGTGGTGGTCCACGTCGTACTGCTCGGAGCCGTCGGGCGGTCCGGGCGGCACGGCCAGCGGCGGATGGGTGGCGCCGGGCCGGGCCGGGGAGGGGGTGCTGGGCCGGACCGTGGGCATCGTGGTGCCCGGCCCGTACGCCCCGACCAGCGGCGGCAGGCTCGACGCGTCCGGGATGATCCACAGCCGGACCGGGGTCCGGGTCTGTGCCACCATGCCCGGGCTGCCCTCGCCGACCGGGCCGACGAGGGTGCCGCGGCGCAGTTCGATGCCGTCCGGCATGGCGATGACGCCGGCCTCGACGACCACCGCGTGGGTCGGCCCGTGCAGCACCACCGGCGCGCCGGCGTCCAGGTCGGCGGGGTGGGCGGTGGCGATCAGGGCGAGACGCTGGTCCTCCTCCAGGCCGGCCAGTGCCGGGGTGTCGGCGAACAGCGCCTCGGCCTCGGCCAGTTCCTGCGGGGGCGGACCGGGCATCGGCCCGACCACGGTGGCGACCGTCGAGGTGGGCAGGGCGAGCAGGACCGCGCCCGCGGTGTGCCAGTCGAGCTGGGCGGCGCGGCCGGTGAGCGCGCCGGCCAGGCCGACCATCCCACCGGGTCCGACGTGGTGCCGGATGGTGCCGCCCGGGTCGCCGGGGCGGCGGCCGTGCAGGGCGCCCTCGACCACCAGGTAGACCGCGGACGGTGTCTCACCGGCCGGGATCAGGTGCCGGCCGGTCGGCGGATGCGTCCAGCGGGCCCGGGCCGCGAGGTTCTCCAGGGCCTGTTCGGGCAGACCGCCGACCTCGGAGGCGCGCAGCGCGGCCAGCCGGCGCGGCAGGTCGGCCTCCCGGTTGCGTTCGGCGGCCATCTGCCGCCAGCGGCGCCAGGTCCGCCCGAACCGGCCGAGCAGGAAGTAGAGCGGCGGGGCGACGACGCCCGCGACGATCACCAGGAGCAGCAGCTGCGAGGCGATGCCCTGATGCCACAGGCCGACCACGACGCCGTGCACCCGGTCGGTCCAGAGGCGGTGGCCGAGGCCCGCGGCGACGACCAGCCAGAGCAGGGCGAGGACGCCGTAGAGCGCGACCAGACGGCCCTCGCGGTCCAGTCTGCGCCAGCGGGCGCCGCGGCGGCGCAGGCGGCCGGAGAGCCAGGACAGACCGCGGGCCCGCAGATCCGGGATCTCCAGCCAGTCCATCAGCAGGTAGTGCCCGTCCAGCGGCAGCAGCGGGCTCAGATTGAAGAACGTGTGCAGGTAGAAGAGGAAGGCCAGCTTGAACGCGATCGGCTGGGCGGCGGGCAGGGCCAGACCGGTGACCATCGCCAGACCGGCCAGGCCGGCCGCGGTGGCCGGGCCGGCCAGGGTGACCGCGATCCGGGCGCGGCGGCCGGCCATCCAGACGTCGGTGGTGTCCACGAAGACCGACGGGATGCCGAACCGCAGCATCAGCCCGGCGACCGGGACCTCACGGCCGACACGCTTGGCGGCCAGTGCGTGACCGCACTCGTGCAACGCCAGAACGACCACGTTGAGTGACACGAGGACGATTGCACCGAGTAGATACGAGTCACCCACCAGAAAGAGTGATGCACTCCCCTGCTGCCACGTGATAGCGAAAAGCACCAGGCCGGCCAGCGACAACAGCACGCCGACCCCGAATCCGACGCGGCTGAACAGCACCCGGCCGAGCGTGCGATAGAGCGCGGTCACCACCCCGTCGACCGGGACGGAGAGCATCCGGCGGCCGCGGGCCGCGGCGGCGATCGACTCGCCCACCCGTTTCGGCAGCGGCTCGCGGACCATCTCGCGCAGCGGCCGGAACGCGTCGGTCGGCAGTTCCTCGAGCATCCGGTTGGCCGCCAGGTCGGCGACCACCCGGCGCACCTGGTCGGGGGCGAGCCGGCCGGCGATCCGGGCGAACTCGGCCACCAGGCGGGCCACCGTGGTGACACCGTCCATCATCAGGGCGAGCTGGTACTCGTCCGGGGTCAGCCGCAGGTACGCCGAACGGCCGCCGTCGTCCGGCGAGCGAAGCATGACGTACCGCCCGCCACGGACCGACGCCCGGTGACGGACCTCGATGCCGGGCCGCAGGATCGGGCGGGCACTGCCCGGATTGAGCCGATCGGCGACCGTGTGCCAGAGCCCGGCGTCCGCGGGTCCGGACGGGACTCCGGGAGCCCGGCCGGCAAGGGCTTCCCAGACACTGGTCCGGGTCTCGACATAGGTCAACTCAGGGGGCCTTTCACTCCGCCGAAGCGAAACAAGACGACCGCCGGATGGTTCGCCCGCGGCGAATGGAGATTAGGCGGTCGCCTGGGCAAACGCGAGACCCGTACGGCAAAAGCTGCCTGTTGGTCGTGAAGGTCCAGAATCGCGGCATAGATAGGAATACGGCGGGTGACGTGCCCACCCCCGGGCCACGTCACCCGCCGTACAGCGGAGGGTTGTGCTGGTGAAGCTCGCTTTACTGGGCCTCTTGCAGGGTGACGTCGACGGTCTGCTCGGCGCCGTTGCGGGTGAAGGTGAGCGTCATCTTCTGACCCACGGTGCCCGCCTGCACGGCCGCCACCAGATCGTCCGACTCGTCGATGGCCTTGCCGTCCACCTTGGTCACCACGTCGCCCTGCTGCAGGCCGGCCTTGGCGGCGGCGCTGCTCTCGGTGACCTCGCGGACCAGGGCCCCGCCGTTCTCCGCGTCGGCGACGCTGACGCCGAGAGCCGGGTGGCTGACCTTCTTGCCCTGCATGAGCGCCTCGGCGACCTGCTTGGCCTTGTTGCTCGGGATGGCGAAGCCGAGGCCGATGTTGCCGGAGCTGGAGCCGGAGGTGGCGATCGCCGAGTTGATGCCGATCACCTCGCCGTTGGTGTTGACCAGGGCACCGCCGGAGTTGCCCGGGTTGATCGGCGCGTCGGTCTGCAGCAGGCCGGTCATCGTGGTGCTGCTCGACTGCTGCTGTTGCTGCTGGCTGCCGAACGGGCTCTGCTGCTCCTGCTGCTGCTCCTCCTCGCTGCTGGACTGGATGGTGCGGTCCTTGGCGCTGATGATGCCGGCGGTGACCGAGCCCTCCAGGCCGAGCGGGCTGCCCAGGGCGAGCACGGTGTCGCCGACCTGGGTCTGCGAGCTGTCGCCGAAGGTGGCGGCCTGCAGGTCCGAGACGCCGGTCGCCTTGACGACCGCGAGGTCGGTGCGGGCGTCGGTGCCGACGACGGTGGCGGTCGTCTTGGTGCCGTCCGCGAAGATGATGTTGACGGTGTCGCCCGTCGCCGAGGAGACCACATGGTTGTTGGTCACGATGTAGCCGTCGGCGGAGAGCACCACGCCGGAGCCCTCACCGGAGTCGGTGGTGATCGAGACGACGCTGTCCTGCACGGCGGCGGCGATCTGGGCCAGCGAGGAACGGTCGACCACCCGGGTGACCGAGGAGTTGCCGGTCAGCACGCTGGCGGGGGAGCCGCCGTCGTTGAGGGCGATCGCGGTCGCGGCGCCGACGCCACCGGCGGTCAGCGCGAGCACCAGGGCGGCCGCACCGGCCAGCAGGATCTTGCGGCCGCGACGGTTGCCGTTGCCGGGCGGGGGCGGACCGAAGGCCGGCGGGCCGAGTGGGGGTTGCTGACCGCCGCCGCCGGCTGCCTGCCAGGCGCCGTAGGCCGTCTGCGAGTAGTCGGCCGGGTAGCCCTGCCCGTAACCCTGCGGGGCCTGGTAACCCTGGTGCGGGTGACCGTAGGGCATCTGCTGCTGGGCGGTGTAGTCCGGCTGAGCGGAGACCGGCTGCTGCGGCCAGGCCGGAACGGCGGACTGGACCGGCGGGGTGGGCTGCTGCGGGGCCCAGGGGCTCTGCGGGGCCGCGGGGTGGGCGACCGGCGCGTGCGGGGCCGAGGGGTGTTCGGCGCCCGCCTGTTGGGGTGCCGCGGACTGGGGAGCGGCGGACTGCGGGGCAACCGGCGGCTGCTGAAGAGTCGCCTGCTCAGACTCCACCCGCTCCGCGCTGGTGAACTCAGCGGCGGCGTCCGCGGGCCGCGGGTTGGTCTCGTTCTCGTTCATGTAGGTAACTCTGCCCCGTCGCACTCGTACCGAACTGTGTTAGTCCTGGACGTTTTCTGTGAACCCTTTATCCACTTTTACGGTGGGTAGCGTGACTCGGAAGGTCGCACCCCGGCCGGAATCGCTCAGCACCTCGACGGAGCCGTTGTGCGACCGCACGATCGCGGCGACGATGGCCAGTCCCAACCCGGTACCCGTCGCCTCCCGCTCGGTGTTGCGGGTTCGCGCGCCGTCCACCCGATAGAACCGTTCGAAGACGTGCTGGGACTGCTCCGGACTGAGACCCGGCCCCTTGTCCTCCACCTCGACCACGGCGGTGTCACCGGTCCCGGCGTGCACCCGCAACGTCACGGCCGCGCCGGGCGGGGTGTGCACCAGGGCATTGGTCATCAGGTTGCCGATCACCTGGCGCAGCCGGGCGTCGTCGCCGTACGCCACCAGCCGCTCCGGTTCGTCCCGGACGTCCAGGGTGATCTCGCGGTCCGGGGCGGTCGCCTGCGCGGCCTGCACCGCGTCCATGGCCAGCACCGGCAGCTCCACCGGTGCCAGCACGATCGGGCGTTCCCGGTCGAGGCGGGCCAGTAGCAGCAGGTCCTCGACGAGCAGACCCATCCGGGCCGCCTCGTCCTCGATCCGCCGGACCAGCCGGGCCACGTCGGCCGGGTCGGAGACCGCACCCTGCCGGTAGAGCTCGGCGAAGCCGCGGATGGTGGTCAGCGGGGTGCGCAGCTCATGCGAGGCGTCCGCGACGAACTGCCGCATCTTGCCCTCGGACTGCACCGCGCGCGCCTCGGAGCGCTGCGCCGACTCGGCCGCGTCGCGGGCCGCCCGCTCGGAGTAGGCGCGGGCGATGAAAGCCGTCTCGATCTGGGTGAGCATCGCGTTCAGCGCGCTGGAGAGCCGGCCCAGCTCGGTGGTCGGCTCGCCGCCGTCCTCCTCCGGGTCGGGCACCCGCTGCGCCAGGTCGCCGGCCGCGATCCGGGCCGCGGTGCGCTCGATCTGCATCAGCGGGATCAGGCTCTGCCGGACCAGGGCCGCGCCGATGGTGGCGAGCGCGACCAGCACGCCCACGCCGACCAGGACGTCCACCCAGATCAGCCGGGCGATCACCGCGTCGATGCCGGTCATCCGCTGGCCGACGTGCATGACCGTGTCGTCGGAGAGGCGGACGACGAGCATCCGCCACATGTACTTGCCGTCCTGGCCGCGTGCCGAATACGGCTTGCCGAGGTGCGACTCGATCGTCTCGACCCCGCTGAGCAGACTCGGCACCTCCTCGCTCTCCACGCCGGCACCCGGGGTGATCACCCCGGCGGCGCCACTGACCGCGGAGAAGGCGATGACGTAGTCCGGTGGGGTGAAGACCGGGCGGAAGGTCCGGCGGGCGAGCTTGTCCTCGGCGTGCTGGGCCATCGCGACCAGCTGCGAGTCGAGCCGGGTCAGCATGTAGTTGTGCAGGAAATAGGTGCTGGCCGCGCTGATCAGGGCCAGGGCCGCCAGCACGAGCACCAGGACCGAGGCGACCAGCTTGGTCTGCAGCGAGATCTTGCGCAGGCTGTGTTGACGCGGAAGCGATCCTCGCACCCGCTCGGCAAGAGTCACGGCGGGCCTAGACGGCTGGTTTGCGCAGCACGTAACCCACACCGCGGAGGGTATGGATCAGCCGGGGCTGCACGTTGTCGACCTTTCGCCGCAGATACGAGATGTACGACTCGACGATGTTGTCGTCACCGCGGAAATCGTATTTCCACACGTGGTCGAGGATCTGCGCCTTGGAGAGCACCCGGTTGGCGTTGAGCATCAGGTAGCGCAGGAGTTTGAACTCGGTCGGCGAGAGCTGCACCCGGCTGCCGGCCCGGTAGACCTCGTGCGTCTCCTCGTCGAGCTCCAGGTCGGCGAAGACGAGCCGGGAGGGCTGCTCGTCGCTCGCGCTGGTGCGGCGCAGCACCGCCCGGATCCGGGCGGTGAGTTCCTCCAGGCTGAACGGTTTCGTCACGTAGTCGTCGCCGCCGAGCGTCAGGCCCCGGATCTTGTCGTCGGTGCCGTCCCGGGCGGTCAGGAACACCACCGGTGTCCGCTGGCCCCCCTCACGCATCAGCCGGATGACCTCGAAGCCGTCCAGGTCGGGCAGCATCACGTCGAGGACGACCAGATCGGGGGCGGAACTGCGCGCGGCGCTGACAGCGGCGCTGCCGCTGGTCGCCGTCGTGACGTCGAACCCGGCGAAGCGCAGGCTGGCGGAGAGCAACTCGAGGATGTTCGCGTCGTCCTCCACGACGAGAAGCTTCGCCTCGCTCTGCTTGGGCTGGGTTTGAGCGACCATGCCGCCATTGTTGCCCCACCCGCTGCAGCTCGCCTGCGCAGTTCCTGAAAATTGTCTGTGAGGTCACGCTGCCAGGCGATACCCGCTCTCCCCCAGACTGGCCTGCGCCGCCCGGGCCAGCACCCGCCGGTCCGCCCCCGGTTCCGGGCGCAGCGCCGGGGCCGCGACCAGCGTGATCGTCAACTGCCGGATCCGGGCGATGCGCAGCACCGAACTCCACAGAGTGTCCTCACCGATGAAGCAGGCCTCGGCCGAGTCGTACCGGATGGAGACCGGCACCACCGGAGCGCCCGCGTCGATCGCCGACTGGAAGAAGGCCGGCCGGAACCGCCCGTGCTCGGCGCCGCAGAAGGTGGTGCCCTCCGGGAAGACCACCACCGAACGACGGTCCCGCAGGACACCGGCCGCCTCGGCCACCGTGCCGGGCAGCGTCCGCGGACGGGTCCGGTCCACGAACATCGAGCCGATCCGGCCGGCGAACGCGCCGATCACCGGCCACGACCGCACGTCGTGCTTGGCCACCAGGCGTACCGGCAGGATCGCGGTCAGGGCCACGATGTCCAGCCAGGAGACGTGGTTGGCGACCAGCAGGCTGCCCGGTCGCGGCCGGGGACCGCGCCAGAGCATCCGGACCCCGAGGACCGCGAGCAGGGCGCGGCACAGGCCACGCAGGGCGGCGCCACGCAGGAGCGCCGCCGGAAGGACACCGCCGAGGAGTACGCCGAGAAGCGCCGTCACCCGCACCAGGACGGTCACCCGGGCCGCGGCGGGGAGACCGCCGGGCCGGCAGCGGTCGTCGCACCCCGAGGCGGGCTGCCAGAGCACCGCCGTCACCGCGTCGCGCCCAGGAAGTGCCGGCGGTACCGCGGGTCCAGCCGGTCCATCGAGAACAGCACGTAGAAGTCGGCGCAGTCGAACGCCGGGTCGTAGGCAGGGTCGCCGCAGACCCAGCTGCCCAGTCGCAGGTATCCGCGCAGCAGTGGCGGCACGGTCACCTTCGGGTCGGCGACGACGCCGGCCGGCGCCTCCCACGGACGGCGCGGGCGGACCCGCAGCGCCGGCGGCGACAGGTGCTTGGCCCGCACCCGGGCCCGGACGCCGGCGGCCAGGTGACCGCCGTCGGCGAGCGGCACCGACGCGCACCCGCCGAGCCAGCGCAGGTTGTTGAGGTGCATGTACCGGGCGATGCCGGCCCACATCAGGTTGACCACGGCGCCGGAGCGGTGGTCCGGGTGCACGCACGACCGGCCGATCTCGACCAGGTGGTCGCGCAGCGGGCGCAGCGCGCTCAGGTCGAACTCGGTGTCGGCGTACCGGCGGCCGGCCAGTTCGGCGGCGCGGGGCGGGAGCATCCGGTACGTGCCGACGACCGCGCCGGTGGCGTCGTCCCGGACGATCAGGTGGTCGCAGTACTGGTCGAACTCGTCGGCGTCCAGGCCGGCCGGGGCGCCGGTCAGGTCGGCACCGAGTTCGCCGGCGAAGACGTCGTGGCGCAGTCGCTGCGCGTCCTCGACGAGAGCGGAGTCGTCGGCGAGGAGGAGGGAGTAGCCGCTGGTCCCGGTGGGTGCGGCGGCGGTCATCAGAACAGCCATGGGATTTTTGTAAGGGCGACACCTGCCGATGGGATGTCGTGGCAGGTGGCGATGTGTGACAGCTGAATGAACGGCGTGTGCGAGGGCCCTGTGGGAAGGTCGGTGGATGCGGATTCCGGCTCGCTTCAACGGACCTCCCGGCAGCGGCAACGGCGGCTGGTGCGCGGGCGCCTTCGCGGTCGCGGCGGGCGCCGGCCCCGGTGGCCCGCCCTATCAGGTGACGCTGCGGGTACCACCGCCGCTGGACACCGTGCTCGAGCTGCGCGACAGCGCGGTCTACGCCGGCGACCGGCTGGTCGCCGAGGTGGCGCCGACGGCGACGGCTGGCGACGGGGTGCCCCCGGTGACGCGCGCGGAGGCGGACGCCGCCTCGCAACGGTTCCCCGGATTCACCCGGCACCCGTTCCCCGGCTGCTACGTGTGCGGTCCGGAGCGGGCCGAGGGGGACGGTCTGCGGATCTTCCCGGGCCCGCTGCCGGACGGGCGGGCCGCGGCGCCGTGGACGGTCCCGAACCAGGTGTCCGCCGAGACGATGTGGGCCGCCCTGGACTGCCCCGGCGGCTGGGCGGCGATGTCCGACGGCCGGACGTTCGTGCTCGGCCGGATCGCCGCCGAGATCGACGCGCTGCCCGCTCCCGGCTCGTCCTGCCTGGTCGTCGGCGCGTTGTCGAAGGTCGACGGCCGTAAGGCCACGGTCGGCACCGCCCTGTACGACGAGTCCGGCCGGCGGCTCGCGGTCGCCCGGGCCACATGGTTGGCGGTGGTCTAGTAGGTTGATCGCTTCCAGTAGACGCTGAAAGTACTTTCAGTGTCTTCAGCCGAGTTCGAGGGGCCGAGACGATGAGCGGAGCGGACTCGGCGGAAATCGTCGTTGAGCGCCTCACCAAGCAGTACAGACAGCTCAAGGCGGTCGACGACCTCTCCTTCTCGGTGCGGTCCGGCCGGGTGACCGGCTTCCTCGGCCCGAACGGCGCCGGCAAGACCACCACGCTGCGCATGCTGCTCGGACTGGTCGCCCCGACGGCCGGCACGGCCACCTTCGGCGGCCGCCGCTACGTCGACCTCACCGACCCGGTCCGCCAGGTCGGCGCCGTCCTGGAGGCGTCCAGCGCGCACCGCGGGCGCACCGGCCGCAATCACCTGCGGGTGGTCTGCGCCGCGGCCGGCCTGCCGCAGAGCCGCGTCGACGAGGTGCTGAAACTGGTCGGTCTGGAGCCCGCCGCCACGCGCAAGTTCAAGGGTTACTCGCTCGGCATGCGCCAGCGTCTCGGCATCGCCACCGCGATGCTCGGCGACCCGCGGGTGCTGATCCTCGACGAGCCGGCCAACGGCCTCGACCCGGAGGGCATCCGCTGGATGCGCGACCTGCTCAAGGGACTGGCCGCCGAGGGCCGCACGGTGCTGGTCTCCAGCCACCTGCTGGGCGAGATGCAACTGCTCGCCGACGACGTGGTGATCGTCGCGGCCGGCCGGCTGATCCAGCAGGGCCCGGTGGAGTCCGTGCTCGGCGGCGCGGGCACGGCACGGGTCCGGGTGCGCACGCCGCAGCCGGCCGAGTTGACCGCCGCCCTGGCCGCGCTGAACGCCGGCGTCCAGCCGGAGAGCGACGGCTCGCTGACGGTGACCGGGGTGGAGCCGGCGCAGGTCGGCAACGCGGCCTTCCGGGCCGGGGTCGAGCTGCACGAGCTGACCGGTGAGCGCGCCGACCTGGAGAAGGTCTTCCTGGAACTGACCGCGGGGAAGGCGGACATCCGATGAACCTGGTACGCGCCGAACTGTTGAAGATCCGGACCACCTCGCTCTGGTGGATCTTCGGGATCGTCCTGCTGCCGCTCTGGGCCCTCTCCCTGGCGTTCAACTGGTTCCAGTACCGCGGGAGCTCGCCGGCCGGCGGCGACATCGTCGATGACGCCGCGACCCCGGTGGCCGTCGCCTCCGATCTCTACACCACCGGCCAGTTCTTCGGGATCCTGATGGTGCTGCTGATCGGCGCCATCCTGATGACCAACGAGTTCTTCCACCTGACCGCGACCAGCACCTTCCTCACCAGCCCTCGTCGCGGGCAGGTGATCCTGGCCAAGTACGCGGCGGCCGCGATCGCCGGCGCGGTGGTCTGGGTGGTGCTCACCGCGCTGAACCTGATCCTGGTCCCGCTGCTGCTCGACGCGATGGAGCTGGGCTCGCAGCTGGACGAGACGGCGGTGTGGCGGGCGATCGCCCTGAACCTGCTCGCCTTCCTGCTCTGGGCGGTGCTCGGCGTCGGGTGCGGGGTACTGCTCCGCAGCCAGATGGCCGCCGCTCTGACCCTGTCGCTGCTGTACGTGATCGGCACCCAGGCGATCACGCTGGTCTTCTTCCTGCTGACCCAGAACGTCGCCGAGTGGATCGGCAACCTTCAGGTGCTGGTGCCGGTGACCGCGTCCCAGCTGATGATCTCCGGCACGGATCTGCCGGGCAGCCCGCCGCAGTGGGTCGGCGCCGTCGTGCTGATCGGCTACGCGGTGGTGACCGGCCTGGTCGGGACCTTGATCACCAAGAGCCGCGACATCTCCTGAGCGGTCCACCCCGTACCCCGGCGGGACCGGGGCCTGAGCCGTATGTTCGCCACAGAGCGGACGTCCGGACGGAGAGCGCTCGTGCACGGCGTAGCCTGGACACCGATTCCTACTCGTCCCGCGTGACGAAGCAGTCACGTGATGACAAACACGGTGAAAGAGGCGAACGCGGCAGTGTCGACGCAGCAGACTTCGCAGGACAATCCGCTCGCGGACTTCGGTCCCAACGAGTGGATCGTCGATGAGATGTACCAGCGATACCTGGCCGACCCGACCAGCGTCGACCCCGCCTGGCACGATTTCTTCGCCGACTACAAGCCGGCGATGGCCAAGGGCTCGATCGCTACACCGGACGAGGCCAAGGCAGCCACGGCGACCGCGAGCGCCGCCAAGGCCGGCACGGACGCGCCCGCCGCGTCCACCGTGGCCCCGCCCAAGCCGGTGACGCCGCCGCCCGCCGCCCCCAAGCCGGCCCCGGCCAAGCCCGCCGCCGCCCCCGCGGCCAAGGCGACCCCCGCCGCCAAGCCCGCCGAGAACGGCGCCAAGGTCACCACCCTGCGCGGCGTCGCGGCCAAGATCGTGCAGAACATGTCGGCCTCGCTCGAGGTGCCCACCGCCACGTCGGTGCGCTCGGTCCCGGCCAAGCTGATGGTCGACAACCGCATCGTCGTCAACAACCACCTCTCCCGCGGTCGCGGCGGCAAGGTCAGCTTCACCCACCTCATCGGCTGGGCGCTGATCCAGGCGGTCCGCAAGCACCCGGAGATGAACAACTCCTTCGCCGAGATCGACGGCAAGCCCGCACTCGTCGCGCCGGAGCACATCAACCTCGGCATCGCCATCGACCTCGCGAAGAAGGACGGCTCCCGCACGCTGGTCGTGCCGTCCATCAAGAACACCGAGACGATGGACTTCCGTCAGTTCTGGCAGGCGTACGAGGACGTCGTCCGGCGCGCCCGCCGCAACGAGCTGACCATGGACGACTACTCCGGCACCACCATCTCGCTGACCAACCCCGGCGGCATCGGCACCGTCCACTCCATCCCCCGCCTGATGAACGGGCAGAGCGCGATCATCGGCGTCGGCGCGATGGAGTACCCCGCTCCCTGGTCCGGCATGAGCGACGAGACGCTGACCGAGCACGGCGTCAGCAAGGTCACCACGCTGACCAGCACGTACGACCACCGGGTCATCCAGGGCGCGCAGTCCGGCGAGTTCCTCAAGGTGATGCACGAGCTGCTGCTCGGCGAGCACGGCTTCTACGACGAGATCTTCACGTCGCTGCGCATCCCGTACGAGCCGGTCCGCTGGGTGCGCGACGTGGTCCGGACCTCCGAGGGCCAGATCGACAAGGCGGCCCGGGTCGTCGAGCTGATCCACGCGTACCGCGTCCGCGGCCACCTGATGGCCGACACCGACCCGCTCGAGTTCACCATCCGCAAGCACCCCGACCTGGACGTCCTCCAGCACGGGCTGACCCTGTGGGACCTGGACCGCAGCTTCCCGGTCGGCGGCTTCGCCGGCAAGCAGAAGATGAAGCTGCGCGACGTGCTCGGCGTGCTGCGCGACAGCTACTGCCGCCGGGTCGGCATCGAGTACATGCACATCCAGGACCCCGAGGAGCGCCACTGGCTCCAGGAGCGGGTCGAGGTCAAGTACACCAAGCCGGACGCCGACGAGCAGAAGCACATCCTGCACCGGCTCAACGCGGCCGAGGCGTTCGAGACCTTCCTGCAGACGAAGTACGTCGGGCAGAAGCGGTTCTCGCTCGAGGGCGGCGAGTCGCTGATCCCGCTGCTCGACGTGGTGCTCCAGTCGTCCGCCGAGGCGGGGCTGGACGAGATGGTGATCGGCATGGCGCACCGCGGCCGGCTGAACGTGCTCACCAACATCGTCGGCAAGCCGTACGAGAAGATCTTCAACGAGTTCGAGGGCTGGATGGACCCCAAGTCCGCCCACGGCTCCGGCGACGTGAAGTACCACCTCGGCCAGACCGGCAAATACACCACGCCGGACGGCGAGCACGCCACCACGGTCAGCGTCGTCGCCAACCCGTCGCACCTGGAGGCGGTGGACCCGGTGCTCGAGGGCATCGTCCGCGCCAAGCAGGACCGCCTCGACCTGGGCCTGCACGGATACACCGTGCTCCCGGTCCTGGTGCATGGTGACGCCGCGTTCGCCGGCCAGGGTGTGGTCGCCGAGACGCTCAACCTGTCGCAGCTGCGCGGTTACCGCACCGGCGGCACGGTCCACATCATCGTCAACAACCAGGTCGGCTTCACCACCGCCCCGGAGTACAGCCGGTCGACGATGTACTCGACCGACGTCGCCCGGATGGTCGAGGCGCCGATCTTCCACGTCAACGGTGACGACCCCGAGGCCGTGGTCCGGGTCGCCAAGCTGGCCTTCGAGTACCGCCAGACGTTCAACAAGGACGTCGTCATCGACATGATCTGCTACCGCCGCCGCGGTCACAACGAGGGCGACGACCCCTCGATGACCAACCCGCGGATGTACCAGATCATCGACACCAAGCGCAGCGTCCGCAAGCTCTACACCGAGGAGCTGATCGGCCGTGGGGACATCACCGTGAAGGAGGCCGAGGAGCAGCTGCGCGACTACCAGGGCCGCCTCGAGGACGTCTTCAAGGCCACCCGCGACTCGGCGGGCTCCCCGCCCCGGCCGCGGATCATCTCCGAGGAGCCGGAGCCCGGCGCGCAGACCGCCGTCGACGCGGCCGCCGTCCGCGCGGTCGGCCAGGCGCACGTCGAGCTGCCCGAGGGCTTCACCCCGCACAAGCGCGTCCAGCAGCTGCTCGACAAGCGCGCCAAGATGTCCTCCGACGGCGGCATCGACTGGGGCTTCGGCGAGCTGATCGCCTTCGGCACCCTGCTCAACGAGGGCGTCACGGTCCGGCTCGCCGGCCAGGACTCCCGCCGTGGCACGTTCGTCTCCCGGCACGCCGCGATCGTGGACGCCAAGACCGGCAAGGACTTCCTGCCGATCTCCACGCTGGCCACCGGCAAGGCCCGGTTCTTCGTGCACGACTCGCTGCTCAGCGAGTACGCGGCGATGGGCTTCGAGTACGGCTACTCGGTGGAGAACCCGGACGCGCTGGTCCTCTGGGAGGCCCAGTTCGGCGACTTCGTCAACGGCGCCCAGTCCATCGTCGACGAGTTCATCTCGTCCGGCGAGGTCAAGTGGGGTCAGCAGTCGTCGCTGGTGCTGCTCCTGCCGCACGGCATGGAGGGCCAGGGACCGGACCACTCGTCCGGCCGTCCCGAGCGTTTCCTGCAGCTCTGCGCCCAGGACAACATGCGGGTGGCGAACCCGACCACCCCGGCGAACTACTTCCACCTGCTGCGCCGCCAGGGCCTGAGCCCGAAGCGCAAGCCGCTGATCGTCTTCTCGCCGAAGTCCCTGCTGCGCCACAAGCTCGCGGTCTCCCCCGTCGAGGACTTCACCACGGGCACCTTCCAGCCGATCCTCGGCGACGCCGGGATCAACGGCCAGCCGCTGGACGCCGGCGCCGTCAAGCGGGTCCTGCTCTGCTCCGGCAAGGTCTACTACGACCTGTTCCAGGCCCGGGCCGACCGTGGTGTCACCGACACCGCGATCATCCGGATGGAGCAGATCTACCCGCTGCCGGTGGAGGAGCTCAAGGCGGTCCTCGCGCAGTACCCGAACGCCGAGGACTTCGCCTGGGTGCAGGAGGAGCCGGCCAACCAGGGCGCCTGGTCGTTCGTGGCGCTCAACCTGCTCGAGCACCTGGAGGGCGTGCGGCTGCGCCGCATCTCCCGCCCGGCGGCGGCCGCTCCCGCGGTCGGCTCGGTCAAGATGCACGATGCCGAGCAGCAGGCCCTGATCGAGGCGTCGCTGCCGCGCCAGTGACGATCCGTTCCTAGAGGGGGTGCTCCGCTGCGGCGGGGCGCCCCCTCTTAGTATCCGGGCATGTACTTCACCGATCGTGGCATCGAAGAGCTGATCGAGCGGCGCGGCGAGGAGACCGTGACCCTCGAGTGGCTGGCCGACCAGCTCCGCACCTTCGTCGACGCCAACCCGGAGTTCGAGACTCCGATCGAGCGTTTCGCCACCTGGCTGGCCCGCGACGACGAGGACGAGGAGTAACCACTCCCCGCGGGCGTTGCGCTGGACGACCGGCCGCGGCGGGCCGCGCTGACCAGGGTCGGCCGCGGAGATGCGGGTAGCCGGTTCGCCCGTTCGGGTGTCGTACCCCAGCAAACGAAACGGCCCGGTGTCCGCCGCCGGCAGGAACCAGCGACGGACCCGAGCCGGACCGAAAGTGGTCAGAAAGCCTCGGTGAGTCCCGCGACCCCGCCCGCCGACGCGTCCGCCGGCATCTTCGCCTTGGCGGCCTCGTCGCCGTAGAGCGTCCAGCGCCAGAAGTCGGTGGTCGTCGATGCCACCACCGCGGGCTGGTCGCGGTGCGGCAGGTGGGTTCCCTTCGGGATCTCCAGGAAGGCCTTCGGCCAGGTGACCTGGTTGTACGCCCCGTAGGCCTCCTCGTAGGTGACCGTCTCGTCGAGCTTGCCCTGGACGAACAGCAGTGGCGCGGGAGTGCCGGAGAACGGCGCCGGCGACGGCATCTGCCGGCCGGCGATCAGCACGCCGGCCTTGAGGCGCTCGTCGCGGCTGCTGGTGAAGAGACCGACCGTGGTGATCGCGCCCGCCGAGTGCCCCGCCGCGGCGATCTTCTCGGTGTTGATCGCGGTCGGCAACGCCTTCAGCACCTCGGTGATCACGAACTGCCCGTCGGCGGGCTGGTTGACCACGTCGTCGGCGTTGTAGACGGTCGCCTGGTTCCAGGTGTGCGGATATTTCGGGGCGGCGATCACGAATCCGGCCTGGGCCCAGGCGTTCAGCAGGTCGGCGTAGTCGTCAGGCTGGGAGGTCAGCCCGTGGCTGAAATAGATCATCGGGAACTGGCCGTCGCCGACCGGCTGCCAGATCTTGGTGGGCAGCGGCCGGTCGGTGCCGCGGCTGAGCTGCAACTCCTGGGTCGTGACCTGATAGGTCTGCTGGGGCGCGCCGGTGGCCGGCGCGGGCGACGAGGTGCCGGCCGTCGCGGAGGTGGCGTCGGTGTTCTCCGACTCCGTGGTGCAGGCACTCAGGCCGGCGACGGCGGCGATGGCGAGGGTGAGAACAGAACGACGATGCACCCGGACCATTCTGCCGCCTATTGATCAGAGGTTCCTGGTAGCGGCGGGTA
This sequence comes from Actinoplanes sp. NBRC 101535, assembly GCF_030269225.1. Classification (NCBI taxonomy): domain Bacteria; kingdom Bacillati; phylum Actinomycetota; class Actinomycetes; order Micromonosporales; family Micromonosporaceae; genus Actinoplanes; species Actinoplanes sp. NBRC 101535. The sequence goes on along the minus strand of NZ_BSSY01000006.1, from coordinate 298,020 downwards.
GCCGACGTCACAGCGGGTCCGCCGAACAGGTGCCGCGCGGTGGCCAAACCTTGAAACCCTTGGCTAGGGTCAGGCGCATGTCTGACAACGTCGACCCCGCTGGCAACACCGAAGCGTTCCGGGCCTTCACCCGGGACACCCCGGAGGCGAAGGCCCCGTCCAAGGCGCCCCTCATCATCGGCGGTGTGGTCGCCGCCGTCGTGGTGATCGCCGTGATCGCCTTCCTGGTCCTCTGAGCACGTCGACCGAAGGTTCCGTCCGTCATAGGTCGCTGCCGGGCAGACCAGCCCGCGACGGGCTGCCGGAGTCACGGACGACAGTTCTGAGCAGGTGCTGAGAAGAGGCCGGTCAGAGCACCGCCCGCCGGGACTCCTCAGCGATCTCCAACTCCTCCTCGGTCGGCACCACGCAGACAGTGATCGGCGAGCCCTCCGGGGAGATGACCGTCTCGTTGCGCTGGTTGCGTTCCGGGTCGACCACGATCCCGAGCGCCTCCAGCCCGGCGAGCGCCGCCGCCCGCACGTGCCGCGAGTTCTCGCCCACCCCGCCGGTGAAGGTGATCGCGTCCACCCGGCCGAGCACGGTCAGGTACGACCCGATGTACTCCCGCAGCCGCCGGACGTAGACGGCGAAGGCCAGCTCGGCCTGTTCGTCCCCAGCCTCGTACCGCTCCTCGACCGTACGCATGTCGTTGTGGCCGGAGAGCCCGAGCATGCCGGACCGGCGGGTCAGCAGGTTCTCGATCTCGTCGAGCGGCAACCCCGCGACGCGGTGCAGGTGGAAGATCACGCTCGGGTCGACGTCGCCGGACCTGGTGCCCATGACCAGGCCGCTCAGCGGGGTCATGCCCATCGAGGTGGCCACGCTGCGGCCGCCCTGGACGGCTGTCGCGCTCGCCCCGTTGCCCAGGTGCAGGGTGATCACGTTGGTGTCGGCGACGTCCTTGCCGATCACCGCTGCGGTCTGCCGGGACACGTACGCGTGCGACGTCCCGTGGAATCCGTACCGCCGGATCCCCCACTGCTTCGCGGTCGGCAGGTCCAGCGCCCAGAGCACGCCCTCGTCGGGGATCGTCGAGTGGAACGCGGTGTCGAAGACCGCCACCTGCGGCACGTCGGGAAGCAGTTTGCGGGCCACCGTGATGCCGGTGAGCGCGGCCGGGTTGTGCAGCGGCGCAAGCGGGATCAACTCCTCGATCGCGGCCGCCACCTCATCGGTGATCACCGTCGAGGTGTTGAAACGCTCGCCGCCGTGGACCACCCGGTGGCCGACCGCGGTCAGATCGCTGAGGTCGACCTTCGCCATCAGGTCCCGCAGTGCCTCCTCGTGGTCGGCCGCGTCACCGCCGTCCTCGCCGATCCGCTGGATCAGGCCTTTCGCCAGGACCTGCGACCCGTCGAACAGCCGGTAGCGCACCGAGGACGAGCCGCAGTTCAGAACGAGTACCCGGCTCATCGTGCTCCTGCCTGAATGGCCGTGATCGCGACCGTGTTGATGATGTCCTTGACCGTGGCGCCGCGGGACAGGTCGTTGACCGGCCGCCGCAGGCCCTGCATGACCGGGCCGACCGCGACGGCGTTGGCCGACCGCTGCACGGCCTTGTACGTGTTGTTGCCCGTGTTCAAGTCGGGGAAGACGAAGACGGTGGCCTTGCCGGCGACCGCGCTGCCGGGCAGTTTGGCGGCGGCGACGGCCGGGTCGATCGCCGCGTCGTACTGGATCGGGCCTTCCACCGGCAGGTCGGGGCGGCGTTCCCGGACCAGGGCGGTGGCCGCGGCGACCTTGTCGACGTCGGCGCCGGAGCCGGAGCTGCCGGTCGAGTAGGACAGCATCGCCACCCGCGGTTCGATGCCGAACGCGGCCGCGGTCTGTGCTGAGGAGAGCGCGATGTCGGCCAGCTGCGCGGCGTCCGGGTCGGGGTTGACCGCGCAGTCGCCGTAGACCAGGACCCGGTCGGCGAGCAGCATGAAGAACACGCTCGACGCGACCGAGACGTCCGGAACCGTCTTGATGATCTCGAAGGCGGGACGGATGGTGGCGGCCGTGGTGTGGGTGGCGCCGGAGACCATGCCGTCGGCCAGTCCGGCGGCGACCATCAGGGTGCCGAAGTAGTTGACGTCGCGGACCACGTCGTACGCCAGGTCGAGGCTGACACCCCGGTGCTTGCGGATCTCGGCATAGCGGGCGGCGAAGTCCTCCCGCAGCGGGCTGGTGGCCGGGTCGACCAGCCGGGCGTCGCCGATCTCCACGCCCAGCTCACGGGCCCTCCGGTGGATCTCGTCCGGGTCGCCGAGCAGGGTCAGGTCGGTCACGCCGCGGCGCAGCAGCGTCTCGGTGGCCCGCAGGATGCGCTCCTCGGTGCCCTCCGGCAGGACCAGGTGCCGGCGGTCGGCGCGGGCCCGGTCGATCAGGTCGTTCTCGAACATCAGCGGGGTGACCCGGCTGGAGCGGGACACGTCCAGCAGGCGGATCAACTCGGCGGTGTCCACCGACTCCTCGAAGACACCGAGGGCCGCCTCCACCTTGCGGGGCGTGCTGAGCTGCGCCTCGATCTTGGCGGCGCCGGCGATCGTGTGGTAGCTGTCGGCCTTGGTGACCAGCATGGCCAGGCCGGTGTTGAGGCGTTCGATGACCCGGACCGCGCGTTCGTCGGCCGGCTCCCCGAGGGTCAGCACCAGGCCGGCCAGGGTGACGCTGCCGGCGGCGTGCGCGGCGCTGGCCGCCACCAGCAGGTCGGCGCGGTCGCCGGCGGTGATCAGCAGGGCGCCGTCGGTCAGGTGGTCCAGCACGGTCGGGACCTGCGCGGCGCCGACCACGTAGTCGAGGACGTCGCGTTCGAGCGCGGCCGGCGTCCCGTTGATCACGGTGGCGTCCAGAGCCTGGGCCACCTCGCCGACGGTCGGCGCGGCGATCATCGGCACGTCCGGGATCGCCCAGAACGGCACGGTCAGACCCTCGGGCGCGGCGCTCTCGCCGTCCGTCACCCGGTTGGCGATCACCGCGACCACGGTCGCGCCGAGATCGGTCAGCGAGTGGTAGGCGCTGCGCGCGGTGGCGGCCAGCGCCTCCGCGGTGCGTCCCTCGCCGTTGACCACCGGGATCACCACGCTGCCGAACTCGGTCGCCAGCCGGGCGTTGAACGCCAGCTCACGGGGCAGCTCGCCGCGGCCCTCCTCGGGCTTGTCGGTGAAGTCGCTGCCGATCACCACGACGGCGCTGCTCTTCCGCTCGACCTCGCGGTAACGCTCCACGATCCGGCCGATCAGCTCCTCGCGACGGCCGTCGGCGACCAGCGCGGACGCCTCGGCGTGCGTGACGCCGTAGGAGTCGTCGTAATCGATCGTTCCGGGATAGCGCTCACGCAACAGCGTGAGCATCGGATCCTGCCCCGCTCCGGAGACCAGGGGCCGGAAGACGGCGACCCGGGCGACCTGACGGGACAGCAGCTCGACGATGCCGAGCGCCACGGTCCCCTTGCCGACGGACGGGGCCAACCCCGCCACGTAAACGCTGCGTGCCACGGCTTCAAACTACCGGCCGGGATGGGTGGAGACCGGGTCGAAAGTCCCGTTCGGCCGATGACCCGCATCACGGGATCTCCTCGCACGGCCGCCCGCACACAAACGTCTGTCGATCAATGGGGACCATTGTCCTCGCCCAGGGGTGAATCACGTTCCGGCCGGCGGCCCGGAACCCCCGGCTTCCGGCCCGAGAAAGCGTGAGAATCACGCCTGATGGTCCACCGCGACCTTGCCGAAGACGTCACCCGAGGCGAGGCGGGCGAACGCCGACCCGACCTCGCTGAACGGGACGGTCGTGTCGATCACCGGGCGGACGCCGCGGGTGGCGCAGAGTTCGAGCAGGCCGGCGAGTTCGGCGGCCGTGCCCATGCTGCTGCCCAGGATCTCCAGTTGCATGGCGAAGACGCGGCGCAGGTCGATCTCGGCCCGGTGCCCGGCGGTGGCGCCGCAGACCACGATGCGGGCACCGGGCGCCGAGCACTTCATCGAGTGGTCGAAGGTGGGTGCGCCGACCGATTCGATGACGACGTCGACGCGTTCCGCCAGGCGCGCACCGGGTTCGACAGCGGTGGCGCCGAGGGCCGCGATCCGCTCGCGTTTCCCGGCGTCCCGGCTGGTGGCGTAGACCCGCTTGCCGAGGGCCGCGGCCAGCACGACCGCGGCCGTGGAGACGCCACCGCCCGCGCCCTGGACCAGCACCGCCGAGGCGTCCGCGATCCGGCCCCGGGTGACCAGCATGTGGTACGCGGTCAGCCAGGCCGTCGGCAGGCAGGCCGCTTCCACGAAGGACAACTCGGGCGGTTTGGGGATCAGGTTCTCCCGGGGCGCGGCCAGGCGTTCCGCGATGGTGCCCGGGTGCCGTTCGGAGAAGAGCGAGTAGCCCCGCGGGTCGGCCTTGTCCTCGACCACCGGGAAGACGACGACCTCGGCGCCGTCCGGGTCCACGCCGGCGGCGTCGCAGCCGAGGATCATCGGGAGCCGGTCGGCGGGCAGGCCGACGCCGCGGAGCGACCAGAGGTCGTGGTGGTTGAGCGAGGAGGCCCGCACGTCGACCGGCACCCAGCCGTCCGGCACATGCGGTTCGGGCAGATCGGCGACGGTCAGCCCGCGCAGGGGCTCGTCCGGGTGCAGGGCGGAGGCGTAGGCGGCTCGCATCCTCCGACCCTAACGCCGTGATCCCCGCTGTCCGGCCCTGATGAAAGGCCGGGCAGCGGGGGCAGATCGGATCAAGCGGGCAGGGGCTCCTGGGCCTGCGCCGGGACCGGGACGGTGGTCCGGCGGGCCACGCCGTCCTGCACCGCGGCCTCGGCGACGGCCGCGGCGACCGCCGGGCCGACCCGCGGGTCCAGCGGCGACGGCACGATCGCGTCGGGACGCAGGTCGTCGGCGACGATGGCGGCGATCGCGTCGGCGGCCGCCACCTTCATCCGGTCGGTGACGGTGCGGGCCCGCACGTCGAGGGCGCCGCGGAAGATGCCCGGGAACGCGAGCACGTTGTTGATCTGGTTGGGGAAGTCGCTGCGGCCGGTGGCCACGATCGCCGCGTACTTGTGGGCGATCACCGGCAGGACCTCCGGGGTGGGGTTGGCCAGCGCGAAGATGATCGCCTCGGGGGCCATCCCGGCCAGCGCGTCCTCGGCGATGCTGCCGCCGGAGACGCCGATGAGCACGTCCGCGCCGATCAGCGCCTCGGCGGTCCCGCCGGTGCGACCGGAGATGTTGGTCGTCGCGGCCAGCTCGGCCTTGACCGGGGTGAGGTCGGTGCGCTCGGCGTGGATGATGCCCCGCGAGTCACAGACGATCATGTTGGCGCCCTGGATGCCGGCCGCGATGAGGGTCTGCGTGATCGCGACACCGGCGGCACCGGCGCCGCTGACCACCACTCGCAGGTCGGCGAACCGGCGGCCCTGGAGGGCGGCCGCGTTGCGCAGCGCGGCGAGGGTGACCACCGCGGTGCCGTGCTGGTCGTCGTGGAAGACCGGGATGTCCAGCTCGGCGTCGAGCCGGCGCTCGATCTCGAAGCAGCGCGGGGCGCTGATGTCCTCGAGGTTGATGCCCCCGAAGGACGGCGCCACGGCCTTGACCGCGGCGATGATGCCTTCGACGTCCTGGGTGTCCAGGCAGATCGGGATCGAGTCGACCCCGCCGAACTGCTTGAACAGGACGGATTTGCCCTCCATCACCGGCATCGCCGCCTTGGGGCCGATGTTGCCCAGGCCGAGGACGGCCGAGCCGTCGGTGATCACGGCGACGGTGTTGGCCGTCCAGGTGTAATCGGGGTAGAGGGTCTCGTCCTCGGCGATCGCCTCGCAGACCCGGGCGACGCCGGGGGTGTAGGCGAGGGAGAGGTCGTCCCGGCTGGCGAGCGGGACGGTCGAGCTCATCGTCATCTTGCCGTGCCGATGCAGGTCGAAGACCGGATCGGCGGCGAGGGCGGGGTCGAGCTCGAAACTGAAGTAAGACACGGTGACTCCACACGGCATCGTCGTTGATACGTGGCACCCGCCACTACCTGGTCGCGAGTATGCGCCAGTGGGCGGTGCGAGCGGGGATCACCCGGGATAGCGACCGCAGCACGAGTGTGCGCTGGGGATACTGGAGCCTAACTTAGCTTCCAGGGACGCGGGTAGTAGCGGAACAACACCCGCCCAACGACGTCGGCGGGCCCGTAGACACGGGAGTCGTCCGAGGCGAACGTGTTGTCGCCCTCGACCCACCAGCCGCCGTCCTGTTCCCGGACCGCGCGTTTGACCACCAGGCGGGGCAGTCCGGAGAAACGCGCCACCACGATGTCGCCGGTCCTTACCCGTGGGGTGCGCAGCACCACGAGAGCGTCGCCGTGCCGGAGCGCCGGGACCATCGACGGACCCTCCACCGACACAGCGAACAGCGGTAATTGCCATCTCAAGGCATCAAGCCTCCGTCGCGTTACCCCATGGATGTAAGGGGTACTGTCAACCCGGATCATCGCAAATCTCATGGAGGAGTCCTGATGCGACTTCCGCGTTTCCTCACCCCGCGCACCGTGGTCAGCGCCCACTGCGACCTGCCGTGTGGCGTCTACGACCCGGCGCAGGCTCGGATCGAGGCCGAGTCGATCAAGGCCATCGCCGAGAAGTACCAGGCGAACACCGACCCCGAGTTCCGCACCCGGGCGATCCTGATCAAGGAGCAGCGCTCCGAGCTGGTCAAGCACCACCTGTGGGTGCTGTGGACCGACTACTTCAAGGCCCCGCACTTCGAGAAGTACCCGAACCTGCACCAGCTCTTCAACGAGGCCACCAAGCTCGCCGGCGCGACCGGCGCCAAGGGCTCGGTCGACCCCGCCGTCGCCGAGCAGCTGCTCGGCAAGATCGAGGAGATCTCCAAGATCTTCTGGGAGACCAAGCAGGCCTGAGGCCGTCGCCGTCACGGCCGGTACGTCCGCGGCGACGTACTGGCCGCGACCGGCTAAAGTCTCCCCCAACGGGAGGAGTGACTCGGGTGACTCAGCTGACGGAGATGGAGCCGGACGTCGGAGACGACGTCGTCCTGCTGACTGTTCCCGCCGACGGGGGTTACCTCGGTGTCCTCCGGACGGCTACCGCGGGTCTTGCCGCCCGCCTGCATTTCGCCCTCGACGAGATCGAGGATCTGCGCATCGCCGTCGACGAGGCGTGCGCCATGCTGCTGGCGATCGCCACCCGCGACGCCGAGCTGGAGTGCCGGTTCACCGTCACCGAGGACGCGCTGACCGTCGAGGTCACCGTCTCCACGGTGCGTGGTGCCCGGCTGCCGTCCGAGTCGTCCTTCGCGTGGAAGGTGCTGACCGCACTGACCACCTCGGCCGAGGCCGAGAGCAGTGGCCGGCACGCGACGATCCGCCTGTTGACCCAGCGCACCGAGTTCTAGGCACAGCCTTCTAGCGCACCGTCTCGGCGATGTAATCGAGGTGGCGGCCCGCTGCCCGGCTCGCGCCCTCGGCCTCGCCGTTGGTCAGGCAGTCCAGCAGCATCCGGTGGTCGGCGTCGATCCGGTTCCAGTAATCACCGGGCAGACCGCCGGTCAGCTCCTCGCCGTACGACGCCTCGTACAACGGGCGTCCGACCAGCTCGAACAGCGGATTGCCGGTGGCTTTGGCGACGGCGCGGTGGAATGCCGCGTGGGCCGCCATCATGGTGTCGAACTCGTCGATCGCCGGGTCGAAGAGCGCCCCGCGCAACTCGATCAGGTGATCCTCGGTGCGCCGGAGCGCGGCGAGCCCGGCGGCCGGCACCTCGAGTGCCCGGCGCAACTCCAGCAGGTCGGCGAAGCCTGTCACCGCCGAGTGGCTGAGCAGGGCGAACCCGGTGGAGAGCGCATCGGCCAGGTGTTCGGCGTCGGGGTGCGCGACGAAACTGCCCCCGGTCACACCCCGGGTGGTGACGATCAGATGCTGACTGGCCAGGAGCCGCAACGCCTCCCGCACCGTGCTCCGGCTGACGCCGATCTTGACGCACAGCTCGGGTTCCGGCGGCAGCCGTTCACCGGGCTGCAGTCGTCCGGACGTGATGTCTGCCCGCAACTCGTCGGCGAGCTGCTGATATGCGGGCGGGCGCACCGTTGAGCCGGTCACCCGTCCAGGTTAGGCCCTGATCGGCTCGGTGAGACCCGCTAATCGACTCCCAACGCTCGACTGCTCGGCGGGACCAGGATCAGCACCGCTGCCAGGGCGCCCAGCACCAGCGCCGCCAGGCCGACCGCGAGCATCTCGATCTGGATCAGGAAACCGCCGGTGGCCAGCAGGAACAGCTGCACCACCACGGCCGGTCCGCGGGCCCGCACCGAGCGTCGGCCGAGTGCGCGGGCGACGAGGAAGACCGCGACCGCGGCCAGCGCGGCCATCACGGTGAGCGAGGCGGCCACCGCAAGGTGCAGGTCGTCGGTCGTCAGATCGAGGACCAGGAGGTACGCGGTGAGCGCGCCGAGCCCGAAGGACTGCAGGTAGAGGAGGCGGACTCCCCAGTCCAGGGTGTTCACACGGTCCGTCACGTCTTTCTCACCGGTCACCGATGCACCATACCGGCCCCCGAGCGCCGTTCCGGCAGGTACAGTGCCGCCCATGCGAGCGTTGCTGGTTGTCAACCCGCGGGCCACGACGACCAGTGAGCGCAGCCGGGACGTGCTGGTCCGCGCGCTGCGCAGTGCCGTCGACCTGACTGTCCGCTACACCGAGCGCCGGGGGCACGCAACCCAGCTGGCCCGCGAGGCCGCGGAGAGTGGTGTCGACGTGCTCGTCACCCTGGGCGGTGACGGCACCGTCAACGAGGCGGTGAACGGACTGCTCACCGCCCCGCCTCCGCTGACCGGCGAGGTCGGTCCGCCGGCTTTCCGGCTGCCCGCGCTGGCGGTGGTGCCGGGTGGCTCGACGAACGTCTTCGCCCGGGCCCTGGGCATGCCGAGCGACTGGGTGGACGGCACGAGTGTGATCCTCGACGGGTTGCGCGACGGGCGGCACCGTGTCATCGGTCTGGGCCGGGCCGACGACCGGTACTTCACCTTCACCGCCGGCCTGGGCCTGGACGCGGCGGTGATCCGCGGGGTGGAACAGTCCCGGCTGACCGGCCGCACCTCCACCCCGGCGCTGTACATGCGTTCGCTGGCCGGGCAGTTCCTCACCCGTGCCGAGCGCCGGGATCCGCCGCTGACGCTGGAACGCCCGGGTGAACCGTCGATCTCCGGGCTCGGCATGGTGATCGTGCAGAACACCGCGCCGTGGACCTACGTCGGCGACAAGCCGCTCCACCTCAACACCAGCGCCTCGTTCGATCTCGGGCTCGACGTCTTCGCCCAGCGCCGCCTCACCGTCACCAGCACGACCAGGACGGTGACACAACTCGCGTGGCGGTCCGGTGATCCACGAGGTAAACATTTGTTACGGCTACATGACATCACCGAGTTCACGGTGGTGGCGGCCCGCCCACAGCCCTTCCAGCTCGACGGCGACTATCTGGGAGAGCGGCAGAAGATGCACTTCGTGTCCGTTCCCTCAGCGCTGCGTGTGATCTGCTGACTTCGGGGTACGTCTTTGGAGTCGTGCTCACGATCCGTTACAGAAACACGCTCAAAAGGTCGGCGAAGTGGGCGGGACCGTACTACATTGATGGGAGCGTTCGCCAACCGGCTCCGGCAGGAACGGCTGAACCGGACATATGGGTACGTGAGCCAGCTCACCCACCGGGAGAAACTTCCGGCGCTACCCTTGACATCGCGCAAGTTCGTGAAAGCATTCACAAGCGAAAAGAAGTAACCGGTTGCTGCTAGTACGCGTTCCATATCAGGAGACGCGGAACAGCCACCAAACACAAAAGCTTGCACACGCAGTGGTGACCTTGCGGGCACAACCCGTGGATCACGACAGCGTATGCATATAGGTAAACAGCACTGTTTTCATTACCCCATCCGAAACAAGGAGTTTGCCGCCATGGACTGGCGTCACGATGCGATCTGCCGCGACGAGGACCCTGAGCTGTTCTTCCCGATCGGGACGTCCGGCCCGGCGCTCCTGCAGGTCGAGCAGGCCAAGGCCGTGTGCCGGCGGTGCCCGGTGACCGAGGAATGCCTCTCGTGGGCACTCGAGTCCGGACAGGACGCCGGCGTATGGGGCGGGATGAGCGAGGACGAGCGGCGCGCGGTCAAGCGTCGCGGCGGCCTTCGAGTCAGCGCCCCCACCGCCTGAATCAATCCCCCACACAGCATTTACGCCCCGGGCCTCACGGCACCGGGGCGTCTTGCTGTTTCGGGTCACTCACCCTCGGTTCTCATTCCACTGTGCGCAAATGCGATCACCGTACGTTTCCCCGCATCCACGAAATGATCTCGAAATTCCGATCGCAGCGCTTTGCGTCAACATCTCGGCACACTCCGCATTGGACGATCACCGCTCGGCTTGAGCGTGGAGATCGCCGGCGAGGCCCGACCATCCCTCTTCGTCGCATAGCGCAGAGTGATCGTCGCACTGAGTGAGTACACAAAAGGGGTAGAGGCCGGCAGCCGGGCACGGCGCTCCGCAAAGCGGGCGGCCGAGGGGGTTCAGATGCCCGCAGCGGACCCGAAAGCATGATCTTCGGCCTTGGAGATCAGGCCGACCGCCGCAAAGCCGCAGAAACGCGCTGGGACGCGCGAAGGCCGACCGCCTCCACACGTCCCAGGACGTTGTAACAATCCAGCGGGCCCTCAGGCCGCCGAAGCCGCCACATGGCCGAGCACCGAGTCCGCCCGGGCCGCGACCAACCGGACCAGTTCGGGCACCGCGCCGAGCGGTTCGGCCACCGCCACCGCCCCGGCCTCCCGGGCGGTACGCGCCGCGGTGTCGTACAACAGGCCCGGCGCGAGGAAGTAGGCCGCCATCGCGGGCCGCCGGGCGCCGGCCGCCCGCAGGGCCGTCACCGCCTCACCGGCGTTCGGGCCCTCCCCCGAGGCGTACGCGACAGCCGCCGGGATCCCGAGCCACCGGCCGAACGCGGCGGCGGCGTCGGCGACCGTCCGCCGGGCCGCGGCGTCCCGGGTGCCGGCCGACGCCAGCACCACGGCGTCCAACTCCGGTTCCGTCACGGCGAGCCGCCGCCACAACGCGGACAGCAGCAGCGGCGACACCGGCCCGGCGCCGGGCGCCGGGCCGAGTACCTCGGTGAGGCCCACCCGGACCGGAAGCGGCCGGGCCGCCTCGACCACCGCGGGCAGATCCACCCGTCCGTGGTAGGCCGACGTCAGCAGCAGCGGCACCAGAGCCGCCCGGCTCCCGGCCGGCAGCGACGCCAGCACATCCAGCGGTCGCGGACCGGCGTGATCAAGGTAGGACGCCCGGACCGTCCAGTCCGGGCGGGCCCGGTGCACCGCCCGGGCGAGCGCCTCGGTGGCCACGGCCGCCCGCGGGTCCCGGCTGCCGTGCGCCACCAGGACCACCGCGGGCCGGCGAGCCGGGATCAGACGTGCAGACCGCATTCGGTCTTCTCGAACATCGCCCAGCGACCGGCGCGCGGGTCCTCGCCGGCCTTGGTGCGGCGGGTGCACGGCCAGCAGCCGATCGACCCGTAGCCCTTCTTGAACAGCTCGTTGACCGGCACGTTCCAGCGGCTGATGTAACGGTCGACCTCGGCCTGGGTCCAGGCGGCGATCGGGTTGACCTTCACCTTGCCCTTCTTCGGGTCGAAGGCGACGACCGGCGTGTTGGCCCGGGTCGGCGACTCGTCACGGCGCAGACCCGTGGCCCACGCGTCGTAGTCGCTGAGCGCCCGCTCCAGCGGCTCGACCTTGCGCATGAAGCAGCACTCGTCCGGGCTGCGGTTGAAGAGCCGCGGGCCGTACTCGCCGTCCTGCTGCCCGACGGTCTGCCGGGGCCGGATCGACCGGACGTTGACGTTCATCGTGCGGATCACGGTGTCCCGGACCTTCAGGGTCTCCGGGAAGTGCAGGCCGGTGTCGAGGAAGACCACGTCCACGCCGGGAGCGGCCCGGGAGAAGAGGTGCGCGACGACGGCGTCGGCCATCGAACTGGTGACGCAGAACCGCTCGCCGAAGGTCTCCGCCGCCCAGGCCGCGATCTCCTCGGCCGGGCGGCCCTCCAGCTTCCCGGCGGCCTCGGCCGCGAGATCCTTCAGCTCTTCGGGGGTACGCCGGCCGTCCTCAACCGGTGCACCCAGGTTTATCAGTCCGAGACTCGAGGCGTTGAGGAGACTCATCGATTCACTCCCTCTTCCGCGCTCTCTCGGGCCGTCCCGATCCGCGCAGCCAGCAACCCGTTGAACTTCACCGTGAAAACGCGGGCGCAGGAGTGGCACTCCCAAGCCCCGTGCGAGGCCTCGTTGGGGAAGAGGTCCTCGTCTCCGCAGTAGGGGCAGTACATCGGGGTGGATCGGGCGTCGCTCATTTCAGGAGCCCCTCGTCCGCCCGGACGACCCAGTTCGCGAACGTCTCACCGGACGTCCGGTCGTCGAGGTAGTGGCGGGCGATGCGCTCCACGTACTCCGGAAGCTCCTCCGCCGTGGCTTTGAGGCCCCGGACCTTGCGCCCGAAACCGGCGGTCTCCCCCTTGGCCATGCCGAGCGCGCCACCGAGGTGGATCTGGAAACCCTCCACCTGCTCGCCGTGTGCGTTCATGACGAGCTGACCCTTGAGGCCGATGTCGGCGACCTGGGTCCGGGCACAGGCGTTCGGGCAGCCGTTGATGTGCACCGAGATGTCCGCGTCGAAGTCCGCCAGGCGCTCCTCGAGCCGGGCCACCAGCTCCTCGCCACGGGCCTTCGTCTCGACGATGGCGAGCTTGCAGTACTCGATGCCGGTGCAGGCCATCGTGCCGCGGCGCCACGCCGACGGACGGGCCTCCAGGCCGATCCCGCGCAGGGCGGTGACCAGCGATTCCACGTTCTCGTCGGCGACATCGAGGACAAGCAGTTTCTGGTACGCGGTGAGCCGCACCCGCTCCGACCCGTGCGCCTCGGCGAGGTCCGCCAGACGGCTCAGCTGGGTGCCCGAGGACCGGCCCACGACCGGCGCGGCCCCGATGTAGTTCCGTCCGTCGTTCTGCTTGTGCACGCCGATGTGATCGATCGGCTTCTCCGGCAGTTCCGGCGCGGGGCCGTCGAGCAGGGTCCGGCCCAGGTATTCCTTCTCGAGGACCTCGCGGAACTTCGCGACACCCCAGTCGGCGACCAGGAACTTCAGGCGGGCGCGGTGGCGCAGCCGGCGGTACCCGTAGTCCCGGAAGATCCCGATGACGCCCTCCCAGACGTCCGGGATCTCCGCCAGCGGCACCCAGGCGCCGAGACGCTCGGCCAGACGCGGGTTGGTGGACAACCCGCCGCCGACCCACAGGTCGAAGCCGGGGCCGTGCTCCGGGTGGTTCACCCCGACGAACGAGATGTCGTTGGAGGTGTACGGCCCGTCGGCCAGCCAGGAGATCTGCGACTTGAACTTGCGGGGCAGGTTCGAGTACGCCGGGTCACCCACGTACCGCTTGACGATCTCGTCGATCGCCGGGGTGCCGTCGAGGACCTCGTCCGCGGAGATCCCGGCGACCGGGCTGCCGAGCACGACCCGGGGACAGTCCCCGCACGCCTCGGTGGTCTGCAGACCGACCGCTTCGAGCCGCCGCCAGATCTCCGGCACGTCCTCGACCCGGATCCAGTGCAGCTGAATGTTCTGCCGGTCGGTGATGTCCGCGCTGTCCCGCCCGAACTCGGTGGAGATCTCCGCGATGACCCGGAGCTGCGCGGTGCTCAGCGCCCCGCCGTCGACCCGGACCCGCAGCATGAAGAACTCGTCCTCGAGCTCGTGCGGCTCCAACACCGCCGTCCGCCCGCCGTCGATCCCCGCCTTACGCTGGGTGTAGAGCCCCCACCAGCGAAAACGCCCACGAAGGTCGGCCGGGTCGATCGAGGCGAAACCGCCGTGCGCGTAGATGTTCTCGATCCGCGCCCGGACGTTGAGCGGGTTGTCGTCCTTCTTGCTGCGCTCGTTGGGGTTGAGCGGCTCACGGTGGCCGAGAGCCCACTGGCCCTCACCGCGCACCTTGCGGGGGCGGGCGGCAGGTCGTGCGGCGGCTGCGGCTGGGGTGTCACTGAGCGCCATGGCGGCGGTCCTCCGGGTTTCGTGGGCGTGCGAAGCCGCTCACGGCCCTGGGAGGCTCGTGACATCTGTGTCAGGAGTGGGCCCGGCGGTCACGCACCCGAGAAATAGAGCATCGGGTGGTGTCAGGAAGCCGGACACATGGCGCTGCGGACACGGCCGTAATCAACGTGGCGGCGAGCCACGAAGCGGCGGTCCAGGGCAGCGGTCATAGGCCAAAGCCTCTCACGCCAGAGGAATCTGGGCCAGCACGGTCCAGATTTCGGGAGTGTGTCAGGTAACACAACGCCAACATCTTGTAACAGTTTGTTCCTAGACTCGCGCACCGCCCAGAACGCCACTACGCGACGCCGGCGAATGCTGTGCCGGCGTCGCGTAGTGATGAGATGCAGGTCAGAAATCCTCGAGGAGCGGACGTGCCCGATATCCGAGGATCAGTTTCTCCAGAGCCCTGGGCAACGGGCCGTAGGTCGCCAGCGAATCCAGGACGTGGTAGAGCTCGCCGGTCTCATCGACCGCCAAGAGGAAGGGATAGCCGTACGAGAACTCTCCCACCGGGAACAGACTTCGTCCCAGCTCCGCACTCCACTCCCCCAACCGGTCGTCACCCACGCCCCGCATCGGATCGAGCTCGAACGCCTCTCGGGCCTTCTGCACCCCCGGACCGTCGATGTTCACGAACAATCCACCGAACTCGGCAAGGAATCGCGCCGCGGCGTCATGCATCGAGAAATCGTCGGCCAGCCCTGACCTCCACGGCTCCACATCGACGTGGCGGCCCGGCTTCCATCCCGCAGCACTGAGAATCTCAAGCACCTCGGCTGGAAAACGGTAGGGGTACTTCTGTCCCGGATGGGTCATTTACCCTTCACCTCCCGGACTGCCCATAACAATCCGAACCACCGTGTCAGGACGGCACAGCTGATGCAAGCGCCCCACGGGCGTAGGTGTGTTGGCTTGTGGGGGCGATCGATCGTGTATGCCGCAACCCTGGAACCTCTCAACATCGACCTTGTCGTTGAGCGCCTCGGTAAGGCACACCGGGAGGCCACAGGATCCATGCCCGTTGCTGCGATGCCGCTTCGGGATGAAGTTCAGGATCCGCTGGACCGACTTGTGCAGCACCGGCTTCTTGCCCTTGATGCTGGTCGACTTGTAGATCTTCGTGCCCCCACCCGGCAGAGTCACCTCCAAAGCCTCGGCCATGCCGGGGCGTTTCGAGTTCGAGAGATTCTCGTGCTCCTCCGCAAGGGCCTTCGCGACCGCGTCGACCTCACAGAACCCTTCAGCACCCTCGATCCGGATGAAGCCACCACTGTTGTGGACGAGAAGATACCCACCGGGCGTGCCGACGTAGTAGGTGTGAATGTCGTCGACCGTCAGGTTGTAAACCGTGGCGATCGCGTCATAGGCGGCCACCGCCAATACGGTGGCGCGAGCACCGTCCGGAGTCAGAAGTTGCTGCCCCGGCTTGAGATGCTCAGCGGTCAACCAGGCCCGCTCGTTCTCCACCCAGAACGGGTGGCCGTCGGTGGCGGTCAAGTCGCCGTCGGACCTGTCGTCACCGTCGAGATCGACATCGATCTCGACCGGGTGTTTGACCCCGGAACCGCGAATCAGGGCAGTGACCGGGCGCGAGCCGGACTCACCGGTTACCGGGTCGGCTGCTGCCACCTGGTCGTCGAGCTCCACCTCCTCGATGGGTTTTGATGTGCCGTCGGCCATCAACACCGGTGTTCCCGGAACAAAGCTGTTGCAGTCGCCACCGATCGCCGCCGGCCCAGGACCGTCCGCCTTCTTCGCAACGTCCTTCACCGCACCAGCACCACGTGCGGCCGTCTTCGCCTGGCGAACTCCGGGGATCATCCCGGCAACGCCCATCGCGCAGCCCATCGTGTCGCCACCCACACAGGACTTCGCCGTGTCGATCGCTCCGGCGACTGCCGCCACCGCTCCTGCGGCGGCCGCGACGACCTGGGCCGGCGGAGGAAGGACCGCAGCCACCATGGCCACAGCGCCGGCTACATCCGAGATGGTTCCGACGTTGTCGACCACGGCCTTCGCGGCTGTTGCTGCGCCGCTCGCCACCGCGCTGCCGACCTTTGCAGACCGTTCTTGATCGAGCCCCAGAACAGGCCGTCCGGGTCGCTGAAGGTGGTCGGGTTGTTGTTGGCGTACGCGTACGGGTGCATCCGTTGCGGGTCGTACTCGTCGATCTCAGGATCGACCGAGATGAACGAACCCATCCTCGGGTCGTAGAACCGCGCACCGAGCAGGGTCAGGCCCGTCGGGTCGGCGACGCCGCCGACGAAGCCCTTCTGTCCGGAAGGCCACTGCGGAGTCGCGATGCTGCTGCGGGCGTTGCCGTACGGGTCGTTGTACTTGACCGTCTCCACCCGAGCCGGTCGGGTAGTGACCGATGACCGAGAAGTTATTCACTCTCCGCTTATGCACTGACACACTCGGCCACAGGGATCACCACTGGGGGCCGCGATGCTCGCTCAGCCGTCCGACAACTCCCCGACCCGACCACTGTCCGGCTCGCGCCGTACCCGGCCGCGCGGGCCGCGCACCCTGTTCTGGACCGTCGCGCCGTTCCTGGTGCCGACCGTGGTCACCGCCGCGATCGCGCTGATCGGCGTCACCGGCCCGGCTCTCGCCCCCGCCGAGATCCCGGTGCCCGGTGGGCCCGCCGCCATCCTGGAACGGTTCCGCGACGACGACGCCGTCGACGCCCTGCACCACGTCTTCCTGCACTACTGGTCGCCGGTCGCCGGCGACTCACTGCTCCTGCTGCGCCTGCCCTCGGTGGTGGCGATGGCGATCGGCGCCGGTCTCGCCGGGGAACTCGGCCGGCGTCTGCTCGCGCCCGGCACCGGACTGCTCGCCGGCCTGCTGCTGGCCGTCCTGCCCACGGTCGGCCGCTACGCCCAGGAGGCGACGCCGTACGCGTTCGCGTTCCTGACCGCCACCGCCGCGACCCTCCAGCTCTACCGCACGCTGGACCGGCCCGGCGCCGGACGCTGGACCGGGTACGGACTACTGGTCTGCCTGACCGCGCTGCTGCACGTCGCGGCACTGCTCATGCTCGCGGGACACGCGTACACGATCTATTCACGGTGGCGGCTCAGCCGGGAGCAGGCGCTGTTCTGGTGGTTCCCGGTGACCGTGCTGTCACTCGTACCCCCGGCGCCCCTGATCTCTCTCGCGGCCCGGCAGCATGCCGATCAGCTCGGGTGGCACCCGCATCCGGTCTGGGATCTCGCCAGGGCGGCGCCGGAGGCGCTGACCGGCTCACTCGGCGGACTGATCGTCATCGGACTGGCGTTCGCCGCACGGTGGCCGGACCGGGCCCTGATCCGCGAGCTGGCGGCGCTGGCCCTGGTGCCGCCGCTCGCCCTGATCATCGCCTCGTTCCTGCTGGCCACCCCGGTGTGGCACCCGCGGCACGTGCTCCTCGCCCTGGTGCCGCTCACCCTCTGCGCGGCGGCCGCCCTACGTGGCCTGAGGCTGCGCGCCCTGCTGGTGCTCGCCGTGGTGGCCGCTCTCTAGCGTTTCTCCAACGGCACGACCAGCACGGCCTCGGTCCCGCCGCCGGCCCGGTTGCGCAGTTCGATGCTGCCGCGCAGTTCCCCGGTCGCCAGAGCGTGCACGATCTGCAGGCCGAGCCGGTTGCCGCCCTCGAACTTGAAGCCGTCCGGCAGTCCCTTCCCGGTGTCCGCAACCGTGACGTGCAGCTGTTTGCGGAACCGGTACGCCGAGACGACCACCTCACCGAACTGGTCCGGATCCGGTTCCACGACCGGGGCGTCGTCGTCCTCGTCGGCCGGGAACCCGTGCTCGACCGCGTTGATCAGCAGTTCGTTGAGCACCATCACCAGTGACGTGGCGATCTCGGCCGGGAGTATCCCGAAGGTGCCCTCGCGGCGCATCCGCACCGGGAAGCTGGTCGCGGCCACGTCGGTGGCGGCGGTGGCCACCCGGTCGACGATGCCGTCGAACTCGACGGCCTCCTCACTGGACATCGACAGTGTCTCGTGGACGAGGGCGATCGACGCGACCCGGCGCACCGATTCCTGCAGCGCCATCTTGGCCTCCGGGGCGGCCACCCGCCGGGCCTGCAGGCGCAGCAGGGCCGCCACCGTCTGCAGGTTGTTCTTCACCCGGTGGTGGATCTCCCGGATGGTGGCGTCCTTCGTCATCAGTGCGCGTTCCCGGCGGCGCACCTCGGTGACGTCACGGACCAGCACCAGCGCGCCGATCGGCACCCCGGCCGGCAGCAGCGGCAGCGCCCGGGTGAGCACCATGGCGCCGCGGGCCTCCACCTCCATCCGGGCGGGGGACTCGCCGCGCAGCGACGCCAGGATGCGTTCCGCGGCGTCGTTGCCCTCCAGCGGGTCGGCGGAGAGCCGGCTGGCCAGTTTCGCCAGTTCCTCGCCGACGAGGTGGGAGTTGAAGCCGAGCCGCCGGTACGCCGACTGCGCGTTCGGGCTGGCGTAGGTGACCTTGCCGGACGCGTCCAGCCGGATCAGGCCGTCGCCGACCCGGGGTGCCGAGGTGGTCTCCCCCGGGTGCCGGGCCGGCGGGAACGTCCCGTCGGACACCATCTGGGCCAGGTCGTCGGCGGTGGTGAGGTAGTTCAGTTCGAGCTGGCTCGGGGTGCGCGCGGTGCTCAGGTTGGTGTCGCGGCCGATCACCGCGATCACCTCGCTGTACCCCTCCTCGACGTCGGTGGCGTCACGGCGGCGCACCGGGATCGCCTCGTGGCGGGCGGGGGTGTCGCCGTACCAGACCGGGTCGCCCTCGCGCCAGATGCGCTCCTGGGTGATGGCCACGTCGAGGTGCGCCACCTCCGGCCCGCCCACGATCTTGCCGACCTGGTCGTCCTGGTACGCCGTGGGCGCGGTCACCGGCCGGACCTGGGCGACGCAGAGGAACTCCCGTGGCTTCCTCGGCTCTCCCTTGATCGGGACCCAGAGCAGCAGGTCAGCGAAGGAGAGGTCGGACAGCAACTGCCAGTCTCCGGCGAGCCGGTGCAGGTGGTCGATGTCGACCGGGCTCAGGCTGGTGTGTTCTTGGACGAGGTCGCGCAGGGTGGACACGGCCCAAGCCTGCCACGGACTTGTTTCCCTAGAGGGTCGCGGTGACCTTCTTGAGTCCGCGGGGGCTGTCCGGGTCCTCCCCACGGGCCAGGGACAGGGCCAGGGCGAGCTGCTGCAGCGGCAGGATGTCGAGCAGCGGGCTGTGCCGCTCGTCGACCGCGGGGACAGCGAGCCGGGCCGAGGCGCCCGGGACGTCGGTGGCGCCGATCGTGACCACGTCGGCGCGGCGTTCGCCGAGCCGGGCGACCACGTCGCGCATCGACTGCCCGCCGGGGCCCTCACCGACGACCGCGAGGACCGGCACGTCCGGGTCGGCCATCGCCAGCGGGCCGTGCTGCAGGTCGGCGCCGGAGAACGCCAGCGAGGGCACGTAGGAGGTCTCCATCAGCTTGAGCGCGGTCTCCCGGGCGGTCGGGTAGGCGTAGCCGCGGCCGGTGGTGACGATGCTGGAGGCGAACCGGTAGCGCTGGGCCAGTTCGGCGGCGGCCGGGTCGGCCAGGGTCTGCTCGGCGAGCTCGGGCAGTCGTGCCAGGGCGGCGCGTTCGTCGGCGGGCAGTGCGCCGTCGCCGGCCCGGATGCCCTCGACCAGCATGAGCAGGGCGAGCAGTTCCGCGGTGTACGTCTTGGTGGCTGCGACCGCCCGTTCGTGACCGGACGCCACGTCGATGGAGAGCTCGGCGGCCTCGGCGAGCGGCGAGCCGGGGTTGTTGGTGACCGCCAGGGTCAGCGCGCCGGTCTCCCGGGCCACCGCCATCACCCCGGTCAGGTCGGGGGAGCCGCCGCTCTGGCTGACGCCGACGACCAGGGTCCCGGTGAGGTCGGGGCGGGCGCCGTACAGCGTGATCGCGCTCGGCGAGGAGCTGGCGACCGGCAGGCCGAGCCGGATCTCGGTGAGGTATGCCCCGTAGAGCGCCGCGTGGTCGGAGGTGCCGCGGCCGACGAAGAGCACGTGGCGCGGCTTGCGGCGGGCCACCTCGGCGGCCACCTCAGCGATCGCGGCGGACGGCCCGTCCTCGAGCAGGCGTGCGAATCCGGCTGGTTGTTCCGCGATGTCCGTTGCCATCCCGTGGCCTCGCTCCGACATGTCTTCCTCCCCTGATGTCCAGATTTTCGCGCATCCGATGCGCAGTCTTGCAATATTGAGCTTACTAGGTCAAGGTTTCGAGCAGAAGTGCGCAAGACTGAGGACTGACATATGTTGTGCGGTTCCCCTAGGGTCTTCTCTCGTGGATTCCCACCCCTCGGTTCGCCGTGACCTCGCGCTCGCCCGCGCCGCTCTCGACAGCGGCTCACCAGCCGAAGCAGCCGGTCCCCTCGCCGCGGCGCTGGCCATCGCACCCACCCTGCCCGAGATCCACGAGCTGCTCAGCCGGTTGGCGGCACGCTCCGGCGGCGGGCTGGACCTCTTCCCCGCCGCGCCACACGCCCCGGTCGGCCACGTCGCCGCCCGCGCCCACCTGCTCGCCGCCGCCGGCCGCCCCGAAGAGGCGCTGCCCCTGCTCGCCGCGGCCAGCGGCCACGCACCGGCCACCGACTGGGCCGGGCTGCCCTGGGTCGCCGACCCGGCCCTCGGCCTGCGCATCGAACCCGACGTGCTGGCCCGCACGGTGATGCGCCTGTGCACCGCGATCGGCGACCCGGCACCCGCCGACGCCGTCCCCGCGCTACAGCCCTACCTCGCCGTGGTCCGGCACGCCGTCGCCGCGCACGGCGAACACGGCATGCTCCTCGGCGCCGGATCCGCCCTGGCCCGCCGCCTCGGCGAAGTACACCTGGCCGTCGACTGGGCCGGCCGCGGCGCCCGGGCCCAGCCGTCCAAACTCGGCGAGATCTGGCTGGGGTACGCGTTCCGCAGCGCCGGCCGCACCCCCGAAGCACTGGCCGCCCTGCGCCGGGCCGTCGCCTACGACCCCGACGACCTCTCGGTGTACGCGGACGTCGCCGCCACCCTCGCCGACCTGGACCGTCTCGACGAGGCCCTGCGCTGGACCGAACTCGCCCTGGAACGCGACCCGGCCTTCGACTGCGTCGTGCACACCGCGCACCGGCTGCGGTTCCGTGCCGACGGGGACATCAACCACCTGGTGTCGCTCGCCGACTTCGTCCGCGACCACCCCGACGACGCCCACGAGCACACCGACCTGGAGGAGTGCTGCCGCAACACCGCGTGGCTGGGGGGCATGCCGGCCGGCGCCCCGCTGCCCGCCGGCCGCGGACCGGCCGGCGCCGAACCGTCGGCGGACGCCCTCAACCGGCTGCTGCGCGTCGCCACCACCGACTGGGCGCACCCGCCTGCGGCGTACGACCGGGCACTCGGCCTGGTCCTGGTCCAACCCGGGGAACTGCTGGGCATGCTCGGCCACCCGGTGGTGACCGGCTCCGGCGAGCCCGGCAGCCTGGAGATCTGGGCCTGCCTGGGACTGC
This sequence comes from Actinoplanes sp. NBRC 101535, assembly GCF_030269225.1. NCBI lineage: Bacteria > Bacillati > Actinomycetota > Actinomycetes > Micromonosporales > Micromonosporaceae > Actinoplanes > Actinoplanes sp. NBRC 101535. The sequence goes on along the minus strand of NZ_BSSY01000006.1, from coordinate 276,389 downwards.
TGCACCACGGCTCCGAACAGCCGTGGCTCGACTCCGACCGCCGGCGGCTGCTGCTCGGCCTGCTCGACGGCGACCCCGACCGGGTGAGCCAGGCCGCACTGTTCGCGCTGGTCACCTACGCCTGGGTCGACCCGGAGGCACGCGCCGACGTGGCCGCCGTGGTCGCCGGGCGGCTCACCGAGACGGCATCCGGGCCGGCCGCCCGCGCGGTCGCCGAGATCGCCCTCGCCGCACCGGGCCTGGACCGTCCGGCACGGGAACTCGCCGCGGCCACCATCCGGGTGCCGGAGGTTCCGCGCCAGCGGCAGAAGGGCCGATCCCTGCTGCGCTGGCGCCGCGACTGACCGGTCAGTCGCCCACGACGGCGATCAGGTCACCCTCCTGGACCACGTCACCCTCGTGCACGGCGAGCCGCGCCAGCCGGCCACCGGCCTCGGCCAGCACCGGGATCTCCATCTTCATCGACTCGAGAATGACCAGAGTGTCGCCCTCCGCGAGGGCGTCACCCTCACTGGCCACGACCTTCCACACATTGGCCACCATCTCGGCCCGGATCTCATCCGCCATCGTCGAATGCCTCCTGTCCCAGCTGTCGAGACAGCCATCAAATCACGGATCGTGGCCGGGTAGGTCTCAGGCGACCGGAAGCGCCCATTACGATCGGCACCGTATCCAGAGAAGGGAGTCGGCCATGGCGAAGAAGGCCCGTAAGAAGAAGGCCCGCAAGAAGAGCGGCGCGAACCACGGCAAGCGCCCCAACAGCTGAGCTGGCTTTACCTCGCTTCGCTCGGCGGGGATCGCGCCACAGAGCTGATCTTGGGACGCCCGAAGAGCAGGCGTCCCAAGATCAGCGGACGCGATCCCTAGCGGTGGGGCCGTTGAGACATGAAAGAGCCCGGCAGCTTGAAGCTGCCGGGCTCTTTCATGTCTCTTGTCAGCGCTCTAGCTGGTCCAGCTTGGTCCGCAGGCGCTCGCGCAGTTCCGCCGGGGCTCGCTCGTCGCCGCAGCAGCGGTTCACCAGGGCCTTCACCTCGTGCTCGATGCCGAACTCGCGCAGGCAGCCGGGGCACTCGTCGAGGTGCTTCTTGATCAGGTGGCGCCGGTCCTCGCTGCACTCCAGGTCGAGGTAGTTGTAGACCTCGCTGAGGACCAGGGTGCAGTCGGTCTCGTGTTCGCTGTCGTCGATCGTCATCGCGGGTCAGGCTCCCTGCGGCCCGGACGTCGCGGTCCGGGTGATGCCCCGGTCCACGGCGTAACCCTCGAGCAGGTTGCGCAGGTTGCGCCGGCCACGGTGCAGCCGGGACATGACGGTGCCGATCGGCGTGCCCATGATGTCGGCGATCTCCTTGTACGAGAAACCCTCGACATCGGCGAGGTAGACGGCGAGCCGGAAGTCCTCCGGCAGGGACTGCAGCGCTTCCTTGACGTCGCTGTCCGGCAGACGGTCCAGCGCCTCGGTCTCAGCCGACCGCAGGCCCTGCGACGTGTGCGACTCGCTGGACGCGAGCTGCCAGTCGGTGATCTCCTCGGTCGGCGCCTGCACCGGCTGCCGTTGCTTGCGCCGGTACGAATTGATGTACGTATTCGTCAAGATCCGGTACAGCCAGGCCTTGAGGTTGGTGCCTTCCTCGAACTGGTGAAAGGCGGAGAACGCCTTCAGGAAGGTCTCCTGCACCAGATCCTCGGCATCGGCCGGGTTACGGGTCATCCGCAGGCCGGCGGCGTACAACTGGTCGACGAACGGCAACGCGTCTCGTTCGAAACGCGCGCGGCGCTCGTCAGTCCGCTCCTTCTGGGCCACCCTGGATTCTCCCCTCGACCGCCCCGCCGAGGATACGGGTACTGCCCGTGAGACGCCTGCGAAAACTCCGGGTGTGCTGACGCTCACCGACGGCGTTCCGACCGCGGGCCATTCCGGAGAACGTAGCAGTGTCCGCACCCGGTTCGCCTCCCGCCCGTCACGCTCGACGCACTCGGCACCGGTACCCACCAGAAATCCCCTTCCCACGGAACCAACTCCCGTGGGCTGCAACGCCGGAACCCGCCGACGGAATTCCCGGGTCCGGCCACTGTCGATCAGCGCGCCCAGCCGTTGCGGCGCAGCCAGCCGACGGCCAGGTCGGCCGTCTCGGTGACGCCCTTGCGGAGGTCGTGCACCGCGCCGGGACGGATCAGCACCTCGACCGGCCCGGCCGGTTCGGGCACCCCGAACGGGTCCCGTTCGCCACTGATCACCAACGTCGGGAGCGCCGACGGCAGTTCGCCCACCCGGGTCTTCTCCGGCTTGCCCGGCGGGTGCAGGGGGAAGGCCAGAGCCAGGACCCCCGCGGCCTGGGCGGTGGGCGCGGTCCGGCAGGCGACCCGCGCACCGCTCGACCGGCCTCCCACGATCAACGGCATGCCGGGTACGCGCAGCGCGCCGACCACTGCCGTCCACGCCTCGTCGAGCTGGCCGGCCGGCGCGGGCGCACGCCGGCCGGCGACCCGGTACGGCTGGGTCACCAGCGCCACCCGCACGCCGGCCGCCACCGCCGCGTCGTGCACCGCCGTCAGGTCCGGCGCGTCGATCCCGCCCCCGGCGCCGTGGCCGAGGACGAGCAGACTGAGCGCCGGGCCGGTGGGGCCGGTGACGCGGACGGCGGCGGGACCGCGTGGGGTCTCGACGGTCAGGGACTCGTTGATCGCGATGGCACGGGACACAAGGTCCTTTTGTATCAGCGACTGACCGGTGTGAGCGTCAGGAACCGGCGTTCCTCGTCCGGGGCGTCGTCGACCGCCTCGCCGTCCGGCTGGATGCGTTCGCGCCAGGCGACCAGCATGGCCCGGCGTTCGCGGGGCGTGGTGCCACCCCAGACGCCGTGGCAGTCACCGACCTGGAGCGCCCAGGCCAGGCACGGACCCTGGACCGGACAGGTCCCGCAGAGCGCGACCGCGCCGCCGGACGGCTCGTTCGGTGCGGGAAAGAACGTCTCCGGGTCGACGCTGCGGCAGACGCCGCGGGTGCGCCACGCCTCGTCGGTCTGCCGTTGCGCGATTGCCTCGAGCAGCCGCGGGTCGCGTCGCGCGATGGCCACCTCGTGCGGACGCGGCATGCGTGCTCGTGTCATCAGCCCACCTCCCCCGTGGGACCGGAACTGCGTGTGGCGGCCAGGCCGCACCTTACGGTCCGGCACCACTCCGGCGCTGGTTTGTACCGCACCGTACAAGATCAGAACAAGGGGGTGATCAATCTTGAAACAAAGTTGTTAAAAGAGAATTGCCATATTCCGCGACAAAGACCATCGTTGATCTTTCGTCGTTCAAAAAAGCGTCACCTGCTGGGCGCGCTCCAGTAACTCGGGACCATTGTTTCGGACATTGCCGACATCCGGTCCGACCGGGCGGACCTCGATCGCCGCCAATTCCCGCTCCGGCAGCGGCCTCAGCAGTTCCTCCGGCTCACCGCCACCGGTCAGCCAACCGGCCCACCGGTCGGCCGGCAGGATCAGCGGCATCCGGTCGTGCACCTGCGCCAACGGGCCGAGCGAACCGGTGGTGATCACGCTGCAGGTCAGCACCGACTCCGGGCCCCAGGCCGACCAGAGACCGGCGAACGCCAGCGGCGCACCGTCCGCCGGGGTCATGTAGAACGCCTGCTTCTCCTGGCCGGAGCGCACCCACTCGAACCAGCCGTCGGCCGGCACGAGACAACGGCGCTTCGCGAACGACGGCGCGAACGAGCGCAGCGTCGCCACCGTCTCGGCCCGCGCGTTGATCATCCGGGCGCCGGCCCGGAGATCCTTCGCCCACGGCGGGACCAGACCCCAGCGGGCGGTGTCGAGCACCCGCGCCCCACGACTCGACGAGATCCGCACCAGCGGCACCGACCCGGTGGGCGCCACGTTCCAACTCGGGCGCAACGGCTCGGCCACATCCACCGCCTCGAAGAACGTGCTGAGGTCGGCGTTGCTCCGAGTGGTCGCGTATCGCCCGCACATGGGCAGCACGGTACGCCGCGACAACCCCGCGCCGCAGCCCGCGACACCACCATTCCGGTGATCCGCGAGCCTGTTCATCCCGGCGAACGGGAACGGAGGCGGGAAATGGCGCCGGGCGGCGGCAGAATGGCGAAGTGACTGCTGAACCCCGCCCCTGGCCAGCCCCGCCCGCCACCGAACCGGTCACCGCGACCGTGCGGCTCCCCGGCTCCAAGTCGATGACCGCCCGCGCCCTGGTGCTCGCCGCCCTCGCCGACGGGCCCTCGGTGATCGAGGCCCCGCTGCGCGCGCGGGACACCACCCTGATGGCCGCCGGCCTGCGCGCCCTCGGCGTCGGCGTGGACACCACCGACGACGACCGCTGGGTGATCGAGCCCGGCGTGCTGCGCGGGCCGGCCCGGATCGACGTCGGCCTGGCCGGCACGATCATGCGGTTCCTGCCGCCGGCCGCCGCCCTGGCCGACGGTGTCGTCGAGTTCGACGGCGACCCGCACGCCCGCAACCGCCCGCTCAAGCCGATCGTCGAGGCGCTGCGCGCGCTGGGCGTGGACATCGACGCCTCGGCCACCGGCGGCCTGCCGCTCACCGTCCGCGGCGCCGGGCTGATCGAGGGCGGCGAGGCGGTCATCGACGCCTCCGGCTCCAGCCAGTTCGTCTCCGGCCTGCTGCTCTCCGCCGCCCGCTTCACCAAGGGCCTGACCCTGCGGCACGAGGGCCCGCCGGTGCCGTCCGCGCCGCACCTGCGGATGACCACGCACATGCTGCGCGCGGCCGGCGCAGGCGTGGACGAGAGTGTGCCGGACGTCTGGCGGGTCGAACCCGGACCGCTGCGCGGGCGCACCTGGACCATCGAGCCCGACCTCTCCGGGGCGGCACCGTTCTTCGCCGCGGCCATGGTCACCGGCGGCGCGGTCACCCTGGCCGGCTGGCCGGCCGACAGCTGGCAGCCGGCCGAGCGCCTCTCCGAGCTGCTCACCGCGCTCGGCGCCGAGGTCACCCGCACCGACGAGGGCCTGACCGTGACCGGCACCGGCACACTGCGCGGCATCACCGCCGACCTGTCCGAGGTCAGCGAGCTCACCCCGGTGATCGCGGCGCTGGCCGCCCTCGCCGACGGACCGTCCGAGTTGCGCGGCGTGGCGCACATCCGCGGCCACGAGACCGACCGGATCAGCGCGCTCGCCACCGAGCTGGGCAAGGCCGGCGCCGACGTGACCGAGTTCCCGGACGGTCTGCGCATCGTGCCCGGGCCGCTGCACGGGACCACTTTCGAGACGTACGCGGACCACCGGATGGCACACGCCGCGGCGGTTATCGGACTCGCCGTGCCGGGCATCGACCTCGCCGACGTAGGTTGTACCTCGAAGACGTTGCCCGAGTTCCCGGAACTCTGGTCGGAACTCGTGACGAGGAGCTAGAACTGCCAGGCCGTAAGCGGGAGTACGACGAGGACGACGTCCGCATCCGGCCGGGCCGGGCGTCCCGGCCGCGCACCCGGTTGCGGCCCAAACACGACGACGCCGTCGGCGCGCTGGTCATCACGGTGGACCGGGGACGCTACGGCTGTGTCCGCGAGGACGCCGCCGAACTCGAGGTGATCACCGCGATGCGGGCCCGGGAGCTGGGCCGCAAGTCGGTGGTGGTCGGCGACCGGGTGGCGCTGGTCGGCGACGTCTCCGGGGCACCGGGCGCGCTGGCCCGGATCGTCCGGATCGCCGAGCGCTCCTCGGTGCTGCGCCGCACCGCGGACGACGACGACACCACCCCCGAGGGCCGCCTGGAACGGGTGGTGGTGGCCAACGCCGACCAGCTCGTCATGGTCAGCGCCCTCTCCGACCCGCCGCCGCGCACCGGTTTCATCGACCGGTGCCTGGTCGCGGCGTACGACGCGGGGGTCGAACCGCTGCTGTGCCTGACCAAGGCCGACCTGGCCGGCCCGGAACAGGTGCTCGACTACTACGCCGAGCTCGACCTGCCCTGGGTGGCCCTGCAGCCGGACAGCGACCTGACCGAACTGCGCCGGCGGCTCGCCGGCCGGATCTCGGTCATGGTCGGGCACTCCGGGGTGGGCAAGTCGACGCTGGTCAACCGTCTGGTGCCGGACGCGCTGCGGGCGGTCGGCGCGGTCAGCGCGATCGGCAAGGGCCGGCACACGTCGACGAGCGCCGTGGCCTTGCGGCTGCCGGTCGTCGGCCGGTCCCGCAAGGATCCCGGCTGGATCGTCGACACCCCTGGCATCCGCAGTTTCGGCCTGGCACACGTGAGCGCCGAGAGCCTGCTGCACGGCTTCCCGGACCTGGTCGAGGGCACGCTGGAGGACCAGCCGAACTGCGAGCACACCGCCACGGACGTGGACTGCCACCTGGACGCGTGGGTACGTGAGGGCCATGCGGATATTCGCCGGCTCACCTCGTACCGAAGGCTGCTGAGCTCGAGGGCAGGAGAGCTCGACTCGCGAGAAAGAACCGGGGAAAGCGCCTGATCGCGGGTTGAGACCGGTAGTGGTCAGCGACACCGAGCGACGCGGTATGCACTAGCTTTTCGTCCATGGCCGGATATGCCGATGATCTCGCCCTTGCCCACCTGCTCGCGGACACCGCCGATGCCATCTCGACGGCCCGGTTCCGCGCTCTGGACCTGCGCGTCGAGAGCAAGCCGGACCTGACGCCGGTGTCCGACGCGGACACCGCGGTGGAGACGGCGATCCGTTCCCAGCTGGCCCGCGCCCGGCCGCGGGACGGTGTGCTGGGCGAGGAGTTCGGCCGGTCCACGGCGGCCGCCGGGCCGGGCACCCGGCACTGGGTGATCGACCCGATCGACGGCACCAAGAACTTCGTCCGCGGTGTGCCGATCTGGGCGACCCTGATCGCGCTGATGGAGGGCGACACCCCGGTCGTCGGCCTGGTCTCCGCACCGGCGCTGGGCCGCCGCTGGTGGGCCGGGCGCGGGCTGGGCGCCTTCGCCGGCCGCAACCAGCACTCCGCCACCCGGATCGGCGTCTCCTCGGTGCGGGACCTGAGCGACGCGAGTTTCTGTTACGCGAGCCTGAACGGCTGGGCCGACCGGGGCCTGCTCCCGCAGCTGACCGACGTCCTTCTCGGGGTGTGGCGCAGCCGGGCCTACGGCGACTTCTACGGGTACATGCTGCTCGCCGAGGGCGCCCTGGACGCGATGGCCGAGCCGGAACTGTCCCTGTGGGACATGGCCGCGCTGATCCCGATCGTCACCGAGGCCGGCGGCCGGATCACCGACCTGGACGGGCGCCCGACCGCCGACCAGAGTTCGGTCGTCGGCACCAACGGCCTGCTGCACGAGAGTGTCCTGTCCGCGCTGGCCCGGCGTTCCTGACCCTCAGCGCGCATGACACCACCCGGACGGGGTACCTTACCCAGCATGCCCGCGAGGCATATGCACCAATTTTGACCCGCTGTCGGTTCCGGCCGGCTCCGCAGCAGCGGTCACCGTGACCGATCCTCCCTCGCCGAAATGCGAAGAGGGCACGCATTATGCACAATGGAGCGATCATGCCGAGCGAGGTTCGTCACCTGGTGGACCGCGGCCAGACCCATCCTCTGGTCCGGCTGACCGGGGTGCTCGACGGCGACACCGCCGGGCCGATCCGCTCGACGCTGTTCGGCGTGCTGGCCACCCAGCCGCAGGCCGTGGTGGTCGACGTGACCGGCCTCCGGGTGTCCCACGCCGACGCTCTCGCGGTGCTACGCGACGTCCTCGCCGACACCCGCGACTGGCCCGGCGCACAGCTCGCACTCTGCGCCGCCGACGCGGCCCCCTGGCAGACCGCGGGCTGGCCGGTCTGGCCCGATCCGGAACACGCCTTCGCCGCCCTGGGCACCCCCGACACCGAGCACCGGCTGACCGCCGAACTGGAGCCGGCGATCGGCGCGGCCCGTGCCTGCCGGGAGATCATCACCGACGCGTGCGGCCGCTGGGACCAGCCGGAACTGATCGGCAACGCCTGCATCGTGGTCACCGAGATGGTCAACAACGGGGTGGCGCACGCGCGGACCGCGATGACCCTGCTGCTGGCCCTCGACGGCGACCGCATGAGCGTGGCGGTCCGGGACCACTCGACGGCGACGCCACGGTTCACCGGGCCGGTTCCGGTCACGTCGTACGGCGGCCGCGGACTGCTCCTGATCGACGCGGTCGCGACCCGCTGGGGCCACCTTCCGCTCGACGACGGCAAGGTGGTCTGGGCCCTGATCGAACCGGGCGTATGACCTGCCACCTGAGTGGGTAGTCCCCGGTCATGCGAGACAACGACTACCCGGCCGAGGTCAGCGACCCGGAGGCCGCCGGACTCCCGGACACCGCCGATGACGACTCCACCGCGTACGACGAGGTGAACAGTTCCCGCTGGGCGGACGGGGCGGACCCGTCGGCACTGGCCGGTACCGGCCCCGGCGGCGCGAACCGGTTCGGCGAGACGCCCGAGGAGGCGCGCCAGGGCGAGTCCCTGGACCGCCGGCTGCGCCAGGAGGAGCCCGACTTCGGCGCCGAGCCGGCCCTGCCGCCGGTCCGCGACCCGGACGACGAGACGGTGGACGACCCGGAACAGCGCCGCATCGACCGCGACGTCTGGGGCGAGAGCCCGACCTCCGACCCGAACTCGCCGGTCTCGCTGTACGACGACGGCCAACTCGACGAGGACGACCCGGAGCTGGTCGGCCGCCTGGTCGCCCCGGACGAGGGCTCCGGTTACGACGAGGAACGCGACAGCGTGGCGTACGACGCGGGCGCGGCCGGCGGCGGCGCGAGCGCCGAGGAGCTGGCGATGCACGAGACCCGCGCCCCGGAATACGACTAAACGTTACCGTCACGTTCTTGCCTTAGCGTCGCGGCTTCAGCAGAGTGTCTGCGCGGGTCGACGAAGGGTGGGGCGTGTGAACGGGCGAGGTCTGCTGCGGTCGGCGGTCGCGGCCGTACTGATCGTCTCCGGAGTTCCGGCGGCGGTCCTCGGCCGCCCCGGCACCGCCGCCGCCGAGACGGTGACGCGCACGGTGCTCAGCGACGACTTCGACGGCGCGGCCGGCAGCACCCCCGACGACGGCAGGTGGCTGATCGAGTCGGGTCGCCGCGGCGCCCGGCTGGACGGCCAGGGACACCTGTCGGTGGCCGGCCTGCTCCGGTCGAAGGCGACGTTCGCGCAGGCCTCCGGCCGGGTCGAGGCCCGGATCAGGATGTGGCGCTCGGGCGGCGCCTGGCGCGCGCTGGGCGTCCTCGACGCCGGTGGGGCACTGCCCGCCGGCCGGGTCGAGGTGCTCGGCGACGACCAGGTGGACGGCGACGACTTCCACACCTACGCGATCGACTGGACGCGTACCACGATGACCTGGACGGTCGACGGCCGCCAGGTCCTCCGGTTCACCCCGGAGACGCCCGGGCAGGCGTTCGGCCTGGCCCTGAACACCACCTCCGGCGGCGACCGCCGCGGCGGCGCGTGGATGCGGCTCGACAGCGTGCGGGTCACGGTCCCGGTGACCGTCACGCCGCCGCCCGCCCCGGCGTGGAAGGCGTACACCACCTATCAGGCCGGTCAGTTCGTGAAGTTCAAGGGCGTCACGTACAGGGTGAAGGAGCCGCACACGGCCCTGCCCGGCTGGCAGCCCGACCGGGTCCCGGGCGTCTTCCAGAAAATCTGAGGACTTCTGTTATCCGGGGTTCCGCAACTCGTCTCCATTGACCCACGGCAGTCGAATTTTTAAGACTGTTACGAGTTACGGTCTCCCTTCCCCCGGAGGATCCCCATGCGCAAGGCACGAGCCCTGCTGGCCGCGGCGGTGATCGCCACCACGCTGGCCGGCGCCCTCACGATCGCCTCCCGCAGCGACACCGCGGACGCGGCGGTCGGCGCCATCACCTGGTCCGACGAGTTCAACGGCGCGGCCGGCGCCGCCGTCGACACCTCGAAGTGGAACTTCGACATCGGCGGAGGCGGCTTCGGCAACAACGAGCTGCAGTACTACACCAGCTCCACGAACAACGTCCGCCAGGACGGCGCGGGCAACCTCGCGATCACCGCCCGCAAGGAGAACCCCTCCAACTACCAGTGCTGGTACGGCACCTGCACCTACACGTCCGGACGGATCCTCACGTCCGGCAAGTTCACCCAGAAGTACGGACGCTTCGAAGCCCGCATCAAGATCCCCAAGGGCCAGGGCATCTGGCCGGCCTTCTGGATGCTCGGCGACAACCTGGGCAGCGTCGGATGGCCGCAGTCCGGCGAGATCGACATCATGGAGAACGTCGGCAAGGAACCGAACACCGTCTACGGCACCATCCACGGCCCCGGCTACTCCGGCGGTGGCGGCAAGAGCGGCGGCAAGACCATCAGCGCCCCGCTGGGAGACGCCTTCCACTCGTACGCCGTCGAATGGTCACCCAACCTGATCGTCTGGCAGCTGGACGGCGTGGAGTACTACCGGGTCACCCCGGCGACGGTCAGCGGCAGCACCTGGGTCTTCGACCACCCGTTCTACATGATTCTGAACGTCGCGGTCGGCGGCAACTGGCCCGGCAGCCCCGACGCCAGTACCTCGTTCCCGCAGACCATGCTGGTCGACTACGTCCGCGTCTCCGCCTGGAACGACACCACCACCCCGCCCAGCACCGGCGGCACCGCGCTCAAGAGCAACCTCAACAGCCGCTGCATCGACATCCCCGGCGGCAACAACGCCGACGGCCAGCGCCTGATGATGTGGGACTGCAACGGGCTCGACCCGCAGAAGTGGACCTTCGAAAGTGACGGCACGCTGCGCGGCATGGGCAAGTGCATGGACCCGGCGGGTGGCGCGCTGACCAACGGCACCCGGATCCAGCTGGCCAACTGCAGCGGCAACCCGGTCCAGCGGTGGACGCTGTCCGGTGCGGGCGACCTGGTGAACCTGTCCGCGAACAAGTGCATCGACATCGTGGACAACAACTCGGCCAATCGGGCCGAACTCCAACTGTGGGACTGCGCGGGAACCGCCAACCAGAAGTGGACCCGGGGCTGAGCTGGCTGGCCTCGCTTCGCTCGGCGGGGATCGCGCCCGGGAGCTGATCTTGGGACGCCCAAAGAGCAGGCGTCCCAAGATCAGCGGACGCGATCCCGGCCGGCTGAGCAATCGAGGGGATTGTTCGGGTGCCAGCGGACGCGATCCCGGCCCGGCGGAGCGACTGAGGTTTCGGAGTGGCTCGTGGCCGCGATCGGTTCGGCGGGGAGGGCGGCTACCGGGTGACCGTGTAGCGGTCGCCGTAGACCTTCCAGGTCAAGGGGGCCGCCAGGTCCAGGTTCGTCGCCCTCAGGAAGAGGCGTTGGGCGGTCTCCACTCGGCTCGTGTCGCTGTGGGCCTCTTCGGTTCTCATCTCGGCGGAGCGTGCGTCCAGGAAGGCGTTCAGGTAGGTGATCTCCTCGCCGTCGGTGGCGGGGGTGTGGGCGGCGGCCATGGCCCGGGCACGGATCTTGCGGAGGCCGGCGGGGCCGTGCATCACGGCCGCGTCGTAGTAGGCGAACTGGCCCAGCGCGCGGAGGCCGTCGGCGACGGCGAGGCGGACCGCGGGGTTGAAGTAGACGCGGTCGCGGGCGTCGTCCTGGGCCGAGCGGAAAGCCGGATCGTCCGCGGCGGCCCGCCAGGCGGCCGTGAAGCCCGGATCCAGGCCGTCGTGCGAGTCGGATCCGTCGACCGCTCGCAAAGCCGGGAGAAAGCGCTCCAGCGGGTTCCCCGGAACCTGCCGGGTGTACGCGGACACCACCGCGAGCATGTCCGAGGTGCCGGAGCAGAACCCGATGATGCCACCGGTGTAGCCCCGGCCGTCGCCGATGTCCTCGATGTACGCGTACTCGTGCCGCCAGTCCAGCGTCGAGTTCTCGGCGCTGGACACCAGCCGGAACGCGGTCTCCCGTTTCACCTCGTCGGTGAGGTCCGCCGCCACGTCCGGTACCGCGACGCCGGCCGACGACCGTCCCGCCTCCGGCACCGGCGCGGCCGGGCCCGGCCCGTACGCCCGGATCCCGAAGAGCGAGTAGCCCGCCTCGCCGGACCGGCGGGTGGCCAGGACCCGCAGATAGCGCCCGGTCCCGTCCAGGTTGTGCAGATCGTCGGCGCCGCCGGTGCCACCGGTCACCCGGCGGATGTCGGCCCAGGTCGCCCCGTCGTCGGACATCTGCACCCGGTACGCCGTCGCGTGGTCGTCACCCCAGTTCAGCCGGACCCGCCGCACCTGCTGGGCCGCGCCCAGGTCCACCCGGATCCACTCGGTACGCGATCCCGCCGCGCTGGCCCACCGGGTGACCGGGTCGTCGTCGACCACGCCCGCGGCCGGCACCGTGGCGTCCTGGGTCGACGAGGCGAGCACCGGCCGTCCCCGGGTGAGCAGCACGTCAGCGACCACGCCGGTCACCACCGACACGGCCGGCGGGATGCACAGCACCACGGCGATCCCACCGCCCAGAAGGACCGAACGATACGACTCGCCCCATAACCACATACATCTACGCTAGAGAGGCGTGGATCAGCGTCGCCTGCGGTTGCGCGAAATCATCACCACCGCCAGGACGATGCCACCGACCACGATCAGGCAGCAGAGCAGCCCGAAGATCCCCAGTCCGCCGAGGAATCCCCGCCCGCTCCGCCGCCGTGCCGCCTCCACCACGAGGTCCGCCGTGCCGTTGCTCGCGGCCCAGGCATGCACCGGCACCACCAGGGACAGCGCTGCTCCGGTCAGTGCCGCGGCCATCCGTCTCCACCACTTCGTCATGTCTGCCATATGTCCCATGCTGACCGGTGTAAGCAACGGGTAAGGAAGCGGTACCGATGGAAGGACAGGGAATGGATCCGGATCTGGTGGCGCTGGCCGAGGCGCACGGCGTGGCGACGTGGTACGAGAACTGGCAGCGGAGGCGTACCGAGGTTTCACCCGAATCGGTGATCGGGGTGCTGGCCGTGCTGGGGGTCGACGCGGGCACGCCGGCGGCGGTGGCCCGGGCGCTCGCCGAGGTTCGCCTCCGGGATCGCGCCGACCGGCTGCCCGGCACGATCGTGTTGCCCGCCGGCCGGAGCCGACCACTGCCCGGCCCCGCCGAGATCGTCCTGGAGGACGGCGGGGTCCGCAACGTCGACGCTCTCCCGGCGGATCTGCCGCTGGGCTGGCACCGGCTGACCTCGGGTGGGCGGGAGAGCACCCTGGTCGTCGTCCCGGTGACGCTGCCCGAGCCGCCGGAGACGTGGGGCTGGATGCTGCAGCTCTACACGATGCACTCACCGCAGTCCTGGGGCATGGGTGACCTGGGCGATCTGCGGACCTTCGTCGCCGACTCGGCCGGCGCGGGCCTGGTGCTGCTCAACCCGTTGCACGCGATCACCCCGACCACGCCGGTGCCGGCGTCGCCGTACTCCCCGTCGAGCCGGCGCTTCGCCAACCCGGTCTACCTGCGGGTGGCGGACACCGCCGAATACCAGCGGGCGGACCCGGAGCTGCGGGCCCGGGTGGACGCGCTGCGCCCCGCGGCACCGGCGAACGGCCTGATCGACTACACCGCGGTCTGGTCGGCCAAACTCGCCGCCCTGGAGTTGCTCTGGCCGCTGGCCGAGGCGGTCGACCTGGACCGGGACCCGGGACTGACCGGTTTCGCCCGCTTCTGCGCGCTGGCCGAGAAGCACGGACCGGACTGGCGGCAGTGGCCGGAGGAGCTGCGCCGGCCGGACTCGCCGGCCGTCCTCGAGGAGGGCGACGAGCGGATCGCCTTCCACTGCTGGGTGCAGCGGCTGGCCGAGGAGCAGCTGCACGCGGCGAACGAGGCGGCCGCGGACATGCCGGTCGGTGTCGTGCACGACCTGGCCGTCGGCATCGACCCGGCCGGTGCGGACGCGTGGCTGCTGCAGGACGTGCTGGCGCCGGGCGTCCGGATCGGCGCGCCACCGGACGCGTTCAACCAGCTCGGCCAGGACTGGGGGCTCTCCGCCTGGCGGCCGGACCGGCTGGCCGAGACCGGGTACGCGGCCTACCGCGACATGCTCCGGCGGATCTTCCAGCATGCCGGCGGGCTGCGTGTCGACCACGTGGCCGGGCTCTGGCGGCTCTGGTGGGTGCCGGACGGCCTGGGCGCCGCCGGGGGCACGTACGTGCACTACGACCCGGAGGCGATGCTCGGCATCCTGGCGCTGGAGGCGCACCGGGCCGGTGCGGTGGTGATCGGCGAGGACCTCGGTACCGTCCTGCCGACGGTCACCGAGGGCCTGGAGCGCACGAACATGCTCGGTTCGGCGGTGCTCTGGTTCACCCGCGACGACGAGGGCGGCTACCGGCCCGCGGCCGGCTATCCGCGCAACGCCCTGGCCAGCATCTCCACCCATGACCTGCCGACCGCCGCCGGCTTCCTGGCCGGCGAGCAGGTGGAGGTACGCGCGGAGCTCAAGCAGCTGGCCGCCCCGGTCGAGCAGGAGCGCGCCGGCTGGCGTGCGGATCGCGCCCAGCTGCTCGAGCGGCTGGGCGCCGAGGGCCTGCTCGACGCCGACCCGACCACCGAGCAGATCGTCCTGGCGATGCACGAGTTCCTCGCCCGTACCCCGTGCCGCCTGGTCACCGCCTCGCTGCACGACGTCCTGCTGGAGATCCGGCAGCCGAACCTGCCCGGGACCTTCGAGGAGTACCCCAACTGGCGGATTCCGCTGCGCGCCACGCTCGCCGATGTGACCGGTGACCCGCTGTTCCGCAAGGTTGCCGCGATTCTGGGTAAGCGGAAGGTCGCCAACGAGAGGGGGACGGTCATGGGCTTCCTGGACAAGGCCAAGGAATTCGTGGACAAGCACGAGGACAAGGTCGACGCCGCGATCGAGAAGATCGGTGACGAGGTGGACAAGCGGACCGACCGCAAGCACACCGCGCACATCGACCGGGCGGTGGACGAGGCGCAGAAGCGCACCGGACCGGAGAACACCCGGCCGGCCTGACCGCAGGTCAGAGGGCCAGCGGCTCCGGCGGCGGGTCGTCGTCGACCGCGTACAGCATGGGGTGCAGCGGCAGGTAGGTGTCCGGCTGCCGGCACCGGGCCGGCGGCAGCAGTGACGAACGGTGACCCGGGTGTTCCTTGCAGTGGCGGAGCGCCCGGGCCACCGCGTCGACGTGGTGGCGGCCACCGCCGTACTCGCCGCAGCCGGTGCAGTCCCACCGCCAGAACGGCAGGCCCTCGTCGGAGGGGTACCGGCGGATGCGCAGCGGCGGCCCGGCGCGATGCCGGGCGGCCATCAGGATCGCGGGCATCGCGCCGTCCGGCGGCGGGCCCGAGGGTTGCCGCTGTCCACCGATCAGCTGGGCCAGCACGTTGCTCGACACCGGGAACCTCCGTGTTCCGGAACAGGGGTTCTCAGTGTGGATCGACCTTGACGTGCCGGATGGCCGTTTTGCCGAATACTCCCGTCCTCAGCGACTGCGGACGATCCCCAGCGCCGAGGGGCGGGCGCCCGGGAACACCCCGTTCAGGTCGGCCAGTCCGCACCGGTCCCGCAGGATCTCGCCGATCACCGAGCGGTAGTCCGTGGTCACGGCGAGGTCCCCGTCGCGGAGCCGGTTCTCGGTCAGCCCGGGCCATCTCCCGTACACCCGGCCGCCCTTGACGTTGCCGCCCAGCACGAACATGGCGTTGCCGTAACCGTGGTCCAGCCCGCCCGACCCGTTCTCGGTCACCCGGCGGCCGAACTCGCTGATCGTGATCAGCGTGACCCGGTTCAGCCCGGCCGGTCCCAGGTCGGCCGCGAACGCCGCCAGGGCGGTGGCCAGCGCCCGCAGGTGGTCGAACATCAGGCCGCCGGCCGTCGCGGTGCCGAGGTTCTCGTGCATGTCCCAGTCGCCGGAGTCGACCGCCGCGCTCAGCAGGCCGACATCCGACTTGATCAGCCGGGCCACGTCGCGCAGCGCCGCGCCGAGCTCGGTATCCGGGTAGACCGCGCCGTTGGACGGCCGGTAGCCCTCCGCGCGCAGGCCGGCGCCGGTGGTCAGCGCGCCGGCCAGCCGGGCCGCCGGGTGGGCCAGCGCGTCCGGGGCGCCCTGATAGATCTTCGCCATCGTGGCGGCCAGCGGCGCCCCCGGTCCGTCGCCGGCGAGTTTCAGGTCGTCGACCCCGGTCAGCCCCAGCGAGGGCGCCGCACCGGCGAACAACCGGGCCGGCATCGCGCTGCCCACCATGACCGCCTGGAACGGGTCGCTCGCGCCGAGCACGCCGAGCATCCGGTTCAGCCATCCGGTCCGGATCGAGGTGCCCGGGGCGGCCCGTTCCAGGTCCTCCATCGCGGCGAAGTGCGACCGGTTGGGTGCCGGCTGCCCCACCGCGTGTACCGCCGCCAGCTGCCCGGCCGTCCAGTACGGCAGCAGCGGCGCGAGGCCCGGGTTCAGCCCGAAGAACGCGTCACCGCCGATCAGCCTGCTCTTCGGCACCGCGATCCCGGGACGCGCCGCGTAGTACGCCGGGTCGCCGGCCGGCACCACCGCCGACAGGCCGTCGAACCCGCCCCGCAGCGAGAGCAGCACGAACACGTCACCGGCGTAGGACGGGTCGGCGGCGAAGGCCAGACCGGTGTCCAGTTGCGTCCCGGCCAGTCCGGCGAAGGCCGCGGCGACCGTGCCGGCGAGCAGCCCGCGGCGGGAGACCTCGCACCCACAGACATCCATGGTCACCTCGGTGGTCGTCTCAGTGCTCATCTCAGTGGTCATCTCAGTGCTCATCTCAGTGCTCATCTCAGGGAGAAGGCTGGAGAGTTGAGCACCATCCCCAGCAGGTAGGGGAACATCCGCCCGACGGCCGGGTCGGTGGCCTTCAACGGCGAAGCCGGCGACTTGCCGAAGAACTCGGCGAGCGCGGTCACCTGCGCGGCCGGCGGGGCGGCCCCGGTCAGCCGGACCGCGACCGCCTTGATCAGCGCTCCGTACGTCGCCGGTACCGGGCCGATCATGTCGGTCACCGGCGACGACGGCCGGCCCAGCGTGTTCGGCCACCAGCCGGCCGCGATGTTGAGGTGCGCGTTCCAGCGCACCAGCAGACCGGACGGCGACGACCAGGCCGCGGCCACGTCCGGATAGCCGTTCGGCGGCGCCCACCCCATCGGCCCCTGGCCCGCCTCACGGGCCATCCAGAACAGGCTCTCGGCGTACGAGTTGCCGCTCTTCGCCGGCCGGTATCCCAGCGTGCGTACGGTGGCGGCCAGGTCCTCGAAGGGGGTTCGGGTCTTCGCACCGACCGCGGCGGCGAACTCGGCCGAGGCGAACAACGCCCGCAGCACCGGCGCAATCGCCGACCGGTTGTCCAGGTAGACCTTGGCCAGCTTGGTGACCAGGCTGTCCGGTGGCTCGTCGGCGACGAACCGGACACACAGCTTGGTCGCGATGCGGCGGGCGGTCAGCGGGTGCAGGGCCAGGTGGTCGAGGAGGGCCAGGGCGGCCGCCTCGCCGCCCGCGGCGGAGTTGTTGGCGTGCCGGAAGGACAGGATCCGGACCGCGCCGACGGCGTGTGCGCCCGCGTCGTACCGGTAACGCCCGGTCTCCTCGTCCACGGTCAGTCCGGTGAGCAACCGGGCCGCCGCCTTCACGTCCGCCTCGCCGTAGGCCAGGCCGACGGTGTGCAGTTCGAGCAGTTCCCGGCCGTAGTTCTCGTTCGGCGCGTCCTTGGTGGAGAACCGGTTGTCCAGGTAGGTCAGCATCGCCGGGTGCCGGGCGGACGCCTTGAGGAGCCCAGCGAAGGTGCCCAGGGCGTGCTTGCGGATCACCGTGCGGTCGTAGTCGGGACGGCTGTCCCAGACGTCGCCGTGCGGGCAGGTCACGTTGAGGTGGTTGCCCCAGAAGTCGACCATCACCTCGAGCAGCTGGCGTTCACTCCAGACGGCCCGGACCACCGCGGCGAACCCGAGATGCCACATGGCCTCCCAGTCGTACTCCTTGAAGGTGCCCTCGGCGACGCGTGCCCGGATGCCGGCGATGCTCAGGGTGCTCAGCGGCAGCCGGGCGACCAGCCCCTCGGCGGTCCGGTCCGCGATCGACGCCGGTGCGAGCTGCCGGTCGAGCCACGCCTTCGCCCCCAGCCTGCGGATCTCCGTGATCGAGGCGGGGGTCGGGCCGTAGGTGGCCCGGCGCAGCAGATGCAGCAACGGGTCGGCGGGAAGGATGGCAGCGCTCACGCTGGTAATACGTCGGACAGCACCGCCCTCTCCGGTGGGTAACCCGCGCCGTGCTCCCGATCTGCTACCTGCACAATGTGCCGATGGCACAGCGGAGGACGTCCCGGCGGCGGGTGGAGACGGTCGCATCGGGCGTTGCGGAGCTGGTGCCCGATCCTGATCGGGACACGGCCTGGACGCTGCTGCTCGACGGCGCACCCCAGTCGCACGTCGACCTCGCCGACCCCACCCATCTGCAATTCGAGTACGTCCGCCGGATGGCCGCGGCGATCGACCTGGCCGCCCCGGCCGGGCGGCCGCTGCGCGCGCTGCATCTCGGCGGCGGGGCGTTGACGCTGCCCCGCTATGTCGCCGCCACCCGGCCCGGTTCACCGCAGCGGGTCGTCGAGGTCGACGGTCCCCTGGTCGAACTGGTCCGTCGCGAGCTTCCGCTCACTTCACAATCCTCCATCCGGGTACGCGTCGCGGACGCGCGCACCGCCGTCGAAGGCATGCGGGACGCCGGGTACGACCTGGTGGTGCTCGACGTGTTCGCCGGTTCCCGGACCCCGGCACACCTGGCCTCGGCCGAGTTCATGCACGAGGTCGCCCGGGTGCTCGACCCGGCCGGATGGCTGATCGCCAACGTCGCCGACGGCCCGCCGCTGCGGCACGCCCGCGCCCAGGTCGCCACCATCCGGTCGGCGCTGCCGGAGGCCTGCCTGGTCGCCGACGCGGGGGTGTTGCGCGGACGCCGGTTCGGCAACCTGGTGGTGGTCGCCGGCCGGACTCCTCCCCCGGTGACCGAGTTGTCCCGTCGCGCGGCCGGTGACTGGTTTCCCGGCCGGGTGGAGACGGATCTCGACCGCTTCACCGGTGGCGCGCCCCCCGTACCGGACGCGAGCGCGGTAGCCTCCCCGGCACCACCGGACGGGCTTTTTGGTAACAGAAAGTAATGATCGAGCGGCCGTTGGTACAACTCTGATCACCGTCCTGTGTCGATTTTCAAAGTTGGTGTGTGATTCGCGTCCAGTGACTAGCGGCCTCGGCGACTCCAGGCTGTAATCGTCACGGCCGCGTGTTTTCCGATCGCGGCGAGCACGGGGAAGGCAACCATGTTCCACCAGCACTTCCTGTCCACGACGGGAGTCGATCTCGGGCCGCTGGACACCGGGGAACGTGTGCTCTGGCAGGGCCGCTGCGCGGTCGCCGAGTACGCGTTCGACGAGGCGTCCTCGCTGCCGCGATGGACCCTGCCCGAGGAGACCGAAGTCGTGGTCACCGACCGCCGGGTTCGCTATACGTATGCAGACGACACGACGCTGAGTAGCGGTGAGTTGTTCTGGCTGTGGCCGCAGCACCTGCGCGTGCAGCCCGGCAACCGGGACACCGGACGCAACGCCACGGTCACGCAGATCCAACTGGTCTGCACCGGCCCGGACGGCAGCTACCCGGCTCTGGTCTTCGCCGGCGGCAGTGTCACCTCGGTCGGTGAGGCCGACCGGCTCGCCAACGTGATGCGTCAGGCGATCGCCCGGTTCCGGGTGGAGAACGCCAACGAGATCGGCGTGCCGGCCGTCCAGTCCCGCATGCTGTCGCGCCTGGTGATCGGCCCGGAGTTCAACAACTACGTGGGCGGCAAGGGCCAGACTGTCAACCTGCTCGGCGCCGTGCCGGTGCCCGGGCCGGAGACCGCGCCGGTCTACGCCGAGGCCACCACCTCCTACGACGAGTCGGGTTACGACAACCACGCGTACGACGACACCGTCTACGAGGCCGAGCCGGTCTACGAGCAGCCGGTGTCCGCGGTGCCGACCTCGGCCGGTATGGGCTACCCCGGACGGCCCGGCGCGGCCGCCGACGCGATACGGGCCGAGCAGGCGATGCGGGCCGAGCAGGACAGCCGCTACGCCGAGCCGGATCTGGCGTCCCGCGCGGCGACCCTGGCGGCACGGGTGGCCAGCCTGCTGTCGGACGCCCCGGACAACCCCGACCGGGGGCTCCTGGACGGGCAGTCCAACAACCTCTCGGCGTACCTCAACTCGCGCGACCAGAACCGCTGAGGGTCTCCCTCCCGGTTCTCTCAGGTCGTCGACGGCACGTAGCAGCGGCCGTCGGCGACCCGATCCTCGTGTTCCCGGTGGGCGCGGTTCAGCAGCTCCATCAGGTCCTCCTCGCGCCGGATCCGTTCCCGGTGCCGGGCCGGCAGGCTCCGCAGGTTGGCCTCCTCCACCAGCAGCCGGTGATAGATCTCGTCGCAGTACGCCGCGTCGGTCTCGATGTCGAGGAACTCGGTGGCGTGCCGGCGGGCCGCCGAGACGTAGGTCCGGGCGCGCCCCCGCGGGCTCAGCAGCGACGCCACCACGGTGATCACCAGGAGGCCGACGATGAGTGCCAGGGAGAGCGCGGTCGGGATCTCCACCACGTCGACCGGTTCGCCCTCGTTGACGAACGGCACGTTGTTCTCGTGCAGGGCGTGCAGGACCAGTTTCACGCCGATCAGCGCCAGGATCGCGGCCAGCCCGTAGGACAGGTAGACCAGACGATCCAGCAGGCCGTCGATCAGGAAGTACAGCTGCCGGAGCCCGAGCAGGGAGAACGCGGTGGCGGTGAAGACCAGATAGACGTTCTGGGTCAGCCCGAAGATCGCCGGGATGGAGTCCAGCGCGAACAGGATGTCGGTCCCGCCGATCGCCACCATGACCAGCAGCATCGGGGTCAGCACCCGGCGGCCGTCGACGACGGTGAACAGCTTGTCCCCGTCGTACGTGTCCGAGGTGCGCAGGAACCGCCGGGCCAGCCGGATCACCACGTTGTCCGGGGTCTCCTCCTCCTCGCTCTTGCCGCGGAGCAGGTTGCCCGCGGTGACCAGCAGGATCAGGCCGAAGATGTAGAAGATCCAGGCGAACGAGTTGATCAGCGCCGCACCGAGCAGGATGAAACCGGTCCGGGCCAGCAGCGACACCACGATCCCGAACAACAGCACCTTCTGCTGGTCGGCGCGCGGCACCTTGAAACTGCTCAGCAGCAGCAGGAAGACGAACAGGTTGTCGACCGAGAGCGCCTCCTCGGTGACGTAGCCCGCGAAGTACTCCGCGCCCATCGTGGAGCCGCCGAACACCCACACGCCGACACCGAACAGGACGGCGATCGACACGTACGCCGCGGTCCACGCCGCCGCCTCACGCAGCCGTGGCACGTGGGCACGCCGAACGTGGAAGAAGAAGTCGAACACCAACAGACCGACGATGCCGAGGACGGTCAGGACCCACACCATGCCGGTCACCTGCTGCATACGCCCATCCTAGGTCCTTATCCCATCGATGCGGATCTCCGTTGTGACAACGTCAGGAACAACACCCCGTCCAGATTGGCCGACCGCAGATCCGCGCCGCGCAGGTCGGCTCCGGTGAAATCAGCCCGGCGCAGGTCGGCCCCGCGCAGATCCGCCCCGATCAGCAGCGCTCCGCGGAAACTCGCCCCGCGCAGGTCGGCGCCGCGCATCCGGCGGCCGATCAGATGCGCCCCGCTGTGGTCCGCCCGGCGACCGCCGACCCGGGCCCGGGCCAGTTCGCTGGCGCGTCGCAACATCGGATTCACCCGGGCGCGGTACGCGTCCACATCGACCTCCCGCAGCGCGCCGGCGTCGCCCGCGGCCAGCCGGTCGGTCTCCGCCAGCGCGGCCCGCAGCTTCGGGTGCAGCGACCGGGCCTCGTCCAGCTTCAGCGCCTCGGTCAGCAGCCACATCAGTTCGTGCAACTGGCGGACCACCGGGAGTGCCGCGAACATGTCCCCGGCGATCTCCGGCGACGACCGCCAGTCCCGTCCGCCGAACGTGTCCTGGGTGATCCGCTGCCCGGCGCCGAAACAGTCGAAGACGACACATCCGCGGAAACCGCGCTGCGGCAGCTCCTCATGGACGGTGCACCGGAAGTCGTCGCCGAGATTGCGGCACGGGCGTCCCGCCGGCTTGTCCACGGCGAAATCGGATGATCTGGCAAAAGCGGGAGCCACGCAACAGAGTGCCGCACACCGGGAGCAATCAGCAGTGAGTTCGATCATTTCATCCGTTTCATTCTCAGTACGGTCCGCCACTTCGGATAAGCATGGACCAAATCGGACCACCGCCCGAAATCAACACCGAACACCAGCGCTGGAACCCGCAGAGTCACATGCCGGACACGCTCCGGAAACGCATTCGGCCTGGTAGTCGGATCACAGCGGCTCCACGGGGACCACAACCATTGGCACCAGCAGGTAATGTGCCCGACGATACGAACGATGACCGCCGGAGGAATCCTCGATTAGCGTCGGCGTTCAATGCGGGAGCGGCATTCGGGCTGCCCACATCACGGAGGACCACTTCATGCACAGTCGACCGAAATCGATTCTCGGCGCGAGCGTCGCCCTCGTCGGGATCTTCACCGCGACCGGCGTGCTGGTGGCCTCACCCGCGTCCGCCGCCGGCCCGACCTTCGACACGCCGGAACTCCGCGTCGGCTGGGGCAACATCACCCTCACCGGCACCGCCACCGCGGGCGCCACCGTCCAGCTGCACGAACGCGCCTACATGTGGGGCAGGGACGTCACCCGGGCGTCCGACCTCGAAGCGGCCACCCCGTGGGAATACCCCACGTCGGCCACCGCCAACAGCAGCGGCCGCTGGTCGATCACCCGCACCATGGACTCCGGCTTCGTCTTCGCCGTCGAGTCCGGCGGGGCGTACTCCCCGATCGTGCAGGCCCCGCTCCGCGTCGGCGCCGAGTTCTCGGCGACGTCGTCGTCGGCCAACTCGGTGTCGCTCACCGTGCGGGCATCGCCCGACCAGCCCGGCATCCCGGTGAGCTTCCAGCGTTACACCAGCAGCGGCTGGTCCCAGGTCGCCGCCGGCATCACCAGCGACGGCACCGTCGCCAGCTTCTCGGCCACGGTCACCGGCCAGACCGCCGGCCAGCACACCTACCGTGCCGTGCTCGCCGAGACCGCCAAGCCGGACTACGCCTCCTCCGACAACCTGCTGCTGAGCAACAGCTTCTCCAGCCGCATCACGGTCGCCGGCTCGGGCGGCTCCGACGGCCCGACGCCCGGCTCCTCGCCGACGCCGACCCCGTCCCGGACCACGACCAGCCCGTCGCCGACGCCGTCACGCACGACGACCAGCCCGTCGCCGACCCCGTCGCCGACCCCGTCGCGCACCACCAGCAGCCCCACCCCCACCCCGCCGAAGACGACCAGCCCGACGCCGAAGCCGACGACCCCGAAGCCCACGGCCACGCCCGTCCCGGCGGTCGGCGCGATCCAGTTCACCCGGATCCAGTACAACGCCCCCGGCGCCGACAAGAAGACCAACAAGAGCATCAACGGCGAGTACTTCAAACTCACCAACAAGACGAAGAAGACCGTGAACCTGAACGGTTGGACCGTCCGCGACCGGGCCGGCAACACCTACAAGTTCTCCGGCACCTACAACCTCGCCGCGGGCAAGTCGGTCACCGTCCACACCGGCAAGGGCACGAACTCGTCCACGAAGCGTTACTGGGGCAAGGCCAAGCACATCTGGAACAACGGCGGCGACGCGGCCACCCTCCGCACCAACGCCAACAAGACCATCGACTCCTGCAAGTGGACCAAGGCCGGCAAGGGCTACACCACCTGCTGACAGCAGCATCGACGGACAGAGCGGCTCGCCCTACGGCGGGCCGCTCTTCTTATGTGTACGCCGAACGAGCACACGGCACGACACAGGTGGCAGGCGTGAGTACCATGTCGTCATGGCCGTTGCGGCGGCCAGGCCGTCGGGAACTCCCCGGGCACGGGTTCCCCGCATGGCGGCCGAACAGCGTCATCCGCTCCCGCAGCACGAGACGAACTGACTGTCAGACGTCCAGCAGATCTCGAGCACCGCGGGCCGGGCTGCGGCTGGAGATTATCGTGCCCTCGTTTGACCTCATGGCGCTGCCCGCCTCCGTCGTCCGCGCGCTGATCGTGGCGGTCGCCCACATCCCCATCGTGATCCTGGCCTGTTACACCGTTCCGGTGTGGATGGTGGCCGTGTGGCGACCCGCCACCCACGGCCGGCTCGGCTTGCATCTGGTGCGCGAGCTGCACGCCTGGAGCCATGACGTGATCCGCGCGACCGGCGGGCGACGGCGGCGATGAGGAGTCAGGTACCCCGCAAAGCGCCCATCCACCAGCGACGTAGACGGACCGGCGAACTCCACCAGCAGGCTCTCCAGGAGATCGCCGCACTCTCCGGACGCCTGATCCCGGACGCGCCCGACGATGCCCAGCAGAGAACCGAGGCTGCCATCCTGCACCGCCTCCTACTCGGGCCGGCCCGGCGGCCGTTCTCACCGTCATCGACGAACGCCTTGGGGATCCGGTCGGTCCGGCCCACGCCGACGAGTGTGACGATCGTGGTCCCGTCCGGCGCCGAGGCTCTGTTTGCCGGCTCTCTCACGACCGGCCCGGAGAATCCCGCCGGCCGGCTGCCGGTGCACGGCCTCGCGATAACCCCGCAGGCCGGCCGCGAGTTGTCGATGACCACGCCCGGCATTCCCGGCGTGGTGTCGCTCAACTGCTCCTGGGAAGCCCTGCGTGAGGCGTTCGGTCTCCGGCCCGGCGCGAAGACCACGATCATCCTTGATCCGGCACCCGGACCGGTTCCCTCGTTGTCCGCCGCCCACCGAGAGGCACTCAGCGCCGTACTACGCCGGCTTCTGCTCTTTCAACGCGCGGAGGACGACGACTGGCTACGGATGTGGAACACCCGGCTGTCACGGGGACGGCTCGGGCCCATGCTGTGGCCGGGAGCCTGCCTGACGAAGGATCTGGCCGACCCGATCTGCGGCGTCCCCGCATCGTGCCTGGACATCCTCGGCGTCGTCCCGGCGAAATACGCACCGCGTGCCTCGCCCCGGAGGGCATCGACCAGTGCCCCGACCGCCACCACACGGTTCGCCCCGTCGTCCGGCTCTCTCGGCGGGCTGCCGATCGGCCGTCGCGTCGCGTACTGGCGGGGTCGGCGAAGAATGTCCCAGCAGGTCTTCGCGGAGCGGTTGGGCAAGTCCAGGAGCTGGGTCGACAAGGTGGAACGGGGCGTCCGCCGGATCGACAGGTTCTCGGTCGTTTACGACATCGCGGATGTGCTGCAGGTCGATGTCGAGCTGTTGCTGGATGGAAGCGCCGAGCACGGAACCGGCACCTGGGATCACCTGGACCCGCTGGCCGTCGAGGAGATCCGCGCGGCGCTGGAACGCTATGACCAGATGAGTGTGTTCTTCGAGAGGCCGACATCCGCATCGCCGTTGTCTGCACTCCGCCGGGCCGTCAGGCATGCCTGGATGACCTATCAGCAGGCGAGGTACAGCGTCCTGGCATGCACCCTGCCCAAGCTGCTGCGTGACGCGCAGGCTGCGGACAGCGCCTACGCGAACAGCGACGAGGCGTCGACCGCGGCGCATCTGCTCGGGCAGATCTACCAGATCGCCTCGTCGGCACTGCGCAAGGTCGGCGAACACGAGCTGTCCTGGCTGGCGGCGGACCGCTCCATCGCGGTCTCGCAGCGGGCCGGCGACCAACTGCTGGCCAGTCTGGCCAGTTACCGGGTGGGCAGCGCGCTGCTCGCGCTCGGCCGGGTCCGTCCCGCACTCGAGGTCAACGTCAACATCGCCGACCGGCTGGCCTCCGGGACGGAGCATCGCCACGGGGGCCACCTCTCGGTCTACGGCATGCTCCTGCTCAACGGGGCCATGGCAGCCGCCCGGGCCGGGAAGGAGTCGACCATGCGCGACCTGCTTCACAACGCCGATCAGGCCTCACAGGAACTGGGCGGCGACATCAACCACTACTGGACCTGCTTCGGCCCGACCAACGTGCAGCTGCACCGGGTGGCTTCCGCTGTCGAACTCGGCGACGGTCACACCGCCGTGAACACCTATGAGCGGATCAGCCGGCCGGACCTCAACGACCTGCCCCCGGAACGCCGCGCCCGCCACTACCTCGACATCGCTCGCGCCTACACCCAGGTCGGCGACATGGAGAAGGCCGGCGAGATGCTCCTCGAGAGCGACCGGGCCGCCCCCGCCGAGATCCGCTGCCGGCCACTGGCTCATGAGGTCCTCTCCGACGTGCTCCGGCGCACCCGTGGCACGCCACCGGCTCCCATCGCGGAGCTGGCCGAACAGATGGGAGTCGGAGTCTGAGACGGCGCCCGGCACGCCCCGCGTGGTGGCATGGGCTCTGGGGCTTCGTGCCGGGCGTGTCAGCGGTGCTTCACGAGGCGTATTCGTTGGAGATCTCAGTGGCGTACCGCTTCCAGAGCGGCGTCATGGTGTCCGCGTTGACCGACTGCCCGGAATCGATCATGGCTTTGAAGTCGCGGAAGTACTGCACGTACAGGTCCGGCGTGAACGTGTTCAGCATGACCGCCGTCTCGTCGCCCGGGTTGGCGAACGTGTGCGGTGCCCCGGTCGGCACGATGACCCAGGTGCCGGGCCCGGCGTCGTGCTCGTCCTCGCCGACCGTGAACCGGATCGTCCCCGACAGCACGTAGAAGCCCTCGTCGTGTTGGGCGTGGCGGTGCTGCAACGGGCTCGGGAAGCCCGGCGGAACGGTGATCTCGGCGAAGCCCAGCCGGTGGTCGGTGTGCTCGCCGTTCTCCAGGATCCGGACCTGCGCCGGCCCGCTGCCGAGGATCTCGCCCTCGCCGGGACGGACGATGGACACCTTCGCCATGAGTTTCTCCCTGCTATGCCGTGCTGTGGTGACCACCATCCTGTTCCGCGCCGGCCGTGCCCGTCCTGGTCGTCCGCGCACGGTTGTTGGTCACCAGTGCACGGGCGTTGTAGCCGTACGTCGACTTGAAGAGTTTGCTGAAATGGGTGGGATCCGGGAATCCCCACCGCGCGGCGACCGCCGTGACCGTCCGTCCACTGGCGACCAGTTCGGCCCGGCAGTGTTCCAGACGGCGGTGCCGGATCAGGGCGGCGACGGTGAGCGGCTGGTCCTCGAACAGCTTGTGCAGCCGGCGTACGGACATGTGGTGGGCGGCGGCGATGCCGGGCGGGGTCAGGTCGGGGTCGGCCAGCCGGGCCTCGATGTAGCCGACGATCCGGTCGCGCAGCCGCTCGTCCGGGGCCGGCCGTTCGTCGCCCAGCCGGGCCTCGAGCGCAACGGCGATCAGCTCGACGACGGCCGCCGCCGACCGGAGCGCCTCGCCCGCGCGAAAGCCGGTCACCGCCTGGGCCGCACTCCGGGCCGAAGTGGAGACGGCCGCGTTCCGGGCCAGCGCCGAGACGAGAGCGCCCGGGCCGTGACCGCCGTCGATGCGCACGCCGACGAGCCGGTCGATCTGGGCGGGCCGGATCCGGAGTTCCCGGCGCGGAACCAGGATGGTGACGTGCGCGGAGGCCGTGCTCTCGAACCGGACGGTACGGGTGGGGTCGAGCAGCACCAGGTCGGCCGGCCCGAGGTCGGCAGCACCGTTGCCCTGCTCGATCCGCGTACGCCCGCGCATCATCACCTTGACCGCCAGGTTCGCGCCGTCCCGGGCATCGCGTTCCCTCCCGACGCACGCGCTGGCAGGCGTGTCGAGCGAGATCATCCGAAGCGGCCCGAGGTCACGCGTGGCGATCCCGGCCCGGAAGTCGGCCCCGGCCATCCTGTTGGCCAGCGGCGGAATCCCGCTGGCCGCCAGCTCGTCCCGAAACGTGTCAAGGTCGCCGATCACCCATCAAAGATAGGCACGCACCTCGATCATCTGGTTCAGCCGGCCGCGCAGGCCGTGTGCACGAACGCTGCCGCCCGGTTCATCGCCTCGTCGGCCTCGTCCCACGACCCGGCGAAGGACTGGAAGACGTGCGTCGCCTCCGCGGTCACGTCCAGTGTCACCGACACGTCGGCCGCCACCAGTCCCGCCGCCAACCTGGTCGAGTCGTCCAGCAGCACCTCGTGGGAACCGACCTGGATCAGTGTCGTGGGCAGCCCGCGCGGGTCTCCGAACAGCGGGCTGTGCCGCCGCACCGCAGCCTCGTCATCACCCGCGTAATCACGCACCCGCCGGCGCAACGCCGTACGGCTGACGATGAAGTCCGCCTCGGCTCTGGTCCGCATCGAGTCACCGCTGAGGGTCAGATCGATCCACGGCGAGAACAGCAGCGCCGCGGCGGGCAGCGGCTCCCCGGCGGCGACGATGCGCTGGAGCAGGCCCAGTGCGACCCCGCCCCCGGCCGACTCGCCCGCCACCACGACCCGTCGCGGGTCGACGCCGGTGGCCGGCAACGCCCGGTAGGCACGCACCGCGTCGTCGGTGGCAGCCGGCGCGGGATGTTCGGGTGCCAGGCGGTAGTCGACGGTGAGCACCCGGGTCTGCGACCGTCGGGCGAGGTCGGCGGCGATCCCCACCGAGCTTCGCGCCGACCCGAAGACGTACGCCCCGCCGTGAAAGTACAGGACAGTGCCGACGCTGGCCCTGTCTGCGACCTCCACCACCAGGCCGGGCACCGTGTCGAGGTGGGTCGGCGTGACCACGACGTCCGGCGGGACGGGACTGTGCGACAGCAGCTGCTCGAACAGGGCGCGCTGCTCATGGACCTCACCGCCCAGATCGAGGGGTGACGCCGCACGACGCTGCCGGATGGCCTCCCGCTGCTCCCGGCTCACGTCCGGTCCCGGCCGGCCGAGCGGGCATGGTCCACGAGCAGTTCGGCGAAGGCGCCCGGCTGGTCGATCGGGGTGATGTGGCCGCAGTCCTCGAGCACGTGCCGGGTGAGCCGGTCGGTGATCGGTTCCAGCTGGCGGGCGGTGGCTCCGGCGATCGCACCACCGCCGACGGCGAGGACCGGCATGCCCAGTCTCCGGTCCCGGGCCCAAGTCTCGATCCATGCCGCGGTGGCCGGCATCGCACGGTAGTGATCGAAGGCGTTGGCGAGACTCGTCCGGCTCCGGTACGCCTCCACCAGCACCCGGGTGAGATCGTCCGGCAGTCCGTGGCGGCTGCCCGCGGCGAGGAAGAAGCGAATGTAACGTTCCGCCGAGTTCTCCAGGACGTCCTCCGCCAGGCCACCGGGCGCCTGATGGAACCCGAACCACCACGGCGGCCCCTGGCGAAGGAATTCCTCGGCCCCGGGCAGGACCCCCAGCAGCCCTTCGGACAGCGTCAAGCTCGCCACCCGCTCAGGGCACGCCGCAGCCAGGGCGAATGCCGGGCCGACACCCAGGTCGACGCCGACAGCGTGCGCCTCGACGACACCGAGGGCATCCAGAACACGAAGCAGATCCGCAGCGACAGCCGGCGCCTCATAGCCCCGCAGAGCCGGTGTGCTGTCGCCGAGCCCGTGCAGATCCGGCACGATCGCCTGAAAACCCGCATCGGCCAGCCGGGGAGCGACGTCCCGCCAGATGGCGCGGGTGTGCGGGAAGCCGTGCAGCAACAGGACAGCCGGCCCCTGCCCGACCGTCTCCACGGCGAGTTCGACGCCGTCGACCGGCACGCGTCGCGCGGTGGCCCCACGAACATGAGAGAGAAGGGTCAACTTCGATTGACGCAAGGCCAACCTCCAACGGTTACCATCCGGAACGTGGTAACCGTAGGAAACCTCCAATGACCGGGCAAGAAGGCACTTTCCCCACACCAGGTAACGCCGGGGTGACCACCTCACCCGGCGACCTGTTCGACCCCCTGTGCCCCACACGACTGCTGCTCGACCGGGTCGGATCCCGCTGGACGACCATGGCAGTGCTCTCGCTGGCCAACGCCGAGGGCGAGCTCCGTTTCGCCGAACTGAAGCGCGAGATGACCGGCATCTCCCAGAAGATGCTCGCGCAGACCCTCAAATCCCTGGAACGGGACGGCCTGGTCACCCGCCGCGTGGAGGCAAGCAAGCCACCCCGGGTCCACTACAGCCTCACCAGCCTGGGCACGACCCTGATAGGTCCGCTACGCGCCTTACGCGAGTGGGCCGAGCGCTACATCCCCGTGGTCAAAGACAACGCCCGCACCTTCGACGCCACCAACCACTGAACCCAAAAAAAAAAGGCCCGGCATTCGCAAAAGCGAATACCGGGCCTTCCCACAAGTAGCGGGGACAGGATTTGAACCTGCGACCTCTGGGTTATGAGCCCAGCGAGCTACCGAGCTGCTCCACCCCGCGTCGGTAAACAAAGCCTAACGCGTCCGCCCCCAGTAACCAAATCGTCCCCACAAACCCACCCCCGAAGCCGGCACACGAATAACGGGAGAAAAAGGAGACGCCACTTCACACGTACAAGACAAGAAGCCGGCAGCAAGTCACCCAGGCCTCCACCGCACCGCGGGGTTTCCGGGGGCTCGGCCCCCGGAGCAGAAATGCGAAGAGGGGCCCACGTTCGCGCTTTCCGCGAACACAAGCCCCTCACCCACTCGTAGCGGGGACAGGATTTGAACCTGCGACCTCTGGGTTATGAGCCCAGCGAGCTACCGAGCTGCTCCACCCCGCGTCGGTAGGTAAAGACTAGCGCAAGCACATCGGGGGCCGCAAAGCGGCCCCCGATGTGTGCGTTACTGCAGGTCAGCTGCCTGGTGAGGCGGCTGGGCTGACGGCGGCCGAGGCGGACGGCGCCGGGTTGCCGCTAGCGGGTGCCTGGGTGTTCTGGGCGTTCTGGAAGCGGGTCATGGCCTCGTCGAGGGCCTTGAGCGCCTCACCCTGCTTCACGAAGTCACCGGCCTGCTGGGCGGCCCGGAGGTCTTCGATGGCCTTGTCGACGTCGGCCGCGGCCTGGGACAGCTGGGTGCTGACCTGGTCCGGGGGTGTGGTCGGCGTGGTCGGTGTCGTCGGCGTGGTGCCGGTGTTGCCCGAGGTGGGCGGTGCGGCCTTGCCGAGATCGACCAGGGCTTCGAGCGCCTCGGTGATGTTGTCCTCGAGGACGACGTACTGGCCGCCGTCGCCGTAGGACATCAGGACCTTCTGGAGCAGCGGTGCGGCGTTGGCCTGGCTGCTCCGGACGTAGACCGGTTCGACGTAGAGGATGTCGTCGGCCAGTGGCAACGAGATGAGGTTGCCGTAGAGGACCGTCGCCTGGCCGCCGCGGCTGAGCAGGGCCAGCTGCTGCGAGATGTTGTAGTTGTTGACCATCCGCTGGTGCACCTGGACCGGGCCGGGCACCGCCGTGTCGTCCGGGAGTTCCAGTATCTCCAGCTTGGGCTGGCCGTCGATGTACGACGCGGAGATCAGGGCGGCCATGTTCTCCCGGTTCGCCGGTGTGACGCCGGCGGTGAGCTGGAAGCGGTTCTCGTCCTGCTCGGGGAGTTTCACGTTCAGGTAGTACGGCGGCTGCTTGACCCCGCTCTGCGGCGAGTCGGGGGCGTTCGGCACCTGCCAGAAGTCGTCACCGGAGAAGAACGTGCCCGGGTCGGTGACGTGGAACTTGGTGAGCAGGTTCCGCTGGACCTTGAACAGGTCGGACGGGTACCGGAAGTGCGCGGACAGGCTGGGCGGGGTCTTCTCCTTCGGGACGATCAGATCGCCGCCGAACGCCTTGTTCCACGCCTTGAGGACCGGGTCCTGGTCGTCGAACTCGTAGAGGGTGACCGTGCCGTCGTACGCGTCGACGGTCGCCTTCACCGAGTTGCGCATGTAGTTGACGTCGTCGCGGGCCAGGGCGAACGATCCCTGACCGGTCAGCTCGTCGCGGGTCTCGGTGGCCAGGTTGATCTTCTGCGCGTACGGGTAGGTCTGCGCGGTCGTGTAGCCGTCGAGGATCCAGACGATCCGGCCGTCGACGACGCTCGGGTACGGGTCGCCGTCGACGGTGAGGAACGGTGCGACCTTCTCCACCCGCTCGCGGGGCTCCCGCGTGTACATCAGGCGACTGTTCTCGTTGACCCGGTCGGAGAGCAGGAAGTTGCTCTCGGTGTTCTTGATCGCGAAGACCAGCCGGCGGAAGAACGAGCCGATCTCGACGCCGCCCTTGCCGTCGTACGTGTAGAGGACCGACGCGTCCTTGTTCGCCTCCTGCGGCCGGTCGAACTCGACGGGCTGGCCGCCGGAGCCCTGGCCGACGATCGCGTACTCGGTGGACTGCTCGCCGTAGTAGATCCGCGGCTGCTCGGCCTCGAGTGCGGTGGTGGGGGTGACACAGCTGCGCTCGCTGTCACCGATCAGGCCGGAGGCGAAGATCGGCAGACCGGTCTCGCACTTCTGGTTGGCCGGCGCCGCCACCAGGCCGTAGCCGTGGGTGTAGACGGTGTGCCGGTTGAGCCAGTTGCGCTGCTGGGCGGTCAGCTTCTCGTCGTTGATCTCCCGGGCGCCGACCACGTAGTCCTGGGTCTTGCCGTCGATCGTGTAGCGGTCGACGTCCAGTTTCTCGCCGAAGTCGTAGAAGCCGCGGGACTGCTGCGACTGGGTGAAGCCCTCCGACACGAGCTGCGGGTCGATCAGCCGGACGTTCTGCGCGCTGGTGTCCTGGGTCAGGGTCGCCGGCGGGATGCCACTCTTCGCCGAGTACTGGCTGATCTCGGTCTCCCCCAGCCCGAACGCCTCCCGGGTGGCTTCGATGGACCGTTCGATGTAGGGCCGTTCCTTGTCCGACAGGCTCGGCTTGACCTGGAAGTTCTGCACGGCCAGCGGGTAGATGCCGCCGATCGCCACCGCGGAGATCGCCAGCAGTGCCAGCGAGACACCGGGCCAGACCAGGTTACGCATCACCGCGTTGGAGAACACGATGATCGCGATCGCCACCAGCACCGAGATGTACGCCAGGATCTCCTTGGCCGGGAGCAGCGCGTTGACGTCGGTGTAACCCGCGCCGTACAGCCCCGGGGAGACGTGCTGCTCGAGCAGCAGCGCGCGCTGGTCGAGCATGTACGCCACCGCTTTGAGCAGGACGAACACGGCGACCAGAGTGGTCAGGTGCGCGCGGGCCGCGGTGGTCATCCGGTCACCGATGCCCTGCAGGCGTACCCCGCCGAAGATGTAGTGCACGGCGAGGGAGCCGAGCACCGACAGGACGACGGCGGTGAAGCCGACGCCGAGCAGGTAACGCCAGAGCGGGTACTCGAAGATGTAGAACGAGATATCCACCTTGAACTGCGGATCCTCGACTCCGAACGAGCCGCCGTTGCGGAACAGCATCCAGTCGGACCACCGAACCTGTGCGGACAGGCCGGCGAAGAAGGCGATGACCAGGCTGACCACGGTGATCCAGGTGCCCAGGCGGGGCGCCAGGATCATCCGGTAACGCTCGAGGGTGGCCTGCTCGGGGGAGTGCGGGCGCAGCAGCGGCCGCATCCGGTAGGCGAGATAGAGGTTGGCCGCGACGATGAGGCCCATCGCGGCGCCGATCACCAGGAAGAGGAGCACCTTGGTCAGCAGAACCCCGGAGAAGACCTTCGTGAAGGCGACCTCGGAGAACCACAGATAGTCGGTGTACGCGTCGATGCCCCATCCGAGCAGCGTGAAAAGGAGGAAGACCCCGACCAGGACGCCGACGGTGACGCGACCGCGCCGGCTCATCCTCGGTAGAGGACTGTTACGCATGACCAACGTTGGCTCCACACTTCGTCTGGCCGGTGATTCACCTTACGATGTCGCATCCAGCTTCGATACGCGGCAGAACGGTCTCGTTACGACCGGTGAGGCGTCACGAGGCCGCGCAGGCCTTGGGCGTGCCGCCGGTGGTGAATGTCTTGAGTGCGGTGAGGGCGTCGTCCACCGTGGCCACCTCGGCCATCGGCAGACCGGGCACCGCGTTGCGCAGCGCTTCGGCACAGTTGTCCTTGGGAACCAGGAAGAGCTGGGCCCCGGCGTCCTTGGCGCCGACGAGCTTCTGCGGGATACCCCCGATCGGGCCGACCTCACCACTGTCGCTGATCGTTCCCGTACCCGCGATGATCTTGCCGCCGGTCAGGTCCTCCGGCGTGAGTTTGTCGATGATGCCCAGGGTGAACATGAGACCCGCGCTCGGTCCACCGATCTTGTCGAGATCGATCTCGATGCCGAACGGGTCCTCCGGTTCGGCGGTGATCTCGATCCCGATCCGCGGGGTGTCGTCGCCGTCCACCGTCCTCGTGGTGATCCCCACGCTGCCGGCCGTGCCGTCCCGCTCGTAGCCGAAGGTCAGCCTGCTGCCCGCGGGCTTGGCCCGGACCAGCTCGGTGACCTGGCTGGACTTGGTGATCGTCGTCCCGTCGACGCTGGTCAGCCGGTCACCCGCCTTGAGCAGCCCGTCCGCCGCACCCCCGTCGGTGACCTTCGACACGAAGGTCTGCAGGGGATGGCCCAGCTTCTGCAGAGCGACCTTCTCGGCGCTGCTCTGCGACTGCTTCCACTCCTGGGCGTTCTGCTCCTGGACCTGCTTCTCGCTCTGGTCCGGCGGGTAGATCAGCTCACGCGGGACGACCGCCTGCTCGCCGCTGAGCCAGCCGCGGATCGCCCACACCAACTCCACCTGCGACTGCACGTTCACCGTGGTCAGGCGCAACTGACCGGCCGACTTCGAGGTCTCACCCTTCTCCACCTGGATGACCTCGGTGCCGTCGGCGGAACCGAGCGTGTCGACCGTCGGCCCCGGCTTGAGCACCACGTAGGGCAGGGGTGCGACCATGACACCGGCTGCCAGCAGAGCGGTGATCAGGGCGCCGAGGATGACGGTGACACCGCGACGTCTCATGCGCGTGACCGTACCAACTCACCCTGAGTTCTCTCTGAGCTGATACCTCCCTCGGTCCGCTTCCTTGTTTTCCCGCGTACCGTTGGGGACGTGCCTGATATCCCGTTCGGCTTCTCCCTGCCGGGCGCTCAGCCGCCCGACCCCTCCGACCCGCAGCAGATGCAGCAGTTCATGGCGCAGCTGCAGCAGATGTTCGCCGCGCCCGGGAGCGGCCCCGTGAACTGGGACCTGGCCCGTCAGGTCGCGGCCAGCCAGCTCTCGGCGACCGGCGACCCCGCCGTGAACATCCTGGAACGCCATCAGGTCGAGGAGGCTCTGCGGCTCGCCGACCTCTGGCTCGACCCGGTGACCGCCCTGCCCAGCGGCATACAGAAGGCCGTCGCCTGGAACCGCAACGAGTGGATCTACAACACCCTCGACGTGTGGAAGAAACTGTGCGAGCCGATCGCCGGCCGCATGGTGGGCGCGATGGGTGACCTCGTCCCCGAGGAGGCCCGCGCCCAGCTCGGCCCGATGCAGTCGATGGTGGCCACCCTGGGTGGCGCGCTCTTCGGCGGTCAGCTCGGCCAGGCCTTCGGCCAGCTCGCCGCCGAGGTGCTCTCGGCCGGCGACATCGGCCTCCCGCTCGGACCGGCCGGCACCGCCGCACTCGTCCCGGCCAACATCAAGAAGTACGGCGAGGGTCTCGAACTCCCCGAGGACGAGGTCCGGCTGTACGTGGCTCTCCGCGAGGCGGCCCACCAGCGGCTCTTCGGTCACGTGCCGTGGCTGCGCTCGCACGTGCTGACCGCCGTCGAGACGTATGCCAACGGCATCACCGTCAACCGCGAGGCGATCGAGGAGGCGATGAGCCGGGTCGACCCGAGCGACCCCGAATCGATGCAGGCGATGGCGCTCGAGGGCATCTTCACGCCGGAGGACACCCCGCAGCAGAAGGCCAGCCTGGCCCGGTTGGAGACCGCGCTCGCGCTGGTCGAGGGCTGGGTCGGCCAGGTGGTGGACAGCGCCGCCGGCGACCGTCTGCCGTCGCGGTCCGCACTCGGCGAGGCGTTCCGCCGCCGCCGGGGCGCCGGTGGTCCGGCCGAGCAGACCTTCGCCGCCCTGGTCGGTCTGGAACTCCGTCCGCGCCGCCTGCGCGAGGCCGGAGCGTTGTGGACGGCGGTGGCCGAGCAGCGAGGCACCGCGGGCCGGGACGCCCTCTGGGACCACCCCGACCTGCTGCCCACCGACGAGGACTTCGCCGATCCGGCGGCGTTCGCCCGGGGCCGCACCGACTGGGACATCAGTGAGCTGGAGGGCCTCGAGGACGGCCCGAAGGAGGACTGATCCCGGAAACGTCAGTCGCCGTGGAGGGCGCGTCCGTCCTCCACGGCGATTTGCTTTTCCCACAGTGATTGCTTTCCCACACCGCCGAACCAGCCAGATTTCGTACGCCACGCCGACCGCTCCACACGCCCCGCGTCACCGTGCCGCACCGTCGCACACCACAGGTGCCATCGTCGGCCAGCACGCAGGCGCCACCGTCCGGTAACGCTCCGGACAGCCGGGGCGAACCGTTGACTCACGTCGGCTGACAGCGCTCCGGCCGAGGCCCGCTCGGTCGGAGCAGGCGGGTGGCAGGCTGGTCAGCCGCCCAGGAGCGTGCGGGTGTTCTCCCAGCCCTCGAGGGCCACGTCGAGCGTCGCCAGGTCGGCCGGGCCGCGCAGGCGACGCCACGGCGGCGTGGTCGTGACGTCTCCGGGCCGGGGCGCCGTGCGCCGCAGGAGCTGTGCCGAGGCGCTGTCCAGGTCGTGGTCGACCAGCCAGTCCGGCGCGGGCAGGCTCGTCGCCATGCCGAAGAGGCCGCCCGAAGCGCCGCCCGGTGACACCGTGACCGCCTTGGTGTCCAGTGGGCTCAGCAGTTTGCCGAGGGTCATGCCGGGCACGTCCGGCGCGTCCGCGGCGATCACCGCGGCCTGGTCGAATCCGTCCGCGGCGGCGGCCTTGAGCGCCGGCAGGACGGTCGGTTCGGGGAGTTCGTAGATCCGGGTGCCCGGCCAGGCGATCTCCTCGGCCAGGTCACGGTCGGCGGCGGTGGCCGCGATGGCGGCTTCGGCCTGGGCCAGCCGGGCGAGCAGGTCGACCACGTCCTCGGCCAGGGCGGTGCGCCAGGTCCGCAGGTCCACCCCGGGGGGACTCCACGGCACCGGGACCAACAGGACGATCACCACCCGCCGCAGCACACCCGTCAGCCTAGCGCCTGTGCCGTCGGGGAGGCAGGACCGAGGTGTGGCCAGGCCGTCACTCCCCGGACAGAATCCGGTCCGCCCTACGAACGGGCACTAGTCCGCCATCACCAGACTGTGGGAGGCGGCGATGCCCTCCAGATAGCCCCGGGCCCGTTCGGCTTTGGGGAAGCGGCTGACGAGTTCCCAGAACTCCGCGTTGTGGCTGGGCACGACCAGGTGCGCGAGTTCGTGCAGGAGCACGTAGTCGATCACCCAGTCGGGCATCTCCTGTATCCGGTGTGAGATCCGGATGGTCGCGTCGTCGGGGGTGCAGGAACCCCAGCGGCCGTTCTGGTTGGTCACCCAGCGCACACTGACCGGCGCGACCTGGTCGGCGTGATCGGCGAGGAAACGGGCTGTCAGGCGACGGGCACGGGCCAGGAGCTCGGCATCGGTGCACCGCAGGCGTTCTTCGCGGGCGGCGAGACGGGCGAGCATGCGCTCCACCCATTCGATCTCCTCGGCCCGGGAGAAACGATCCGGGATGAGGACCACGACTCGCTCACCGTCGCGATACGCGGACACCGTCCGGCGGCGGCGCTGACTGCGCCGCACTTCGACGACAGGCTTGCGCGTCCGGGCCATTACCGGCTCGCGCGGCCCAGATTCGGGTTCACGTTGAGACGCTAATCCGCCGGACCCCTGTCACCGCAAGAGTACGGCCGATGACGGTCGGGAATATGCGCACTTCGACCGCATATTCCCGAAAAAATTTTCCTCAGCCGCAACATCCGAGACAACCGCCAACCTAGACCATCGCCGACGCAGCCCATCAGCTACCCACTCGTCCGTTTTATGCCTTTATGATAGGATTAATCGGCGTGTCCCGGCAAACCTGGCGGAAAAGGATAGTTCGTACCGGCACACTCACGTCGTCGGTGACACCGCCGACGCTGCGTTGACATGGAACCCGTCTGACCTGGGTAAGAGTCCGCCCCGGGGCAGCGTGGCCACATCTGCGTGGCCGCAGGGGCCCAGCGCCGCAGACAAGGTTCGCGCCCGCTCCGCGAACGAGGCACCGGGCCGGGCGGCCGACGATACGACTAAGTAGGAGGAACCGTGGCCGACACCACGTACAACGGCTACTGCGTGAAGTGCAAGGAGAAGCGCGATTTCCAGGGCAACGTGGAAGTCTCCAAGACCGGCATGAACATGGCCAAGGGCAAGTGCCCGGTCTGCGGCACCACCATGAACCGCATCCTGGGCAAGGCCAAGGCGTGATCTCCCGCCCGGGGAGGGCGGTCGCCCTCCCCGGTGCGTTTACCGGGTACGCCGTAACCGTGCTGGATCCAGCACGTTGAGTTAACGGGCTGCCTGTGGATAACTAGCCCGAAGCTGTGGACAACCCAGCGTCGGGCGCCCCCGCGGCTGTGGATAACGACCCCGTTGCGCGACGCGGCGATGACAACCTGTCATCCATGAACCGGACACCACTGCCGCGTCCGACCCTTGTCCCCGGCCTCGCCCGGGTCTGGCGCACCGCCACCCACCTGCAGCTCGGCCTCGGCCCGCCGCACGCGATCGTGCTCGAACTCGCCGACCCGCGCACCGCTCTGGTCCTCGATCTGCTCGACGGCCGGCTCTCCGAACGACTCGTCCTGCTCCGCGCCGCCGAACAGGGCGTGCCGGTCGACGACGCGCTCACGCTGCTCGGCACACTCCAGGCGGCCGGGCTGGTGATCCCCGCCGGGTCGCTGATGCCGGCCGCCCTGCCGGACCGTGCCCGCCAGCTGCTGCTCTGCGAGGCTGCCGCGATGGCCCTGGAGACGGCCGGTCCGGCACAGCGCGCTCCGGCCGGCCCCTCGCCCGCCCGGGTGCTGCGCCGTCGCCGCGCCTCCCGGGTGGTGATCAGCGGGCGGGGCCGGCTCGGCGCCACGATCGCGGTCGCGCTGGCCGAGGCGGGTGTGGGGCACGTACACCCGGATCTGTCCGGTGCGGTCGGGCCGAGTGAGATCACCGGCAGCCCGCTGCTCGCCACCGACGCGGGCAGTCCCCGGCGCACCGCGGTGACCGCCGCGATCCTGCGGGCCTCGCCGGTCACCGAGACCCGCACGGTACGCCGTCCGCCCACCCTGGTCGTCCAGCTGGCCCACGACGAGCCGACCGCCCTGATCGCCGCCGGTCACGCCGCCCGGCGGCAGCCGCATCTGGCCGTCGGCATCCGGGACGGCACCGCGGTCGTCGGCCCGTTCGTCCCCGTGACCGGCGAGCCCTGCCTGCGCTGTCTCGACCTGCACCGGCTGGACCGGGATCCGGGCCGGCCCGGCGGGTGCGCGGCGGACACCGCCGAACCGTGCACGGTCACCACCCTGCTGGCCGCCACCGCCTACGCGGTCGCCGAGGCGCTCGCCTTCCTGGACGGCGGCACACCCGGGACGACGGGTTCGTCGGTGGAGATCAGCGCGCCGGGGCGGATCCGCCGGAGGACCTGGCCACCACATCCCGACTGTCCCTGCGGGCGCAACCGGGCCACCTTCACCAGACCTTCACCGCATAAACACCAAACCACCTCGTGACGGGCGGAGTAACCGCCATCCGTCGGTCACAATGATCTGGTGACGGACATACCGCGCCGCGCGGCCTCCCGGACGGCCAGGCTTGCCGCGCTTCCGCTCGGCTTCGCCGGGCGCACCGCGCTGGGCCTGGGTAAGCGTGCCGTCGGGATCGCCTCCGACGTCATCTCCGCGGACATCCAGCAACGCACCGCCGAGCAGCTGTTCAGCGTCCTCGGACAGCTCAAGGGCGGTGCGATGAAGTTCGGGCAGGCGCTGTCGGTGTTCGAGGCCGCGATGCCCGAGGAGATGTCCGGGCCCTATCGCCAGGCGCTGACCAAACTGCAGGAAGCCGCTCCACCGATGCCGGTGGCGAACGTGCACAAGGCGCTCGCCGAGCAGCTCGGGCCGGACTGGCGGGACAACTTCGCCGAGTTCGACGACAGCCCGGCCGCCGCCGCGAGCATCGGCCAGGTGCACCGGGCGGTGTGGAAACTTCCGCCCGCCCGGCGGGGCGGCAAGCCCAAACTGCTGCCGGTCGCGGTCAAGGTGCAGTACCCGGGGGCCGGGGAGGCACTGGTCGCCGACCTCAAGCAGCTCGGCCGGCTGGCCGGCATGTTCAAGATCATCCAGCCGGGCATCGACATGAAGCCGCTCCTCGCCGAGTTGCGCGAACGTGTGGTCGAGGAGCTCGACTACGAGATGGAGGCGGAGACCCAGCGGACCTTCGCCACGGCGTACCAGGACGATCCGGAGATCTTCGTGCCCCGGGTGATCGCCTCCGCGCCGCAGATCCTGGTCACCGAATGGGTGGACGGCACCCCGCTGGCCTCCGTGATCACCGACGGCACCGTGGCGGAACGCGACGAGGCCGGCCGCCTGATGGCGATCCTGCACTTCTCCGCGCCGTCCCGGGCCGGGCTGCTGCACGCCGACCCGCACCCCGGCAACTTCCGGATCCTGCCCGACGGCCGGCTCGGCGTGATCGACTTCGGGGCGGTGGCCCGGCTCCCGGACGGCCACCCGGAACCGATCGGCCGCCTGGTCCGGCTGGCACTCGACGGCGACGCGGCGGGGGTGACCGAGGGCCTGCGCGAGGAGAACTTCATCAAGCGGGACGACGACATCGACGCGGAGGCCATCCTCAAGTTCCTGCGCCCGATGATCGAACCGGTCGCGGTGGACAGTTTCCGGTTCACCCGGGGCTGGCTGCGCGGCGAGGCGACCCGGATCAGCAGCCCGCGTTCGCCGGCTTTCCAACTGAGCCGCAAACTCAACCTGCCGCCGTCCTACCTGCTGATCCACCGGGTGACGCTGGGTTCGATCGGGGTGCTCTGCCAGCTCGAGGCCGAAGCGCCGTACCGCGAGATCCTGCAGAAATGGCTACCCGGGTTCGCGCCGGTATCCTGAGACGATGATCGATGTCGTCGACGTGCCCGGCGCGCGGATCGCCTACCGGGTGCACGGCCCGGTGGACGGTCCGGGGGACGGCCGGCCGGTCGTCTGGCTGCACGGCGGTTCCAGCGACGGCACCTCCTGGGAGACGGTCGCCGCGGCGCTGCCGCTCCGGTCGTACGCGCTCGACCTGCGGGGTTACGGCGCGAGCAGCCGCGCTTCGGCGTACGGCATAAAGATCACCCAGCAGGACGTGATCGCCGTGCTGGACGCCCTCGGTCTTGACCGCGTGGTTCTGGCCGGCCACTCGGCGGGCGGTGTCGTCGCCTGGCGGGCCGCGCTCGCCCATCCCGGCCGGTTCACCGCGCTGATCCTGGAGGAGCCGCCGCCACCGGTGCCGCACCGGCTCGATCCGCCACCGCCGACAGGTCCGATCCCCTACGACTGGGCGGCACGGCAGGCCGTGCTCGACGTCGTCAACAACCCGGATCCGTCCTGGTGGGACGACCTGAGCCGGATCACCGTGCCGACCCTGATGATCGCCGGTGGACCGGAGAGCTTCCTCGATCAGGACACCCTGCGACGGATGGCCGCGGAGATCCCCGGCAGCACGTTCGTCACGATCGGCGGCGGGCATCGCGCCCACGTCAACAAGCCCGCCGAGTTCACCGCAGCGGTCGCCGACTTCCTGCGACCGCTGTAAAAAGCCGACGATCCGCACTCACGGCGATAGCCGATGATCCGCGGTCGCGGTGAAAGCCGACGACCCCCGCAGCCGCGGTGAAGCTGTGAAGCCGTGAAAAGGGAAAGGCCCGCCCGTGAGATCACGGACGGGCCTTTTCATCTCCCAGGTAGCGGGTTCAGCGGTACTCCGGGTCAGACACTGAGCTCACGGGCCG
This sequence comes from Actinoplanes sp. NBRC 101535, assembly GCF_030269225.1. Lineage (NCBI taxonomy): Bacteria > Bacillati > Actinomycetota > Actinomycetes > Micromonosporales > Micromonosporaceae > Actinoplanes > Actinoplanes sp. NBRC 101535. Next base: position 234,568 of record NZ_BSSY01000006.1, on the reverse strand, counting down.
CGCGGTGGCGGGACTCGATCGCGATCTGCCGGGCGGAACGGTAAGCCTCAGGTGCACGGTCACGCTGAGGCCGAGGCATTCGGGCTCTCGAGAGTGCCTCTTGGAGAAGTCTCATCTTCGCTCCAGTGGGGTTCATTTCGCTGCTCGACTTTCTGATTTCCATCACGGGGGTGGGGAGGGTAGTCATCTCAGGCCGCCAGGCGAACCGAGTTGCGGGACTCGAGACCGTTAGCGGCGAGCCGCTCCTCGACCTCGACGGCGAGCTCCGCGTCGCGAGCCACGTCCGCCTTACGCGGACGGCCACGCGGCCGCTTGCGCGGGACCACGGCGCCGCGCTCGAAGATCTCGCCACCCCAGACACCCCAGGGCTCGTTCCGCTCGACCGCACCGGCCAGGCACTCGACCCGCAGCGGGCAGTCGCCGCAGAGGGACTTGGCCAGCTCCAGCTGGGCCGGGGAGTCGGAGAACCACAGGTCCGGGTCGAACTTGCGGCAGGGCAGGTTTGCCTCGACCTCGACGCTCACGTCGAGTGGGGCCAGCGCCAGACTCATAAAGCCCGGTCACCTCTCTCTTCTTCAGCGATCTTCTGGATCGTCGTCCGGGTGGTGCACCGGCTGGTGAGCCGGCAAAAAATTAAGGCCGCGGATCCCGGTTAGGGGTTCCGCGGCCTCGAGGTGAGCCGGAGGTCTGTTTGTCAGACCGGCCTTCCTCGAGGCGGGACACCGCTGCCATCCGTGTAGCGACGCTTGACGGAGACATTGCTGCCCTCGAACCCAGTGGTGCCCTTGTTGCTGTCGAGCATCAGAACCGCTTCGCCCAGCTCGGCCTGGACGTGGGCCTGGTGCGCCCGCGGTGCCGCGACCCGCTCAGCAGCCATCAGCGCCAGCGGTGCGGCGGCGACGGGCAGCAGGGCGGACTCGGACAGAGTCCAGGCAGGGATCAGCGACATCGACGGAGCAATTGGGGCGTTGATTACGAGCCTCATCGGGGTCACCTCCTCCATATGCACTGCACTCAGCGTTACTACGGACATTCGACCCCGGCGAACTGCTGCTCGCCAAGGTGTGTCCTGAGGCTATGCCTGCCCTCCAGGGGAGGGCAAACGAATTAACGGACTAGTTTTCGAAGTTTTTCTGAGCGACTTCTTCGGGGCTCGCACCGGCCACCAGAGCGAAGACCGCCTCGCCGTACTGGCCGAGCTTGCGAGGGCCGATCCCGGCGATGGCCAGCAACTGCGCCGGCTCCGCCGGGCGGCGCTCCGCCATGGCCACCAACGTCGCATCGGTGAACACCACGTAGGCAGGGACTTTGAGTTCCGCCGCGGTGGCCGCACGCCACACCTGCAGACGCTCGTGAAGGTCCTCGTCGAGGTCCGACGGGCAGGTCGGGCAACGGCCCAGTTTGCGGTCGGCACCGGCCAGCAGGGTGGCCCCGCAGATCCGGCAGAGAGCCACCTGAACACGACGACGGTCGGTTTTCCGACTCCGGTCCACGACCGTCCGCTCCGGGGCCGCCGTGGACCGGTCCAGCTGCGGCAGGAAACGGCACGGGCGCCGGGGACGGCCACCCGTGGACCGGGACTGACCGTAGGAGAGCCAGAGCTGCCGCCGGGCGCGGGTCACCCCGACGTAGAGCAGCCGGCGTTCCTCCTCCAGCTGGTCGGGCGTCTTGGCGTACGTCGTCGGCAGCGTCCCGTCGGCGAGCCCGACCAGGAACACCGCATCCCACTCCAGCCCCTTCGCCGAGTGCAGTGAGGCGAGCGTCACACCGGCGACCGTGGGTGCGTGCTGCTGCTCGGCGCGACGGGCCAGCTCGTCGTTGAACATGGCGAGCGTCACCTGCCGCTGGACGCTCCCGGCCTCACCGATGGGCAGGAACTCCGGCGCGGACGCGTACTCCTGCGAGAGGGTGACCAGCGCGTTGAGCGCCTCCCACTGCTCGCGTGCCGCACCTCCCGGCGGGGGTTTGTCCCGGTGCCAGCCGGTCGCCGCGAGGCCCTCCAGCACCGCCTCCACCAGCGGAGTCTCACCCGGGATGGACCGCACCCCGGCACGCAGGGCGACCATCGCCTGCCGCACCTCGGGACGCTCGAAGAACCGCTCGCCGCCGCGCACCACGTAGGGCACCTGGGCCTCGGCGAGCGCCTCCTCGTAGGACTCGGACTGCGCGTTGATCCGGAAGAGCACCGCGATCTCGTTCGCCGGCATGCCACCCGCGATCAGCTCCCGGCAGCGCCGCGCCACCGCGGCCGCCTCGCCCTGCTCGTCCGGGAAGATCTTGAGTTCCGGCTCCGGACCGGGCCGGCGCTGACCGACCAGTTCCAGGCGCAGCTTCGCCTCGGTGCCCCGTGCCTGCTTGATCACCGCGTTGGCGAGGCCCACCACCTGCGGCGTCGAGCGGTAGTCGCGGACCAGCCGGACCACCACCGCGTTGCGGCGCTGCCGCGGGAAGTCGATCAGATAGCCGGCGGTCGCCCCGGTGAACGAATAGATCGTCTGGCTGGCGTCACCGACCACCGTCAGGTCGTCGCGGTCGCCCAGCCAGGCGTCCAGCAGACGCTGCTGCAGCGGGTTGACGTCCTGGTACTCGTCGACGACGAAGTGCCGGTACTGCGCGCGGATCTGGTCGGCGACGTCCGGATGCTCCTCGATGCCCCAGACCGCGGCGCGCAGCAGATCCTCGAAGTCGATCACGCCCTGGCGGCGCTTCAACGACTCGTAGGCGGCGAACACCTCAGCCACCCGGGCCGGCTCGTGCGGCGGCTCCCGCAGCGCCTTGGCGGCCGCCACCGCGTACTCCCCCGGCTCGACCAGCGACGACTTCGCCCACTCGATCTCGCCGGCCAGGTCACGGGCCACGGCACGGTCGGCGCGGACACCGGCGCGGGCGGCGGCCAGGCCGACCAGGCGGGCCTTGCTCTCCACCAGCTCGGGCATCTGCCGGCCCTCCAGCAGCCGGGGCGCGAAGTAGCGCACCTGGCGCATGGCCGCCGCGTGGAACGTGCGGGCCTGCACGGCCGAGGTGCCCAGCGAGGTGAGCCGGGCCCGCATCTCGGCGGCGGCCCGCGCGGTGAACGTCACGGCCAGCACGTGCCGGGGGCTGATCTCGCCGGACTGGGTCCGGTAGGCGATCCGGTGGGTGATCGCCCGGGTCTTGCCGGTCCCGGCGCCGGCGAGGATGCAGACCGGGCCCGCGGGAGCCGTCACCGCCGTCCGTTGCTCCGGGTCTAGCCCGGACAGCACCCCATCAGTCCGCACGGTAGGGAATCATGACACCCGGGCGGGGTGTTGTGCTTGTCAGCCGCACCACCGTGTGACCTGTATCGAAGGAGCCCTGACCGATGCTGACCATGTTCTCGACGTCCTGGTGTGGTTACTGCCACCGCCTCAAGTCGCAGCTCGACCGGGAGGGCATCGCCTACGAGGTCGTCGACATCGAGCAGGACGAGGAGTCGGCCGCGTTCGTGCGCAGTGTCAACGGGGGCAACCAGACGGTCCCCACTCTCAAGTTCGATGACGGGTCGGCGCTGACCAACCCGTCGATCGTGCAGGTGAAGCAGCACCTCGCGGCGATCTCAGCGTAAAGAGAAAGGAGGGCCGTCCCGAGACCGGGACGGCCCTCCTTTCTCAGATCACGAAATCAGATCACGGAATCAGAGCCGGGATGCTCGAGTCGAGCAGGCCGCGCTCCTTGAGCGCGCCGTACAGCGGCACGGTCTCCGGGTAGTGACCCCACTGGTGGTCACCGTCACCGTTGCCGAACGCGCCGAGCAGCTGCTTCTGCACGTCGTTCAGGGTGTCCCACTCCGGGCGGTTCGGCAGGTCCTGGTTCTCGTCGCGGATCTGGATCCACCGCGGGGTGTAACCGAAGAACGCGCCGACACGAGTGATGTCGGAGTAGTTGTCCGACCGGGCGTGCCAGATGCGGCGGTCGAAGACCACCAGGTCGCCGGGGTTCGCGGTCACCTGGATCGCACCCTCGGGCTGCGGCCACGGGACGCCACGGCTCGGCGGTCCGGGCAGCCAGTTGCTCTTGTGGCTGCCCGGCAGGATGGTGAAGTTGCCCCGGCCGGTCTCGCTCACGTCGGAGAACCAGTAGGCCAGCTTGACCGACAGCATCGGACGCGGGTCGGTCTCGATCTCCCGGTTCTGACGGCCACCGTCCTGGTGCCAGTGCCACCAGTCCTTCTGCTTCTCGTGGATCTGCGGGTGCACGTCGATGTGCGAGTGGTACACGTGCAGGTTCCACCCGAGCAGCGACCAGATGTACCGGAACGACTTCGGGTGGTCGAGCAGGAAGGCCAGCTCGGGGACGTGCGTGATCGGGGAGAGCTGGTGCAGGGCACCGGAGGCGTTGAGCTTGCCCTCGGCCTTCGCCTTCTCGTAGTACCCCAGGATCGCGGCCCGACCGACCTCGACCTCGCTCTCACTCAGCACCGACGGCACGATGAGGTATCCATCGCGGTCGAACGCCTCCCGCTCTTCCGCGGACATCGGCGTCCACGCCGGTGCTTCCACCTGGGTCATCGGTTCCCCCTCTTCGTCTTTGATAGCCAAGACGCGGTGACCCAGGGGTTTGGTTGCCTAAGGAGAGATTTTTTCTTCTTAGGTTTCTCACACGACCTTCATCAGTTCCCGCTCAACCAGCGGTCGACCAGGTAGAACGCGATGGAGGACCGCATCGGAAGACTCATCGGCACACCGGACTCCGGGTCCACATAGCCCCCGGCGATCATCTTGGCGATCGTGTCCCGGGTGAACCAGTGCGCCTCGTCGATCTCCTCCGGGTCGAGGACCAGAGGCTCCGCCGGGGAGGCCTGGGCGTGGAACCCGAGCATCAGCGAGCCGGGGTACGGCCAGGACTGGCTCCCCTCGTACCGCAGGGCGAGCAGCGGGATGCCGACCTCCTCGCGGACCTCGCGGATCACGGCTGCCTCGGCCGACTCGCCGGGCTCCACGTAACCGGCCAGGCAGGAGAACCGGCGTACGCCGTCGGCGCCGGCCGGCCAGGCCGCGTTGTGCCCGAGCAGGCAGCGCCCCTCCGGACCGGCCACCCCGTCGTGCACCAGCACGATCATCGCCGGGTCGGTCCGCGGCCACATCAACTGGCCCTCGTCGTCCGACCGCGCCCAGCCGGCCTCCACCGCCACCGTCGGCTTGCCGCTGCGCGGCGAGAAGCGGTGGCTGGCGTGCCAGTTGCCGAGCGCGGCGGCCGCGGTGAACAGTCCGGCGTCCCGGGCGTCGAGGAGATGACCGATCTCGCGCAGGGTGGACGCCCGCGTGTCGCCGATCTCCGGCAACGCGGCGTCCACCATCCACAGCGGGGTCTCCGCCTCGTCGGCGTCGGTTCCCAGGAACCAGCGCTCGGCCTCCGGTGCCTCGGACGACGGCACCAGCACGAGTGCCACCCCGCCGTCCGGGCGGTCGGCGACCAGGGCCCGGCCGCCTTTCGCCACGTCGACGACGAGGACCCGGCCGCGGGACCAGGCCCCGGCCAGCCAGGCGTCGTCCTTGCGCCGGTGCGCGGCGCGGTCCAGGGTGGTCCGCGCCAGCGGCGGCGTGCCGGGCTGCTCGCCCAGGTCGGGCTGTTCAGAATCGGTCACTCTGTGCTGCGCTCCACTGCTGCTCGTTCCACGCTGGTCAGGGCGGCCAGCTGGCTCTCGATCTTGTCGGCGTCGCCGAGGACCACGGTAACGGCCCGGGACGGGGCCAGGTGCTCAGCCGCGGCGGCGGCCACGTCCTCGCGTGTCGCGGCGGCCAGCGCGGCGGAGTACTCCGGCAGGTGGTTCAGCCGCAGGCCGAAACCGGCGTACATGCTCGCCAGCCCGGCCAGGCCGCCCTGGGTCGACATGCCCAGGCGCAGGGTGCCGAGGGCGTACCGGCGGGCCTGTTCGAGCTCCTCCTCGCCGGGCGCGAGGCTGGCGATGCGGCCCAGCTCGTAGAGCGTCTCGAGCAGCGCCGGCCCGGTCACCTCGGTGGCCACCTCGGCGGCGGCCAGCAGCGACGAACCGGCCACGAAGTGCTCGATCCCCGAGTGCGGGCCGTACGTGTACCCCTTGTCCTCGCGGATGTTCTCCACCCACCGCGACGAGAAGTAGCCGCCGAAGACCATGTTCGCCAGGTTGAGCGCGGCGTAGTCCGGGTGTGTCCGGGGCAGCGCCGGCAGCGCCAGGCGCATCGACGACTGCACCGAACCGGGACGGTCGACCAGCAGCAGCGCGCCCGGCTTCAGCTCCGGCACCGGCGGGACCAGGCCGTCGGCCGCGGCGCCGGTCCAGCCGCCGAGGATCTTCTCGGCGCTGAGGATCGCCTGTTCCGGGTCGATGTCGCCGACCAGTACCAGCACCGCGCCGTCCGGGCGGACCCGGCTCGCGTGCAGGTCGCGCAGCGCGCCGGAGTCGACGGGGCGGATCGCGTCCGGCGCCGGGGTCTGCACCGCGTACGGGTGGTCGCCGAACATCCTCTTGAGCAGCGCCACCCGGGCCAGGTGCGCCGGCTGGCTGAGCGCGACCTGGATGTGGTCGACCAGGCGCTCCCGTTCGGTGGCCACCTCCTCGGTCGGGTAGGTGGCGTCGGTGAGCACGCCGGCGAGCAGTTCCAGCGTCCGGTCCAGGCCGCCGGCCAGGGCGTTGCCGGAGATCTGCAGCCGGTCCGGGTCGAGGCCCGCGGCCAGGCCACCGCCGACGGCCTGCAGCTCGGCGGCGATGTCGATGCTGCTCAGCGTGCTGGTGCCGGTGAACAGCGCCTGGGAGAGCAGGGTGGCCGGGGCCAGTGGGGCCCGGCCGAACGGAATACGCAGGCGGACCTCGACCAGCGGCACCGAGGAGCGCCGGATGGCGATGACGGTGAGGCCGTTCGGCAGGGTCCGCTCCGCCTCCGGCGGCAGGTTGAGCGGGGCGTCCGGGATGAGATCGGGCAGAGTCTTGGTCACGTGGAGGCTCCCGGGATCACTTCGACACTGGCGCGGCGCTCGGGCCGCAGGGTGGCCGCGGCGGCGACGATCTGCTCGTCGCGCACCTCGCTGATCAGCTTCGGCAGGTCGTTCAGCAGGCCGGGCCGGCCGCGCTGCAGCTCCAGCACGGCCATCGGCAGTGCCCGGCCGAGCACCGAGTCGGTCTCGTTGAGCGCGCGGGTCGCCATCCGGGCCTGGGTGCGGGCCAGTTCGCCGGGTTTGAGGCCGTCGGCGGCCAGCCGGTCCAGTTCCTCGTCGACGGTCTGCAGCACCTTGGCGGCGTCGCCGCCGGGCGGCATGTGCGCCTGCAGCAGCAGCGCGGTCGGGTTGCGGACCTGGTATTCGTCGCCCATGAAGCCGATGTAGCCGCCCAGGCTGGTGGCCGTCCGGTCGCGCTGGACCAGCCGCTCCACCAGGCGGGAGGCGTCGCCGTCGGTGAGCACCTCGGCGAGCACCACGAACGGCAGGTAGTCGTCGAAGGTGGCGATCGGGTCCGGCACCCGCCAGCCGCCGGCGATCGCGGGCAGCGGCGCGATCCGGTCGGTGTACGACTCGCGCCGCTCACCGGTCAGGTCGGGCTCGGCGAAGTCGGGCAGCACCGGGGCGGGCCGGGCCGGCACGTCGCTGAAGTGCCGTTCGATCATCGCGGTCGCCTCGGCCACGTCGAAGTCGCCGGCCACCGAGAGCACCGCGTTGCCGCAGGCGTAGTAGCGGTCGAAGAAGCTCTGCGCGTCCTCGACGGTGGCGCTCTCGAGGTCGGTGAACGAGCCGTAGCCGTCGTGGGCGTTGGGGAAGGTCTCGAACATGACCGGCGGAAGCTTGAGCCACGGGAACCCGCCGTACGGCCGGTTCAGCACGTTGACCCGGATCTCCTCCTTGACCACGTCGACCTGGTTGCGCAGGTTCTCCTCGGTGAGGCGGGGACCGCGCATCCGGTCGGCCTCGAGGAAGAGGGCCCGTTCGAGGGCGCCGGAGGGCAGCACCTCGAAGTAGTCGGTGTAGTCCAGGTGGGTGGAGCCGTTGAAGCTGCCGCCGGCGCCCTGCACGTGCCGGAAGTGGGCGAGCTTCTCCAGGTTCTCCGACCCCTGGAACATCAGGTGTTCGAAGAGGTGCGCGAAGCCGGTGCGCCCCTCCGGTTCGCTGCGGATGCCGACGTCGTACACGACGGCCACGCCGACGACCGGGGCGCTGCGGTCCGGCGAGAGGACCACACGCAGACCGTTGCCGAGAGTGAACCTCTCGACCGGATATTTCGTCGCGGGGATCTTGATATTGGGCGCCACGGTACGAATCTAGCGTGCTCCAGCGGCTCCGACCGGCAGTCAGCTTGCCCCATCCGCACGATGACGCAGAGCATCCCGTCACCCGATGAGGGTAATCACCCTCACATTAAGCCTGATATGTGGCTTTTACCGCGACCTCCCGGGCTTGACGCACCAAACCCATCTGATCCATCATTCCCATCCAACAGATAGGTTATGCCAAGAATCGGTGGGAGGGGCCCGCGTTGTACGTCTCGGCCCGCACGGACTACGCCGTACGCGCGATGCTCGCGGTCACCGCCGAGCACCCCCGCCTGGTCAAAGCCGCCGGGCTGGCGGCCGCCCAGGAGATCCCGCTCAGCTTCCTTCAGGGCATCCTGCTCGACCTGCGCCGCGCCGGGCTGCTGCACAGCCACCGCGGCGTGGACGGCGGTTACGCCCTGGCCCGCCCCGCCGAGGAGATCACCGTCGGCGACGTGGTCCGCGCCGTCGGCGGCGCGCTCACCACGGTTCGCGGGCTCCCCACCGCCACGGCCGTCTACCACGGTGCAGCGACGGCGCTGCACGACGTGTGGGTCGCCGTGGAGGAGGCCATCGAGGGTGTGGTCGACCACAAGACCCTGGCCGAACTCTCCAGAATCTCAGTGAAGAAGAATTAGGAGTGAGCATGAGCTCCCGCACTGTGCGTGCGTTCGCCCTTGCCACGGCCGCCCTGGTGGCCTCGACCGCTCTCAGCGCCTGCGGTTCCGACGAAGCCGACACCGTCGAGGGCACCAGCGGCGCGGCCGCCGAGTCGACGACCCTCAAACTCGGCTACTTCCCCAACATCACCCACGCCCCGGCCCTGGTCGGCGTGAACAAGGGCCTGTTCGCCACGGCCCTGGGCACCAGCACCAAACTGGAGACGCAGACCTTCAACGCCGGCCCCGCCGCGATCGAGGCACTGCTCTCCGGCGCCATCGACGCCACCTACATCGGACCGAACCCGGCGATCAACGGCTGGGCCACCTCCAAGGGCACCGCGCTGAAGGTCATCGCCGGCAGCACCTCCGGCGGCGCCGGACTGGTCGTCAAGGAGGGCATCAACACCGCCGCAGACCTCAAGGGCAAGAAGATCGCCACGCCGCAGCTGGGCAACACCCAGGACGTCGCCCTGCGCGCCTGGCTGAAGGAGAACGGCCTCAACGCCGACACCAACGGCGGCGGCGACGTCTCGGTCCTGCCGCAGGACAACTCGGCCACCGTGCAGGCGTTCGCCCAGGGCGCGATCGACGGCGCGTGGGTGCCCGAGCCGCACCTGAGCCGGCTCATCCTGGAGTCCAAGGGCAAGGTCCTGGTCGACGAGAAGTCCCTCTGGCCGAACGAGCAGTTCGTGACGACCCACCTGATCGTCAGCCAGAAGTTCCTCAAGGAGTACCCGGGCACCGTCAAGAAGCTGCTCCAGGGCCACATCGAAGCGGTCAAGTACATCAAGGACAACGACGCCGACGCGCAGAAGGCCGCCAACGCCCAGATCGAGGCGCTGTCCGGCAAGCCGCTCAAGGACGACATCCTGGCCGCCGCGTTCAAGAACCTGACCTTCACGTACGACCCGATCGCGTCGTCGCTGTTCACCAGCGCCAAGCACGCGGAGGAGGTCGGCCTGCTCGACCCGGTCGACCTGTCCGGCATCTACGACCTCGGACCGCTGAACGAGCTGCTGAAGGCCGACGGTCAGCCCGCGGTCAGCGACGCCGCGGCCTGACCGAGAAGGTGGTGGGGGCGAGCATGAGCAACACCGTTGTCACGATCGACGACGTCTCCAAGCAGTACGGGTCGGGCAGCTCCGCGCTGCTCGCCCTCGACCACGTCTCACTGGAGGTACGCCAGGGCGAGTTCGTCTGCCTGCTGGGCGCCTCCGGCTGCGGCAAGAGCACCCTGCTGTCACTGGTGGCGGGACTCGACAAGATCAGCAGCGGCACCCTGGACATCGGCGGCAAGAAGGTCTCGCTGATGTTCCAGGAGGCCGCCCTCTTCCCCTGGCTCTCCGTCGCCGGCAACGTCGAGCTGCCGCTGCGCCTGCAGGGCCTGGGCAAAGCCGAACGCCGCAAGCGCGCCCAGGAACTGCTCGAGATCGTGCGCCTCGCCGGCTTCGGCGACAAGCGCCCGCACGAGCTCTCCGGCGGCATGCGGCAGCGGGTGGCGCTGGCCCGGGCCCTCGCACAGAACGCCGACATCCTCCTGATGGACGAACCGTTCGGCGCGCTGGACGCGATGACCCGCGACATCCTGCACGACGAGCTGGAACGGATCTGGCGCGAACAGGACCTGACCGTGCTCTTCGTGACCCACAACGTCCGCGAGGCGGTCCGGCTCGGCGACCGGGTCATCCTGCTGAGCAGCCGTCCCGGCCGGGTGCTCGAGGACTTCGCGATCACCCACCCGCGTCCCCGGCGCATCGACTCCCCCGAGGTCTCCGGCCAGGCCGCCGAGATCACCGACCGGCTCCGCGCGGAGGTGGCCCGTCATGCCAACTAGCGAAACGGTGACCTCACCGAAAGCCGCCGACCAGGTCACCGGCCTCGACGCGCTGGAACTCGGGCCCAAGGCCGACAAGGGCGCCCTGGCCGGCCGGGTCTGGCGCAGCGCCTGGCCCAAACTCCTCGCCATCACCATCGCCGTCCTCGCCTGGCAGGCGGTCGTCTGGGCGCAGTGGAAACCGGAATACCTGCTCCCCGGACCCGGAGCGGTCCTCACCGAACTCCTCGACATCATCAGCACGCCGGACTTCTGGAGCGGCGTCCAGCTGACCCTGACCCGGGCCCTCTCCGGGTTCGTGCTGGCGGTCGTGATCGGCACCGTGGTCGGCGTCGCGGTCTCCCGCTTCGCCCCGCTGCGGGCGGCGATCGGCTCGCTGATCACCGGCCTGCAGACCATGCCGTCGGTGATGTGGTTCCCGCTGGCCATCCTGCTGTTCCAGATCAGCGAGAGCGCCATCCTGTTCGTGGTGGTGATCGGCGCCGCCCCGTCGGTGGCCAACGGGCTGATCAGCGGCATCGACTACGTGCCGCGGACCTGGCTGCGGGTCGGCCAGGTGCTCGGCCTCAAGGGCGTCGCCAAGTACCGCCACCTGATCCTGCCGGCCGCCCTGCCGTCGTTCATCTCCGGACTCAAGCAGGGCTGGGCGTTCTCCTGGCGCAGCCTGATGGCCGGCGAACTGCTGCTGACCGTGCCGGGCGCGCTGTCCATCGGCGTCCGCATGCAGAACGCCCGCGACCTGGTCGACGCGCAGGCCGTCCTCAGCTACATCATCGTCGTGCTGATCATCGGCATCATCATCGACGCGCTCTTCAACGTCGCCGACAACGCGGCCCGCAAGCGCTGGGGCCTGATCAGCAACTAGACACGTCCGCGTCAGCCCGCGTGGTGACTCGAGGCGCGTAGCGCGTTCGAAGTCACCACACGGACGGGCCTCGCATCCTGGCCACGAGACGTGTCCAGGTGCTCCTCATGCCGGGCGTACCGAATCGAGGACGTCCCGCACCACGTAGTCGAACTGCTTGTGCGTGCCCGGGATCGACACGTACAGGATCGCCGCCGTCGGCCGGCCCACGTCGATGACCGCCACCGCGGACAACTCCTCGGTGGCGGTCAGCCCCGGCGACTGGAACTGCAGCCGGAACTCGCTCACCCAGGCCGGCAACCCACCCAGGGTGGTCACCTCGTCCCGGATCGCCTCCATCGTGTTCGGCTGCGGGTAGTACTCCGCCCGCACGTCCGAGGCCACCTGCCGCCCCACGCACTCGAGGTCGAGCGAGAAGGCGTCGTTGTCGGCCGCCGGCACCGCGGCGGACAGGATCGAGGCGTGGTACTCGCCGCCGTCGTACACCTCCGTCACGAAGTGCTGGCCCACCCGGTAGGGCACCTGCAGCGTGCCGGCCCGCCACACGTCGGTCCAGGTCTGCCACGGTGCGCCGTACTTGCGGTAGGAGATCCCGGCCTCCTCGTCCACGGTCCGTTCCCCGCTCGCCGGCGGCTGCACGGACGGCGCCTGGGTGGGCGCGGCATCCGGCGACACGGTCGGTGCCGGGCAGGCCTGCGCCAGCGGTGGACGCAGATCGGCCGGGCCGGCACCCTCGTCGTCGGAGAACGGCACCCGGTCACCACCGAGCATCACGATCAGCAGAACGGTCAGACCGGCCACGAGAATGCCGCCGGCCACCCCACCGAAGATCAACAACTGCCGCCGCTGCCGTGCGGCGCGATCCGGGCGGGGCGCCTCCGGCTCCGCGATCTTCTCCCGGGGTACGCCCAGAGCAGTCCCGTCCTGCCCCGGCCACCGAGCCGTCCCACCCCGCACCGCCCCGGGCACGGTCCCGTCCGGCGCCGCCGTCGGCACGGTCCCGTCCGGCGGCGTGCTTCCGCTCCGAGCCGCCTCCGCGCCCGGCGACCACGGATCGCCCGGCCGCTGCCAACTCTGATCGGACATGCCGTCCAGTGAACACCACGCCCCACCACGACACACGGCGGCCGGGACCCCCTGGGACGGCACACACCCTGGGCCTTCCGGTCCACGCGGTTTTCAGGATTGTCAGCTACCGTGCTGCCATGGAACTGGTGTACCCCCCGGTCGTCGCCCTGGTGAAGACGATGTTCCGCGCGCTCGACCTCAAGGTTCAGGTCGAGGGCGCCGAGCACATCCCGTCCGACGGTGGGGTGGTCCTCGCCAGCAACCACTCGAGCTACCTCGACTTCATCTTCTGCGGCTTCGGCACCCAGCCGGCCGGCCGGCTCGTCCGCTTCATGGCCAAGAAGCAGGTCTTCGACCACAAGGTCAGCGGTCCGCTGATGCGCGGCATGCGGCACATCCCGGTCGACCGCAAGGCCGGCACCGGGGCGTTCCGCGAGGCCATCGAGGCCCTCAAGAAGGGTGAGATCGTCGGCGTCTTCCCGGAGGCCACGATCAGCGAGTCCTTCACCGTCAAGCAGCTCAAGTCGGGCGCGGCCCGGATGGCGCAGGAGTCCGGCGCCCCGCTGATCCCGATGGCGGTCTGGGGCCCGCACCGGCTCTGGACCAAGGGCCGCAAGAAGGAGCTCACCAAGCGGCACGTCCCGGTCCTGATCAAAATCGGCGAGCCGATCCCGGTCCCGGAGGGCGCGACCCCCGAGGCCGTCACCGCCGTGCTGAAGGAACGACTGAGCGTCCTGCTCGACGAGGTCCAGCGCGCCTACCCGGACAAGCCCGCCGGCCCGGACGACACGTGGTGGCTGCCGGCCCACATGGGCGGCACGGCCCCGCTCCCGCACTCCGCCGCCGTCTGACGCGTCCCGACGTCGATGCACCCGCGACAAATCCGCGGGTGCACAGGCAGCCCTGATCGCCCATGCGTCGGCCCCCGGCGTCGTTGATCGCCACGCCTCGGTCCTCGGCGTCATTCACCGCCGCGCCTCGGCCCCCGGCGTCGTCCATCGCCAGACGTCGGCATTCGCTTCGGTCGAGGCGACGAATGGGATGAACCCTCAGATGCGGGAGATTGTCGTCACGGCGGCGACCCGGCCGGGGTGGTCCGGCGCACCGTGATCGAGGGTCGTCATGCCTATCCGCCCGCTCACACCCACAACGAACCGACCCACAACGAATATCGCTCCCCGAGAGCGCCTCACCCCGACCCAGCCGTCACCCATGGTCGCCTCCGAGCAGGACCAACCGTCAACGACGGCCGCCCGCCCCGAGCCGTCGCCTACGGCCGTTCGGAAGGACAGGAACCAGCCGTGAGCGACGGCTCCGGGTCACCCAGCCGTCGCCCACGGTCGCTTTCGTCTCGCAGACGAACCACAACCGACGGCCGAGCCGGTCGAGCCGTCAACCACGGTCGCTTTCGCACCCCAGACGAACCACGACCGACGGCCGAACCAGCCCAGCCGTCGCCCACAGCCGCATCCGCCCCACAGACGAACCACAACCGACGGCCGAGCCGGCCGAGCCGTCGACCACGGCCGCCCGGAAGGACAGCAACCAGCCGCGACCGACGGCTCGGGGTCAGCCAGCCGTCATCCACGGCCGGCATTCGGATCACGGGCGGACCGTGGGCGACGGCCGGGGCCGCCGGAATGCCACCGAACCCATTCCAGATCTCGGCGACGGCCCCGGGGCGGCAGCGAGCGACCCAACGACGCCGACGCGCGAAGCGCGACCGGAGACGGCGCTCGGCAGGGGTGACGGCAGCCGCAGCAAAACCGATGATCAACTTAAGCTGAGCGGCATTGGACGCCCCCGGCCGTCACCTACGGCTGCCCTGACGACGAAGAACAGCCCTCCACGACGGCTGGTGTGGTGGGTTGAGCGCAACCACTTACGCAGGTCGCCCGGTGGCCTGAGCGTTCCGGACGCGCCAGCGGCCGGCGAAGACCACCGGGCCCTCGGCGGGAGCGACGGTCTGCACCGCCCGCCCCGCTACGACATCGGTCTTCAGATCTCGACGTTTCTCAGCGGCGCCACAGTGACGTGATCGGGACGCCCATCTCGTCGAGCAGGTTGCGCAGCAGCGGGAGCGACAGGCCGATCACGTTGCCCGGATCGCCCTCGATGCGGCTGACGAAGGCGCCGCCGCGGCCGTCGAGCGTGAACGCCCCGGCGACCTGCAGCGGCTCGCCGGAGGCCACGTAGGCGCCGATCTCCTCGTCGCGGACGTCGGCGAAGTGCACGACGGTGGTGCCGACCGCCTCGGCCTGGCGGCCGGTGACCAGGCCGGTCAGGTGGTGGCCGGTGTGCAGGACGCCGGACTTGCCGCGCATCCGGGACCAGCGTTCGATGGCCTCGCCGGCGCTCGACGGTTTGCCCCACACCTCGCCTTCGAACTCGAGGACCGAGTCGCAGCCGAGGACCAGGGCGGACGGGTCGGCGGGCAGGTCGGACGCCACGGTGCGGGCCTTCATGCGGGCGAGCGCGAGGCACAGCGTCCACGCGTCCTCTGCCTCCACGACGCTCTCGTCGACGCCGCTGACGAGGACCTCGGCGTCGATCCCGGCGCCCGCGAGGAGGGCCCGTCGGGCGGGGCTGGCCGAGGCGAGGATCAGGCGGTACGCGTTCTGGGTCTGCACGAGAACCGAGCCTACAAGGACACCCTCCACCCCTGAGTGGATCAACGAGGGCTCACCCCTTAGAGAATCGACCCCTTTCGCGGGACCGAACGGCCGTTAGGCTCTAGCCGTGCGGAAGATATTGATCGCCAACCGTGGTGAAATCGCCCTGCGCGTCATCCGGGCCTGCAAGGACGCCGGTCTGCTCAGCGTCGCCGTCTATGCCGGCAGTGACCGGGACGCGCCGCACGCGCGCCTGGCCGACGAGGCCTTCACCCTGGACGGTGAGACCGCTGCCGACACCTATCTCCGCATCGACAAGCTGCTGGACGTCGCGGCGCGGTCCGGCGCCGACGCGGTGCACCCGGGTTACGGGTTCCTCTCCGAGAACGCCGAGTTCGCCCAGGCGGTGCTCGACGCGGGCCTGATCTGGATCGGACCGAGTCCGCAGTCCATTCGCGACCTGGGTGACAAGGTCACGGCTCGGCACATCGCCCAGCGGGCCGGTGCGCCGCTGGTGCCCGGCACCGCCGAGCCGGTCGCCGACGCGGCCGAGATCGTGGCGTTCGCCGAGGAGCACGGGCTGCCGGTGGCGATCAAGGCGGCGTTCGGCGGTGGCGGCCGCGGTCTGAAGGTGGCCCGCACGGTCGAGGAGATCCCGGCGCTGTTCGAGAGCGCGACCCGGGAGGCGGTGGCTGCTTTCGGTCGTGGGGAGTGCTTCGTCGAGCGCTATCTGGACCGTCCCCGGCACGTCGAGGCGCAGGTTCTGGCGGACGTCCACGGCCACGTGATCGTGGTCGGCACCCGGGACTGTTCGTTGCAGCGCCGGCATCAGAAGCTCGTCGAGGAGGCGCCCGCGCCGTTCCTCGACGACGCGCAGCGTGCCCAGATCCACGAGAGCGCGAAGGCGATCTGCAAGGAGGCCGGCTACCACGGGGCCGGCACGGTGGAATATCTCGTCGGCCAGGACGGGACGATCTCGTTCCTGGAGGTCAACACCCGTCTGCAGGTGGAACATCCGGTCAGTGAGGAGACCACCGGGCTGGACCTGGTGCGGGAGCAGTTCCGGATCGCGGCCGGCGAGCCGCTGGCGATCACCGAGGATCCGGTGCCGCGGGGTCACGCGATCGAGTTCCGGATCAACGGCGAGGACCCGGGCCGCAACTTCCTGCCGGCGCCGGGTGCGGTCACCGCGCTGACCTGGCCGTCCGGTCCGGGCGTGCGGGTCGACGCGGGTGTCGAGGCGGGCAGCGTCGTCGGCGGCAACTTCGACTCGCTGCTGGCGAAGATCATCGTGACCGGTGCGACCCGGGCCGAGGCTCTGGAACGGGCCCGCCGGGTGCTCGACGAGACGGTCATCGAGGGGATCGCCACGGTGCTGCCGTTCCACCGGGCGGTGGTCCGCGACGACGCCTTCACCGGCACGCCGTTCACGGTCCACACCCGCTGGATCGAGACCGAATGGGACAATTCACTCGCTCCGGCAGCTATGTCCGTCATGCCGGTTTCCCCGGAAGATGAACGCGAGGCCGTTGTGGTCGAGGTCGGCGGGCGGCGCATCGAGGTGCGCCTTCCGGCGAACATCCTCGGGGGTACGCCGCCGGCCGCCCCCAGGCGCAGCCCGGGCCGTTCCCGTACCGCCGCGAACGCCGCGCCCGCGGTGACCTCGGCCGGGCTCGTCGCCCCGATGCAGGGGACGATCGTCAAGGTGGCCGTGCAGAACGGCGATCAGGTCGCGGAGGGCGACACGATCGTGGTCGTCGAGGCGATGAAGATGGAACAGCCCCTGCAGGCGCACCGGCCGGGCACGGTCGACGGCCTGACCGCCGAGGTCGGCGGCGCCGTCACCGCGGGCACGGTGATCTGCACGATCCTCGGGGAGTAAACCCTTTCCCGCCACGTCCTCGTTGAGACAGCGGCCCGCCCCGGTCCACGGACCGCCGGGTGGGCCGCCGGCACGGGACCTGCCGGCGGCCCGCGGCCTCGGCGCCGGGCTCAGGAGACTCGGCGACGCGGGCCATCCCACCGTACGCCGGTGCCGGGCGGCCATCGAAAACCGGACGCGCAGGGATGAACTCGCCACGTAGCGTGTCCGGCATCACCGCGGAGCGAGTTCCTTCGGAGAGCATGCTGAGCACAGCGCACTCTCAGCTACATCCACGCACAATGCCGTGAGTCCTTCAGCCTCGAGGTGGCCCCGCCGATGACCGAACTGTTGACCATGTTGGCCACACCGGCGTGGGCATACCTTGCCCTTTTCGGCTTCCTCGCGGTGGACGCGTTGATCCCGGTCGTGCCGATCCAGGCCATCATGATCACTTCGGGAGCGCTGACCGTCTACGGCAATCTCGACCTGGCCCTGGTGATCGCCACCGGCGCGGTCGGCATGTTCACCGGCGACACCATCGCCTTCGTGCTGGGACGCTCCACCGGCGCCCGGCTGAGCGCCCTCCGTGCCCGGTTCGCCCCGCGGACCGAGGACCACGACTCCCGGACCCGCCGGGCCGCCGCCCGGTTCACCCGTGGCCTGCGCCGGCCGGGTCCGCTCGTGGTGCTGCTCTGCCGGTTCGTCCCGGGCGGCCGGATGGCGTCCGGCTACCACGCCGGCCGCACCGGTTACCCGATCAAGCTGTTCGTCGCGTACGACGGCCTGGCCTCGCTCAGCTGGGCCTGTTACGGCGGGCTGGTCGGGCACCTCGGCGGCACCGCGATCACCCAGTCCGCGTGGCGCCTGTTCGCGGTGGCCGCGACCGCCGCCGTCGTCTTCGGCACCGCCGGGTGGATCCTGGCCCTCTTCGGCGGCCGGGACACCGCCGAAGAGCCCGAGGAGGACGAACCAGCCCTGACTACTGGACCTCGTGCAGCATCAGCTGCCGGGCCGCTTCCGCGATCGACCCGGAGAGCGAGGGGTAGATCGTGATGGTGTGCGCCAGCTGATCGACCGTCAGGTTGTTCTCGATCGCCATGGTGATCGGCAGGATCAGCTCGCTGGCCTTCGGGGCCACCACCACACCACCGACGATCTGCCCGGTCGCCGGACGGCAGAACAGCTTGACGAAACCGTCGTGCAGGCCGGCCATCTTGGCCCGGGCATTGCCGATCAGCGGCAGCATCACCTGACGCGCCGGGATCCGGCCGGAATCCACCTCGTTCTGCGACACCCCGACGGTCGCCAGCTCCGGCTCGGTGAACACGTTCGCCGAGACGGTCCGCAGCCGCAGCGGCGCCACCGCCTCACCCATCGCGTGCCAGATCGCGATCCGGCCCTGCATCGCGGCCACACTCGCCAGCGGCAGCACGCCGGTGCAGTCACCGGCGGCGTAGATGCCCGGCACGTTCGTCCGGGAGACCCGGTCCACCGTGACGTAACCGCCGTCGCCGACCGCCACGCCGTACTCCGCGAGACCCAGGTCGGAAGTGTTCGGGACGGCGCCGACCGCGATCAGCGCGTGCGAACCCTCGACGACCCGGCCGTCGGAGAGCGTCACCCGGACGCCGTCGCCGGTGTTCACCACCGCATCGCCGCGGGCCTCGCTGAGGATGGTCATGCCCCGCTCGCGGAACACCCGCTCGATCGCCATCGCGGCGTCGGCGTCCTCGTGCGGCATCACCCGCTCCCGGCTGGACACCAGGGTCACCTTCACCCCCATCGCCAGGTACGCGCTGGCGAACTCGGCACCGGTCACCCCGGAACCGATCACCACCAGGTGCTCGGGCAGCTCGGTCAGGTCGTACACCTGACGCCAGTCCAGGATGCGTTCGCCGTCCGGGCGGGCGGTGGAGAGCACCCGCGGGGTGGCTCCGGTGGCCAGCAGCACGGTGTCGGCCTCGACCGCGTACTCGGCGGCGCCCTCCGGGGTGATCAGCACCTGGTGCGTGTGGCCGAGACGGTCCTCGCCGAGCCGCGCCCGGCCGCGGACCACGTCCACACCCGCCTTGATCAACTTGGTCTGGATGTCACCCGACTGGGCGAGAGCAAGCTTCTTCACCCGGTCGTTGACCGCCGCGGCATCCACCGTGACGCCGTCCAGGCCGGTCGAGCGGATCCCGAAACGCTCGTTGTAGCGATGCCCGGTGACCACCTCGGAACTGGCGATGAACGCCTTCGAGGGCACGCAGTCGGTGAGCACACAGGCGCCACCGGGGCCGGCGGCCTCGACGAGGGTGACGTCCGCGTCGAGCTGAGCGGCGACGAGGGCAGCCTCGTAGCCACCCGGCCCTCCACCGATGATCACGATCCGACTCACGACTGACGACCTCCCGTAGCGGATGAGTCCTCCGGCACTGGAAAACTCAAGTAACCCTTATTGGACGTGCCGACACGCACGTCTCATATTCTCACCACCCGTCGCTCCGGCTATCGTCGTCGCCGTGCGTCACTACGCCGCGTATGGCTCGAACCTGGATCCCGCCCGCATGCGGGCCTACTGTCCGCACTCGCCCATGGTGGGCGTGGGGTGGATCGAAGGCTGGCGCCTCACCTTCGCCGGTGAGGGAGACATGGGCTGGGAGGGAGCGGTGACCACGATCGTCGAATCAGCCGGCGATCGGGTCTTCGTGTCCCTCTACGACGTCCACCCGTGGGACGCGGCACAACTCGACGAGGTCGAAGGCGTCAGCGCCGGGGCGTACCAGAAGGTGACGGTACGTGTATCGACACTTGACGGAGACGTATCCGCCTGGATTTACGTCTTTGCAGGGTACGAGGGCGGCATGCCGACCGCGTGGTATCTCTCCGAGATAGCCAACGCGGCCGAGAAGGCCGGCGCCCCCGACGACTACGTCTCCGAGCTGCGCCGCCGGCCCACCCGGACCGCCTCGCCCGAGGTGTAGACCGCGTTCAGCGCGGTCCGCGGACGCCCGCCCGGCGGGGCGGCGTCATGCCGAGCTTCACCATGCCCGGAAACAGGCCCGTTCTCCGTCAGCGGGCCAGACGGTGGCTCAGCGACTCGAGCAGGCCGGTGAACTCCAGGCGCTCGGCGCGGTCCAACGTCGCGTACGCCTGACCGGCCAGTGAATGCGCCACCGCCTCCGCCCACATCAGACGCCGCACCAGCGGACCGGCCGGCGGATAGGGCGGCTGCCAGCCGAACGCCACCGCACCGGTCTCGCCGTCCGGGCCGGCGATGATCGCCTCGAGCGGGCTGAGCCCACTGGCACGAACCGCGATGACATGTACGCCCTGCCGGTGCTCGTGCAGCAGGTGCAGCAGCACCGCGGCCCGGGCGCCCGGTGCCGTCTCCGGAGGTGGCATCGCCCGCCACGCCGCGAACAACGGCAGCCCGGCCGGGTCGACCGCGTCCACCACCCGGTGGGACAGCTCCAACAGCCGGGTCAGCCGGGGGAAACCGCCGAGCTGCTCCACCCCCCACGTGCACAGTTCGTGCAGGTGCCAGGCGGCCACCTCGGACGGCGCGGACGCCTTGACCGTCGCCTCCCAGCCGTCGGTGACCGCGTCCGGCGCGATGAAGGCGAGCGCGGACGCCACGGTCTCCGGCCGGACCTCGCCGAGCGCGCCGGCCCGGGCCGAGACGTGGTAGGCCCACCCGGACAGGCCCAGCAGCCGGGCGCGGCGCAGCGTCTGCGGCGATTCGGCGAAGGCTCCGACGATGGTGGCGAGTCCCGCTTTGGCGTTGGCGGCAGCCTGATCCGGGGTCACGTCAGCGATTCTGCTCCGGAACCGCCGGGAAGGAAAACGCTTCCTTCGATCGATGAACCACCACCGGCACGGACAGGGCGGATCCGGTCGTCGTCGGGGGCCACTCACCGATGCCGGTCCACCATCGACCCGGCCGTCACCGGGGGGTGATCCCCGCGCGGCCCATCGGCCGTCCTTCGTCCGGCCCGGTCAGTCGGCGCCTTCGGCGGTCAGGTCCTCGATGGCCGCCTGCACGTCACCGACCCGTCGCCGGGCGGCTGCGGCCTCCCGCTCGGCGTTGCGCCGGGTGGTCTTGCGCCGGGCCACGTCGGCCACCGCCTCGGCCCGGCGGCGTTCCAACTCGGCCAGTTCGGCGTCCAGGTCCTCGACGAGGTGGCCGGCGTCGCGTTCGGCCTGTACGGCGCGTTCCAGGCGGCCGTCGGCGCGCCGCTCGTCCGCCTGCGCGGTCTGCATCTCCCGCTCCAACTCGCGCCGGCGCCGCTCATCCTGACGTCGCCGCTCGTCCTGACGGTGGCGTACTTCCCGGCTGTGACGCTCGTTCTGCCGCTGGGCCGGTTCTGCGGTCCGGGCCGGCTCCTCGACGGCCTCATCGCCCGTGGCATCGCCGCCGGCTTCCGGTCCGCCGGCCCTCTCCGAGTCCCCTACCGCTCGCAACCGCGTAACGGTCTCCGCAGGTTCATCGCTGCCGGTGGCCTCCGCATCGGCGCTGGTCTGCGGGACTTCGGGGCCGGCGGGCGGGTCGTCGGCCACCAGGCGTAGCCGGGGGCGCGGCACCTCACCGAAACCCGCATATGCGGCTGCCCGGATCAGCCGCCCGGTCCGCACCTGTTCGGCGATCTCCGGTTCGGCCAGCGCCGCGGTCAGTGTCGCCTCCACCTCGCCGAGGGGGAGTTTCCCGGCCGGGGTGCCGGCTTCGACGGCCAGGTCACGGGCCGCCGCCACCAGGGACGAGACGAACCGGCGGCGCTGGGCGGAGAGTTCGCGCAGCTGATCGCCGTGCAGGTCACGCTGGGCCGACCGCAGTGCCGTGGCCAGGCCGGCCAACTCCTCGATCAGGTCCGGCCTGCGTAGCGCGAGCAGGTTGACCAGCCAGGCAGCCACGGTCGGCTTCTTGAGGGCGGCGAGGCGTCTCGCGGTCTCCCGGTCGCCGGCCTGCCGGGCCCGGGCGACCGCTTCGGACCGGCCGGCCACGAATCCGTCCGGCGGAGCCTCGTAGAGCCGCCGGACGTCGCCGTCAGCCGAGGACGACACTGCCGGGTGCGGCCCGCTCGAACGTCGTCTCGGAGAACTTCTCCAGGTGCTGGCCGTAGATCGCCGCACCCCGCTCGTTGATCAGCCCGTCGTGCAGCGCGAAGGCCCGCTCCGGGCGGACCTCCCGGACGAACGCCAGCGACTCGGCGATGGTGGCCCATGGCGCGTTCATCGGCGCGAACAGGGTCTCGACCGGCTCGCCGGGCGCCACGAACGAGTCGCCCGGGTGGTAGAAGTTGCTCCCGCCGTCCGTGACGAGGTAGCCCAGGTTCGCGAAGACCGGCACGTACGGGTGAATGATCGCGTGCCGGCCGCCGACCGCCCGCACCCGGAAGCCGGCCGCCTCGAACTCCTCGCCGGCGGTCACCGTCGTCACCGCCTGCGCCACATCGGACAGCAGGGGGCGTACCGCCTCGGGTGTGAAGATCCGCATCGCCGGGTGGCGGGCCACCGCCGCGGTCACCGCCGCCACGTCCAGGTGGTCGGCGTGCTCGTGGGTGATGAGCACCGCGTCCGCACCGTCCAGTGCCGACGATTCGGAGAATTCACCAGGATCCATGACGAGAACCCCCGATCCTTCGACCCGTAGGCAGGAATGCGTGAACTTCGTGACGCGCACGGGACCCCTCCGCAGCTGAATCGTGACCGCTCGTATCGCAGTCTGCCGGAACCGGACGACGTCCACCGTACGTCCGAACGCTCAGGTGACGATTCGGATCGGAGCGACCATGAGAAAACGGGGAGCCATCGCGAGCCTGGGGGCGGTGCTGCTGACCGGCGGCCTGCTCGCCGGATGCGGTGCGGACGATGCGGCGGACCATTCGTCGGACAGCGGATCAGCCGTCGCGCCGGCCGGCGGCAAGGGCGAGGAGGCCACGGTCGGCGGCGCCGCGCCGCAGGCCGAGGAGACCGCCGGGAACACGCCGGCCGACCTGCGGGTGGACCAGCGTTCGATCATCTACACCGGCACGATCACCGTCCGGGTCGACGACGTCACCGCCGCGGCCGCGCGGACCACCGGCATCGTCTCGACCGCCGGTGGCTTCATCGGCGGCGACGAGCGGCACAGCGACGCCGGGTCGGCGAGCGCCAACCTGATCCTGCGGGTGCCGGCCGACAAGTTCGCCGGGGTGGTCGACCAGGTCGCCGGGCTGGGTGACGAGGAGGGCCGCGGGATCAACACCCAGGACGTCACCGAGGAGGTGGTCGACCTGGACGCCCGGATCACCGTGCAGCAGGCCCGGGTGGAGAGCGGCCGGCGGCTGCTCGGCCAGGCCAAGTCGCTCGAGGATCTGGTCATGCTGGAGGGCGAGGTGGCCAGCCGGGAGTCCGATCTGGCGTCGCTGCAGGCCAAGAAACGCCGGCTGGCCGACCTGACGGCGCTCTCCACGATCACCGTCGTGCTGCTCGCCCGGGACGCTCCGGCCACCGACGACCCGGACGACGACCCGCCGGGCTTCCTGGCCGGCCTGAGCGGCGGCTGGAAGGCCCTGACGGCGTCGCTGGCGGTCCTGCTCACCCTGCTGGGTGTCCTGCTGCCCTGGGTGCTCGCGATCGGGCTGCCGGCGTGGGGTGTGACGTACCTGGTCCGGCGGTACCGCCGTCCGGCCGCCGTGCCGCCCCCGCCGGTCGCCGAACCCGAGACCACCGCCTGACCGGCCCCGGCGAGCGTGGTGAGCCGCGAGGAACGGCTCACCACGCAGGCGTACCCCCGGAAGGGTCTCGTCTCAGAATTCGCCGGTCGCCAGCGCGGCCAGTGCGGTGTGCACCATCACCCGCACCCCGTGACCGATGCAGCTCTCGTCCACGTCGAAGTTCCCACGGTGCAGGTCGAGACGCTTGTCGGATCCCGGCACGCCGGTGCCCAGCCGGATCATCGCGCCCGGCACGTGCTCCAGGTAGAACGAGAAGTCCTCGCCGCCCATGCTGAGCTCGGCCTCGACCACCCGGTCCGCGCCGAGGGCCGCTCCGGCCGCACCGGCGACGACCGCGTTCGCCATCCGGTCGTTGATCACCGGCGGGACACCCCGACGGTAGTTGACCTCGACCTCGGCCCCGGTCGCGGCCACCACGTCACGGATCAGCTTGGTGATCAGCTCGGGGGCCTCCCGCCACGCGTCCCGGTTGAGGATGCGGACCGTGCCGCGCACCTCGCCCGAGCCGGGGATGGCGTTGAACGCCTGGCCGGCGTGCACCGCGCCCCAGACCATCGAGACGCCGGCACGCGGGTCCATCCGGCGGTCCAGCAGCGCGGGGACGTCGACGATCACCCGGCCCAGTGCGTGCACCAGGTCGGCGGTCAGGTGCGGGCGGGCGGTGTGGCCGCCCGGCCCGGAGAGTTTGACCTCGACCGTGTCGGCGGCCGCGGTGAACGGCCCGGACCGGACCCCGACGAGGCCGGACGGCAGTTGCGGGTAGCAGTGCAGGCCGTAGATCGCGGCGACGTCCTTGAGGCCACCCGCGGCGATCACCTCGGGCGCGCCGGACGGGATCGCCTCCTCGGCCGGCTGGAACAGCATCCGGATCCGGCCGGGGAGTTGACCCTGCTCGTGGAGTTGGGCCAGGGCCAGCGCGGTGCCGAGCATGACGGTGGTGTGCACGTCGTGGCCGCAGGCATGCGCCAGTTCGTCCACGGTGCTGCGGTAGGGCACGTCCTTGAGGTCCTGCAGCGGCAGCGCATCGATGTCGGCGCGGAACGCGATGACCCGGTCACCCTCGCCGATGTCGCAGATGACGCCGTTGCCGCGGGGCATCAGGCGCGGGGCGAGGCCGGCGACCTCGAGCTCCCGGACGATCAGCGCGGCCGTCTCGAACTCGGAGTGCGAGGGCTCCGGGTGAGCGTGAATGTGGCGTCGAATGCTTACCAGCTCGGCACCCCGCGCGGCGAGCCAGCGGTCCAGCCGGCCGGGGAGTGGATCGGCGCCGGGCCGGGGGCCGGGCCATGCCGTATCGGCGCCGTCGGGCGCCTCCAGAGCAGTAGTCACGTCGGTTTCCGTATTCACTCTCAAGGTTTGTCGGGTTTGCGAAGGCGACAGCATATCCCGAATGACGTCACGCTGTGTAACGGTCGGGTAAAGAGGTAATCACGCCGCGACCGATCGTCGGATGGGCACTCGGGAGATCGTCCCGGCTTGCCGACACCCTCAACGGATAGTGGATCGCGGAGGTGACGCGACACACCAGCAGTACGTTACGCCGGTCCAGGTGCGCGCGACCGGCCGGTGGACACCTCGGACCCCGTGTGATGTGTGGCATACGTCTCCTACGGTGGCACGCGGGCGCAAGACCTCCATGGCCGGCGGGAGTAACGCTCCGCGTACGCCCCCCGGGTGTACGGGTTGCCCCGGGGCCCGGCCCATGGAAATGTCACCGGGACCGCACCCCGGCCCGCCCGGAAAGCCCGTTCCGGCATTCACACCGATGATCCCCATCTTCACCGGGGCGCCCGACGGTGAAGGATTTGGTACTTAGCGTCCAAGATTGATACACCCTCGGCCACGCCCTGACTACCCACCGTCGAAGTGTGATTAACACTCCCGTAGCGACTTTCAATCGGCGCCTGCCAGCGGGCAAGATAGCGGGGTTGGTCGACAGCCCCTATACCCCCTCGGTGGCATCCTCAGTGACTCAGATTCCGACGTGGAGCGGCGGCGGCGCTCCCTCCAGCGGACGCGCAGCCCCTGGCACGCTCATCGGCGGGCGGTACACACTGCGCGCCGCAGTCGGTCACGGCGGCATGGGCACGGTGTGGCGGGCGGCGGACACGCTCCTGCGCCGCGACGTGGCGATCAAGGAGGTCATCCTCCCGCCCGGCCTGGCCCCGAGCGACCGCGACTCGATGTATGAACGGACCATGCGCGAGGCCCGGGCGGCCGCCGCGCTCCAGCATCCGGCCGTCGTGCAGGTCTACGACGTGGTGCACGAGAACGACCGGCCGTGGATCGTGATGGAGCTGCTCGACGCGCGCAGCCTCGCGGACATGGTGATCGAGGACGGCCCGGTGCCCTCCCGGGTGGTCGCCAAGATCGGCATCGCGCTGCTCGGCGCGCTCGAGGTCGCGCACGCCCACGGCGTGCTGCACCGCGACGTCAAGCCGGCCAACGTGCTGATCTGTCAGGACGGCCGCTGCGTGCTCACCGACTTCGGTGTGGCCCGGATGCCCACCGACGTGCAGCTGACCACGCCCGGCATGGTTCTCGGCTCGCCGCACTTCATCTCCCCCGAGCGGGCCATGGGGCAGGACTTCGGTCCGCCCAGCGACCTGTTCTCGCTCGGCGTGACGCTCTACACCGCGATCGAGGGCCGCCCGCCGTTCGACAAGGGCGACCCGATCGAGACCATGCACTCGGTCGTCGAGGACCCGCCCGCCCCGGTGGCACGGGCCGGCTCGCTGACCCCGGTGCTGATGGGCCTGCTGGAGAAGGACCCGGCCCGCCGGATGGACGTGCAGACCGCGCGGACCATCCTGCGGCAGCAGCTGGCCGGCCCCCTGGCCAGCAAGAGCCCGCCGCACATGATGACCGACCCCTACTCGGTGGTCTCCAGCCCGCGCCCGACCAGCCCGGCGCCGGTCGAGACGCAGCAGATCCCGCCGCAGCCGACCGGGCAGATCGGCGGCCGGGCCATGCTCGGCGCCGGCGAGTCGCTCACCGACCACCTCGCCAAGCTCGACCAGCAGAACCAGGGCGGCGGCCGGCGCCGGGCCCCGGAGCCGGTCGGACCGGGCGCGATGGCCCCGACCGGCACCCTGCCGGCCCACAAGGTCCCCCAGCCGTACGGCACGCCCACCCCGTACGGCACGCCCAACCCGAACGGCGCGACGAGCGTCATCCCGCCGCAGAACGCGTGGAACCCGCAGGCCCGTCCGGGCACCGTGGTCACCTCGCCGTCGGCCAAGCGTGGCGGCCTGGACGGCGTGAAGCAGACCGTGCAGGCGAGCGCCGGGCGCGCCGTCGACACGTTCAAGTCGTGGCCGCGCAACAAGCAGCTGGCCGGTTCGGGTGCGGCCGCCCTGGTGCTGATCCTGGTGCTGGTCTTCGCCTTCAGCGGTGGTGAGGACGCCCCGGCGACCGACCCGGCCGCGGCTCCGGTGTCGAGTGCGGCGCCCGCGGCCGTCCAGACCCAGGACTACGAGGGCAACGAGGCGGTCACCGTCAAGGTCCCGGCCGGCTGGACCCGTGGCACCGGCGGCTCCTACGTCGACTACATCGACCCGGAGGACAACAAGACCAAGGTCCGGATCCTGATCGAGTCCGGCAAGATCAGCCCGACCCGGTTCGTCAGCGAGACCGCCCCGGGCACGCTGAAGAAGTCGAAGAACTGCCCGACCCCGTTCAAGTCGCTCGGCACCGAAGAGGTGGACGTCTCCGGCAACGCGGGCGCCCAGTTCGAGTACACCTGCGGCGAGGGTGCCGACATGCGCCACGGCATCTGGCGGATGACCACCGTCGGCGGCAAGATGTACTCCTTCTTCCTCACCACGCTCGACAGTGACTTCGCGGACAAGAAGCCGTACTTCGACGCCATGGCCGAGAGCTTCCAGCTGAACCTCTGATCCCGGCTGTGCTATCAATCCCTGATGGCACCACAAGTTGATGTTGAGCTGAAGGAACGGGCCGAGACCTGGCTCGCCGACGATCCCGATCCGGCGAGCCGGGCCGAGTTGCGCGAGTTGATCGACGGACTTCCGGGCACCGCGGCCGAGCTGCGGGACCGGTTCGCCGGCCCGCTCACCTTCGGCACCGCCGGCCTGCGCGGCCGGTTGCGCGCCGGACCGAACGGGATGAACCTCGCCGTCGTCACCCAGGCCGCGGCCGGTCTGGTGGCCTGGCTGGCCGACCAGGGCGGCAAGGGCCCGCTGGTGATCGGTTACGACGCACGGCACGGCTCGCTCGCCTTCGCCGAGCAGACCGCCCGGGTGGCCACCGGCGCCGGACGGCAGGCGCTGCTGCTGCCGCACACGCTGCCCACCCCGGTGCTCGCCTACGCGGTCCGGGCGCTCGGCGCGGTGGCCGGTGTGATGGTGACCGCCAGCCACAACCCGCCGCAGGACAACGGCTACAAGGTCTATCTGGGTGCCCAGCTGGGCGGACCGGACGGCGACGGCGCGCAGATCGTGCCACCGGCCGACCTGGGCATCGAGGCCGCCATCCGGGCGGTGACCGGCATCGCGTCGGTCCCGCTGGGCGATCCGGGCACGCTTCTCGACGACACGACCGCTGCGGGGTACGTGCAGAGTGCCGCGGCCGTGCTGACCCCGGGTGGCCCGCGTGACCTGACGATCGCGTACACCCCGATGCACGGGGTGGGCGGGGCCACGCTCGCCGAGGCGTTCCTCGCCGCCGGTTTCCGCGCGCCGGAGATCGTCGCCGCCCAGGCCGAGCCGGACCCCGAGTTCCCGACCGTGTCGTTCCCGAACCCGGAGGAGCCGGGCGCCATGGACCGGCTGCTGGCCCTGGCCGACGCCACCGGCGCGGACCTGGCCGTCGCCAACGACCCGGACGCCGACCGGTGCGCCATCGCCATCCCCACGCCGGACGGCTGGCGGCCGTTGCGCGGGGACGAGCTGGGCGTGCTCCTGGCCGACCATCTGATCCGCCGGGGGACTCCGGGCCTCTACGCCACCACGATCGTCTCCTCGTCGCTGCTGGGCCGCCTCTGCGCCGCGCGGGGTGTGCCCTACGCGGAGACCCTCACCGGCTTCAAGTGGATCGTCCGGGCCGCCGAGGAGCTGGCGTACGGGTACGAGGAGGCGCTCGGGTACTGCGTCGCCCCCGGGCTGGTCCGCGACAAGGACGGCATCACCGCCGCCCTGACGATCGCCGAGCTGGCCGCCGCGCAGAAGGCCGAGGGGCGGACCCTCGCCGACCGGCTGGACGAGCTGGCGACCGAGTTCGGCGTGCACGCCACCGATCAGCTCGCGGTCCGGGTCGACGACCTGTCCGAGATCGGCCGGGCGATGACCCGCGCCCGGCGGCAACCGCCCGTCACCCTGCTCGGCGAGCCGGTGACCGGGGTGAGCGACCTGCTCCCGGAGAACGACGTGCTGACCTTCCGCACGGCGGCGGTACGCGTGGTGATCCGCCCGTCGGGGACGGAACCGAAGCTCAAGGCGTACCTCGAGGTGGTGGAACCGGTCGCCGGGGGTGACCTGACGGCGGCCCGGACCCGTGCCGCGGCCGGCCTCTCCGCCCTGCGCGGCGAGATCGCCACGGTGCTGGGTCTCTGACCCGGACGGCTTCTTGTCGGACGGCCTCTGGTCGAACGGCTCCGGGGAGGGCAGCGGCGCTGCTCTCCCCGGCGGTCAGGCGATCTTCGGCGTGCCGAGCGCGGCCGAGATCGCCTTGCCCAGAGTGGCCACCACCAGCGCGACGCTCGGTCGCACGATGGAGTCCTCCAGGCTCACGTCACCGACGAAGCCGGCATTGCTGGCGATCTCCTGCAGCCGCTCGTGGGCCCGCTGCGCGTCCTCGGGCGGCAGTTTCAGCGCCGGCTCCATCCGCGCCGCGCAGAGCAGCGTGGCGAGGGCCGCGGTGCGCTCGTCGGGCAGCGTGCCTCCGACCAGCGCGGTGGCGAGCCGCTGCCGGATCTCGGCCTCGTAGGCGGGGTCGCTGGTCGGGTAGCGGTGCACGTGGATCCAGCCGAGCTGGGTCTCGTCGACGTCCTGCACCACCCCGCGTGAGCACAGGTCCTCCAGGACCCGGATGCGCAGACGGTGCCGGAGCCGCTGCAGCCACTGAGCCGGGGTGTGCGGCTCGTCGGCGGCGATCTTCTCCAGCACGGCGTCGGCGATCGGGTCTCCGAGCGGCGTGGCGTCGACCACCTTGAGGTAGCCGTCGGCCGCGTAGGCGACACGGTTCGCCAGCGCCAGGTCGATCAGGACGGCCGCGGCCATGCCCAGGTCGAGTCCGATGCGGGAACCGGTCGCCTTACCGGTGTGGTCGTCGTAAGCCAGGAGGAGAAGCTCCTCGGCGAGCGGGATGGGGGTCATATCTCGCAACGATAGTGCGCCCGGTCACGGGGTCCGATCCCCAGGTCGGTCACTTCCGCTGGACACCCAGCGTCTCGGGCCAGGCCCCACCGTCGAAGACGTTGGACCAGCTGTCGCTGATGTGACCCACGTCGACGGCCCACCGGCCCATCCGGGACAGCCAGGCGCTGACCAGCGTGCCCGCCGGGCCGAGCGACACCAGATAGAGCTTGTTCGGGTCCTCGTCCTCGAGCACCTTCATCAGGCGGGGCAGGTCGGAATACGCGTTGACCGGCAATGAGTAGAGGAACGAGCTGCTCTTCACGTTGTCGAACAGCTGCGGTGCCAGGGTGAACCGCGAGTTCTCCCCGGTGATGACGCAGATGTCCTGGTCCTGCCAGACCTGCCGCCACATGTCGGCGCCGCGCTGACCGAGCTGCTGGAAGAAGATCGGCCGGGAGACGTGGCTGTTGCCGAACGTCATGCCCGGCTTCAGCAGCGGCTTCACCTCGTGCCAGATGTCCGCCCAGACGCCCGACCAGTGCAGGTTGCGGTACGGGTACGGGAAGCCGAGCATCAGCCGGCTCTCGTCGAACCCGTCGAAGCGCAGCACCTCACGCAGGTCCGAGGCGAGCGCGGGCGACCAGGGCTGGAACTTCAGGTTGAAGTCCGAGCGCAGCATCGTCTTGAACTCGCCGTCGCCGAAGCGGGTGAAGCTGACCCGCTCGGTGATGAGGCGCTGCACCGTCTCCTCGAATCCGAGCTGCCGCTCGGTGGTGAAGGCGGTCACGTCGTCGACGACGTCCTTGGTGGCCAGGACCCGGAAGAGCTCGAGGTACTTCCGTTGTTCCCGCAGCTCCCAGCGGATGTCCGTGAGGATCTTGCGGTCCTCGTCGTGGCGCTTGCGCTCGGCGGCCTTACGCTTCTCGGCGGCCTTGCGCTTCTCCTCGGCTGCCTGGGCCTCCGCGGCCTTCTCGGCTTCGGACTTGAAGACCTCACGAAACACTGGACGTCCCTCGAATTCGGTGGCTATCAACTGATCTTGCGACCAGCATCCAGCATCGCATCGACGAGTCGCGAGGCGGCATGCCCGTCGTCGAGGTCGCTGGAGCGCTCCGCGAACGCCTTGTACTGGGTCGCGTACCGACCGCGAACCTGATCGGCGTCCCGGATCGCCTGGACGACCTCGTCGGAGGTGCTCAGCAGCGGGCCCGGCGCCTCGGACTCGAAGTCGAAGTAGAAGCCGCGCAGGTTGTCCCGGTAGTTCTCCAGGTCGTACGTGAAGAACAGCATGGGCCGTCCGGTGGCGGCGAAGTCGAACATCACCGAGGAGTAGTCGGTGATCAGGACGTCGGTGACCGCGAGCAGGTCGGCCATGTCCGGGTACGTGGACACGTCGTACACGAAGCCGTTGCCGGCGCCGCGGATCGGGTCCACCACGTTCGGGTGCCGGCGGACCAGCAGCACGTGGTCGTCGCCGAGCCGTTCCCGGGCGTCGTCCAGGTCCAGCATCATCGTCATCTTGTACGAGCCGCCGCGGTAGTACTCGTCGTCACGCCAGGTCGGCGCGTACAGCACGACCTTCTTGCCGTCCGGCAGGCCGATCCGCCGGCGCACGTCGGCGACCATCGCGTCCCGCTTCTCCCCCTCCAGGAAGAGCACGTCGTTACGCGGGTAGCCGACCTCGAGGATCTCGTTGGGGAACCGGAACGCCCGCCGCAGGATCGGCGTGCTGAACGTGTTCGGCGAGACCAGGTGGCTCCAGTTCTTCGACTCGTTCTCGAGCTTCTCGAAGTACTGCTTGTCGGCGAAGTGCAGGTCCTCGATGTCGAAGCCGATCCGCTTGAGCGGGGTGCCGTGCCAGGTCTGGATCACGACCTGGCCCGGGCGGCGCTCGAACCAGCCGGGCAGGTGCTGGTTGGTGACGATGTACCGGCTGGTGGCGAGGGCTTCGTACCACTCCCGGCGCCACAGGCCGACGGCCCGCCCGCTGTCCGGGATGGCGGCCTGGCCGTCGGTGACCACCCACAGGTGGCCGAGCGGCAGGTCCCGGCGGACCAGTTCCTCGTGCACCGCGCGCGGGCTGTCGGAGTACTGCCGGCCGGTGAAGCTGTTGTAGAGCACGACGTCGCGCAGCGGCGCCTTGCGCATCCGCGGGTAGAACTCGGTGCGGCTGCGGTAGCCGTTCGCCTTGCCGCGCTCCTCGTCGGTCAGCGCGGTCCGGACCCGGACCAGGGCCCGCTGGTCGGGGTAGTACCACTCGAGGGTGACCCGCTGCTGGTCGGTGGGGTGCGACAGCGGCAGGTTCTCCATCGCGGCGGCGGCCAGCGGCAGCGGGGCGACCGGCCCGTCCTCGCCGACCCGGTGGTAGAGGTCCCAGGTGCCGACGCGCAGCCGGATGTTCCAGCCGAAGCTCGGCACCTGCAACGGGTCCAGGTCGAGCTGCCAGGTGTCGCCGTCGACGACGACCGGGAAGTACCGCGTCTCGCGGGCGTTGGAGTACCGCACGACGAGTTGGAACTCGCTCCAGTCGCCCTGCGGCGGCAGGGTGCCGCTGAGCCGGAACCCGCCACCGGCCGCGGTGACGCCGGTGATCACCGGCATCGACGGCAGGGCGGTGAGCACCGGGTGACCCTTGCGGTCGGAGACCAGGGTGACCGTGCGGTGGTCGAGGTACTGCGGGGGGAACGTGAAGTAGTCGTGCAGGGCCAGCCGGATCGGCGCGCTGTGGTCGTCGCCGGCGGAGAGCTCGACGTCCCAGCGCTCGCCCGGCTCGCCGGGCAGCAGCTGCGCCGTCTCGACACCCGGCTCCTGCAGGTCGGCGACCGGCACCCGGAACGCGAACTTGTCGCCCTGGATCTCGACGGGGTAGCTGTGCCAGACGATGCCCGAGGTGCGCGACAGGCGGGCGGTGGCCGGCTTGCGGTTCGCGCCGGTCACCTCGCCGCGGATCTCGATGGCGTCGCCCTCCAGCGAGCCGCCGGTGATCCGGGCGCCGACGTGTTCCACGTGCAGCTGGAACTTGCCGTTGGTGACGACCGGGGTGATCCGCACGTCCTTGTCGACGTACATGCTGGTCAGCCGGACCGGGTTGGCGTGCTCGCCGACGGTCAGCGGGCCCTTGCTCTTCTGGCCCAGTCCGAGGACGCCCACCACGACGGTCCAGATGCCGTCGTGCCACTTGCCGTCGTCGCCGCGCAGCGCCTGCACGTCGATCTCGGCCTCGAAGCCGGACCAGTCGTAGGAGATGGTCTGGCTGCCGTGCACCGCCGAGGCGTCCAGGCACTTCTGGTTCGACAGCGGCTGGCGCTTGGTGCGGCGGCCCTCGGCGTCGCGCAGCCAGAGCAGTCGTGTGGTGGTCCAGGCGTGCGCGGCGGCCTGGCCGGGGATGAACGCGTGGCCGCGCAGGACCAGCTTGTTCTCGCGCCACTGGGCGTCGTGCAGCCGGGTCCGCGGGCGCGGGGTGCCGGCCAGGAAGAGCGTGCGCGGCACGTTCGGCAGGCGCTCCTCGAGGAACATCAGCTTGTGGTACCGCCGCAGGCCCTTGCGGACGATGCGGTGCCGCGACCGGACGGTCGGGATCATCTCCAGCAGCTCGGGCATCATCCGGTTGGCGACCAGCCGCCACAGCACCCGCTGGGCGGCGGTCAGCTCGTCGAAGACCCGCGGGTCGACGGTGTCCAGGAAGCGGTTGCAGCCGTCCAGGAAGATCTTTCGGTACTCGTCGTCGACCTTCGGCAGCTCACGCATGAAGATCATCAGGTCGCCGGCCAGCGCCGAGGCGTCGTAGATCCGCTTGATCTTGTGCTGCTTGCGCTTGGCCAGGAACCGGCTCACCTGCTCCACGCCGGCCAGCCGGTCGATGAAGCCGCGGACCTCGTCACGCCGCTGGGTGATCGACTTGCTCTGGCCCTCGCGCTCGCGCCAGTAGTAGACCGGCACGTCGAGCACGTCGACGCTCTTGGCGAGCACGTGCGCGGGCACGGTGACCGGGGTGTCCTCGTAGAGCACGCCCTCCGGGAAGGCCAGCTTGTGCTGGTCCCAGAACGAGCGGCGGAACACCTTGTTCCACGCGGTGCGGTCGTCCATCAGGTTGGACTGCCTGCTGACGTGCGTGCGCAGCACGGTGGTGGCGAACGCGGCGCGGTGCAGGGCGGACTGGTGCACGCCCTTGCTGTTGAGGCGCATCACGTTGCCGGAGGCGAAGTCGGAGCCGGTCTCGGAGATCGAGGCGATCAGCAGCTCGACGGCGGCCGGCGGCACGACGTCGTCACTGTCGACGAACATCAGGAACTCACCGGTCGCGTGCTCGACACCGGTGTTGCGCGCGGCACCCAGGCCGGCGTTCTCCTTCGTCACCAACTTGAACCGAGAGTCACGATCGGCGAAGCGCGCGGCGATCTCGCCACTCTCGTCGGTCGACCCGTCGTCGACCATGATCACTTCAAGGTTCGAGTAGTACTGAGCGGCGATCGAGTCCAAGCATTCATCGAGGTAGGCCGCCACGTTGTAGATCGGGACGACGACGCTCAGCACGGAATCCATCCCGTGACCCTCCTGATTTCAATGCCCGGGAACGGGGACGGCGATCTGTACTCAGGCGTGACCCGAGCGAATACTCTATGCGCCGGCTGTCCGGCGAACGTTAGCAGACCGGAAACCCCCGATGTGAGTACCGTTCATCACCGTATGCAGGTCAGTGGGGGATTTGTCACCTGCCCGCATGTTCTAGCCTTGACAGCGTGCAGGCCATCGTCGCGACGCTCGGTTACGTCCTCTCCCCCGATCGCCGCCGGATCCTGATGATCCGCCGCGACACCCGCCCCGACGATCTCCATTACGGCTACTACAACGGCCTCGGCGGCAAGCTCGAACCCGGTGAGGACATCGTCGCCGGACTGGAACGGGAGATCCTCGAAGAGGCCGGCATCGAGTGCAAGGAGATCACGCTCGCCGGCACCATCTCCTGGCCCGGATTCGGGCGCGACGGGGAGAACTGGTTCGGGTTCCTGTTCCGGATCTCCGCCTGGGCCGGCACGCCGCACACCGACAACCCCGAGGGCAGCCTGCACTGGATCGAGATCGACGAGGTGCTGGCCGGACGGGTGCCGATGTGGGAGTCGGACCGGCATTTCCTGCCCCTGGTCTTCGACGACGAACCCCGGGTGTTCCACGGCGTGATGCCTTTCGCCGACGGCAAGGCGGTCGGCTGGAACTACCACACCCTTTGACTGTACGCACGGAGCGCCCCGATCGCCTCGGAAGAAGGATCGGGGCGCTCCGCGCGTACAAGAGAAGAAGGAGGAAGCGGAACGCCCGGCCCGGGCACCGCGGGGTGGATCAGAAGCGGCGCATGCCGCCGAACTGACGGTCGCCGGCGTCACCGAGGCCGGGGACGATGTAGGCCTTCTCGTTGAGACCCTCGTCGATCGACGCGGTGATCAGGCGCAGCGGCAGACCCGAGTCCTTCAGGCGCTCGACGCCCTCCGGCGCGGCCAGCACGCAGCAGACGATGATGTCGGTGCAGCCACGGTCGGCGAGCAGCTTGCAGCAGTGCAGCAGCGAGCCGCCGGTGGCCAGCATCGGGTCGAGGACCAGCACCGGCCGGCCGGTGAGGTCGGCCGGCAGCGACTCCATGTAGGCCCGCGGCTCGTGCGTCTCCTCGTCACGGGCCAGACCGACGAACCCCATCGACGACTCGGGGAGCAGGCCGAGCGCGGCGTCGGCCATGCCCAGACCGGCGCGCAGCACCGGGACGATCAGCGGCGGGTTCGCCAGGCGGGTGCCCTCGGTGGGCGCGACCGGCGTCTCGATGCGGTACTTCTCGACGGCGAAGAGCCGGGCCGCCTCATAGACCACCATCGTGGTCAGCTCGTGCAGCGAGGCGCGGAAGACGCCGGACTCGGTCTCGGTACGGCGCATCGCGGTGAGCCGGGTCTGAGCCAACGGATGATCTACGACAAGGACGTCCACGGGCCCAACCTACCGTTGACCCAAGGTCAACAGTCGGCGGCCTGCTTAGAATCGGTTTCATGACTGTGACGGCGACCACTCCGGTTGACCTTCGGGCCTTCCTGCACGGTTTACCCGGCGTCGACGAGGTGGGCGTGGAGGCCCGGGCCGCGATGCTGGCCACCCGCTCGATCAAGGCGGACGCCAAGGCCGCCGCGATCGACCTGGCCGTCCGGATGGTCGACCTGACCACCCTGGAAGGCGCCGACACCCCGGGCAAGGTGCGCGCCCTCTGCGCCAAGGGCATCCGGCCGGACCCCACCGACCCGTCCTGCCCCTCGGTCGGCGCGATCTGCGTCTACCCCTCGATGGTGCCGGTGGCCGCCGCCGCGCTCGCCGGCTCCGGGGTGCACCTGGCCAGCGTCGCCACCGCCTTCCCGTCCGGCCAGGCGCCGCTCGAGGTGAAACTGGCCGACACCCGGGCCGCGGTCGCGGCCGGCGCCGACGAGATCGACATGGTGATCAGCCGGGGCGCGTTCCTGGCCGGCGACTACCGGGCGGTGTCCGACGAGATCGTCGCGGTCAAACAGGCCGCCGGTGACGCCCATCTCAAGGTGATCCTGGAGACCGGCGAGCTGGCCACCTACGACAACGTGCGGCGCGCCTCCTGGCTGGCCATGCTCGCCGGGGCCGACTTCATCAAGACCTCCACCGGCAAGGTCGCCGTCAACGCCACCCTGCCGATCACGCTGGTCATGCTGGAGGCGGTCCGTGACTTCCGGGACCGCCACGGGCGCCAGGTGGGGGTGAAACCGGCCGGCGGCATCAAGACCACCAAGGACGCGATCAAGTACCTGGTGCTGATCAACGAGACGGCCGGCTCCGACTGGCTCAGCCCGGACTGGTTCCGGTTCGGGGCGTCCTCACTCCTCAACGACCTGCTGATGCAGCGTTCCAAGATCGCCACCGGCCACTACGCCGGCCCGGACTACGTCACCCTGGACTGAGGCCGATGTTCTCGTACGCACCCGCACCGGAGTCCCGTTCCGTCGTCTCCCTCGCCTCCTGCTACGGGCTGTTCATCGACGGCGCGTTCGAACCCGCCAAGGACGGCGGCACCTTCCCGACCGTGAACCCGGCCACCGAGGAGGTGCTCGCCGAGGTCGCCGCGGCCGGCCCGGAGGACGTGGACCGCGCGGTCGCCGCCGCCCGGCGCGCCTTCACCACGTGGTCCGCGCTGCCCGGGGCGGAACGGGCGAAGTACCTGTTCCGGATCGCCCGGATCATCCAGGAGAGGTCCCGTGAGCTGGCCGTCCTGGAGTCGCTGGACAACGGCAAGCCGATCCGGGAGTCCCGCGACGTCGACCTGCCACTGGTGGCGGCACACTTCTTCTACTACGCGGGATGGGCGGACAAGCTGGCGTACGCGGGCTTCGGCCCGGAACCGCGCCCGGTCGGGGTGGCCGGACAGGTCATCCCGTGGAACTTCCCGCTGCTGATGTTGGCCTGGAAGGTCGCGCCCGCGCTGGCCACCGGCAACACGGTGGTGCTCAAACCGGCCGAGACCACACCGCTCTCCGCGCTGTTCTTCGCCGACGTCTGCCGGCAGGCCGAACTGCCGGCGGGTGTGGTCAACATCGTGACCGGCGCGGGCGGGACCGGGGCCTACCTGGTGCGGCACCCGGACGTCGACAAGGTGGCCTTCACCGGCTCGACCGACGTCGGCCGGGAGATCGCCGCGGCGGTGGCCGGCACCGGCAAGCGGGTCACGCTCGAACTGGGCGGCAAGGCCGCCAACATCGTCTTCGACGACGCGCCGATCGACCAGGCGGTCGAGGGTGTGGTGAACGGCATCTTCTTCAACCAGGGGCACGTCTGCTGCGCCGGTTCACGGCTGCTGCTGCAGGAATCCGTCGCCGAGGACTTCCTCACCGCGCTGAAACGCCGGATGACCACCCTGCGCGTCGGTGACCCGCTGGACAAGAACACCGACGTCGGCGCGATCAATTCCGCCGCGCAGTTGGCCCGCATTACCGAATTGTCGGAAATAGGGTCAGCGGAGGGCGCGGAACGCTGGTCGCCGGACTGCCCGCTGCCCGACCGGGGCTTCTGGTTCGCCCCGACGATCTTCACCGGGGTGACCCAGGCCCACCGGATCGCCCGCGAGGAGATCTTCGGACCGGTGCTGTCGGTGCTGACCTTCCGAACCCCGGCCGAAGCCGTCGAGAAGGCCAACAACACCCCCTACGGGCTCTCCGCCGGGATCTGGTCGGAGAAGGGATCGCGGATCCTCGCCGTCGCCGGCCGTCTCCGGGCCGGCGTGATCTGGGCCAACACCTTCAACAAGTTCGACCCGGCGTCGCCGTTCGGCGGTTACAAGGAGTCGGGGTACGGCCGTGAAGGCGGCCGGCACGGTCTGGAGGCCTACCTTGCCTAAGTCGTCGACGCGCCTGACCGTCCGTAAGACGTACAAGCTCTTCATCGGCGGAAAGTTCCCGCGCAGCGAGTCAGGACGGACCTTCGTGGTGAACGGCGACAACGTGGCCCTGGCCTCCCGCAAGGACGCCCGCGACGCGGTGGTCGCCGCCCGGGCCGCGTTCGGCGGCTGGTCCGGGACGACCGCGTACAACCGTGGGCAGGTCCTGTACCGGATCGCCGAGATGCTCCAGGCCCGCCGCGCCGAGTTCAAGGCGCTCAAGGTGCCCGGCGACGAGCTGGACGCCGCCGTCGACCGCTGGGTCTGGTACGCGGGCTGGTCCGACAAGATCGCCCAGGTGGCCGGCGGCGCCAACCCGGTCGCCGGGCCCTTCCTCAACGTCTCCACGCCCGAGCCGGCCGGCGTCGTCGCCGTGATCGCGCCCACCTCGCTGCTCGGCCTGGTCAGCGTGATCGCCCCGGCGATCGTCACCGGCAACACCACGGTCGTGCTCGCACCCGAACCGCAGACCGCCATCACCCTGGCCGAGGTGCTGGCCACCTCGGACGTACCCGGCGGCGTGGTGAACATCCTCACCGGCCGGTACCCGGAGACCGCGCCCTGGCTCGCCACCCACGCCGACGTCAACGCCCTCGACCTGACCGGCGCCGAACCCGGGGAACTCGCCGCCGAACTGGAACGGGACGCCGCCGGAACCCTGAAACGGGTGATCCGCCCGCCGGCGGGCTCCAGCGGCTTCGATGCCGACCCCGGACTGCGGCCGATGACCGCACTCCTGGAGACCAAGACTGTCTGGCACCCGAAGGGGTACTAGCGGTACTTCTTCGAATGGCGCGAGGGACGGGGCCGCTGTCACACAGCGTTGCCGACTAGGGTGTGTGCCCAGAGTCTCACCCGTCCCCGCCACCCCCAGATCACCCGGAGGTCCAAGTTGACCAGCCAGTCCGACGAGCCCGAGGCGACCTCCGAGGCCACCTCCGAGGGCCTTTCCGGGCGTGAGCTCTGGGAGCAGGTCCGAGTCGAGCCGGTGGAGATCGCACTGCCCGGCGGGGTGGGCCTGACCCTGCGGGCATACCGCAAGGTGTCCGAGATCACCCCGACCGAGCTCGTGGTCGACGAGGACGACCCCTTCGAGGCCCGCCGCAAGGCCGCCGAGGAGGAGGAAGAGGTCATCGTCGACGAGGAGTACGAAGCTCTCCTCGCCCAGGGCGAGACGGACAAGGACAGCGCCGAAAAGGCCGCCGACGAGCCCGACCCGGCCGACTTCGAGGACGAGCCGGACGAGGCCGCCAAGCAGTCGGACGACGAGGAGGTACCCGTCTTCCTCAGCCACAAGGGCCGGCTGCTCGCGTTCAAGAGCGCCGAATCGCTCGTCTCCTTCCTTCGTTCGGGTGCTCCGCACGATCTCGCACAATTGGACACCTGGGGTGACCTGGCCGAGCGGGTACAGTCGAGCGACATCGACCCGCGGCCGGAGGACCGTTACGAGCTCGACCTCGTGGTGGAGAACCTGCGCGGCGGACACGACACCTGGGACCTACCGCTGCTCATCGCCGCCGGCGAGGTGGCCCGGGACCTGGGATACGGACTCCGCCTCAAGCCGGTGATCCTGGCGCTGTCGCCCGGCTCGCCGCTCGACGACCTCGACGAGTCCCTCCGCGCCGCCGAGAACGGCGGCATGGGCGGATTCTTCGGTCGCCGCCGCCTGAAGAAGATCGGCGCCCAGCAGGCCAGCCTGGGCTGGCGCTCGGTCATCGGCAAGATCTCTGCCGCTGTGGACTGGCGTGACTGACCGATTACCGGGGAACATCAATTCTTGGCCAGAGAGAAGCAGCAGTCCCGGGGAGGAGGACGACGCCGTGGCGCTCGTGCGCGTTTACTGCGGTCTGGCGTCGGCTGATGATTCGGTGCGATCGGCCACGACCGCACCGCTGACCATCGCCGTGGTGGACGACGCAGGCCGGTTGCTCGGCGTCCATGAGATCAGCGACGACCCTGCCGGATACTCCCAGCTGGGCACGCTCCTCGTGGAACGGACGACCGGCTTCAGCGAGGCCGCCGTCGCCGCCGACAGCGACGACCACGTCGTCACCTCGCTGCTCACCGCGGCGGGCCGCCCACTCGTCGTCGTCGACGACGACGACGCGGACAACTTCGCCGAACGCTTCTCCGACGACGACTCCCCCGAGGAGATCGCCGCGCCGGCCGCCGCCCGGCGCGCCGTCGGACTGGCCCGCGCACTGCAGGCCGGGGCGATCGCCGCGATAAACCTGCCCACGCCCCGTGAGCTGGTCAGCTACAAACCCGTCCTGGCCGCGCACGTCGCGATGCTCGTCGGACGCAACTCCGCCGCGACCGCGCTGCGTGAGGTCCTGCGTGAGCTCTATCCGGCCGCCCTCCGGGCGTACCCCGACCCGGCCCACCCGCTGGCCCTCGCCGTCCTCGACGCGATCCCCGAGCCGGGCCGGATCACCGGCCGCAGCGACACCTCCCAGATCACCCAGGAGATCGTCGCCGAGCTGATCCGCACCGGAGCGGGCTCCGAGGACCAGATGATCGCCGCGGTCACCGCACTGCAGGTCGCGATCAGCGAGTCACCCCGCCGCGGTGGGGTCAACAAGTCGCTGGCCCCGGCAGCCGCCGACTCGGTCCGCCAGGCCATCGCCGCGGTCCGCGCCAGCGACGCCGCCTGCACGGCCCTGGTCGGCACCCTCAACGCCCGGGCCACCCCGCCCGGACTCAGCGCCGCCCTCGGCCGTCGCTCCGCCGGACGCCGGGCCGCCGAACCCACGTCGGTGCCGCCGGTCGGCATGCCCTCGGACAGCAGCCGTTTCGGCCGTCGCGGACGCCCCGAACCGGCCACCACCGGCAGCGGACCGGCCACGCCGCGGGCGCTGACCACCCCGCCGGTCGCCCCGGACCCGATCACCGCCCCGCCGGTCGCCCCGGCGGCCGCCAACGGTCTGCCCGGCCGCGCCACCCTGCCGGGCAACCGTCCGGTCTCGGTGCCGCCGCCCCCGCCCGGCATGACCCCGATCACCCCGGGGACCCGTCCGGTGCCCGGCTCGCGGATCCCCGGCGCCCCGTCGTCGACCCCGCCCGGCGGCCTGCTCCCCGGCGCCCCGACGTCGACACCCCCGGGATCCCGCATCCCCGGCGCCCCGACGTCGACCCCGCCGGGCAAGGCGACCCCCGCCGAGGCGGGCGAGCCGTTCCGCCCGACGCTCACCAACGCGGAACTCACCCGGGCCCGCTCCGAACGTCAGCGCACGGTCATCCCGTCCCGGCCGAACACGCGGACACCGGCGGCCACCAACGGCACGACCCCCAGCGGGCCGACCGACTTCAGCCTGC
This sequence comes from Actinoplanes sp. NBRC 101535, assembly GCF_030269225.1. Classification (NCBI taxonomy): domain Bacteria; kingdom Bacillati; phylum Actinomycetota; class Actinomycetes; order Micromonosporales; family Micromonosporaceae; genus Actinoplanes; species Actinoplanes sp. NBRC 101535. Next base: position 192,674 of record NZ_BSSY01000006.1, on the reverse strand, counting down.
CGATGCCCAACCCGCGGCCCACCCAGGACACCCCGGAACCCGGATCCCGGGCGAACTGGCCGCTGATGAACAGCAGCGGCGACGAGGCACCCCCGTCCCGGTCCACGCCGGCGGCCGCCCCGATCAGCTCGCCCGCCTCCGCCAGCCGCGTCAAACCACCGTGGCAGGACATGCCGAAAGAGCCGCCGTCCCTGCGGCTCATCGCCGAAGGCAACGGCGCCGGCACCCGGGGTGGCACCACCCCGCCGCTGCGCCTCGTCGACGACGAACCGGTCGTGCTCAGCAACAAGGTCACCGCACTGGACCGCAGCGCCACCCCGCCGGTCTCCTCGGACACCGGCGACGAAGGCCTGCTGATCTTCGCGGCGGCCCGCTCGGCCTGGTTCACCGGCGGCACCGAAGAGCCCGAAGGCGTCGAGTGGTCCAACCCGAACGACAGCGCCTGGCGCGCGGCGGAGAAGGCGGCAACCCCTGCCGTCGCCGCCGAGACCAACGCCGGCCTGCCGAAACGGGTGCCCCAGGCCAACCTGGTCCCCGGCTCGACGGCCCTGCGCGAGGAACGCCCGGTCCGCATCGTCCGCGACGCGGCCTCGATCGCCGCACACACCACCGGCTACTTCCGCGGCTGGCGTCGCGGACAGGAGATCGGCGGCTTCGCGATGGGCGGTCGTCCGGGCCGTGAGGCAGCCGGAGGCTGGGACTTCACCCGCGACGGCCAGCCGGCCGACGACTACCGCAACAACAATGCGGGTCTCGGCGGCCGCTGACAGGCGTCACCCAGTCAGTTCGTTTCGTAGGGGCGCGACCTTCACCGGGTCGCGCCCCTACGTCATTCCTCGACGGGACCATCGGCGTGGGAGTACGGGTCGCGAAGTCGCGCTCAGCCGGCCGCACCGGGCCGCCCTCCTCGCCGTTCATGACGACACCGCCCGCCGAGGTCCGGATACGTGACGGGTCCGCAGTCGTCGAACACGGGGAGGTGCCCTGGACGGGCGCAGCCGCTACGCCCGGTCAGGTGCCGGGGTCGTCTCCTCGATCAGCCGGTCGATCAGCTCAACGTTCGTCATGGGACCCCCAGGCACAGGATTCGTCATGGGAACTCCCAGGCACAGGAGAGGAGCCACGAGCCCGGCCGCCGGACGTCACACCTACGCCGGCGGCGCGAATGCCGCGGGTAGCTGCACGGTGATGCCGGAGATCAGCTCACGCTCGGAAGGGCCGCGGAGGTCGGGGTCGGGATCGGGAGCCACGTCCTCCGCCGCTTCGGCCCATTCGGCCAGCGTGCGCAGGGTGAAGCGCCAGTCGGATGACGAGAGTCCGACCCTGGTCAGTTGGTCGTGCGGGAGCTGCCTGTCGTTGGTCTCGTACGCGCTGGATCCGGCCGCTGTCCGCACCCGATCAGCAATCGGCACGATGTCGTCGGGATCGCCGTCTTCGACCGCGTCGGAGATGGCGTTGTCCATCACACCCATGAGCGACAGCCAATCCCTGACTCTCAACGTCACCGCGATCAGGTCAGCGTCCGCAGTTGCCATACCGAGAACGTACCGAGGCGGGGCGCCCACACGAGCAGGCTTCCGGCTCTGCGGGCGCTGAGATCCTCCGTGAAGCGCGTTCCGGGGCTGGACACCCTCGTGTAGGGGCTATGCGAGCCTCATCGGCTCCTGGGCCGTCTCCTGCGGAACAGGACCGCCTCTCCCGGCGAGGATGAGCCGGAGATCCGTGGGGCGGACTGGTTCGGGAACGGCCGCCCGGTGTCACGTAGCGGATGGCGCCGGTGCTGGGCGCGGGTTCCCGGACGGGCAGGCACCGTGCGGGCAGCCGAACCGCTGCCGCGGCCCGGTCGCCGTTCTCGACCGGATCGGTTACCTTGAGTGAGTGATCGAGTGCGGAACGGACCTGTCTGCGGGCGCGCAGAAGCCCCGCTCCGACTCGCGGAGCGGGGCTTCAACCGTCTGTCAGGCGGGGGCGACCGCGCGCGTCCGACGCATCGTCAGCACATACTCCACGAGGGAGATGAGGACGTTCTTCGTCGATTCGCGGTTGCGGGCGTCACAGCTCACCACGGGCACGTCGCTCGAGATCGCCAGCGCGTCTCGAACGTCCTGCGCGTTGTGATACTGCATGCCGTCGAAGCAGTTGATCGCAATCAGGTACGGCAGGCGCCGGTGCTCGAAGAAGTCGATGGCGGCAAAGCAGTCGGCAAGCCGACGCGTGTCCACCATGACGACTGCACCGATCGCGCCCCGCACCAGTTCGTCCCACATGAACCAGAAACGCGTCTGGCCAGGGGTTCCGAACAGGTACAGAATCAGGTCGCGATCGATGCTGATCCGGCCGAAGTCCATGGCCACCGTAGTGGTCATCTTCCCCGGAACCTGCCGGTTGTCGTCAACACCCACACCGGCCGAGGTCATGATGGCCTCAGTGGTCAGCGGGGTGATCTCCGAGACCGATCCCACCAGCGTCGTCTTACCGACGCCGAAGCCACCGGCGATGACAATCTTCGCCGATGTCACGCGTCCCGCAGCGGGACGGTGCGACATGTCAGAGCCTGCGAAGTCCACTCAGCACCCTTTCCAGCAGTTCCGTGCCTACCGCGTCGGTCTCGTCTTCCAGCGAGGTGGGCTCGTAGACCGCGACCAGGCCATCAGTGGCCATATCGGCGACGATCACACGTGCCACACCGAGCGGCAGTTGCATGCGTGCGGCGATCTCGGCCAGCGACTGAACTCGGCCGCCGTCGCACATCGCCGCGATGTACTGATGCTCGCTTCCACCCTGCCCGCCGCGGCTTATCCCGGAACGGCCGCGCACGGTTGTCTCGACCAGCGCTTCCAGCGCTATCTCAAGCTTCGGACGGGTCCGACCGCGGGTCACGGCGTACGGCCTGACCAGCGCGCCAGTCGGCTCATCGCGTTCGGGCATAGTCACCGTCAACCCCTCCCTCGGCCCCTCGAAGTGTATTGGTTACCAAAGTTTCCGACAGTGGCCGACTGGTGCCGGCACACTGCCGATTCAGCCCAGTACCCCGGCCGCGGAACGCGGCGCGGGGGTCAGAGCCTCTCCGACGCGGTCGACCAGGAGGGCCATCTCGTAGCCCACCTGCCCGACGTCGCAGCTGCGTGCTGCGAGCACCGCGAAGGAAGAGCCATCGGAGATGGACATCAGGAACAGGAAACCGTTGTCCATCTCGACGACCGTCTGCAGAACAGCGCCGCCCTCGAAGCATCGAGCCGCGCCCTGGGTAAGGCTAACCAGGCCGGACGCGATCGCCGCCAGCTGGTCGGCACGGTCTCGCGGAAGGTCCCGAGAGGCCGCCAGGAGCAGGCCATCGGCGGAGACCGCAATCGCGTGCGCGACCCCGGGAACGCGGTCGGCAAAGTTGGCCAGAAGCCAACCGAGATCCTGCGTAGATGTCATGCCTCATGCTCCTTGCCAGCCTGCGAGGGCTGCTGCCCTCCTGGAGTCTCCTCCAGGTTGGTCGATTGTTCCTTGGTGCGACCACGCTGAACACCCCGGTGGTACGCGGACAGGAGACCGCGAACCCCCTCAGGCGAGCGGCGCTGGACGGACGTGCCGCCCCGGTCGACACCGCCGGGGACGAGTTGAGCCATCGGCGTGCGCTTCGGCAGGCCCGCCGTGGTCGTGGTATCGACCGGTGCCTCGGCTGCCTTCGCGGCGGCCGACCAGCCGTCGTCTGCTGCCGTACGCCAAGGGTTGGACGCCGAAGCGCCGTCACCACCGGCATACGCGGGGGCCGCCGCCGGCGCGCCGACCGGAGTCGGGTCGAGCCTGCGCACCTCGGGTGCGGGTGCGGGGGCCGGCTGCTGCACCTGCTGCGGGGCGGCCGGTGCCGCCACACGGACCGGTTCACCCGTGGGGATGCGCTGCGAGACGACCGCTTCGTCACCGGTGCCGGAGGCGACCGGTCGCGACGGCTCGGTGCGGGCCGTGGTGAACCACGCCGACTCGAGCTCCCGGAAGATCGGCAGCTCCATCGTCTCGTCGGCGAACGGAACGGAACCTTCCGGCTGCCGGCCCGTGGCCTGGGCGATCTGAGCGGCGGCGGTCGCGTGGACCTCCGCTGCCGGCGGAGCCGACGCCGGAACCGGCGCGGTCTGCGGGTTGGTGGGCGGGGCCACCTGCGGCTGCGGCTCGTAGTTGTCCGGGCGGTAGCGCGGGATCTCGGCCGTCATGTCCAGCGCGGCCGAAAGGTTCTCCGGCACGTGCGGGGTGGCGTCCCGGTCCGCGGCGACCGGCGGCCAGGCCGGCGGCGCCGAGGCGAACGGGTTGCGCTGGTCGGCCGGCGGTCCGGAGAACGCCGTGGGGACCTGCGGAGCATACGGCGCGGCCGGGGAGACCGGCGGAGCCGACTGCACCGGAGGCGCGGAGGGCACCGGAGGCGCCGAGACCGGCGGGACGAACGGGTTCCGGCCCTGGTCGGGGCTCGGCGGCAGCTGCCGCGGGATGGTGGTCCCGAAGCCGTTGACGTCGTTGTCGACCGGACGCTGGAACTCGGTGTTGCGCCGCTGCTGGAGCTCGTCGAGACCGGCGAAACCCTGCGGGCTGCTGCCGGCCGGGCCGGCCGGCAGCGGCGGGATGACCTCGTTGCTGCGCGGGCCGTGGAAGCCGTTGGCCGAACCGTTGGCGCCGTTGCCGCCACCGAAACCGTTCGACGGAGCGCCACCGAAACCGTTGGAGGGAGCACCGCCACCGAAACCGTTCGACGGGGGGCCGCCGAAGCCGTTCGACGGGGCACCGCCACCGAAACCGTTGGAGGGAGCGCCACCGAAACCGTTGGACGGGGCACCGCCACCGAAACCGTTGGAGCCGCCGCCGTTGCCGTTGCCGTTGAGCCCGGCGAAGCCGGACGGAGCAGCACCGGTGAGGTCGGACCAGGCCGGCACGGCGCCGTTGGAGCCGCCACCGTTGAAGCCACCGGAGCCGTTCATCGGGTCGAACGGGCGAGCGCCGGTCGGGAAACCACCCCGGCCGCTCTCCAGGGCGAGGGGCTCGCCGAAGGAGGGCATCGCCTGCTGCTGCGGGGGCGCGTCGAGGCCGACACTCGACTGCACGCGGGCGGAAGCCGCGGCGGCGAGGACGGACACAGGCAGACCCACCTCAGCGACAGTACCGCGTTCGCGGTCGGCGGGCCGAAGCTCGACCCGGACCCCGTGCCGGTTGGCCAGCCGGGCGACCACGACCAGGCCCATCATGCGGGAGACGGCGACGTCCACCGTCGGCGGGTTGGCCAGACGCTCGTTCAGGTCGCGGAGCTGGTCACGGCTGATGCCGATGCCGTGGTCCTCGACCGAGAGGATCGCGTTGTCGCCGACCCGGCGCGCCTCGACGAGGACGTGCGAGTTCGGCGGGGAGAACGCGGTCGCGTTGTCGAACAGCTCGGCGACCAGGTGGACCATGTCGTTGACGGCGTGCGCCGAGACCTCGATCTCCCGGTCGATCATGCCGAATTCGATCCGGGTGTAGTGCTCGACCTCGGACTGCGCGGCGCGCAGCACGTCGATCAGAGCAGCCGGCTCGCGCTGCACACGGGTGGAGTCCGCACCGGCGAGGACCAGGAGGTTCTCGTCGTTACGGCGCATTCGGGTGGCCAGGTGGTCGAGCTGGAAGAGCTCGGCCAGACGGTCCGGGTCCTCCTCGCCGCGCTCCAGGCGGTCCAGGTGACCGATGAGCCGGTCGACCAGGATCTGTGAACGGCGGGCGAGGTTGACGAACATCGTCGCGACGGAGGCACGCAGTGCGGCCTGCTCGGCCGCGGTGCGCACCGCCTCGAGGTGAACCGCGTTGAACGCCTCGGTCACCTGCCCGAACTCGTCACGGCTGCGGACCGGCAGTGGTTCGGCGATCTGGTCGGCCACCTGGGCCGGCGTGAGCGACGCGGAGAGCGCCGGGTCACGCAGTCGCTCCACCGCGTGGGGCAGACCGAACTGGGCGACCGCGAGGGCACCCTGACGCAGCTCGCGCAGCGACCGGGCCATCGACCGGGCGACCAACCACGCGAAGAGGATGGCCAGCAGGAGCATGCCGAGCAGGATGCTCGTCTCCAGCAGGACTCGCCGGTTGGTGTCGTCGCGCAGGGTGGTGGCGTCGGTGACGATGCTGTCGTCGAACTGCACCTCGACCGTACGGAAGAGGTCGTTGTAGCCCTTCATCGCCGCCTCCCACTGCTGGGAGGTGAACGCGATCTTCTTGGTGTTCGCGCCCTGCAACGCCATCAGCGGAAGGATGTAGTTCGTCGCGGCCAGTTCCTGCTCCGCGCCGGTGACCGTGTTGGTGAAGACGGCCTGCTCGTCGGCGGTGCCGACCGCGGTCATCGTGTCGTAGGCCAGGTCGTATCCGGTCTGCGTCTGGAGGAACGCGACACGGAGGTTGTTGTCCAGCTCGCCCTTGGCCACGATCTGCTGGCCGATGAAACGCTGCTGGGCGGTGTAGTCCTTGGCACGGGAGACCGCGGCCACGGCGCGCAGGTGATCGCCGAGCTCCTGGTCCGCAGAGAGCTGCGCGGAGACGTCACGGACCTGGAGAAGGTCCTCGATCAGCTTGTCGTACTCGCCACGGACGCCGGACTCGTCGACCTGACCGTCGGCGACCTTGCTGCGGGTCGCCGGAAGGTCGGTGAGGTTGTTGTCCAGACGAAGGAGCAGGAAGCCGACGTTTTCCGGGATGTCCTCCAAAGAGCTCTTCTGCTGTGCGTAAGGTCCCTTGGCGGAATCCACATCGGCGTGCACGCCGTTGTAGAGCTTCACCGCGGCTTCCTTGGTCTTCGCGTCCGCGTTCTGAGAGAGGGCCACCATGATGCCGTAGGTTCGCTCAGACTGCAGGTTGTCGACGAGAGCACCTGCTTCCTTGGCCAGAACGGCAAGGGTCCGCGAGCGCTCCGCGTTGCTGGCTTCGTCGATGTGGTCCCGGAGGCCGTTGACGCCGACGATGATCGTGGCGACGGTGGGAACCAGCATGATGAGGCCCAGCTTGGACCAGATGGGTAGGTCTCGCAGTCGACCAGCAGGTCGACGCAGACGCGACATGACGCCGTTCGCCGTATTGGGGCGCTTGCTCACGTCACCGTCCTCCTGATTCGGGCCCGGCATTCGGCTCGCCGGGCACCGCACACGGCCGACTCGCCGACGTCGGGCCCCCGAGATTCCATCATGACAAGTGTCAAAGAGAAAGAGCAGGCGGACACGGACCGGTTGTGTGACGCGATGTTGCAACTACGTAGTTGGACATCGCCGGTCTGACATCACTGCTCGTGAAGCTGTACATCTCTTAAGGTCACTCACTCGGCCAGCGCGGCGTTGGGGGGTGGGCGCAGGCTGGCCGGGTCCCGATCGTAGTCGATCGCGGTCAGTAAACGATGGCTCGGTTCCCTGCGATCGGCAAGGCGAGATGCCGGATTATGCCAGCTTTGTAGGCGGCAGTGTAGCCGAACGGCGGAGGCCCGAAGCCGGACCGTCGATTTCTTTTGACGTACGTTCGTTCCTATCCGGGAAAATGGTGAAAAGCCGGACTTCAGCTCACCAACTTGGCGTACGCCGGCTTGATCACCTCGTTGATCAACACCAATCGCTCGTCGTACGGGATGAATGCCGACTTCATCGCGTTGATCGTGAGCCACTGAAACTCCGTCCAGCCCCATCCGAACTCATCCGCAAGCAGCGACATCTCGCGTGACATCGATGTCCCGCTCATCAGACGGTTGTCCGTGTTGACCGTGACGCGGAACCGCAGATCGTGCAGCAGCTTGATCGGGTGCTCGGCGATCGAGGCGACCGCGCCGGTCTGCACGTTCGACGACGGGCACATCTCCAGCGGGATCCGCTTGTCCCGCACGTACGCCGCGAGCCGCCCCAGCACCGGCGGCGCCGACTGCGTCCCGCCGGTGGTGGTCGCCGCGCTCGGGCCGGCGGGGGTGCCGTCGATGTCGTCGACGATCCGGACACCGTGCCCCAGACGGTCCGCGCCGCACCACTGGATCGCCTGCCAGATCGACGGCAGGCCGAACGCCTCACCGGCGTGGATGGTGAAGTGGAAGTTCTCCCGCTGCAGGTACTCGAACGCGTCGAGGTGCCGGGTGGGCGGGAAGCCCGCCTCGGCGCCGGCGATGTCGAAGCCGACCACGCCGCTGTCGCGGTAGCGGACCGCGAGCTCGGCGATCTCCTGGGACCGGGCGGCGTGCCGCATCGCGGTCATCAGGGTGCCGATCCGGATGGGGGTGCCCGACTCGGCCGCTTCGGCGCTGCCGGCCCGGAAACCGGCGTCGACCGCCTCGACCACCTGGTCCAGGGTCAGACCGCGTTCCAGGTGCTGTTCCGGGGCGTACCGGATCTCGGCGTAGACCACGCCGTCGGCGGCCAGGTCGAGCGCGCACTCCTTGGCGACCCGGTGCAGGCCTTCCACGGTCTGCATCACCGCCACGGTGTGCGCGAAGGTCTCCAGGTACCGTTCCAGCGAGCCGGAGTCGGCCGCGGCGACGAACCACTCGCCCAGCCGCTGCGGGTCCCGGGTCGGCAGTTCGTGGCCGACCGCATCGGCGAGTTCCACGATGGTGGCGGGCCGCAGACCACCGTCCAGGTGGTCGTGCAGCAGAACCTTCGGTGCCTTGACGATGTCGGAATGTGCGATGCCAGCCATCACAAGAGCCTAGAGGGAAGCCCGCGATGATCGACGGAGCAATTCCGTATCTGCGGTGCCCGGTGTGCCGGGAACCACTCAGCCGGCAGGACCGGGCGCTGCGCTGCCCGCGCGGGCACAGCTTCGACATGGCGAAGCAGGGGTACGCGGATCTGAGCGCCGGCCGTCTCCCGCATGTCGGGGACACCGCCGAGATGGTGGCCGACCGTGCCGGTTTCCTGGCCGCCGGGCACTACGACTTCATCGCCGGGGCGCTGGCCCGGCACACCACCGAGGGTCTGGTGCTGGACGCCGGTGTCGGGACCGGTGATTATCTGGCCCGGTTCCTGGAGTCCTCGCCCCTCGCGACCGGCCTCGGCCTGGACGTCTCCAAGCCCGCGTTGCGCCGGGCCGCCCGCGCGCATCCGCGGGCCGCGGCGGTGCTGTCCGACCTCTGGCGCCCGCTGCCGGTCGCCGACGCGTGCGCCGCCGTGATCCTGAACGTCTTCGCTCCCCGTAACGGCCCGGAGTTCCACCGGGTGCTGCGCCCGGACGGGGTGCTGCTGGTGGTCACCCCGGCCGCCGACCATCTCACCGAGCTGATCAGCGCACACGGGCTGATCCAGGTCGACCCGGACAAGGCGGCCCGGGTCGGCAACAGCCTGGACGAACACTTTCGACTCGATGACAGAGAAGAGATCCGGACGAAGGCGGATCTGACGGCGCAGGAGGCACGCACCCTGATCGGGATGACACCCTCCGCACGCCACCTTCAAGCCGACACCCTGGCCGTCACCGACACGACCGTCACCACCGCGGTACGGATATCCGCATACCGCAGGCGCTAGACCGAGAGGTCGACTTCCTCCCACTCGGCCGGCTTGTCCTCGTGGTAGGGCCCGTGGAAGACCACCGCCCATTCCAGCGCCCACCGCCGCTGGCCGATCGCGTTGCTGTCCACCTCACCGGGCAGCGGCCGGCCGGCCTTCTCCAACTCCTGGAAGGCCCAGTCCAGGCAGTAGTACAGATCCAGCAGCACCGCCGCCTCGGCCTCGTCCCGGACCGCGACCAGCGACCGGGACCGCCAGGCCGAGAAGCTCTCCCCCGACGGCAGGTCCGGCATCTGCTGCATCATGCGTTCTTCCGGCGGCACCGTGGGATCCAGGTGCCGGCTCAGCCCGAGCAGCCAGGCCAGCGCGAACACCGCGTCGTGGTGCAGGACGAACGACCGGTGATCGCCCTTGGCCCCGGCGACGAACTGCCACTCCGGCGGGGTGACCAGCTCGACCAGGTGCGAGCCGAGCAGCCAGCTCATCGCCGCCTCGGTGGGCATCCCGAAGCAGCGGGCCACGACGACGTGCAGCACCACGGCACGCGCCTCCAGCTCGCCGACCGGGCGCAGCTCGACCGTGTCGCCCATCTCCCAGACCAGCGGGAACGTGGGCGGGGGGATGGGCAGGCCGAGCCGCTCGAGCTCGTCGAGACTGGCCTCGCGAACCGCGCGGGGATCAGGGGCGGCCTTCGTCATGGTGCGTCAGGCTATGCGGTCGAGGAGAAGCGGCACAGAGGTGGTCGGCCCTGATCCGACGGTGATCGCCGCGGCGGCCTCGGCGCGCGCCACCGGGATCCGCGACTCGTCGTCGGCGCGCAGCTCGAGCAGCACGTCACCGGCCTTGACCCGGTCGCCCGGCTTCACCTTCAGCTGCACGCCGGCACCGAAGCTGACCGGGTCCTCCTTGCGGGCCCGTCCGGCGCCGAGACGCCAGGCGGCGATGCCCACCCCGTACGCGTCCACGCCTGTCACCACGCCGTCCTCGGTGGCCCGCAGTTCCTCGGTGTGCGCCGCGACCGGCAGTGCCGCGTCCGGGTCGCCGCCCTGCGCCCGGATCATCCGGCGCCAGCTGTCCATTGCCGCGCCGGAGGCCAGTGCCTTCTCCGGGTCGGCGTCCACTCCGGCCGCGGCCAGCATCTCCCGGGCCAGGGCCAGGGTCAGCTCGACCACGTCGGCCGGTCCGCCGCCGGCCAGCACCTCGACCGACTCGGCGACCTCGTTGGCGTTGCCGACGGCCAGGCCGAGCGGGGTGCTCATGTCGGTGAGCAGAGCGACCGTGGTGACTCCGCTGTCCTTGCCGAGCCGCACCATGGTGCGGGCCAGTTCCTGTGCGGAGGCCAGGTCCTTCATGAACGCGCCGGAGCCGACCTTGACGTCCAGGATCAGCGCGCCGGTGCCCTCGGCGATCTTCTTGCTCATGATCGAGCTGGCGATCAGCGGGATGGCCTCGACCGTGCCGGTGACGTCGCGCAGCGCGTACAACTTGCGGTCGGCGGGTGCCAGGCCCTCACCGGCCGCGCAGATCACGCCGCCGATGTCGCGCAGCTGGCCGACGAACTCGTCGTTGCTCAGCCGGGCCCGCCAGCCGGGGATCGACTCCAGCTTGTCCAGGGTGCCGCCGGTGTGGCCCAGCCCGCGCCCGGAGAGCTGCGGCACGGCCACGCCGCAGGCGGCCACCAGTGGAGTGAGGGGCAAGGTGATCTTGTCGCCCACGCCGCCGGTGGAGTGCTTGTCGGCGGTCGGCCGGGACACCGAGGACAGATCCAGCCGTTCCCCGCTGGCGATCATCGCGGCGGTCCAGCGGGCGATCTCGGCGGGCGTCATGCCGCGCAGCAGGATCGCCATGGCCAGCGCGGACATCTGCTCGTCGGCGACCTCGCCCCGGGTGTACGCGTCGACGACCCAGTCGATCTGCGCGTCGGAGAGCACGTGCCCGTCGCGTTTGGCCCGGATCACGTCAACTGCGGCGAATCCACTGCTCATGCTCGGTCTTCCTTCGTCCAGCGCTGAGGGATCCCCTCCGGCGCCTCACCTTCTCCAGCCCAGGACAGGCCGCCCTCGGCATCCACCACCACGACCCGCGGCGAACGGACCAGTCCCCAGGCGACCGCGGCCGCCGTGGTCGGGAAGTTCGGTCCCTCCTCGAGGACACCCTTGGTCTCCTCGGTGCCCGGCTCCCCGGACGAGCGTTCCCAGTACCCGGTCCAGATCGTCTCACCACCGGAGATGTCCGGGTGCACGAAGACCGTGCCCCGGCCACGCCATCTGGCCAGCTCGGGCGGCACGTCGGCGGTCTTCGCCCCGCCGCCGGTGACACGGTCGATGTCCTCCCAGCCGAAGCCGTGCGGCAGCAGCTCGGACATCTTCAGCGGGCGGGGCAGCGCCTCCACCAGGCATTCCGGCCCGCCGTGCTCCCAGAGCAGCTGGCGACAGCGCCCGCAGGGCATCAGCGGGGCACCGGTCGCGTCCACGCAGGAGATCGCCACCAGTCGTCCGCCGCCGGTCGCGTGCAGCGAGCTCACCATGCCGCACTCGGCGCACAGCGTCATGCCCATGGACGCGTTCTCCACGTTGCAGCCGACCACCATCCGGCCGTCGTCGACCAGACCGGCGACACCGACCGGGAAGTCGGACACCGGCGTGTAGGCCAGCCGCATCGTCTCGATGGCGGCGGCGCGTAGTGCCACCCAGTCGATCTCCATGCGGCAAATTCTGCCCCACCGCCGGAATACCGCCATCACCAGGCCGAGTGCGTTCCTCACGCTCTTTCCGCGGTACGCGTGACACCTCACGCAACCGCACCGGAACCGTCCCGTGGTGACACCGCCGGCCGGCGCACCGCCGCCGACATACCCGTCCCGCGGCGACGCTCACGGAGGCGTACGAGAAATGCGAGAAGGCCCGAGCCCCACGGCCCGGACCCTCTCGACGGTGGTGATCGTCAGCTCTTGATGTAGGGCTGACCGCCGGCGGCCGGCGCCCGGACCCGGCCGACCAGACCGGCCACCGCGATGATCGTCGCCAGGTAGGGCAGCATGTTCAGGAACTGGCTGGGCACCGGGCTGCCGACCGCGCTCAGGAACGTCGCCAGCTTCTGCGCGAAGCCGAAGAAGAGCGCCGCGGCGAGCGCACCGAACGGCGTGTAGCGGCCGAAGATCATGGCGGCGAGCGCGATGAAGCCCGCGCCGGCCGTCATGTTCTTGGTGAAGCTGCCGGTGGCGACCAGCGTGAAGTACGCGCCGCCGAGACCGGCGATCACGCCGCCGGTCAGGACGTTCAGGTATCGCATGCCGCGCACCCGGATACCGACGGTGTCGGCGGCGGTGGGGTGCTCGCCGACCGCACGGGTCCGCAGGCCCCACCGGGTCCGGGAGAGACCGAAGTGGATCAGGACGACCAGGGCCAGGCCCGCCCAGAGCAGCGGCGACGCGTCGAAGAGCACCGGGCCGATCACCGGGATGTCGGCCAGGCCCGGGATCCGGATCTTCTCCAGCATCGGCGGGGTGTTGTAGCTCTGCGCGTCGGGCTGCATCAGGCGCTCGTAGAGGAAGCCGGTGATACCGAGCGCGAACAGGTTGAGCACGATGCCGACCACGGTCTGGTCGACCAGGTAGCGGATGCTCAGCACGGCCAGGATCGCCGCGATGATCAGACCGCCGACCGCGGCGCTGATCATGCCGATCCAGACGCTCGTCGCCATCGTGCCGACCAGCGCGCCGGCGAAGGCGCCCATCAGGAACTGGCCCTCGATCGCCACGTTGACCACGCCGGAACGCTCACCCAGCACACCGGCCAGGGCGCCCAGGATCAGCGGCAGGGCCAGCTGCAGCGTGCCGCTCGTGGTGTCCACCAGCGGCATGAACTTGCCGGCCACCTGCCAGCACAGGAACGACAGGACGAAGGTCAGGATGCCGACGCTGAGCAGCAGGTTCTGGAACCGCTTGAGCACCCCGGCGACCAGCGCGCCACCGGCCGCCAGCGTGATCAGACCGAACAGGATCGCGCCGAACTGGCCGTTGATCGTCAGGGCGGCGCCCTCGGCGTCCTCGCTGAGGGTGAACCGGGCGGTCTCGCTCGGGGCCAGCGAACCGAAGAGCGCGGCGGCGAGCAGGCCGATCAGGATCAGGGCCACGCCCAGGCGGCGCTGCCGGGACCAGAACGGTTCCGGCGCCGCGGCCTCGGCGATCTCCTCCACAGTTGCCGTCGACATGTCTCAGCCCTTCACCAGCGAGGCGCCCGGCCGGGTGAGGCGGGTGGCGCGAAGTCGGAAGATCGCCTTCACCAGGGCGGGGGCGGCGATGAAGATGACGATCAGCGCCTGCAGCACGGTGACCAGTTCCAGCGAGATGCCGGAGTACGACTGCATCCGGTTGCCGCCGGCCCGCAACGCGCCGAACAGCAGCGCGGCCAGCAGGGTGCCCCACGGCCGGTTCCGGCCGAGCAGCGCGACGAGCAGGCCGTCGAAGCCGATGTTGCCGGCCACCGCCGGGGTCAGCGCGTACGCCGTGCCCAGCACCTGGGTGGCGCCGCCGAGCCCGGCCAGGCCGCCGGCGATCGCCATCAGCAGCGCGTACGTCTTGGCGACGCTGATGCCCGCGGTCTTCGCGGCGTGCTGGTTGGAGCCGACCGCGCGCAGCTCGAAGCCGAACGCCGACCGGTTGAGCAGCCAGGCGACACCGGCCGTGGCCAGGACCGCCAGCACGATGCCCAGGTGCACCCGGAGCACGCCACCGAACGAGGGCAGTTGCGCGGCCTCGTGCACCGTCTTGCTGATCGCGTCGGTGCGGTCCGGGTCCTGGATGCCCTTCTGCAGCACCAGCCAGGACAGCAGCAGCGCGGACGTGTAGTTGAGCATGATCGTGGTGATCACCTCGTGCGCCCCGGTACGCGCCTTGAGCAGGCCGGGGATGAACCCCCACAGCGCACCGCCGAGCGCGCCGCAGAGCATCGCGACCAGCATGGCCAGTCCGACCGGCAGGCCGAAGGTGAAGCCGGCGATGCCACCGGTGATGCAGCCGATCACGGCCTGGCCCTGGGCGCCGATGTTGAACAGGCCGCCGCGGAACGCCAGCGCCACCGCGAGGCCGGTGAAGACCAGCGGCGCGGCGTAGGTCAGGGTCTCCGACAGCGGACCGAACGCCTGCTGCCAGGTGCCGGTGCCGTCGAACCAGGCGGCGAACGCCTCCGGGTCGCCGAGCGCGCCCTTGACCAGGTCGGCGTAGGCCACGCTGATCAGGTCCCAGCTGGCGGTCAGCGCGTCACTCGGACGGGCGGTGAAGTAGGCGAACTTGGCCAGCACGGTCGCGTCGGAGACGACGATCAGGATCGCGCCGATGACCACGGCCAGGACGATCGACAGAATCGTGACCATGACGGAGTTGGCCGCCCAGAGGTTCTGGGTGAACCGGCTGAGGAGGGACTCCTCGCCGTCCGGGCCGCCCTTCGCGGCCGGGGCCTGCGGGGTGGTCGTCTCGGTGGTCACTTCGTCCCCTCTTCCGGAGCATCGCTCCCGGCCTGCTGAACGGCGGTGTCGCTCGCGGCCCGCTGATCGGCGGTGTCGTTCGCGGCCTGCTGAACGGCTGCGTCGTTCGCGGCCTGCTGCTTACTGTTCGTGATGCCGGCCATCAGCAGGCCCAGCTCCTCACGCGGGGTGTCCGGCGAGACGATCGCCAGGATCCGCCCGCGGTACATCACCGCGACCCGGTCGGCCAGGCCGACCACCTCGTCCAGCTCGCTGGAGACCACCAGCACCGCGGTGCCCTGGTCACGCTCGTGGACGATCCGGTTGTGGATGAACTCGATCGAACCGACGTCCACACCGCGGGTCGGCTGCGACGCGATGAACAGGCGCAGCGGGCGGGACATCTCCCGGGCCACCACGACCTTCTGCTGGTTACCGCCGGAGAGCGTGCCGACGGGGGTCTCCGAGGACTGGCACCGGATGTCGAACTGCTCGATCCGCTCGGCCGCGTTGCTCGCCACCGAGCCGGCGTCCAGCTTGAAGGTGTTGCCGAACGGCGCCCGGTCGTACATGTCCAGGACCAGGTTCTCCGCCACGGAGAACTCCTTGACCACACCGTCGTGGCTGCGGTCCTCCGGGATGTAGCCGACACCGGAGCGCAGGATCCGCTTGGTGGTCATCGTGCCGAGGTTCTCGTTGTCCAGCTCGACCGTGCCGCCGCGTACCTCGCGCAGGCCCATCACGGCCTCGACCAGTTCGGTCTGGCCGTTGCCCTGGACACCGGCGATGCCCAGCACCTCACCGGCCCGGACCACCAGGTCCAGGCCGTCCACCGCGCGGACGCCCCGGTCGTCGTCGACCACCAGATTGGCGATCTTCAGGACGTTGCGGCCGGGTTCGGCCGGTGCCTTGTCGACCTCCAGGCTGACCGCGCGGCCGACCATCAGGGCCGCCAGCTCGTCCTCGCTGGTGTCCGGGGTGGCGGTGCCGACGATCTGCCCGCGGCGGACCACGGTGATCCGGTCGGCGATCGCCTTGACCTCTTTGAGTTTGTGGGTGATGAAGACGATCGACTTGCCCATCGCGGTCAGCGACCGCATCACGGCGAGCAGTTCCTCGGTCTCCTGGGGGGTGAGCACCGCGGTCGGCTCGTCCAGGATCAGCAGGTCGACGTCGCGGGTCAGCGCCTTGACGATCTCCACCCGCTGCTGGGCGCCGACCGGCAGGTCCTCGACCAGGGCGTCCGGGTCGACCGGCAGGCCGTACCGCTTCGAGGTCTCGATGACGTCCTTGCGCGAGCGGCGACGGTCCAGCCAGCCCAGCGGGCCGCCCCGGACCTCCTCGTGGCCGAGCGCGATGTTCTCCGCCACGGTGAACACCGGAACGAGCATGAAGTGCTGGTGCACCATGCCGATGCCGGCCGCGATGGCGTCCCGCGGGCTGCGGAACACCTTCGGCTCGTCGTTGACGACGATCTGGCCCTCGTCCGGCTGGAGCAGGCCGTACAGCTGGTTCATCAGCGTGGACTTGCCCGCGCCGTTCTCGCCGAGCAGAGCGTGCACCTCACCCGGCTCGACCGTGATGTCGATGTGGTCGTTGGCCACCAGGTCGCCGAAGCGCTTGGTGATGCCGCGCAGTTCGAGTTTCAGCGGAATCTCCTACCTGTACCAGTGCCACATGCGCACGGCCGCGGGAAGTTTCGGTTGTCAAGTTGAACAGAACCGCCGCTCAGTCGCGAGATGCACTCGCAACCGAGCGGCGGCCGATGATGCTACCTACCGGTGTTTCACTTCGGCGCGGAGACCGACTCGACCTTCACCTTGCCGG
This sequence comes from Actinoplanes sp. NBRC 101535, assembly GCF_030269225.1. Taxonomy (NCBI): domain Bacteria; kingdom Bacillati; phylum Actinomycetota; class Actinomycetes; order Micromonosporales; family Micromonosporaceae; genus Actinoplanes; species Actinoplanes sp. NBRC 101535. The sequence goes on along the minus strand of NZ_BSSY01000006.1, from coordinate 175,920 downwards.
AGATGATGTCGGCCTTCAGGGTCTCGACCTCGGTCTTCAGCGTGCTGTCGATCTTGCTGTCGAAGCTGTTGTAGGCGGCCAGCGAGACGCCGTCGTTCTCGAGGGAGCCCTGGTAGCCGGGGGTCGCGGTGAGGGCCTCGCCCTTGGCGCCCTTGATCACGGCTTCCTTGACCGCACCCTCGATGTTCTTGACCACGGTGGTCAGGAAGACATCGCAGTACTGCTCGGCGCTCTTGCAGCCGTCCTGGTCGACCCAGATGACCGAGACCTTGCCGGCCGAGTCCTTGGCGACCTGGGCGGTGCCGAGGCCGGTGCCACCGGCGACCGGCATGATCACGTCGGCGCCCTGGGAGACCAGGGTGTCGGTGATGCTCTTGCCCTTGCTCTGGTCGATGAAGCTCTCGGCGAAGGTGCCGTTCTGCTTCGCCTTGTCCCAGCCGATGACCTGGACGTTCTTGCCCTTGGCCTGGTTGTAGTGCGCCACACCGTCGGCGAAACCGTCCATGAAGATGGTGACGGTGGGCAGCTTCATGCCGCCGTAGGTGCCGACCTTGCCGCTCTTCGAGTAGCCCGCGGCCAGGTAGCCGGCGAGGAACGCCGCCTGGTGGGTCTCGAACTGCATCGGGTAGACGTTGCTCGCACCCGCGACGACGCCGTCGACGATCGCGAACTGCGAGTCCGCGGCCGCGGTGGCGATCTTCTGGGTCGAGGTGATCATCAGACCGCCGACCGCCAGGATGAAGTTGCAGTCCTGGGTGACGAAGCCCTGCAGGTTGGGCTCGTAGTCGGCCTCGGACGAGGAGACCACGTTCTTCGGAACGATGTTGCTGACCTCGGTCTTGGCGGCCTGCATGCCGGCCCACGCCGAGGCGTTGAACGACTTGTCGTCGATGCCGCCCGTGTCGGTCACCATGCAAGCCTTGTAGTCGGCAGCGGCAGCGGCGCTCGAGCCGCTGCCCGCCGTGCTCTCCTCCGGGGCGTCACCACAAGCGGCAGCAGCGAGCGTCAGCCCACCTGCCGCGAGAATCGCCAGAATCCGGTTCCCACGTACTGGGCGCAAGACGCCCTCCTTCCATGCACACCGACACCACTCGGTGAGTCTCAGGACGGCAGCGTAGCCACGGTCAGTGACCGCGGCAGGAAATCACTCCGGACTGTTGGCGCACCGTTATCTCTCCGAAACGGCAGCTGATCCCGGACGGCGATTCCTCCACCTATGCGAACATCGTCCCCGGGTCACGAAACATGCCGTTGACAGTCCTCAGCCGCGGCGGGCGATCAGCCAGGCCCGCACCCCGAGGACGCCGACCGTGCTGCCGATGACGAGCGAGGCGGCGATGAGGATCGCGTGCACCCAGAGGAACGACGTCGGGGTCCCGTCGGCGAACGACCGGTCGTCCTTGTAGATCGCCACCGCGAACCGGGGCCAGATCACCCACGTCCACACACCGACCGCCACCAGGAACGCCGCCCACCGCTTCGTGATCACCACGCGGGCAAGTATCCCAGCGCCCCGCGGCGGGACGGCTCACGCGGTCAGGTGCTCGGCGATCCGCCGCCAGCCGGCCCGGATCTGCGCCGGATCCGGCGGGCCCACCGGCGCCGGGCTCACCGCGACGTCCAGGTCGTCGCCGTCGTGGTCCGGGCCCTCCGCCTCGGCCCGCAACCGCCCGATCTCGGCACGGACCGCGTCGACCCCGTCCAGCACCAGCAACGGCTCGACCACCGCGAGCAGTTCGTCGTCGGCGACCACCTCGCGGGCCAGGGCCAGCGCGTGGGCGCGCTCGTACGGCCCGCAGACCACCGGCTCCCACTCCTCCTGGTCACCGAGGGAGCCGAAGGTGATCACCCACGGCAGGGCGGCGACGGGCGAGCCGGCCGGCAGGTGCAACGTCACGAGGGTGCCCATCGGCCCATCATCGCGGCCGGGCGTGCCGTATCCAGGTGTTTTGCCCCACGGGGACGGTTTTATCGTCAGCGGCCAGGTCGACCACGCGACCGTGCGGGCTGGTCGCCGCCCAGGCCGCCCCGAAGAGCAGGATCTGGTTGAAGACGTACAGGTAGACCAGAGCGCCGACGGCCGAACCGACCAGCCCGTACGCCGGGTTGCGCTCGACTATCCCGACGAACGACTTGCCCACCGTGTTGAGCAGCATCAGCCCGATGCCGACCTGCATCACCGGCGGGCCCATCCGGCGGGCGGTCATCCGCAGCCGGGGCACCGCGGCCAGCAGCGCGGCGGCCAGCAGCATGTTCACCGCCAGCGTGCAGACGAAACCGATCACCGACAGGATGCCCTGGAAGCCACCGCCGGCCAGCCAGTGCAGCAGGGTCTCCAACCCGTACACCGCCAGTTGGGTGAGGGCCAGCAGGAGCAGCACACCGATCAGCACCAGCAGGTCGAGCGCCTGGCGGATGCCGAAGTAGCCGGGCTGTTCCCGCAGCTGCCAGACCAGCCGCTGCGAGGACCGGATCGCCTCGACCCAGCCGATGCCGGTCAGCGTCAGGCCGACCAGGCCGACGATGCCGACCGTCTTCTTGGTGTCCAGAATGGCCTGGATATCAAGGAACGGCAGATTGTGCCGCAGGAAGTCCTGGACCAGGTCGAGCAGCGCGACGTTGTTGGTGATCAGGAAGCCGAACACCGAGTAGCCGATGAGCAGCAGGGCGAAGACCGCGAAGAAGCCGTAGTAGGCGATGGCCGCGGCCAACCGCCCACCCTGGACCTCCTCGTAACGCAGGATCGCCCGGCAGAAGTGATCGAAGTAGGGCGACCGGTAGCGCCACGTCGTTATCCGGGCCTCCGCCGCGGTGAAGGCTCGGTCGATCGGATTCACGCGCCGACCGTAACCGACGCCACACCGATCGCGGCTCAGCGCCCGGCGTCACCAAGCGAAAAGTCGCGCCGCGGCCGCCACGGGCCCTCGCCGCCGTGCGAGAACAGCGTGAAGGACGCGACCTCGAACCGGCAGGAGAACCCGGCCAGGTCGTCGAAGACCGCGTCCAGCGCCTCGGGCGACACGTCCTGCGCGACAGTGACATGTGGATGGTACGGAAAGCGCGCGTCCCGCCGGATGTCCGGCGAGCTGGTGATCGCCTCGGCCAGCAGCTCGCACTCGCTGATGCCCATCGCCAGCGCCACGAAGACCACCTCGGTGATCGGCCGGAACGTGCCGGTCCCGCGCAGGTGGACGGTGAACGGCGGCTGCGCCGTGGCCAGCGCCTCCAGATGCTTCTCCACCGCCGGGAGCGCGTCGGTGGCCACCTCGGTCGGGCCGAGCAGGGTGACGTGCGCCGGCGTGTAGGCGGCCTGCGGATCGCCGGCCTCGGCACGCCGGCGGGTCAGCGCCGGCCCCCAGGGATCCGGGATGTCGATCGCCACGCCGATGCGGGTGAGGGCCGCGTCGGTCACCGGATCAGGCCTCCCGTGCGGGGCTGAGGAAACCCACGTTCTCGTACGCCTGGGCGAGGGTGGCCGCGGAGACCGCCCGCGCCTTCTCCGCGCCGACGGCGAGGACCTTGTCGAGCTGGGCCGGGTCGTCGAGGTAGAACCGGGTGCGCTCCTGCAGCGGCTTGACGAACTCCACCAGCACCTCGGCCAGGTCCTTCTTGAGGTCGCCGTAGCCCCGGCCGTCATACGCCTCGAGGAGGTCGTCGATGGTCCGCGCGGTGAGCGCCGCGTAGATGGTCAGCAGGTTGCTGACGCCGGGCTTGTTCTCCACGTCGTAGAGGATGTCGCGCCCGGTGTCGGTGACCGCCGACTTGATCTTCTTGGCCGAGCGGGCCGGGTCCTCGAGCAGCTCGATGATGCCGTTCGGCGAGGAGGCCGACTTGGACATCTTGATCGACGGGTCCTGCAGATCGGCGATCTTCGCGGTGTCCTTGACGATGTGCGGCGACGGCACGGTGAAGGTCTTGCCGAACCGGGTGTTGAAACGCTGCGCGAGGTCACGGGTGAGCTCGAGGTGCTGCCGCTGGTCCTCGCCCACCGGCACCTGGTCGGCCTGGTAGAGCAGGATGTCGGCGGCCTGCAGGATGGGGTAGGTGAACAGCCCCACCGTGGTGCTGTCCTGCCCCGCCTTGGCGGACTTGTCCTTGAACTGGACCATCCGGTTGGCCTCGCCGAACCCGGTGATGCAGCTCAGCACCCAGCTGAGCTGGGCGTGCTCGGGCACGTGCGACTGCACGAAGAGGGTGCAGCGCTCCGGGTCGAGGCCGACCGCGAGCAGCTGCGCCGCGGACACCCGGGACCGCTGCCGCAGGACCGCCGGGTCGTGCCCCATCGTGATCGCGTGCAGGTCGACGACGCAGTAGAACGCGTCGTGCGTGTCCTGCATGGGGACCCAGTTGCGCACCGCGCCGAGGTAGTTGCCGAGGTGGAACGAATCGGCGGTCGGCTGGATGCCGGAGAGGACACGCGGGCGGCGGACGCTGTCGGACATGAGGGCCATTGTGTCAGTCGCGGCGCCCGGATGCCCAACGCCCCCTGTCCTCCTCCCGTGACACTGAGCAAGCCCCAGCCGCACAGATTCGATGATGGAAAATGTTTGTTGATGTTGACTTCTGATCGTTTGCGAGCGAGACTGAAAACCTCTTCGGCCCCTGCGTAGGCTCGGGCTGATCGGATTCCAGCCGCCCGCCAGAAAGGCCCACCCTCGTGAAACTGCTCGTCACCGGTGGCGCCGGCTACGTCGGTAGCGTCACCAGCCGTCTGTTGCTGGACGCAGGCCACGAGGTCGTCGTGCTCGACAACCTGCGCACCGGGTTCCGGGAGGCCGTCGCCCCGGACGCCACCTTCGTGCAGGCCGACATCGCCGACGCCGCCCAGGTGCTCACCCCGGACGCGGGCTTCGACGCCGTCCTCCACTTCGCCGGCCTGATCGCCGCCGGGGAGTCGATGGCCAAGCCGGAGCTCTACTGGCACGAGAACGTGGTGAAATCGCTCGCGCTGCTCGACGCGATCCGCGCCGCACGCGTACCCCGGGTGATCTTCTCCTCCACCGCCGCGGTCTACGGCAACCCGATCGAACTGCCCATCCCGGAATCCGCCGTCAAGGCCCCCACCAGCACGTACGGGTCGACCAAGCTGGCCTTCGACCTGGCGCTCACGTCCGAGGCGTTCGCGCACAACCTCGCCGCCGTCTCACTGCGTTACTTCAACGTGGCCGGGGCGTCCATCAGCGACAGCCACGAGATCGGCGAACGGCACGACCCGGAGACCCACCTCATCCCGATCACCCTGCAGGTGGCCGCCGGCAAGCGGGACAAGCTGCAGCTGTTCGGCGACGACTACCCCACCGTCGACGGCACCTGCGTCCGCGACTACATCCACGTCGAGGACCTGGCCCGCGCACACCTGCTGGCGCTGGACGCCACGGTCGCCGGCGAGCACCGCATCTACAACCTGGGCAACGGCAACGGCTTCTCGAACCGGCAGGTCGTCGAGGCGGCCCGCGAGGTCACCGGCCACGCGATCCCGCTCGAGGTGGCACCGCGCCGCGACGGCGACCCGGCCACGCTGGTCGCCTCCTCCGAGCGCGCCCGCGCCGACCTCGGGTGGGTGCCGCGGAAGAACACGCTGCAGGACATGATCGGTGACGCATGGACCTTCTACCGGAAGCACGTGGCGTGACATGAGCATTGAGAAGACCGCCGTCAAGGCGTTCAACGCGGCGTACGGGACCGAGCCCGCCGGCCTGTGGGCCGCGCCCGGCCGGGTCAACCTGATCGGCGAGCACACCGACTACAACGACGGCTTCGTCCTGCCCTTCGCCCTGCCGCAGCGCACCGTCGCCGCGGTCGGGCCGGCACCGGACGGCCGGTTCGCGGTCTGCTCCACGCTCGCCCCCGAGCCGGTGAGCTTCGGCGTGACCGCACCCGGTGAGATCACCGGATGGGGCGCCTACGTCGCCGGCGTCGTCTGGGCGCTGCGCGAGGAGGGCCTGGAAGTACCGCCGGTCCACATCGCCATCGCCTCGGACGTGCCGCTCGGCTCCGGCCTGTCGTCGTCGGCGGCACTCGAGTCGTCGGTGCTCACCGCGCTGATCGACATCGGCGGGCTGAACGTGCCGCTGGAGCGCCGCCCGGCCATCGCCCAGCGTGCCGAGAACCTGTACGTCGGTGCCCCGACCGGCATCCTGGACCAGTCCGCCTCGATCCGCTGCCAGGAGGGCAGGGCCCTGTTCCTGGACTGCCGGTCGTACGAGGTGGAGCAGATCCCGTTCGACCTGGCCGCCGCCGGCCTGGCCATCCTGGTGGTCAACAGCAACGCCCCGCACCAGCACGTCGACGGGGAGTACGGCGCCCGCCGCAAGAGCTGTGAGGCCTCCGCCTCGGCCCTGGGTGTCCGGGCGCTGCGCGACGTGTCCGTCGAGGAGCTCCCGCAGGCGCTGGAGCGGCTCGATGACGAGGTGATGCGCAAGCGCACCCGGCACATCGTCACCGAGAACCAGCGGGTGCTCGACACCGTGGCCCTGCTGCGCGCGGGCAAGGTCAGCGAGATCGGACCGCTGCTGACCGCCTCGCACGCCTCGATGCGCGACGACTTCGAGATCACCGTGGACCAGGTCGATGTGGCCGTGCAGGCGGCGCTGGACGCCGGGGCGTACGGCGCCCGGATGACCGGCGGCGGCTTCGGCGGCTGCGTGCTGGCCCTGGTCGACGCCGCCCGCGCCGACGAGACGGCGGCCGCGGTCGCCGCCGCGTACGCCGAACGGGGTTTCACCGCACCCACCAGCTGGGTGGCCGTCGCGGGCCCGGGCGCGGCCAAGCTGTAGCGCTGCCGGCCGGTTCCGTGGCGCCAGGCGGGACCGGCCGCCATCACCCGCAGGAGCGAGACCAGAGGCTCACCGACCGGCCGGACGGCTATGGTGTCCGGCATGGGGGTAAGCCCACCGTATCTTCACGATGACACCGAGCAAGGTGTGATCGTCAGCGTCGACGCCGCCGAGGACGTCGCCGTCTCTCTGCTCACGGTTCGGGGCCCCTGGGACGACCAGCTCCGATGCAACGCCACGGCCAGTCTGCGCCAGTGTTTCGGCGCGCGGCCGGACGGTCTCGTCGTCGACCTCTCCGGCCTGGGCGACCCGCACTGCGAGAGCGCGCCCACCTGGGTGACCGCGCAGCACGCGGCGGCCCGGATGCAGCCGCCGATGCCGTTCGCCCTGTGCATTCCGCCCGACCTGCCGCTCGCCGGGCGGATGCAGGGGTTGAGCGCCGGGCGGTTCCTGCCGGTCTATGCGAAGGTGCGGCAGGCCCGGGTGGCCCTCGCCGGGCGGATACCGGGCGCCGACCGGCTGAGCGTGACCCTGCGGCCCGACCCGGACGCGCCGAGCGTGGCCCGCAACCTGGTCGGCGACGCCTGCCTGGAGTGGGGCCTGACGCATCTGCTGCACCCGAGCCGGCTGGTGATGTCCGAGTTGGTGACGAACGCCGTCGAGCACGCCGGGACGCAGATCCGGGTGGTGGTGACCCGGCGCTGCGGCGGGTTGCACCTGGCGGTGACGGACGGCAATCCACGGCTGCCGCGGGTGTTACGCCCGGTCCGGCCGCGCCGTGACATGCCGCTCGACGAGCGGGGCTGTGGTCTGCGGACGGTGGCGGAGACCGCGGTGCTCTGGGGCGCGACGCCGACCGAGAGCGGAAAAGTGGTGTGGGCGACGGTTCGGTGAACCGCCGCCCATGTCCCGCCTGTGGTTTCTCAGTGCGCTTCGATGATCATTCCGGCGGCGACCGTCCGGTTGGTCGACTCGTCGATCAGGATGAAGCCGCCGGTGGTGCGGTTCCGGCGGTACTCGTCGGCGAGCAGCGGCACCGTGGTGCGCAGCTTGACCCGGCCGATCTCGTTGAGCTTGAGCTCGCCGGCGTCCTCGTCGCGGTGCAGCGTGTTGACGTCCAGGCGGTACTGGACGCCACGCACCACGGTCCGGGCGGTCCGGGTGGTGTGCTTGATCGTGTACTTGCCGCCGACCCGCAGCGGGGCGGTCTCGTCCATCCAGCAGACCATCGCCTCGACGTCCTGCGCGACGGCGGGGGCGTTGTTCGGCCGGCAGATCAGGTCACCACGCGAGATGTCGATCTCGTCGTTCAGCCGGACCGTCACCGACATCGGCGGGAAGGCCTCGTCGACCGGGCCGTCGGCGGTATCGATCGACGCGATGGTGCTGGTCATCCCGGACGGCAGGACCATCACCTCGTCCCCGGGCTTGAGGATGCCGGAGGCGACCTGCCCGGCGTACCCGCGGTAGTCGGTGACGGTGGTGGACTGCGGGCGGATCACGTACTGCACCGGGAAGCGCACGTCGACCAGGTTGCGGTCGCTGGCGATGTGTACGTGCTCCAGGTGGTGCAGCAGGGACGGGCCCTCGTACCACGGGCTGTTGTCCGAGCGGGAGGCGATGTTGTCGCCGTTGAGCGCCGAGATCGGGATGATCGTCAGGTCCGGCGCGTCCAGTTTCGCGGCGAACGAGGTGAACTCGTCGGCGATCTTGTCGTAGACCGCCTTGTCCCAGTCGACCAGGTCCATCTTGTTCACGCAGAGCACCAGGTGCGGCACCCGCAGCAGGCTGGTCAGGAAGGCGTGCCGGCGGGACTGCTCGACCAGGCCCTTGCGCGCGTCGACCAGGATCAGCGCCAGGTCGGCGGTGGAGGCGCCGGTGACCATGTTCCGGGTGTACTGGATGTGCCCGGGGGTGTCGGCGATGATGAACTTGCGGCGCGGGGTCGCGAAGTACCGGTACGCCACGTCGATCGTGATGCCCTGTTCCCGCTCGGCCCGCAGGCCGTCGGTGAGCAGCGCGAGGTTGGTGTACTCGTCGCCGCGGGAGGCGCTGGCGACCTCGACGGCCTCCAGCTGGTCCTCGAAGATCGTCTTGGTGTCGTAGAGCAGGCGCCCGATGAGGGTCGACTTGCCGTCGTCCACACTGCCCGCGGTCGCGAAGCGCAGCAGGTCCATGCCCCGCCCGGCGGACGCCTCCGGCTCGAGAACTGCCTGGCTCATCAGAAGTAACCCTCTCGCTTACGGTCTTCCATCGCGGCCTCGGAGACCTTGTCGTCGCCGCGGGTCGCGCCGCGCTCGGTGATCCGGGTGGCGGCGACCTCGTCGATCACCTTGTCGACGGTGTCCGCCTCGGAGAGCACGGCCGCGGTCTGCGACGCGTCGCCGACCGTGCGGTACCGCACCCGGCGCACCTCGGAGGTCTCGCCGTCACGCAGCCGGATGAACTCGTTGACCGCGTAGAACATCCCGCCACGCTCGACGACCTCACGGTCGTGCGCGTAGTAGATGTCGGGCAGCGGGATCTGCTCCTTGGCGATGTAGTGCCAGACGTCCAGCTCGGTCCAGTTGGAGAGCGGGAACACCCGGATCGACTCGCCGGGGTGGTGCCGGCCGTTGTAGAGCGACCACAGCTCGGGGCGCTGGTTCTTCGGGTCCCACTGGCCGAACTCGTCGCGGAAGCTGAACATCCGCTCCTTGGCCCGGGCCTTCTCCTCGTCGCGGCGCGCGCCGCCGAAGAGGGCGTCGAACCGGTATTTCTCGACCGCGCTGAGGAGCACCGGGGTCTGGATCCGGTTGCGGGTGCCGTCCGGCAGCTCGCGCACCTGTCCGGCGTCGATCGCCTCCTGCACGCTGGCGACGACCAGGTTCAGGCCGAGGCCGGCGACGCGGCGGTCGCGGTATTCGAGCACCTCGGGGAAGTTGTGGCCGGTGTCGACGTGCATGACCGGGAACGGGATGCGGGCGGGGGCGAAGGCCTTCTCCGCCAGCCGCAGCATCACGATCGAGTCCTTGCCGCCGGAGAAGAGCAGCACGGGGCGCTCGAACTCGGCCATGACCTCTCGCATGACGAAGATGCTCTCGGCTTCGAGAGCATCCAGGTGCGAGACACGATAGGGCTTCGTCTGGCTCATGGGTTCAGTCCCCAGACCTTTCTCCGGGTCTGCCGGGCATGGTCATCCTGCGATTTTGCACGGTCGTGGCCGAGACGTCATTGTGTCGGAAGATGCTTCTGCAGCGCAGCAAGCAACCGAGGAGCGAGATCTTTCCGACAAACGACGAGGTCGGGTAACTTCGGGTCGGCCTGGTTGTAGATTAATGGAGATCCATCGATACGTGACGCGTGCAGACCTGTGGCCAACGCCACAGCGACCGGCGCCGCGGAATCCCATTCGTACTGCCCACCGGCGTGCACGTAGGCGTCGGCGTCACCGCTGATCACCGCGGCGATCTTCACCCCGGCGGAACCCATCGGCACGAGTTCCGCACCGATGTCCTCGGCCAGCGCGGTCACGAACGCCGGCGGCCGGGTGCGGCTGGCCGCGATCCGGATCGCTCCCCCGGTCGCCGCCTCCAGCGGCAACGGCGGGTACGCCGGCGGGTGGTCGGTGGCGATCGTACGGTGCTGAGCCGGCATCGCGACCGCGCCCGCGGCCAGGCACGACGGGCTGGAACAGTCGGCGGTCCAGAGCGCGACGTGCACGGCCCAGTCGTCGCGGCCCTCCTCGGAGAACTCGCGGGTGCCGTCCAGCGGATCGACGATCCAGACCCGGGAGGCGCCCAGCCGCTCCGGACGCGACACCACGGCCTCGCCCTCCTCCTGCCAGGCCGTCCGGGACTGGTCGTCCTCCTCGGAGAGCACGGCGTCGGCGGGCCGCCAGCGGGCCAGTTCGGCGCGGATCAGCTCGTGTGCGGCCTGGTCACCGGCGGCCTTGAGCGCCTTGCCGTCCGCGTACCCCATCTCCGCACGGACCTCGAGAAGCGCCTGCCCGGCGCGTTCCGCGAGCCAGCGGGCGAACGCGGCGTCGATGACCGGTGGTGCACCCCCGTCGGAGGCGGCGTCCCGCGGTCCTGCAATGCGCGCTGACGTCTTCGTCTGCTCGCCCATCGTTGAGGTCTCCTCACTTCAGTACGCCCCGGACGACCGCACCACCGCGGTGACGGTCCTGAGCAGGATCACCAGGTCCAGGCTCAGCGACCAATTCTCCACATAGCGCAGGTCCAGCCGAACCGCCTCTTCCCACGAGAGATCCGACCGGCCCGACACCTGCCAGAGACCGGTCATGCCCGGCTTGACGGCCAACCGTCGTCGCACGTCGTCGGCGTAGACGGCCACCTCCGGCGGAAGCGGCGGTCGCGGACCCACCAACGACATCTGCCCCAGCAGGACGTTGAGAAGTTGCGGGAGCTCGTCGAGCGAGAACCGGCGCAACCATCGCCCCACCGGAGTGACCCGCGGATCGTCCCGGATTTTGAAGAGCACACCGTCGTGCTCGTTGAGGTGTTTCAGCTCGTGGAGACGAGCCTCGGCATCGATGTACATGCTGCGGAACTTGAAGATCCGGAAATGACGGCCGTCACGTCCCACACGCACCTGGCGAAAGAGTACCGGTCCCCGGGAGGTGAGTCCCACGCAGAGCGCCACGCCCAGCAGCACCGGCCCGGCGAGGAACAGCAGCAGCAGGGCCCCCACACGATCGACCAGCTCCTTGACCAGGCGCGATCCGCCGTGCAGCCGGGGATGCTCGACGTGCAGCATGGGCAGGCCGTCGAACGGCCGAATGGTGGTACGCGCCCCGGCCACATCCACCAGGGCACTGGCCACCACCAGGTCCACCTCGTCGCGTTCCAGACGCCACGCCAGCCGCCGTACCGCCGCACCGTCCAGCTCGGGACAGCTGAGCACCACCACGGTGTCCGCGTCGGCCAGCGCGACCGCGTTCGCGACGTCCTCGAAGGTGCCGTAGACCGGCAGATCGGCCACCCCGACACCGTCGTGGTCCGACGGCAGGCAGGCGCCGACCACCTCCAGCCCGTGATAACGCTCCCGGCGCAGCTGCCGGGCGATCCCGATCACCGACAGCTCGTGACCGACCACGATCACCCGGCGCAGGTTCTCGCCCCGGTGCCGGGACAGGTGCAGCCGCTTGCGCAGGGCGAACCGGAACAGCACCACGGCGGCCACCGCGGCGGGCAGGGCGACCAGGACGTACGAGCGGGCCAGGTCCAGATTGAGGGCGTACGACACCATGGCCGCGCCGGCGATCAACCCGACGCCGCCCCGGATCACCCGCTGGTACTCGTCCGCGCCGACGAACAGGTAGCGGCGCTCGTACGCCCGGAACACCGCCAGCACCGACAGCAGCGCGGCCGGCAGCACCGCCGAGAAGAGCATGTACCAGCGGTTGTACTCGGTGACCGTCTCGCCGAAGCGGATCATGAAGGTGACCACTCCGGCGACCACGCCGGTGGTCAGGTCGGTCAGTACCAGGGCCCGGACGTACCGCCGCTCCCACAGCTGGCGGCGCGACATCGCGGCGTGCCGTCCCCGGTTGCGCCCGGCCGGATTCCGGGTCGGACGGTACCGGTCGGACGCCTGATTACGGGACGGGTCGGGGACGCCCCGGACGGCCTGCGGCGGGGCGTTGCCGGGCCGGGGGATGCGCTGCGGGGCCGGCGGGAGGGAGACGGTCGTCTCGCAGTCGTCGGAAACGTCCTGCGACATCCGGCGAGCCCTCCGTCCCGTCAACGGGCGCCCGGTCCGAGTGCGCCCGTGTGACCAACGGATGGACAGCAAACAACGTCACGGCAGACAAGCCGGACAAAAACCCATCAACTTCCGTGGTACTTGTTCTGCGCCCACTCGACGCCCTCGGTGATCACCGCCTCGACCACATCGGCCGCGCGATCCACCAGAAAATCCAGCTCCTTGCGCTCCGACGAGGAGAAGTCGGCAAGCACGTAATCCGCCGGATCCTGCCGGCCCGGCGGACGGCTGATACCGACCCGGACCCGCGCATACTCCTTGCTGCCCAGCGACTTCGACATGGACCGCAGACCGTTGTGGCCGCCCTCGCCGCCACCGCGCTTCACGCGCACCTGACCGAACGGGACATCCAACTCGTCGTGCACCGCGATCACATTGGTCACCGGCACCTTGAAGAACTGCGCCAGCGACGCCACCGGGCCACCCGACAGGTTCATGTACGTCAACGGCTTCAACAGGACCAGCTTCGGACCGCCGAAACCCAGCCGGCCCTCCGCCACATCCGTGTGCGCCCGCTTCGCCCGGCCGAACTTGCCACCCACCCGGGAGGCCAGCAGATCAGCCACCATGAAACCCACATTGTGCCGGTTACCCGCGTACTCCTTGCCCGGGTTCCCCAGGCCGACCACCAGGAACGGCGCCTCGTCGCTCACCCTTGCCTCCGCTCTGACCCGCATACAACATCAGGGAAAGTGCCCAACGGCACTTTCCCTGATGACTCGCCTTACCGCTGCTGCGCGCAGACCTACTTACTCCGCGCTGTCGCCGCCCTCGGCAGCGTCGCCCTCGCCCTCGGCGGCGACAGTCGACTGCGCGGCGGTGATGTTCGCCAGGACGACGTCGGCCTCGACGGCCAGCTCGACACCGCTCGGGAGCTTGACGTCACCGGCAGTCACGTGCGAACCGGCCTCGAGACCGTCGATCGACACCTCGAGCTCGGCCGGCAGACGCAGCGCGTCGGCGACCACCGCGACGGTGTTCGACTCGTGCACGATCAGGGTGTTCTTGGCGGCCTCACCGGTCAGCGTCACCGGGATGTCGACCTGGATCTTCTCGCCACGCTTCACGATCAGCAGGTCCACGTGCTCGAACGTGTCCTTGATCGGGTCGCGCTGGATCGCCTTCGGCAGGGCCAGAGTGGCGGCCGCGTTGCCGGCGATGTCGATGGTGAAAATCTGGTTGATGCCACCGTGACGGATGGCGGCTGCGAACTCACGCGCCGGGAGCGCGATGTGCTGCGGGGCCTCGCCGTGGCCGTAGAGCACGGCAGGCACCAGACCCGCGCGGCGCGTACGACGGGCACCACCCTTGCCGAACTCGGTACGGGGCTCGGCGCTGATCTTTACCTCGGACACGGGAAACTCCTGAAACTCTTCGATGCGGGCTGCGGCTAAGTCTGCGGCTGCGGTATCCGGCAGTGCTACGGTGTGGCCGCCGACGGCGCTGAGACCGTCGTCGGCGCTGCCGGGCAAGAGGGCGCGCTGGGCACAGGCCCGGAGCACCGCGCCGATGACGGCGCCTCAAGCGAACTGCGATCCCCAGCAGCCCGAGGATTCTTAGCAGCCCGCGATGCACCCTCGCCGTGGCAACCGTACTAGCCTACCTGCCACGATCGTGCCCCGGTCAGCGGGTCCGCCCGACCGACAGCCCTGACGGCAAAAATGACCTCGTTGATGCAACTTGCACCACACAGATGAGGCGCCCGTCGACGACGGGCGCCCCAAACCGTAAACGGAACTAGCTCAGGCCACCGAACAAGGTGGTCACCGAACCGTCGTCGAACACCTCACGGATCGCCCGCGCCAGCAACGGCGCGATCGACAGCACGGTGATCTTGTCGAGCTGCTTCTCCGGAGAGATCGGCAGCGTGTTCGTCACCACCAGCTCACTGATCCGGCTGTTCTTCAGACGCTCGGTCGCCGGGTCGGACAACAGCGCGTGCGTCGACGCCACGATCACGTCCGCCGCACCCTCCTCGAAGAGGATGTCCGCCGCCTTGGCGATCGTGCCGCCGGTGTCGATCATGTCGTCGACGATCAGACAGACCCGGCCCTCGACCTCACCGACCACCCGGTTAGCCACCACCTGGTTGGGCTTCATCGGGTCACGGGTCTTGTGGATGAACGCCAGCGGGCAACCACCCAGCCGGTCCGTCCACCGCTCCGCCACACGCACCCGGCCGGAGTCCGGCGCCACCACCGTCATCGGACGTCCGGCGAACTTGCGCTGCACGTAGTCGGCGAGGATGTCCATCGCGAACAGGTGGTCCACCGGGCCGTTGAAGAAACCCTGGATCTGCGCGGTGTGCAGGTCCACGGTGAGTATCCGGTTCGCGCCCGCAGTCTTCAGCAGGTCCGCCACCAGACGAGCCGAGATCGGCTCCCGGCCACGGTGCTTCTTGTCCTGACGCGAGTACGGATAGAACGGCAGAACGACGGTGATCCGCTTCGCCGACCCACGCTTCAACGCGTCGATCATGATCAGGGTCTCCATGACCCAGCGATTCACACCTTCGGTCATCGACTGGACGACGAACGCGTCCGAGCCACGAACCGAATCCTTGAACCGGACGAAGATCTCACCGTTGGCGAACTCGTACGAGTCCGACGGCGTCGGCGCCACGCCGAGCACCTGACCGATCTCCTCCGCCAGCTCGGGGTAACCCCGACCGGAAAAGAGCATCAGACTCTTACGGTTCTCCGCGACGATGCTGCCCATCGGATCGCTGCTCCCGTTGGATTAGGGGGTGGGGGGTTCGCAGTGAAGTATCCCTTGCGACAACGTAACCGCCACGTTTCGAGCCCGCCGCGTGGGATGGCTCACCCCAGCTGGATCACTCCTGCTCAGGGGTGATATCCGCGGCCCGCTGAGCCCGCTGCGCGGCGTCCGCCGACACCGTCCCGGCCCGGCGGCGCTCCGTCCACCCCTCGACGTTGCGCTGCGGGGCCCGGGTCACCCCCAGGTTGCCCGCCGGCACGTCCTTGGCCACCGCACTGCCCGCCGCCACGTACGCGCCGGGACCGATCTCGACCGGGGCGATCAACACCGTGTCCGAGCCGACGAACGCCGCCTCACCCACCGTGGTGAAATGCTTGTTCACCCCGTCGTAGTTCGCAAAGATCGTACCCGCGCCGATGTTCGCCTTGGCGCCGATCGACGCGTCACCCACATAGGTCAGGTGCGGCACCTTCGCACCGTCACCCAACTCAGCGTTCTTCGTCTCGACGAAACCGCCGACCTTCGCCTTACGGCCCAGCTTCGTGCCCGGACGCAGGTACGAGAACGGGCCGACGGTCGCCTCCACGCCGATCACCGCCCCGATCGAGTGAGTCCGCAGCACCGACGCGCCCGCACCGACCGTGGTGTCCACCAACGTGGTGTCCGGACCGATCACCGCACCCGTCGCCACCGTCGAGGACCCGGAGATCTGCGAATTCTGGTCCACCACCGCATCCGGCTCCAGCGTCGCCGTCACGTCGATCCACGTCGTCGCCGGGTCCAGCAACAGCACCCCGGAACGCATCCAGGCGTCGTTCACCCGATCGCGCATCAACACCCGCAGGCGTGACAACTCGGCACGGTCGTTGCAGCCCAGCGTCTCGTACGCGAACTCGGCCACCTCGATCGCCACCGGGTGACCCTGCGACGCCAGGATGGCGAACACGTCGGTCAGGTACTCCTCGCCCTGCGCGTTGTCGGTGGACAGCTTGCCCAGCGACTCCCGCAGCAGCGCGGCGTCGAACGCGTAGATCCCCGAGTTGATCTCGCGGATCCGGCGCTGCTCCTCGGTGGCGTCCTTCTGCTCGACGATCCGCTCCAGATTGCCGGCCGCGTCCCGGACGATCCGCCCCAGACCACGCGGCTCGGCGACCTCGGCGCTGAGCACGGTCGCCGCGGCACCGGCCCGCTCGTGCGTGGCGAGCAGCGCCTCCACCGTCTCCGCGCGCAGCAGCGGCACGTCGCCGCTGAGCACCACCACAGTGCCGGTCAGGTCGGTGAGCGAGTCCAGCGCGATACGCACCGCGTGCCCCGTGCCGTTCTGCTGCTCCTGCAGCACCGGCGTGGCATCCGGAGCGGCCTCGGCGAGGAACGCGCCGACCTGGTCCGCCTTGTGCCCGACGACGACCACGGTGCGGTCGGTCTTGATGCCCGCGGCGACGGCGAGCACGTGCCCGAGCAGGGTGCGGCCGAGGAGCGGCTGCAGGACCTTGGGTGTCGCGGACTTCATCCGCTTGCCCTCACCGGCGGCGAGGACGACAACGGTACGGCTGGGGGCCTGGCTCACGCGACAACTCCATCGTTTGCAGTGGCATCTTGCAGACGCGGCGTCACTTCAGCCGCCCGGGCCTAGCGGCGGGCCCTCTTACCACAGAATGGCTCGGCTGTCAGGACTCGAACCTGAAATAGGAGAACCAAAATCTCCAGTGTTGCCAATTACACCACAGCCGAAAGGTGCTGGAGACAGCCTAGCGTCCTTCCTCGACCGGGTGGGAGGCGGACGATGCCTGTCCGGCGACGGCTCGCATCACGCCCTCCATCCGCCAGTAGAACTCCCGGGACTTCGGGGCGTCGATGACCAGGCATCCGTGGTAGTCATCGCCCACGTTCGCCCGGCGGGTCTCCGGCACGTGCTTCTTGATCGTGGGCTTACGGAACCGGCTCCGCGGCACCCCCAGCCGACGGCACCACCAGTCGGTCGCCGCATCGGCGTCGGCGGTCTCGTGGATCTGCAGCCGATAGGCCAACTCGTCGGGGCGGTATCCGCCCAACCTGAGAAACCGCAGGTGCAGAGCCAGCAGATCGGCGTCGCTGTTGATGAAGGTGAGCCGGTCGTATCGCGCCCACGGCTTCGATTTCGACCCCTCACACCAATAGGCGACCGCGCCCAGAAGGAGGACGTCCCGGTCCGACAGGGCACCGACGTCACGGGCGGCCTGACCCCAGATCTCGGCCTGACGCTGGTCGCGGTCGGCCCGGTAGTCGTCCCAGCGGCCGGCGATCCGCTTCTCGGCCAGTTTGCGCTTCTCCTGCGCCCGCTCGGCGTCCGGGTCGAGCGGAACATGCCCCACCCACCGGAACGCCGTCGACTTCGCCACGCCCAGCCGCGCCGCGATGTCGTTGATCGACCAGCCCTCCTCCCGCAAGGTGACCGCTTCCCGGCGTACGTCGTCCTTGGCGTTGGGCCGGCGGGTCCACTCCGGTGGCTCGATCCCGCGCAGCCAGTCGGTCAGCGTCCCGTTGCTCACCCCGAACTGCTTCATCAGCTGTGCCCGCGACAACCCCGGGTCCACCCGCAGGCGCCGGGCTTCGGCCCGCGGGCCGGGGAGGTCTGCCGGAACACCATCGATAAGAGTCATGCGACTAGTTTATGCGGCGCTAGCCTGACGTGCCGCACTCCGGGTGTGCCATTCCTGGCAGGATGGGCAGGTGAGCGAGCACCACGAGACCAACGACGAGCCACGCCGCACCTCCGCCCCCCGAGTCCGGATGCCAGCCGCACAGCGCCGCGAGCAACTCATCACCGTCGGACGGCAGCTGTTCGCCGAGCGGGGTTTCGACGCCACCAGCGTCGAGGAGGTGGCGTCGCGGGCCAAGGTGTCGAAACCGGTCGTCTACGAGCACTTCGGCGGCAAGGAGGGCCTCTACGCGGTGGTCGTCGACCGCGAGGTGCGCGCGCTGCTCGACCGGATAGCGACCGCGCTGACCGCCGGGCATCCGCGGGAGCTGCTGGAGCAGGCGGCGCTGGCGCTGCTGGACTACATCGACGAGGAGCCGCACGGTTTCCAGGTGCTGACCCGCAATTCGCCGTTGCTGGCGGCGTCGGGCAATTTCTCCAGTGTGATGAACGATGTCGCCCATCAGGTGGAACACATCCTGGGTGCCGAGTTCCGCAGCCGGGGGCTGGATCCGAAGTTCGCCGAGCTCTACTCGCAGGCGCTGGTGGGCATGGTGGCGCTGGTGGGCCAGTGGTGGCGGGACGCGCGGAAGCCGAAGAAGGAGATGGTGGCCGCCCATCTGGTGAATCTGGCCTGGAACGGCCTGTCGCATCTGGAGCCGAAACCGAACCTGTTGACGCGAAAGGTGCGATGACCCGGCCGGGTCATCGCACCTTCGGTGGTGCTGTCGCGGTTCAGGCGGTGCGGCCCTCGCGGACCTGGCGGGGTGCTCCGGCCTGGGACTGCGGCGCCGACTTGCTGTAGAGGCTCGTGGTGATGAGCAGCAGGCCGGCGATGTAGGTGACGATCACCGTCGACATGGTGAAGCCGAAGAAGTTGGCGTCGGTGCGCAGCACCGCCATCGCGTAGGTGCCGAGGACCAGCAGGCCCCACCCGAGGTACTTGTCGGCCTCGACGTCGGCGTTGCGGCCGATCGCGGTGGCGAGCAGGACGATGCCGCCGACGGCGATCGAGATGATCGACCAGAGCATGTTGCTGCCCTGGCCGATGACGCGGACGCCGGGGCCGGTGAAGGCCTCGCCGGAGGTCTGGATCAGGCCCAGGACCCCGAAGACCACCAGGTAGGCACCGGTGATGAAGCCGACGATCCGGTAGATCGGCCGAAGCGGGTGGTTGACCGGGGTGTGCGCCATGGTTCCGTCTCCAAGGTCAGGTGTAGTCGTCCCGATTCTCGCGTATCCCCTTCAAGCGGCGCAGGCACACCCCCCGGATCAGTTACCGGACACTTGCTCGGCGAGTTCGAGCCAGGACTCCTCGACCTGATCGCGTTCGTCTTTCACCGCTTTGAGCTGGGCTTCCAGTTCGACGAGCTTGTCGTAGTCGCTGCCGTGCCGGGCCAGCTTCTCGTTGATCTTCGCTTCCTTCTCGTTGAGCTTGTCGAGCTGACGCTCGAACTTCGCCAGATCCTTGCGAGCCTGGCGCAGCTCACCCGAGGAGAGGCCGGGCGCGCTCGGTGCCGGCTGCGTCCCCTTCGCGGGTACGGCCGAAGCGGGCGTCCCGCCGCTGATCCGGTCGAGGTATTCGTCGATGCCGCCGGGAAGGTGCACGAGACGGCCGTCGCCGAACATCGCGTAGACGACGTCGGTGACCCGTTCGACGAGGTACCGGTCGTGGCTGGCCACGACCATGGTGCCGGGCCAGGAGTCGAGCAGGTCCTCCAGGGAGGCCAGCGTGTCGGTGTCCAGGTCGTTGGTGGGTTCGTCGAGGAGCAGCACGTTGGGTTCGGCGGCGAGCAGCCGGAGCAGCTGCAGCCGGCGGCGTTCGCCACCGGAGAGGTCGCTGACGGGGGTCCAGATGCGCTTGTCGGTGAAGCCGAACACCTCGGCGAGCTGGCCGGCGGAGAGTTCCCGGTCGCCGAGCTTGACCCGCTTGGCGACCTCTTCCACGGCCTCGAGCAGGCGCAGGTGGCCGGGCAGTTCCTTGAGCTCCTGGGAGAGGAACGCCGGCCGGACCGTGGAGCCGGTGACCAGGCGTCCGCCGTCCGGCTTGGTGACGCCGGCCAGCAACCGCAGCAGGGTGGTCTTGCCTGCGCCGTTGGCGCCCAGGATCGCGATCCGGTCGCCGGGGCCGACCTGCCAGGTCAGGTCCGCGAAGATGCTCTTCGGGCCGGCGTTGAGGGTGATGTCCTCCAGGTCGTAGACCTGCTTGCCGAGGCGGGTGGTGGCCAGCCGTTGCAGGCTGACGTTGTCGCGCACCGGCGGGACGTCGGCGATCAGTTCGTTGGCCGCGTCGATCCGGAATTTCGGTTTCGAGGTGCGGGCCGGCGGGCCGCGGCGCAGCCAGGCGATCTCTTTGCGGAGCAGGTTCTGCCGGCGGGCCTCGACGGCGGCGGCGACGCGCTGGCGTTCGGCGCGCGTCAGGATCCAGGCGGCGTAGCCACCCTCGTAGGTGTGCACCTCCTGGTCGACGACCTCCCAGGTCATCGTGCAGACCTCGTCGAGGAACCACCGGTCGTGGGTGACCACGACCAGCGCGCCCCGGCGGGTGACCAGGTGTTTGGCGAGCCAGTCGACACCGGCGACGTCGAGGTGGTTGGTGGGCTCGTCGAGGATCAGCAGGTCGCTCTCGCGGACCAGCAGGGCGGCGAGGGCGACCCGGCGGCGTTCGCCACCGGACATCGGCCCGACCGGGGTGTCCAGGCCGAGGTGTGCCATGCCGAGGCCGTCGAGGATGGTCCGGACACCGGCGTCGCCGGCCCATTCGTGTTCGGCGCCCATGCCCACCTCGAGCCAGGCGGTGCCGAGGACGACGTCCCGGACGGTCGCCTCGGCGGCCAGCGCCAGGCTCTGGGGCAGGGCGGCGACGCGGAGGTCACGCCGGTGGGTGACCCGGCCGGAGTCCGGTTCCTCGCTCTTGGCGAGCATCCGGAGCAGGGTGGATTTGCCGGCCCCGTTGAGACCGACGATGCCGATGCGGGCGTCGTCGTCCAAGCCGAGAGAGACATCGGTGAGCAGCTGACCGGCGGCGCCGTAACCCTTGTTGACCCGGTCCAGGTTGATGATATTCGCCACGATGCCCTCTAGATTACCCGCGCGCCGGGTTGCGGCCCGCGGGCGGTGACCGCGGCCCGGCACACTCCGGACTCCTCCAGGCCGGCGGCGATCTCCTGGGCGTGTGCCGCGTCGCGGGCCAGGAAGACACAGGTGGGGCCGGAACCGGAGACGATGCCGGCCAGGGCGCCCTCCTCCTCGCCTGCTTTGAGCACGTCGGCGAGCTGCGGGCGCAGCGAGAGGGCGGCGGCCTGCAGGTCGTTGCCGAGGGCGGCACCGAGCACCCGCGGGTTGCGCTGGCGCAGGGCGGTCATCAGCTGGTCCGGCCCGCCGAGCGCCTCGGGCGGCACGGAGCTGTCGCGCAGCGCGTCGAGCTCGCGGTAGACGGCCGGGGTGGACAGGCCGCCGTCGGCGATGGCCACCACCCAGTGCCAGGCGGTCGGCCGGGCCAGGATCGGGCTGACCGTCTCGCCGTGGCCGGTGCCGAGGGCGGTGCCGCCGTGCAGCAGGAACGGCACGTCCGAGCCGAGCTCCGCACCGACCTCGCCCAGTTCTTCGCGGGACATGCCGAGTCCCCAGAGCAGGTCGCAGGCGATCAGGGTGGCGGCCGCGTCGGCGCTGCCACCGGCCAGACCGCCGGCCAGCGGGATGCTCTTGCGCAGGTGCAGCCGGGCGTAGGCCGGGACGCGGGCCCGCGCGGCGAGCGCCCGGGCCGCCCGGATGATCAGGTTGGTCTCGTCGAGCGCCAGCTCGCCGGCGCCCTCACCCTCCATGGTCAGCGTCAGGGTGTCGCCGCGACGGGCGGTGAGCTCGTCGAACAACCCGATCGCGTGATAGATCGTGTTGAGTTCGTGGTAGCCGTCCGGGCGCAGCGGCCCGACCGCCAGGTGCAGATTGATCTTCGCCGGCACACGTACCTTCACCGGCCCCCGGTGCGGACGTGGCTGATCGTCGTCCGGCCCCCACGCCTCCGTCACGGAGTGATGTCCCGGATCGGCAGCTTGATCTCGAACGGCGCGCTCAGCTCGATCTCCGTCTCCGAGTCCGCGACCAACTCGTAGTGACCGTCGACCAGGTCGTAGGCGAAGACGTGCAACGGGTTCTGCTCGATCCGCCAGTAGTGCTTGATGCCCGCCGCGGCGTAGAGGCCCGGCTTCTCCATGCGGTCACGCCGCTTCGTCCCGGGCGAGACCACCTCGACCGCGATGGCCACCTGGTCGGGCAGGTAGTAGTGGTGGGTGAGGTCGATGGGCTGATGCAGCAGAACGACATCGGGCTCCGCGGTGTCCTTCAGCCCGAGGGCGACCCCGACAGCGGTCAGTCCGACGAAGGACTCGGGTGCATGCTGGCGAAACCAACTCCACAGCAGGTTTCCGATGAACTGATGAGCGCCCGTCGGGGAGGGGACCACAATCATGACTCCGTCACGAAGCTCGACGCGGG
This sequence comes from Actinoplanes sp. NBRC 101535, assembly GCF_030269225.1. Classification (NCBI taxonomy): domain Bacteria; kingdom Bacillati; phylum Actinomycetota; class Actinomycetes; order Micromonosporales; family Micromonosporaceae; genus Actinoplanes; species Actinoplanes sp. NBRC 101535. The sequence goes on along the minus strand of NZ_BSSY01000006.1, from coordinate 153,489 downwards.
GAGCGTCGTCGGGGAGATTGAGAATATCCTCGATGAAGTAGCCGGCCTGACGCTGTGTCACCGGATCGGGAGACCACATGACGTTGCCGATCGGCTCCGCGGTCATGAGTTCAACTCCTTGGGCTCTGCGTCGGACGGGCTGAGTTTACCGCCGGGGGGCGACGAATTCGCCGCCGCCGCGATGGCGGCGAACTCTCCCACCGTCAACGATTCTCCCCTGGCCTGCGGGCTCACGCCCGCCGAGCGGAGCACCTGTTCGGCCCGGTCAGCGCCACCGGCCCAGCCGGCCAGGGCCGCCCGCAGGGTCTTGCGCCGCTGCGCGAACGCCGCGTCCACGACCGCGAAGACCTTCCGCCGTTCGGTGTCGGCGGGCGGTTCCCTGCGGGTGAAGGCGACCAGACCGGAATCCACGTTGGGCACCGGCCAGAAGACCGCGGGCGGCACCTTGCCGGCCGACCTGGCCTCGGCGTACCAGGCCAGCTTGACCGAGGGCACGCCGTACACCTTCGAGCCGGGCCCGGCGACCAGCCGGTCGGCGACCTCCTTCTGCACCATGACCAGGCCGCCGCGCAGGGTGGGCAGTTCGGCCAGCAGGTGCAGCACGACGGGGACCGCCACGTTGTACGGCAGGTTCGCCACCAGCATCGTCGGCGCCGGGTCGAACCGGTCGCCGGTGATCTTGAGGGCGTCGGCCGGGTGCACGGTCAGGTGTGCCGCGGTGACCGTCTCCGGCAGGGCCGCGGCCAGCGTCGGGTCGATCTCCACCGCGTGCACGTGCCGGACCGCGCCGACCAGGCCCAGGGTCAGCGACCCGAGGCCGGGGCCGACCTCCAGCGCGACGTCGTCCGGCCGCAGACCGGCCACGCCGACGATGCGCCGGATCGTGTTCGGGTCGTGCAGGAAGTTCTGGCCGAGCTTCTTGGTCGGCGCGACGCCGAGGCGTGCGGCGAGTTCCCGGATCTCCGCCGGGCCGAGAAGTGTGTCAGCCATGGTGAGAGCCTAAAGCGGGCGCTTCGGGGCGCCGGACACCGGCGGTCGGTCGGGCGACGGACGCGACTCTCCGGTGCCCCGCGGCCGGTGTCCGGACCCCGGTCAGCGCCAGCTCCCGAAGACCCGTTCGCCGTTGGCCGAGACGGTCGCGCAGAGGGTGTCCAGGTCCACGCCGCGAGCCTGGGCCAGCGCCCGCATGGTGATCGGGATCAGGTAGGACGCGTTCGGCCGGCCGCGGAACGGTGTCGGTGTCAGGTACGGCGCGTCGGTCTCCACCATCATCTGCTCGGGTGGGGTGATCGCGGCGGCCTCGCGCAGGTTCCCGGCACTGGCGAAGGTCACCGTGCCGGCGAAACTGAGGAAGAACCCGCGGCGTACGCACTCGGCCGCGAACTCCGCGTCGCCGGAGAAGCAGTGCATGACCACTTTCTCCGGGGCGCCCTCGTCGTCCAGGATCCGCAGCACCTCGGCGTGCGCCTGGCGGTCGTGGATGATCAGCGCTTTGCCGTGCCGTTTGGCGATCGCGATGTGGGCCCGGAAGCTCTCCTCCTGGGCGGCCCGGCCCTCGTCGCCGGTGCGGAACGTGTCCATCCCGGTCTCGCCGACGCCGCGGACCCGGGGGCGGGCGGCCAGCGCCTCGATCGCCCGCAGCGACTCGTCCAGGTCGTCGACGCGGGGCGCGTCGTTGGGGTGCAGGGCCACCGCGGCCAGCACCGATTCGTGCCGTTCGGCCAGGTCGGCGCCCCACTGCGAGGAGGCGACGTCGACGCCGACCTGGACCAGCCGGTCGACGCCGCTCTTGGCCGCGGCGGCGATCAGCGCCTCGACCGGGTCGCCGTCGCCGGGGAGTCCGGCCTCCTGCACGGTGAGGTCCAGGTGGGTGTGGCTGTCGAAGACGGGGACGGCGAGCGGCTCCGGAGCGGGCGGGAACTCACCCGCACGACGGGCCGCCTTGGCACGTCGCCGGTCGGAAGGTGACTGCTCGGAGGCGTTCGATGACATGTGAGACATTGTGCACGGCGCACTCTGACATAACCCTCTGTTCATCTCCCATCTACGGAGGAGGCTTAGGTTGCGCCGCGTGACCGTGATCGGTGAGGACAGTGAACTCGGCTCCGACCCGCTCGACCCTCCGCTGATGGCCCCGCTGCGTCCTGACCTCACCTGGCATCAGGTGCAGCAGATGAGCCAGTCGGTGGGTTACCGGGACGATCCGATGCTGCGGGCCATCCGTGCCACCGCGGTGATCCGCCGGGGCACCCGGATGACCAAGGTGCTCTCCCCGGCCCAGGTCGCCGGCCATCTCGGCGGCTGGTTGCCGTACGGCTTCTGCTACCGGTCCTGCGACATCGCCCACCTGCGGGAACCGCAGCAGCTCGCGTTGTTGCGCACCGACGGCGGTACCGATTCGCCGGTGGCGTTCGCGTTGCGCTGGCGGGCCACCGATCCGGCCGACTACGAGGTGCCCGCCGCCCCGGCCCACCCCGGTCTGGCCGCGCTGCCCGGCCACTCCCGGATCGGCGCAATGGTGCTGGGCACCGGTTTCACCCCGAGCGCCGACGACCTGATCCCGGAGTACGTGACGGCCGGGTTCGCCGATCTGCCGCTGTCCGCGAACGCCCAGTTGCTGGCGTATGTGCCGGGCGGTGACGAGGTGGTGCTGTACACGTACCAGCCGGAGCAGCACGGCTGGCTGCGACTGGCCGGCCCGCGATGGCGGAACCTGCTGAATGAGCTGCCCGGGGTCAGCCCGGACCGGGAGTACGTGCCGTGCACCGCGTCCGGCACCGCCAAGCTGGTCGGCCGGATCGACGACAAGGAGTACGAGGCGGTCGCCGACCCGCCCGGCGAGTTCCGGGTCCGCGCGCTGACCCGGGCCGCCCGCTATCCGGTGCGGAGTCTGAGCCGGCGGGCCGAGCAGGCCCGGTGGCGCGGGGTGTCCGCCTGGGTGCTGCAGCGTGACGAGACGTGGGCCCGGCTGCGGCTGCTGCGCCCGGAGGCGGACGCGATCGGCGCGACCGGGGCCCGCTGCTACGAGCGCGGTGTCTACGAGGCGTGGGCGCCGGTGGACGAGCTGGCCGATCACCACATCGCCGACATCGGGTACGCGCTGCCGGACGCCGCCTGACCGCGGGCGGAGACGAGAAAGGGCCGGCGGATCGCCGGCCCTTCGTCGTCAGTCCCGTCGGGGATCAGCTCTTGGTGAGCGCGGCCTCGCGGTACTTGGGGGTGTAGTTGTCGGCCCAGTCCCAGGTCCAGGCGTCGACACCGATGTAGCCCTTGGTCAGGCCGGCCGGGAGCTTGAGCGACCACTTGCCCTTGCTCGGCTTGAGCTTGACGCCGTCGAGAGCGCAGTACTTGAGGTACTGGTCGCTAGTGGTCCACTTCTTCCACTTCTTCGCCGGGGTCAGGCAGTACGCGGTGCCACCGTTGGTGATCCGGATGACGGTGACGTACACGTACGGCACGCCGCTGCCCTTGTCGGACACCGTTCCCTTGATCGTCTTCCAGGAGCCGACCTTGTTGGCGCCGGACGGCTTGATGATCGTGAGGGACGGCTTCGAGGTGTCCTTCAGGATGTTGATCGTGCCGACGTTGCGGCGGCTGCTGAGGCCGTTCTTGTTGCGGAACTCGATCTGCGGGGTGAACTTGCCGCTGAGCTTCTTCTCGGTGAGGGGGTCGCCGTTCTTGTACAGGATGTACCCGTTGATGGCGCCCTTCTTGGGTTGGCACGCTTGCTGTAGGTGCCGTCTCCCCAGTAGACCCGGACCTCGGTGGTGCCGGCCGGCACGCTGGTCATGTTCACCGCGAACGTGGTGCCCTGGTACGCGCTGGTCTTGCTCAGCTTGTACGTGCCCGGGATGGTCACCGTGACGGTCCTGGCCGCGGTGGTGAGGGTGTTGCCGGCCTTGTCGGTCAGCGTCTCGTACACCTTGAACGTGCCGTTCTTGGTGTACTTCTTGGTCCAGGTGGTCGAGGTGGCGCCGAGCGTGCTGCTGGTGCCGTCGCCCCAGAACACCTTCCGCACGATCTGCGCGTCCGGCGTCACGTTGTCGGCGTAGTCCGCGGCGGTCTGCGAGAACACCGTGCTCTGGCCGATCCACAGCGAGCCGAGGCTCAGCTTGAACGCGCCACCGGTCGGCTTGACCTTGTCCGGGGCGGGTGTCGGCGACGAGGTGGGCGAGGACGTCGGTGAGGCGCTGGGCGTGGTCGGCTCGACCGACGGCTCCGAGGGCTCCGGCGACGCCGACGACTCCGAGACGCTGGGCTCGGGCGACGGCGACTCCGACGCGGACTCCGAGACGCTCGGGTCCGGCGACGGCGACTCCGACTCGTCAGCGGTCAGAACGGTCGTCGAAAGCGGCCCTGCTGCCAGAGCCGGAGCCGTGTAGACCGCACCGCCAGCGACCAGCGCACCGCTGACCACGGCGGTCAGCACGGAACGCGAAAGTCCTGTCTTCAAAGGAACTCCTTCGAGGGGTTTGATCCACACGAAGGACGGGCGTCTCATCCGGACCACCACGCTGAAACGTGGCCGAACCGACGAAACGCCCACGTACCCCCGTGGTGGTCGTGACGGTACCGGATCTTCGTGACCTCGATCAATCCCTCGGCCGTCCACCGGTCGTGCAATGGGACACATCGACAGCGATGCCCGCCGCCCCGGATCGGGACGACGGGCATCAGCCGCGAGGAATCCGCAGGTCAGCTCTTGGTGATCTTGGCGGTGGCGGTCTTCCACTTGCCGTAGTTGTCGGCGTAGTCGACACCCCGGGCCGAGGCCCAGACGGTGCCCTTCTTCAGGCCGGACGGCACCTTGAACGACCACTTGCCCTTCTTGACCGGCACGTAGAACGCCCGGCAGACGGAGTCGAACGTCGCGTCGGTGACCTTCTGGAACTTCTTGTTCTTGTTCAGGCAGTAGTACGCACCGCTCGGCGTCATGAACTGCACGTCGACCAGGGCCCAGCCGGGGCCGGCGCCCTTGTCCGCGGCGGTGCCGGTCACGGTCTTCCAGGACTTCAGCCGGTTGGCGCTGGACGGCTTCTTGACCGTGACGGTCGGCTTCCAGCTGTCCTTGAGGACGTTGATGACGCCGGCCTTGAGCAGCGAGGACCGGCCGTTCGCGTTGGCGAACGACACGCTGACGGTCTTCTTACCGCTGAGCTTGGGCAGATTCGGGTCGCCGTCCTTGTACAGGATCCAGCCGTAGACCGTCTGCTTCTTGATCGCGGTCACCTTGTTCTCGGTGCCGTCGCCCCAGTTGACGAAGATCGCCTTCGTCCCGGCCGGGATCGCCCCGATCTTCACACCGAAGTCGACACCCTGGTAGACCTTGGACTTGGTCAGCGAGAGCTTGCCGTTCGGGGTGGTCACCTTGACCGTCTTGGCGGCGGTGGTGAGGGTGTTGCCGGCCTTGTCGGTCAGCGTCTCGTACACCTTGAACGTGCCGCTCTTGGTGTACCGCTTCTTCCACAGGGTCGAGGCGGGGCCGAGCGTGCTGCTCGTGCCGTCACCCCAGTAGACCTTCCGCACGATCTGCGCGTCCGGCGACACGTTGTCGGCGAAGTCCGTCAGGTTCTGCGTGAACTTGGTCTCCTGACCGATCCACAGCGACGTGACACTGAGCTTGAACGCGCCACCGGTCGGCTTGGCGGTGTCCTTCGGCGGCGTCGTCGGCGTGGTGGTCGGCGGCGTCGTCGGCGGCGTGGTGGTCGGCTCGCTCGACGGCTCCGTCGTCGTCGGCTCAGCCGACGGCTCGGTGGCGCTCGGGTCCGGCGACGGCGACTCCGACTCGTCAGCGGTCAGAACGGTCGTCGAAAGCGGCCCTGCTGCCAGAGCCGGAGCCGTGTAGACCGCACCGCCCGCCACCAGCGCACCGCTGACGACAGCCGTCATCAGGGAACGCGAAAGTCCTGTCTTCAAAGGAACTCCTCCGAGGGGGGTTGATCCACACGAAGGACGGGCAACGCCGCTCCACCATCGTAGCGACGAAACGCCCACGTACCCCCGTGATCAAACGAGACGGTACCGACGTTCGTCGAACTCTTCAATCCGATTTGGAGGCGCCGAGAGTTATCCATGTCACAAAAAGGCCCGCCAGCGCATACCGCGCCGACGGGCCTTTCGGAAGTGGACTGTCAGATCAGGACGTCTCGCCCAAGCGGGCCAGCTCCTCCTCCACCACCGACGGGTCGAGCTTGCGGAACACCGGCTTCGGCGTGCTCAGCGGGGTGCCCGCCACCAGCGGCACCGACTCCCAGCGGGTGCCGACCGTGTAGTCACCGGTGAGAACGGGGTACGACGGGCCGCCGTCGAGGTCGTCGACCTCCTCGATCCGCGGCATCGGCGCGTGCACGCCCTCGCCGCCGAGCAGCGCGAACACCTTCTGCGCGGAGTGCGGCAGGAACGGGGTGAGCAACGTGTTCGCGTCGCTGACCACCTGCAGCGCGACGTGCAGGATCGTCCCCTGGCGGGGCTTGTCCTCGTCGGACTTCAGTTTCCACGGGGCCTGCTCGGACAGGTATTTGTTGGCCTCGGCGACCACCCGCATCGCCTCACCGATCGCGGCCTTCTGCCGGTGTTTGCCGATCAGCTCGCCGACCGTGTCGAACCCGGCCCTGGCGACCGCGAGCAGCGCCTGGTCCTCGGCGGTGAGCTCGCCCGGGGTGGGGATGACGCCGAAGTTCTTCGCCGCCATCGAGACCGACCGGTTGACCAGGTTGCCCCAGCCGGCCACCAGCTCGTCGTTGTTGCGCCGGACGAACTCGGCCCAGGTGAAGTCGGTGTCGTTGGACTCCGGTCCGGCCGCCGCGATGAAGTAGCGCAGGGCGTCGGCGTCGTAGCGCTCCAGGAAGTCACGCACGTAGATGACCACCCGGCGGGACGAGGAGAACTTCCTGCCCTCCATCGTCAGGTACTCACTGGAGACCACCTCGGTCGGCAGGTTGAGCTTGCCGTAACCGCCGGCCTGGCCGCCCTTGTCGCCCTCACCGGAGTAGCCCAGCAGCAGCGCCGGCCAGATCACCGAGTGGAAGACGATGTTGTCCTTGCCCATGAAGTAGTAGCCACGGGCGTCCTTGCCCTGCGCATCGGCCGACCACCACTGCCGCCAGGCCTCCGGGTCGCCGGTGCGGCGGGCCCACTCGATCGAGGCGGACAGGTAACCGATGACCGCGTCGAACCAGACGTAGATGCGCTTGTCGGCGCGGTCGCGCCAGCCGTCGAGCGGGATCGGCACACCCCACTCGAGGTCGCGGGTGATCGCCCGGGGCTGCAGGTCGTCGAGCAGGTTGCGGGAGAACTTGAGGACGTTGGGCCGCCAGTTCTCCCGCCGGTCGAGCCAGCCGCCGATGGCCTCGGCGAAGGCCGGCAGGTCGAGGAAGAAGTGCTCGGTCTCGACGAACTTCGGCGTCTCGCCGTTGATCCGGGAGCGCGGGTTCACCAGCTGCTCCGGGTCGAGCTGGTTGCCGCAGTTGTCGCACTGGTCGCCGCGGGCGCCGTCGTAGCCGCAGATCGGGCAGGTGCCCTCGATGTAGCGGTCCGGCAGGGTGCGGCCGGTGGACGGCGAGATCGCGCCGAGCGTGGTGCGGGCGACGATGTAGCCGTTGGTGTGCAGCCCCTCGAACAGCTCCTGCACCACCGCGTAGTGGTTGCGGGTGGTGGTCCGGGTGAACAGGTCGTACGACAGGCCGAGCCCGTGCAGATCCTCGACGATCACCCGGTTGTAGCGGTCGGCGAGCTCGCGCGGGGTCACGCCGTCGGCGTCCGCCTGCACCTGGATCGGGGTGCCGTGCTCGTCGGTGCCGGACACCATGAGCACGTCATGGCCGGCCATCCGCATGTACCGGCTGAAAACGTCGGATGGCACTCCGAAGCCGGAAACATGACCGATGTGGCGCGGGCCGTTGGCGTAGGGCCAGGCGACCGCGGCGAGAACGTGACTCATGGTTCCTAAGCGTAATGACCGCCCCGGCGACACCGCGAACGGATAACCACCCCCGGCACCGCCGCGCCGATTTGTCCCGACACGCCCGATTAGTGACGTGATCACCGGTGCCCCGCGTCGTTAGATGAACGGGTGACCGGAGAAGCTCCACAGCCAGGGGAAACGCCCAGCAGTCAGGGTGACCCGTGGGCCAGCCCCGAACCGGACACCACCTGGTGGCGGGTGGAGACCGACCGGGAGCCCGCGCCGCCACCGACATCGCCGGTGCCACCGGCGCAGGCGGCCCCGCCGGCCGAACCCGTGACCCGGACCGCACCACCGGACGACGAGCGCCTGGCCACCACGGGCGAGATGCTGATCTTCGAAACCGACGGTACGGGTGCTCACGGCGTACCCCGGAAGGAGCGTGAGCGACCCACCGTGGCCCTCACCGCGCACCGCCCACCCGGCGTCCCCGGAGTGACGCCCCTGCCCGAGGTGAACGGATCGCCGGAGGTGACCGCCCGGCTGGAACGGATGGAACACTCGCCGTTCTGGCTCAGCGAGGAGGAACGCGCCGTCATCGAGGCGCGGACCCCGGACCCGGCCCCCGGACGCCGGCGCCGCCCACCGGCGCACAACCCGGTCGCCTCGCTGCTCGCCCTGATCACTCTCAGCCTGGTCGCGGCGTTCTTCGGCTGGGTCAGCGCGGAACCGTTCTGGCTCGCCGTCGGACACGGCGACCGCGGGTACGCCACCACCCTCGCCTGCCGCGGTGACGGCATCACCCAGCACTGCACCGGCCGGTTCTCCACCGCCGACGGCCGGCTCGCGGTCCCCAGCGTGACCCTGCTCGGCGTCGACGCGCAGAGCCGGGCACCGGGCTCCGTCTCGCCGGCCCGGATGGTCAGCGCGGGCAGCACGCAGGCCTACGCCGCGCCGGCCGGCCCCACCATGCACCTGCGCTGGGCGCTCGGGTTCGTGCTGGTGCTGATCTGCGGGTACGGCATCGCCGAGGCGACCGGGACCCGGCGGCTGGACTCGCCGAGCACCCGGCGGCGGGTCGTGGTGGCCTGTTTCGCCGGTCCTCTGCTGCTGCTCGCCGGTTTCCTGGTCGCCGCCTACTAGACCGGGGTGTGCACGATCGTGTAGACCTCGCGTTTGCGCAGGCCGTAGTCGTCGGCGACGGCCTGGATCGCGTCCCGTCGTGAGGCGCCCGCCGCCTCCCGCCGGGCCACCTCCTCGCGCAGTTCGCCGTCGTCCGGCCGGATCGCCGGGCCGGCCGGCGCGCCCGCCACCACCAGGGTGATCTCGCCGCGCACCTCGCCGGTCCCGGCCCACTCGGCCAGTTCGGCGGCGCCGCCGCGGCGGATCTCCTCGTAGGTCTTGGTCAGTTCCCGGCAGACCGCGGCCGGCCGGTCCGCGCCGAAGATCGCCGCCAGGTCGGTCATGGTGCCGGCGATCCGGTGCGGCGCCTCGAAGAAGACGAGCGTGCGCGGCTCGGCCGCGAGCTCGCGCAGCCGGGTCCGGCGGTTCGATCCGGACCGCGGCAGGAAGCCCTCGAAGACGAACCGGTCGCTGGGCAGGCCGGAGAGTGCCAGGGCGGTGGTCACCGCGCTGGGCCCGGGTGCCGCGGTCACCGGGTAGCCGGCGTCGAGCGCGGCACGCACCAGACGGTAACCGGGATCGGAGACGCTGGGCATGCCTCCGTCGGTGACGACCGCGACCACCGCGCCGGACGCGAGCGCCTCGACGAGCTCCGGGGTCCGCCGTTCGTCGTTGCCCTCGAAATACGAGACCACCCGCCCGCGTACGGTCACGCCGAGGTCCCGGGCCAGCCGGGCGAGGCGCCTGGTGTCCTCGGCGGCGATCACGTCCGCCGAGGTCAGGACGTCCCGTAGCCTGGCGGAGGCATCACCGACATTGCCCAGCGGGGCTCCGGCGAGGACGACCCGGCCACCGGTGTTCTGTTCATCTGGCACCGGAAAAGTGCATCACATCGCTGGACGCGGCGACGGCGGGCATCGTCTTCCAGCCGCGCGGCCTACGATCGCGGGGTGACAACGGCGGCGACAGCGCAGAGTGACATCACCACCCCGGACTCCTCCGCCGCGGCGGAGTCGTCCACGGGCGTGCGTGCCGTGCCCGAGCTCGTCCGGCGTCGGCTGTCGACGCTGGACCGGCGTTTCGATCCCTATTCCTGGCTGGTCACGGCGGTCATCGTGGTGGTCGCCGGGATCCTGCGGTTCGCCGGGGTCGGTGACGTCAAGGGGCACATCTTCGACGAGGTGTACTACCCCACCGACGCCTGGGACATGCTGCAGCACGGTGTGGAGTGGGACGAGAAGACGAACGGCCCGGCCTATGTGGTGCATCCGCCGCTCGGCAAGTGGCTGATCGCGATCGGCGAGCAGATCTTCGGCAACAACGAGCTGGGCTGGCGGTTCTCCACCGCGGTCGCCGGCACGGTGATGGTGCTGGTGCTGATCCGCGTCGCCTACCGGATGTTCCGGTCGATCGTGCTCGCCGCCACGGCCGGGCTGCTGATGGCCCTGGACGGCTTCCAGATGGTGCTGTCCCGCACCTCGCTGCTGGACATCTTCCTCGGCCTGTTCATCCTGCTGGCCTTCGCCGCCATGGTCCTCGACCGCGACCACTACCGGCAGGCCTGGCAGCGGGCGCTCGCGGACGGGTACGACCCGGAGACCACCCCCACCGTGCCGCGCATCGTGCCGTGGTGGCTGCTGGTTTCCGGCGTGATGTTCGGCCTGGCCTGCGGGGTCAAGTGGAATGCGCTGTTCTTCGCGCCGTTCTTCGCCGCCCTGGTGATCGCCTGGCGGGTGCAGGCGCGGCGGTCCGCGGGCGTCCGTGGACCGTTCCTGGCCGGCATCGTGGGCGACCTGGGCTGGCTGCTGCTGAGCTTCGTGCTGACGGTGCTGTTCTACCTGGCCTCGTGGACCGGCTGGTTCGTCACCGACACCGGCTACTTCCGGCACTACCGGGCGGACAACGACCTGAGTGAGCCGCCGGTGATCGGCGCCCTGCTCAACCTGATCCACTACCACTCCGAGGCGTACAACTTCCACAGCGGCCTGACCGAGAAGCACACCTACCAGTCGTGGCCGTGGCAGTGGCTGCTGCTCGGGCGGCCGGTGGCGTTCTACTGGAGCGGCAGCGGCAACTGTGGAGCCTCCAACTGCGCGGCGGAGATCCTGCTGGTGGGCACGCCCATCCTGTGGTGGTCGTTCCTGCCCGCGCTGGCCGCCCTGGTGTGGTTCGGTGTCGCCCGGCGGGACTGGCGGGCGTACGCCATCCTCACCGGCGCGGTGGCCGGTCTGCTGCCGTGGTTCTACTTCGCGATCAAGGACGGGCGGACGATGTTCGCGTTCTACGCCCTGCCCGCGCTGCCGTTCCTGATCCTGGCCGTCGTCTATGTCCTCGGCGCGATCATGACGCCACCGAGTGGCATGGCGGCCGGGGCGGCGCGGACCGATCGGCAGCTGATCGGCACGGTGGTGGCGGTGACCTATGTCGTCCTGGTCGCGCTGTGTTTCGCCTACTTCTACCCGGTTTTTGTGGGCACGCTCATGCCGTACGACGATTGGTCGGTGCGGATGTGGCTCGGCAGCCGCTGGATCTGATCCGGGCCGCTCGCGACAGCTCCTGACAATAGGCAACGCCCCGATCGCCTGCCACGGGGGAAGCGGGCGATTGGGGCGTGCAAGAAGGAGCTTAACGAGGTCCGATGGTGCGCACAACGGGTGCCATCACGAGATTCCCGTGTTGCTGCCACCATGGAAGAGATTCGGACATTATTCTCTTATCTCTCTAATGTTACTTATGCCCTCATGAGCGAGTCTCGCCTCCACGGTCGGAATGGCGACAGCAAATCGCTGGAGATTCCCGCGTAACGTCTTTGTGCCGCACCTGACGCCCCAGCTCAGCGAAATCCTGGGGGTTGCGGCACACATCCGAGGCCACCGGGTCAAACGTCGGCACTCCCCATTTCGTCCCATTTCGGGGGATCGGTCAGCCATCACCCATGTGGGTGATGCGTACCAAGATCGCCGATAAATGTTCTTATGGTTGCCGCGTGACTTCGCAGGAACCCAAAACTTCGCAAAACGCCGACCTACACGCTCCTGACACGGAAGTGATCACCGTGTCGGCGCCCGCCCCGGTGTTCGTGGACACCACCGGGCGACGCAGCCGGTTGCTGAGGCGCCTCGCGTTGGCCTTCGGTGTCCTCGTCGTCGCCTACGGCGGCCTGCTCAGCGTCAGCCTGGCCGGCGGCCCGGTGCGGTCCAGCGCCGTGCTGCCGCTGCCCGGACTCGAGGACGACGAGGAGAAGGCCGAGGCCACCCCGCCGGCCGCCAAGCCCACCCCGTCCGCCGAGCCGGTACCGCCGAGCGCGCCGACGACCCGCAAGTACGTCGCCGAATCGATCCAACGGCGAGACGACACCCCGCGGCGGAGCACCTCGCCGTCGCCCAGCCCGAGCGCCAAGCCGTCGAAGGCCACCCCCAAGCCGACGATCACCAAGATCCCGGAGAGCACCAGCACCCGGACGGAGTCGACGCCCCAGCCGTCCGCCACCGGTTCGCCCGCCCCCACGACCGGCGAGGTCTCCCCCGCACCGGCCGAGAAGACCATCGGCCTGCCCCCGCTCGGCGGCTCGGCGGCGGAGAACGCCGATGTGCTGGAGAGCTCGATCCCGCCGACGGGGGATACGGCATGACCGCTGTAGACCCGGGCACCCCTCGCCGCCGCCGGGCCCGCGGCCGCAGCCGCCGCCGCATCCTCCCGGCCCCCCGGGTGATGCTCGGAACCCTCGTCGTCGGCTTCTTCGTGGCCGTGCTGGTCGTGCAGGCGTACATCAACGCCGAGTTCACCAACGACCACGTGGAGACCGAGGTGGGCGACCAGGCCGGCGTCCCGAAGACGATCCTCGGCGGCGGGCCGATCATCAACACCACCGGCGGGCAGGAGAGCACCAGCCGGATGCCGGAACGCACGATCGCGCTCACCTTCGACGACGGGCCGGACCCGGTGTGGACCGAGCGGGTCCTCAAGGTGCTGAGCGACAACGACGCGCACGGCACCTTCTTCGTGGTCGGCTCGCAGGTCGCCCGGCACCCGGAGATCACCAAGAAGATCGTGGACGGCGGCAACGAGCTGGGCCTGCACACCTTCACCCATCCGAACATGCAGCGGCTCGCCCCGTGGCGGCGGGAACTCGAGCTGTCCCAGACCCAGGTGGCGATCGCCCGTGCCACCGGCGTACGCACCAACCTGGCCCGGTTCCCCTACTCCTCCAAGAACGCCGCGATCGACGAGGTGAACTGGAAGATCGTCAAGGAGGCCGGCGACCAGGGCTACCTGGTCGTGGTCAACGACCTGGACAGCAACGACTGGCAGCGCCCCGGCGTCGACAAGATCGTCAAGGACGCCACCCCGGCCGACGGCGGTTCCGCGATCATCCTGTTCCACGACGCCGGCGGCGACCGGTCGCAGACTCTGGCCGCGCTGGCCCGCTTCATCCCGGAGATGAAGGCCCGCGGCTACCGGTTCACCACCGTCACCGAAGGCCTCAACCTGGGCATCGACCAGGCGGCAGCCGCCGCGGCCGGGCGCACCGAGAGCACCGAGGCGATCTCCCCGCTGCCCCTCAACGCGGCGGCACCCTCGAGCGACGTGTGGCGCGGCCTGGCGGTGATCTGGACGGTCGGCCTGGCGGACGGCCTGGTCCTGCTGATCGCCACCCTCTTCGTGATCGTCGGCGCGCTGACCGTCGGGCGGACCGCCCTGTTGCTGGTACTGGCGACCGGGCACGCCCGGAAACGACGAAAGCCCGGCTGGAAGTGGGGGCCACCGGTCAGCGAACCGGTGTCGGTGATCGTTCCGGCGTACAACGAGAAGGAGGGCATCGAGGCGGCCGTCCGCTCGCTGGCCGGCGGCGACTACCCCGAGATCGAGGTGGTGGTGGTCGACGACGGATCCACCGACGGCACCGCCGACCTGGTGGAACGGATGCGCCTGCCGAACGTCCGGGTGGTCCGCGTCCCCAACGGCGGCAAACCGAACGCGCTGAACACCGGCGTCGCCCTGGCCCGGCACGACCTGATCGTGATGGTCGACGGCGACACCGTCTTCGAGGAGGACTCGATCCGGCGGCTGGTCCAGCCGTTCGCCGACCCGTCGGTCGGCGCGGTCGCCGGCAACGTGAAGGTCGGCAACCGGGACAGCATGGTCGCCACCTGGCAGCACATCGAATACGTGATCGGCTTCAACCTGGACCGCCGGCTGTACGAGATCCTCAACTGCATGCCCACCGTGCCGGGGGCGATCGGCGCGTTCCGCCGGGAGGCGCTGGCCCAGGTCGGCGGGGTCAGCGACGAGACCCTCGCCGAGGACACCGACGTCACCATGGCGATGTGCCGGGCCGGCTGGCGGGTGGTCTACGAGGAGAACGCCAAGGCGTGGACCGAGGCCCCGGCGACCCTGGAACAGCTGTACCGCCAGCGGTACCGGTGGAGCTACGGGACCATGCAGGCGATGTGGAAGCACCGCCGGGCACTGCTCGACTCCGGGCCGTCCGGCCGGTTCGGGCGGGTGGGCCTGCCGTTCCTGGCCCTGTTCGGGGTGGCCCTGCCGATGCTCGCGCCGGTCGTCGACATCATGCTGGTCTACGGCCTGGTCTTCTGGGAACTGTCCGAGACCGCCACGGCCTGGCTGGCGATGCTGGCCCTGCAGATGTTCACCGCCGCCGTCGCGTTCCGTTTCGACCGCGAGTCGATGAAGCCGCTGCTGCGCCTGCCCCTGCAGCAGTTCGCCTACCGGCAGCTGATGTACCTGGTGCTGATGCAGTCGGCGACGACCGCCCTGACCGGCGGCCGGCTGCGCTGGCACAAACTCAACCGGGCCGGCCTGACCCCACGTTCCCCGTCCCCCGAGGCGCCCCTGCCCGGCGGCAGCGTCGCGCCCGTGGTGGACACCTGGCCGCCGGTGCAGCCGGAGATGCCGCTGCCGCGTACCCCGATGGGTCGTGCCGTGGCCCCGCCGGCGGTGCCGGTACAGGGCGGATGGAGCGAGCACCGCCCCGATGACCTGCCGTCCGCCGGCTCGCCCCCGGCGAACGGTTCCGGCCCGGTCCGCGCCGGGTGACGAGGGTCTGCCGCTCCCGGTCGCACTGCAGCCGGGCGGGAGCGGCAGACCCTCCCTGCTCAGGCCAGGGCGAGATCCCGGATCAGCGTGTCCGGATCGATCATCTCGGCGTACGGGAACACCACGTGTAGCGACGTCCCGTCCCCCGGCCGGTCGGAGAGGGCCACCGTGGCGTGGTGCGCGTCCAGGATCCGCTTGGCGACCGCCAGCCCCCGGTCCGGCCCGGGAACGTCGGCCGGGTTCGCGATCGCCCCGTAGTACAGGTGCGGGAACAGGTCGGGCCGCATCCCGTCCGGCAGGTCCATGTCGTCGAGGCGGACGGTCGGCCCGGACTCCATCTCGGTACCCACCCGCACCCGGCCGCCCGCCGGCGTGTACTTCACCGCCGCGAACAACAGGTGGGTGAGTACCTGCTCGAGGCGTACCGGATCCGCGATGATCGGCAGCGACGGCCCGCCGGCCTGGTTGAGGATCCAGATGTGCTTGCTGGCCGCGATCGGCCGGACCGCCTCGACCGCCCGCTGGGTGACCCGGGTCAGATCGCACTGCCGCATGTGCAGGCTGTCCCCGCCCATCCCGGCGTCGGCCATCGTCGTCAGGTGGTCGATCAGCTCGCGGAACCCGCGCACGTGCGCCGCACTGGCCCGCCCGACCAGTTCCGCCAGGTCGCTGTCGTGGACCCCGGTGGTGCCGAGCCGGTCCAGGTACGCCGTCAGCAAGCGCAGCGAGGCCCGGAGCTCCCCGCCGACCAGTCCCGCCAGGTCGTCCTTGCGGCGCTCCAGCTCCTGCAGCCGGGCCGTGGTGTTGGCCAGGGCGAACGCGTACCGGCGCAGCTCCAGCTGGGCGGTCACCTGCCGGGCCAGGGCCCGCAGCGCCTGCTGCTGTTCCACGTCGAGCGTCCGGGGACGGATGTCCAGCACACAGAGCGTGCCGAGCGCGTACCCGTCGGTGGTCATCAGTGGGGCGCCGGCGTAGAACCGCAGACCGCCGCTCGTGGTCACCGCCGGGTTGTCGGCGAACCGGGCGTCCTGCTGTGTGTCCGGCACCATCAGGAGGTCCCGGCTGAGGATCGCGTGGGCGCAGAACGACACGTCCCGGGGGCTCTCCGCGATCTCCGCGCCGGTCCGGGCCTTGGCCCACTGCCGGTCGGCGTCGACCAGGCTGACCATGGATATCGGCACGTCACACACGCTGGCGGCCAGTGCGACGATGTCGTCGAAGTCCTTCTCCGGCGGGCTGTCGAGGATGTCGAGCGAGTAGAGCGCGGCCAGCCGCTCGATCTCGTTGTCGGGCAGTGGTGCTTTCATGGGGCGTCACCTCCGAGACTTGCTCCAGAGATACCACCAAAAAGTAGCCATTTTCATGTTTTGCCCGAGCAGTGGGCCGGGCGGGCCGTGTCCATGCCACCGTGTGACGTACCAGGCGCAACGCGGAACGGATGAGCGAGCGGTCGTATGCTTCCCGCCCATGAGCACCGACCAGTTCTCCTGCGGCACCTGCGGCGCCCTGCACGAGGGACCGCCGCTCAGCTTCGCCGCACCGGCGCCGGACTACTGGCGCCCGGAGATGGCGGACGACCCCGCCTGCCTGCTGGACGCCGATCTCTGTGTCGTCTCCGGAGAGCACTTCTACGTCCGCGGTCTGATCGAACTGCCCGTCTGGGAGACCGGCGACGTCTTCACGTACAGCATGTGGGTCTCCCTGAGCAGGGACAACTTCACCCGCGCGGTGGACGTCTGGGAGCAGCCCGGCCGCGAGACCGAGCCGCCGTACTTCGGCTGGCTCTCCAACGAGATCGCCGGCTACGAGCCCTCCACGCTGAACCTGCGAACCAACATCCACACCCGTCCGGTGGGCCAGCTCCCCTACATCGAGCTCGAACCCACCGGCCACCCGCTCTCCCTCGAGCAACACGCCGGCCTGACGATGGCCCGCGTCCAGGAGATCGCCGCCTTCCACCTCCACCGGCTGGAAGACCTCTAGATCAACCCCACACGGGGGTACGCCTACCGTCAGTCCCGTGGCCACCCAGCCCGGTCAGCAGGCGTGGGCGAGACGAGTGGCCGCCAGCTGGTTGAGCGACACGTTCTGCTCCGCGGCCTCGATGGCCAGCGCCCGATGCACCTCAGCCGGGACGCGAACCATGAACTTGCCGGAGAAGACACGCTCCCCCATCGGCACCGGAACAGTCTCGGCGTTCGCCTGCATGTCGGCGATCACCTCGGTGGCCAGGTCCTGGATGCCCTCGAACGCCTCACGCCTGGTGGGCGCGAGCCACGACAGCGACGGCAGCTCAGCAACGGTGCCGACATACTCGTCATCCTCAGCGGACCAGCGGACACGGTAGCTGTAGTGCTCTGCTGGGTTGGTCACGGCATGTCCTCCAACTTCTTGATCGCGGCCAGAACCTGCCTCACCTGATAAGCCTTGGCCTTCCCGTGATCATCCTGGATATTGACCCGAGGATCACCCGGCCAGGGCGTCCGAAATACTCGGTGAGAACCGCCAGTGCCTGGCCGCGCCGCCCCGAAGAAGCTCTCGCAGACCTTCCGCAGGTCGCTGAACGGGATGTTCGCCGGATTGCTCCGCATCTCAGCAAGAATCTTATCGACGCTGACCACCATCACATAGTATCGCATGTGATACTAGATGTTCTCGCCGAACAGCCCTCGAGACTCATCCGCTTCGCACCCCTCAAACACGACAGATCGTCGAAGCAGAGCGCAACAGCCGACGCGAAGCGCGCCCATCCGACCGGCGAAGCGCGAGATGACCACTCAGCGGGACCACGACACCGCGGGGTCTCCGGGAGGCTCGGCCCCCGGAGCAGAAATGACGAAGCGTCCTACGTTCGCGCTTTCCGCGAACATAGGACGCCCAGACGTTACGTGGAGCTGTGGGGATTTGAACCCCAGACCCCCTCGATGCGAACGAGGTGCGCTACCAGACTGCGCCACAGCCCCCCAGTCCTGCGGTGAGAGCCTCACCTCGGGACCGATGAAAGGCTAACAGGTCCGCCCTCGCCGCCGCGAATCACCCCCCACCCAGGGCCGGACGGCCCAGGGGAACGGGAGCCGGACATACCTGGGGCAGGCCGGGACGACCCGGATCTCGGCGGTGACGTTCCTGCTCGTACCCCTGAGAAAGATCAGGCCGGGTGGTGCCGGCCGCCGGCCTCGTAAGGGCGACCACGCAGTCCGCCTCGCCGCCGGTAGGAGACCGAGCCGCCGTTGGCGGCGACCGGAAGGTCGGAGGGTTCCCGGTCCAGGCCCATCGCCGCGCGCCGGACCGCTTCCCGCTGGGTGGCCAGACGGCGCTGGGCCTCACGACGGGCCGCCGCACGACGGGCCTGTTCCCGGCGCACCTCGGCCTGGCGGGCGGCCAGCCAGGCGGCCTCGCGGGCCTGGATGCGGCGGCGACGACGGTCGGCGACGGCGCGGTTGCGCAGGTGGACGAGGTAGAGCGCGAGGAGGCTGCCGGTGACCGCGAAGCTGATCCAGAAGCCGGGGCCGACGGCGAGGACGCCGATCAGTTCGATGGCGTTGAGCAGGACCAGGGCGGCGAAGACGCGGCGGCGGCGGACGACTGCGGGGGTGCCGCGCCGGGCGGGTACGCGACGCCCCGACCGTTTGCCGGTGACCAGGCGCAGACGCCTCTGCGGGGGTCCGGGATCACTCGATGGGGCGGGTACCGTAACCGTGACCTGCCGACCGGGGTTGATCGGTCGTCGTCCGGGCACGGTTCGGCGACGGCGTCGGCGCTGCAGCACCCGCGCCGTCGACGACGCCCGCTCCGCGGCCAGTCGCTCGGTGGCGTCGTACCGGCGCACCAGCGCCGGGGCGAGGGCGAGCAACCCGGCAGCGGCGAGGACGGCGAGGAGCACCGAGGTCGGCACCCTCACTCCTCCCGTCAGTCACGGCAGCCCGGCGGCGTGCGTCGCGGGCCGGAAGTTCCAAACTCCTGCGAGGTTACGGGCGGTAGCTGCGGAATTTCGTGCGCCGCGCCGACAACGGTCCCGCGATCAAGATCATTTAGACGTGCGGATCCGGCGCCACCGGGACAGCAGACCGCCCTCGGCGGCGATCTCCTCACTGGTCATCGCATAGCCGAGATGATCGCGCCAGCCGCCGTCGATGTGCATGTAACGCTGGTGGTAGGCCTCCTCGCGGAATCCCAGTTTCTCCACCACCCGGCGGCTCGGACCGTTCTCCGGCCGGATGTTGACCTCGATCCGGTGCAGGCCGCCCGGACCGAACGCGTGGTCCACCGCGAGCGCCAGCGCGGTCGGGATCACGCCCCGCCCGGCCACCCGATGATCCACCCAGTAGCCCGCGTACGCCGACGCGAACGCCCGCCGCACGATGTTGCCCAGATTGACGTGCCCGACCAGGCGTTCCCGTTCCCCGTCGAGCAGGCAGACCGCGAACGGCATGCTGTCGCCGCGGTTCGCCGCCCGCTTCATGTCCCGATAGACGTAGCCGAACGCGCGTGCCGAATTCATCTCCGCCCACGGGCCGGGCGGCGACGACTCCCAGGGCGCGAGCCACGCCTGGTTGGCGATCCGCACCTCGGACCAGGCCCGGGCGTCACCACGTCGGTAAGGCCTCAGCAGCACCGGCCCATCCGCCAGGACGGCGGGCCATCCGGGGGTGGCCCCGAGCATTCATCGCCTCCGGTCGAGGAGCAACACGTCCACGGTCGAGCCGGCGGCTGCCGTGGTCACCCGTTCACCGAGGACCAGCAGACCGTTGGCTTCGGCCAAACCGGACAGAGTGTACGGCCCACCGGCGAGTGGCTGCACAGTGTAACCACCGCCTCGCCGTTCCGCGACGTGCGCCGGGCGGAACTCGCGCAGCCCGCCGGGTGACGAGACGGTCTCCAGCAGGTGCGCCTTGACGCCGGGACGGAACACCGGTTCGGCCCCCGCCAGGAGCTGGATCACCGGGCGGGCCAGCACCTCGAACCCGATCAGGGCGGCGCCGGGCTCACCGGGCAGGCAGACCACCGGCACCTCCTCGCCGCCGGCCGTGCCGAAACCGAAACAGGTGCCCGGGGAGATCGCCACGTCGGTGAACTCCACCGATCCGCGGCCCGATCCGGGACGGGACAGCACCCGGCGCAGCATGTCACCCGGTCCGGTGCCGCTGCCTCCGGTCGTGATGATCAGGTCGGCGCGCAGGGTCTGGTCCTCGAGCAGGCCGCGCAGTCCCTCCGGATCGTCGTCGCAGATGCCGATCCGGTACGCCATCGCGCCCGCCTCCACCGCAGCGGCGGTCAGCGCGTGCGAGTTGGCGTCGACGACCTGGCCGGGCTGGCTGGGCCGGCCCACGTCGACGAGTTCGTCGCCGGTGGCCACCACGACCACCCGGGGACTGGGCCGGACCAGCACGTGCCCGATGCCGGCCGCGGCGAAGGTGGCGACCATCGGCGGGGAGACGTAGGTCCCGGGGCCGGCGAGCACCTGGCCGACGGCGAGTTCCTCGCCGGCCCGGCGGACGCCGGAACCCCGTTTCGGGGCGTGCAGGATCTCCACGGCGGCCATGCCCTGGTCGGTCCAGTGCACCGGGACGACCACGTCCGCGCCGAGCGGCAGGGGCGCCCCGGCTGCCACCGAGAAGCAGGTGCCGGGGGTGAGGCGTACCGGGCGCCAGCTGGCGGCGCCCAGGTCGCCGACCACGTTGAGCCGCACCGAGCGGCCGCTGTCGAACTGGCCGAACGAGGGATGCGACCCGATGCGCCCGGCCCCCGCCAGGTCTTCCCATCGGGCCGCGTACCCGTCGATCGCGGCCTGGTCGAACGCCGGGAACGGGTGCGGCGCGATCACGTCGGCCGCCAGCACGTTCCCGTGCGCCTGGGTGAGGTCGAGGTCGAGCGGAGGCAGCGCTCGCAACCTGCGCAGCACGCTGCCCAGGTATTCGGCGAGAGGCTTCAGCTCGTTGGCGGCCGCCTCGGGGTCGGCCG
This sequence comes from Actinoplanes sp. NBRC 101535, assembly GCF_030269225.1. NCBI lineage: Bacteria > Bacillati > Actinomycetota > Actinomycetes > Micromonosporales > Micromonosporaceae > Actinoplanes > Actinoplanes sp. NBRC 101535. The sequence goes on along the minus strand of NZ_BSSY01000006.1, from coordinate 132,446 downwards.
TGGCGGTCATCCCTTCTGGCCACCGACGAAGTCGGTGAGCCAGGCACGGAACTCACTCCCCAGGTCGGGGCGCTGGACCGCGAGCTGGACGACGGCCTGCAGGTATCCCAGCGGCATGCCGGTGTCGTACCGGTGGCCGCGGTAGACGATGCCGTGCACCGGGACGCCCTCGTCGAGGAGTGTCGCCATGGCATCGGTCAGCTGGATCTCGCCGCCGGCGCCGGGCTTGGTGTCGTCGATCGTCGCGAAGATCTTCCCCGGCAGGACGTAGCGCCCCAGGACCGCCAGGTTGGACGGCGAGTCCTCCGGCTTGGGCTTCTCAACAAGTCCGGTAATCTTCACGATATCCGTCTTGTCGGTTTTTTCGATGGATGCGATGCCGTAGCGTGAGGTCTCCGACGGCGCCACCTCCATCAGGGCCAGGACGATGCCACCGGTCTCCGCCTGGAGATCCAGCATGTCGGGGAGGAGCGGCTTGTCCTCCTCCACGAATTCATCACCCAGGAGGACCGCGAACGGGTTGTCGGGCCCAACATGTGAGGCCGCCGTGCCGACCGCGTGACCGAGACCGAGCGGCTCGCCCTGCCGCACGGTGTAGATGTCGGCCAGTTCACTGGTCCGGCGTACCGCCGCCAGGCGCTCCTTGTCGCCCTTCTCCTCCAGCCGCTGCTCCACGTCGGGGCGGCGGTCGAAGTGGTCGACCATCGAGGTCTTGCCGCGACCGGTGACCAGCAGGACGTCGGTGATGCCGGCCGCGGCCGCCTCCTCGACGATGTACTGCAGCACCGGCCGGTCGACGACCGGCAGCAGTTCCTTGGGCACGGCCTTGGTGGCCGGCAGGAACCGCGTCGCGAGGCCGGCAGCCGGGATCACCGCCTTGACCGCACGCTTGTTCGTCGTCATTCAGTCACCGCACCTTTGCTCCGATCGTGCCCGGACATGTCGCCGAGACTATCGGCCGCGGGCCTGCCGCGGAGGCTGTGGCCCACCGGACGTGGTCGTGGCCGGATCGAATTGCCCCTCCGGCACACCTGGGGAAACCCGTTCCGCCAGACGATAGGTGTCGCGGCCGGAGTTCTTCGCCGCGTACAGCGCCTCGTCGGCGACCTCCAGGACCTCCTGGGCGGTGCTGCCGTGCTCCGGGAAGACCGCGACGCCGATCGAGACGGTGATCGAGATCCGGTCGTCCAGATCGGGACGGCGCGGATCGACCGGCACCGGCCAGTCCCGGACCGCCGCGCCCAGACGCTCGGCCACGATCACCCCGCCGTACGCGTCGGTCTCCGGCAACAGCACCACGAACTCCTCGCCACCCTGGCGGAACGCCACGTCGACCTCCCGCAGACCGACCCGGATCCGCCGCGCGAACTCGCCCAGCACCAGGTCACCGGCCGCGTGGCCGTACGTGTCGTTCACCTCCTTGAAGTGGTCCAGGTCCAGCACCAGCACGGTCAGCATCCGCCCGAACCGGTTCGCCCGCTCCACCTCGCGGCGCAGCACCTCGCGCAGATAGCGGTAGTTCCACAGACCGGTCAACGGGTCGGTCAACGACAGCCGCTGGGCCTCCTCGTGCACCCGGACGTTGTTGACCGCGACGCCCGCCTGCCCCGCGAAGGTGCGCAGCGTCCGCATGTCGGCGTCGTCGAAGTCCGGTCCGCCCAGCCGGTCGTAGAGCGCCAGCACCCCCAGCACGCCCGGTTCCGGCTCGATCTCGGCGAGCAGCGGGTCGGAGCTGGGCGGCGCGCAGATCGGCACGGCGAGATACGACTCACAGGCCGGTTCGTCCCCGGCCGGGCCGCCCGGTCCACGCATCGGCGCCCCGGTGGCCGCGACGGTCCCCAGCACACCCCGGCCCGGCACCAGGCGGCGCTGGGTCAGTTCGGTGCCGCCCACGTCCCACTCTCCGGTCAGCCCGGCACCGCAGCGCGCGGCCAGCCGCCCGTCCCCCGGATCGGCCAGCAGGATCAGTCCGGCGCGGGCGCCGGTCGCGGTCATCGCGGTCCGCAGGATCACCGGCAGGATGCGGTCCAGGTCGTGGGTGCTGGACAGGGTGTCGCCGAGGATCGCCAGATGCCGGCGCAACTGGTCCCGGCTGGCGGTCAGCGCCTGCACGTAGGACTGCAGCTCCCGGGTCATCCGGTTGAACGTCCCGGCGAGCCGGCCCAGCTCGTCCGGCCGCGGGATCGGCACGCGGGTGTCCAGGTCGCCGTTGGCCACCCGGTCGGCCGCCCACGCCAGATCACCGAGCGGCCGGGTGGTGGAATGCGCCAGCCAGCGGGCGGCGAGCACCGCGAGAGCAGCGGTGACCAGCACGATCAGGGGCAGGACGGCGTACTTCAGGGTCGGTTCCCCGGTCGGCACGGTCAGCGTGAGCGGCAGCGGGCGTCCCGGCTCGGCGGCGAGCCCCCGGCCGGCCGAGCCCTCCGGCGGCACGACGCCGGCGCCCAGGGCGACGCTGACCCCACTGACCTCACCCAGCCGGTCCAGCAGGGCGGGATCCACACGCTGGGCGGCCACAACGGTGACATCATCGGTGTACGCGGCCGCGGAAAGCGCCGTGACCTCCGCGCCGGGCGCCGTCTCCGGTGCCGCACAGTCCTGCCAACCCGCCTCGTACGCGTTCTCCGGCACCGCGGCGGCCCGGGCCACACTGTCCGACGGGGCGCTCAGCGTCTGATCAGGAGCGGACACCTGAATGGCCGTAGCGAGCCCGCGCACGATCAACTGCTCCTTGACCGCCGTACGGTCGCCGGGCGGAACCACCGCGACGGCGTCGGCCGCGGCCTGCAACTGACGGCACACTGAACTCAGCGCGGCGCCGACGGTGCTCGCGGCGTGGTCGAGCCGCTCGTCCGTTCGTTCCCGGCTCACAGCGCCGACGGTGAGGGCGACGAAGATGGATCCGAGCAGGACCGGACCTAGCACGACCACCAAAAACGCACTGGTGAGCCGGCCACGTAGTGTCACACATCCTCCCGGGAGTGGCCCTCTTTGGAGCGATGCTGACATAGTGTGCACCGTTTGCCGCTTTTCGAAAGGGGGTGTTGCATGTCGCATTTGACCGATGACGCGGAAAAATCACCACAAAACAAGATCACGCTCCGCGCTCGCCTGCTCACGGCCCGTCGTGCACTCTCCCCCACAGACCGGGCGCACGCCACTGCGGCACTGCGGAACCACATCCTTTCCCTCGTACGCGCCGAAGCCCCGTCCACGATCGCCGCCTACGTCCCCCTCGGCGCCGAACCGGGCGGCCCCGACCTCCCCACCGTGCTGGCGCGGGCTCTCCCGCCGGGCGGCCGCCTGCTCCTGCCCGTGCTGCTCCCGGACAACGACCTCGACTGGGCGGAGTTCACCGCACCCCGCGCCCGACCGGACGGCCCCGAGCCGCCAGAGGGTCCCGGGCAGGTGGAAGGCCCCTGGCCGGTGGTGGAAGGTCCCGGGCAGGTGCTGGAAGGTCCCGGGCAGGTGCTGGAAGGCCCCGGGCCGGTGGAAGGTCTCGCATCGACGCGGAATCCCGGATTGGCGGCCGGCCCGCGAGGACTCCTCGAGCCCACAGGCCCTCGCCTGGGCCCGGACGCCATCCGCTCGGCAGACCTGGTCCTGCTCCCCGCCCTCGCAGTAGGCCGCAACGGAATCCGGATGGGCCGCGGCGGCGGCTCCTACGACCGGGTCCTGGCCCGCCTGGCTACCCCACCCGGGCCATCCGAGTCATCCGAGCCGCTCTCCACCGCGCCCGAGCCGCACTCCACCGCACCCGAGCCGCACCCGACACCACCTGAACCGCACCCGACACCGCACGGGCCGCACCCGACACCGCCCGGGCCGCATTGCGACCGCCCGTTGTGGGCCTCGCAGCCCGGCCAACCGTCCTGGAGTCCGCGATCCGTCCGGGCACACCGAACCCCGCTCGTCGTGGCGCTCCTGCACGACGGCGAGGATGTCGACGAGGTCCCCGCCGAACCGCACGACCGCCCGGTCCACGGTGTGATCACGCCCACTCGGGGCTTCGCTGAACGCCCCGCTCCGTGACCGGTTCTGCCTCAACCCCGCGTCCGAGTGGACGAATTGACCTCCGATGGCGCAACATTGGCACTCGGACTTGGCGAGTGCCAGCAGCCGAATGATCCGGAGGAGCCGTGCCTACCTATCAGTACGCCTGCACCGAGTGTGGTGAGCAGCTCGAAGCCGTGCAGTCGTTCTCCGACCCGGCTCTGACCGAGTGCCCGAACTGCCAGGGCAAGCTCCGCAAGGTCTTCAACTCGGTCGGCATCGTCTTCAAGGGTTCGGGTTTCTACCGCAACGACTCCCGCGCGGGCAGCGTCAGCGCCGAGAAGCCGTCCAGCGGATCGACCTCGGAGTCCTCGACCCCCAAGAAGGCCGACGATTCGTCCTCGAGCTCGTCCTCGTCGACTTCGACGTCGTCGTCCTCGACCTCTTCGTCGTCCTCCTCGCCCTCGTCGTCTTCTTCGTCGAGCAGCACAAGCGCGGCCGCAGCGTCCTGAGCCTCGCGCTCTGATCCTCGCGCTCTGAACCTCGCACCCTGAACCTGCCCCTCTGAGTGCCATGCCCCGAGCCGAGGCTCCAGGGTTCCGCTCTCTGAGCCCGGGCTCTGAGTTCCGCTTCGAGCCCGGGGTTCCGAGTTCTGTTCTGAGGTTCAGCCCTTGAGTTTCATGCTTCAGCCAGAGCGCCGGTCCACTTCACGGACCGGCGCTCGCGCTGTCGTGCCCGTCCATCCCACCGCTTCACGGACCGGCGCTCGCGCTGCCGTGCCCGTCCATCCCACCACTCCGCGAGCCCGGCTGGCGGTTATCCACATTGCGTGGCTGTCCACAGGGCCGGAGCGCCGGCGCCGCGACTTCTCCTAGCGTCTGAGCCCGTCCCCGCGCTGTCCGGCGCGGTACCGGCCGTGCAGGAGGTGGTCGCCATGCCCCGTTCCGCCAAGGGCTCCGACGAACGGCTGGACCCGGTTCGCTGGCGCGCTCCGAGCCGAGGTTCTCTGCTGCGTCTCGGCGCCGCTGCCGTCCTGTTGAGCACCGCAGCCGCCGTCGCCTGGTCCCAGCCCGCCACGTGTGCGTCTACAGCCCCGGACGCCCCGTCCCCGGCAGCCTCCGGCGACATCGGCCCTGAAGGCACCTCAACGGGCTCCAGGACCTCCTTGACCGGCTCCGACAACGCCGATGGCACTTCGACCGAAGCCGGGGCCATCTCGACCGATTCGGGGAACGCCCCGACCGATTCCGGGGGCGCCTCGGCTGCCTCGAACGGCGCAGGGGGCACGTCGACCGGCTCCGGGGACGACTCGACCGGTTCCGGCGCCGTCCTGACAGGCTCCGAAGCCACGGGCACGAGGCCGGATCCCGCGCCGGTCATCCCCGAGGGCCACGTCGGCGTTCCGATCCGCCTGGCCGACCCGACCGCCTTGAGTGTCGTGCGCCCCGGCCACCGCGTCGATCTGCTCCGCCTGTCCGACACCGACGGCGGCGCGAACACGCCGATCGCCGAGTCCGTCCTGGTCCTGGACGTCACCGGAGCGGACGATCCGGTGCTCGGCGGCCTCCTGCTGGCCCTCGATCCCGAGCGTGCCCGCACGGCGCTCTCGTCGCCGGGCCGAGGTTTCGCCGTCCTGATCAAACCCAGCGCATGAGGGATATCCGGCACCCCCTGATCGGGGCCCGGCGGAGCGCACCGTGATCGAGCGGTCGAGCGTCGCGGGTTCAGCCCCAGTGCGGCGGACGGTCGTCGAGCAACCGGTCGTCATTGGAGTAGTCGCGCTCGCCCCAGCCCCGCTCGGTGTCGTCACGAGTCTGCTCGGGGAGCACCGGAGCCTCATCGGAATCGAAGTCGACTTCGCGTTCGCCGTCGTTGTCGCGATCCGGCTCGTCCAGGATGTCCACGACTACGAGGGTAAGCGGACGGCCCGGCGGCCATCATCCCCCTCCGGCTGTACCGTCGGTGAACGTGAGTTCCCCCACCAGCGAACCGGCCGACGACTCGTTCTGGCAGCGGCCCTCTCCGGACGCCGCCTCGCTAGGCCGCCCGGAGCCGGTCGAGCCGACCACGCCGGAGCCCGCCGGCTACGCGGGTCCGCCACGGACCGACAATCCGACCCCGGCGTGGCGGCCGGCAACGATCGCTCATCCGCCGCCGCCACGCCCGATGCCGTCGCAGGACATCGACGCCCTCGACGAGGCCGAGGGCTCGGCGCGCACCGTGACCTTCGGGGTCGGGCTGGTCACGGGTGCGGTCGCCGTCGTCCTGATGTGCCTGCTCTGCGCGCGCGTCCTGTTCTGATCAGCCCGCTCTGTTCTGATCAGCCCGCTCTGTTCTGATCAGGTCGCTCTGCTCTGCTCTGATCACGCCGTTCGGCGCGGGCCGATGCCGCGCGGGCCGCGCCGGGTCCTTCCCCGGACCGAACCGATCAGCAGGAGCCTGGACTGATCAGTAGGAGCCCCACACCGCCGTCGCGCCGGAGTCTCCGGTGAGGAAGATGTAGTACGCGGAGAACCCCGCAAGAACCAGCAGCACCACGCCGAACGCCAGGTCCGCCACCTTGGGCAGTGCTCCCGGCTTGCGGGTGGTCAGCACGACCAGGATCAGGCTGAGCACGCCGAGCGCGAGGGACAGCAGGAACGTGGTCTGGCCGTAACTCATGTGCTCGTCGAGGATCACCTTGCCCGCGGGCGAGACCCGTTCCTCGGCGATCAGCCGCTCGTAGAACGCGGTGCCGGAACGCATCGTGATCAGCGCGGACACCGGGGCGGCTATCGCCAGCAGCCCCACCGCCCAGCCGGTCTTCGGCCGCCAGGGGCCGACGAACGCGTACAGCACGGCGCCGAGACCCAGCAGCGGCACGAAGATCACTGCCGCGTGGAGCACGAGAATGTGCACCGGTAAACCGTTGACCTGGTCCAACACCATTTCCTCCTCGATCAGGGTGAGCGCAAGCTTATGAGTTGTCTGACGAGGCAAACATCCTTGGCGCCCATCCGTTACCGGGCTGTCGCGAAGGCGGGCGCGTCCGACCGCCCCACACGACGGTCGCCGGTGTGACGACGACCCGTATTGGTGAATCGGCCACAACGTGTTGTCATGGACCGATGTCCACCGGTGAAGAGCTGCTCCGCAAGCACGGTCTGCGGGTCACCCGCCCACGCCTCGCGGTGCTGGAGATCCTCACCGCCGGCGGGCACCTGGAGGTCGACGACATCACCCGGCAGGTGCGGGCCCGCCTCGACTCCGTCTCCACTCAGGCGATCTACGACGTGCTCGGCGCGTTCTCCCGAGCCGGACTGGCCCGCCGGATCGAACCCGCCGGCTCCCCGGCCCGTTACGAGGCCCGGGTCGGCGACAACCACCACCACATCGTCTGCCGAGGCTGCGGCAGGATCGCCGACGTGGACTGCGCCGTCGGCGAAGCACCCTGCCTGACGCCGGGCAGCGCGCACGGTTTCGAGGTCGACGAGGCCGAGGTGACCTTCTGGGGTCTGTGCCCGGTCTGCCGCACCCGCCGCGACGAGGAGAGCGCGGGCTGACCGCCCCGCTCCCGAGCACAGACGCGACAACAACCGTCGCCGAAACCGAGCCCGGTCAGGACGCCCCGGGCTCGGTCAGCCTCTCCACCGACGCCCACGGATCCTTGGCCACGGCGTCCGCCCCCGCCGGACACACCTTGCGGAAATCGCACCAGCCGCAGAGAGTGCCCGGATTGGTGGGGAACTCGTCGTCCGGATCCGCGCCCGCCGCCACCGCCTTCTCCGCCGCCATGATGTCGGTGGCCGTCTCCTCCGCCCGGCGCAGCTGACGGGCCAGCGACTCGTCGGTGTGCTCGTGCGCGGCGACCGTCCCGGTCGGCAGGTGGTGCAGTTCGACGCGACGGCAGGGACGCCGGAAGACCCGGGACGCGGCATACGCATAGAGGGCGAGCGCCATCGATCCACGGGCGTCGTCGTCACTCAGCCCGGCCCGCCCGGTCTTGTAGTCGACGATGACCGCCTCCGGCCCCTCCGGACCGGTCCGCCCGTCGATCCGGTCGGCCCGCCCGTTCAGCGCCAGGATCGACGTCTTCGTCGCCACCACCCGTTCGACGCCGAGCGGCTCGTCCGACGGGTCGAGGCCCGCCACATACGTCTCCAGCCAGTCCAACGCTTTGCGGTACGCCACCCGCTCCTGCTCGACGTCGCGGTATCCCTCGCGTACCCACGTGGATTTGAGCAGCCCGGGCAGCACCTCCGTGCCGCGGCGCTCGGTGGGCAGCGCATACCAGTTCTTCAGGGTGGTGTGGACACTCGCGCCGAGCGAGTTGTGCGCCCACGGTGGGCCCTTGGGTGGGGTGGGCCGATCGATGTAGGAATATCGATAGCGCCGCGGGCAGTCCGTGTAGGCGCCGAGCTTGCTCGGCGTGCAGACGAAGAGCCGCTCCGGCATGCCGGCGAAACCCAGCTGCTCGGGGATGGCCCGGCGGTTGGCGGTGGAACGGTTGGGGGGCACACGACAATCCTGCCAGCACCCCCCGACAAGACCTCAGAAGCGGGGCGCGTACAACTCGACGAAAGCGAAGATGGCATCCGCCATGAGCTGCACCGCGATGGCGGCGAGGAGCAGGCCGGCGATCCGGGTGAGCACCTCGATGCCGGCCGGGCGCAGCAGCCGCACGATCACGCCGGAGAACCTCAGGACCAGCCAGACGGTGGCCATCACGGCGACGATCCCGGCCGCCAGGACCAGGTATTCGTCGATGCTCTGGGCGCGCTGCACGTACAGCATGGTCGCGACGATCGCGCCGGGCCCGGCGAGCAGCGGGGTGCCGATCGGGACCAGGGCGACGTTGCTGGTGCCGATCTGGTCGACGGGCTCGTCGGTCTTGCCGGTGAGCAGCTGCAACGCGACCAGGACCAGCAGCAGACCGCCGGCTGCCTGCAGGGCCGGGAGCTGGACGTGCAGGTAGTCGAGGAGGGTTTGGCCGGCGACCGCGAACCCGACGATCACACCGAGGGCCAGCAGGACGGCCTGGGTACCGGCCTTGTTGCGGGCCTTCGCCGGCAGGTTTCCGGTGAGGGCCAGGAAGACGGGGACCATGCCGGGCGGATCGACGATCACCAACAGCGTCACAAAGAACTCGCCGAACAGCTTGACATTCACCCGATCAAGGTAGGGCCAGGTTCTCCTGGACGCAGGCCGGTGCGGCGATCGTCACCCCAGGACGGGCACTCCGGTCGCCGCCGACACGAGCTTCTCGAACGTCTCGGGGGCGGTGAGGAAGGCCCCCAACGCGACGGTCTTGTGCGTACCGTGAAAGTCGGAAGATCCGGTGACGGCCAGGCCGAGCCGTTCCGCCAGGGCCCGGATCTGGGCGCGTTCCGCGGGTGAATGGTCCTCGTGGTCGGCTTCCAGGCCGAACAGTCCCTCGTCGGCCAGTGCCTCGATCAGCTCGTCGGACACCACCCGGCCCCGTTTGCTCGCCCGGGGGTGGGCGAACACGGCGACGCCGCCCGCCGCCCGGATCCCGCGAAGAGCATCGAACACATCAAGATCTTCCTTGGGTACGAGATAACGGGCCCCCAACCACTCGGACGCGAACGCCTCCGCGGTGGTGGCGACCAGTCCCGCCCTGATCAGCGCCTGCGCGATGTGCGGCCGTCCGACGGATCCGCCGGCCGCGTACCCCGCCACCTCGTCCCACGAGATCGGCACGCCGTCGGCCCGGAGATTGTCGACGATCCGTTCGCCGCGGCGGGCCCGATTCTCGCGCAGTCGTGCGAGTTTCCCGGCCAACACCGGCTCGGCCGGGTCGAAGAGGTAGGCCAGCAGGTGCAGGGCGATCGGCCATCCCGGTGCGCCGTGCCAGATGCAGGACAGCTCGGCACCGCGCACCAGCGTCAACCCGGTCGGCCGTGCCGCTTCGGCCTCGGCCCAGCCGCCGGTGGTGTCGTGGTCGGTGATCGCCATCACGGTGAGACCGGCCGCGGCCCCCGCCCGCACCAACTGGGCAGGGGTCAGCGTGCCGTCGCTGGCCGTCGAGTGACAGTGCAGGTCGATCCGGGCCGACAGGTCAGGCGTCGTCGTCGTCTTCCTTACCGAGTCGTGCCTCGACCGCCTGCGGCTCATACATCTCCTCGACGACGCGGAGGTAGAGCTCGTTGGGGTTGGGCAGGTGCTTGACCTCGCGCAGAGCCTGGTCCTGACCGGCCGACTCCAGCACGAACGTGCCGTAGCTGAGCATGCGGCCGAGCGCGGACTGGGTGTACTTCATGTCGGTGACCCGGCCGAGCGGCATCATGGCCACCTTGCGCGTGACGATGCCGTTGACGACCATCACTCGCTTGTTGGTCAGGATGAACCGGTCGAAATACCAGTCGAAGACCTTCCACGCGACCCAGCTGATCACGCCGAGCCAGATCAGCACCGCGACGGTGACCAGACCGTCGACGTTCTGCCGGGTCAGGAACCCGGCGAGATAGCCGAGGACCAGGGTGGCACCGGCGGCGATGCCGAGCGGGCCGGTCAGATGGATCCAGTGCCGTTTCCACTCACCGCGGTAGCGCTCGGTGGGGAAGAGGTAGCGGGCGACCAGTGTGGTCGGTTCGTCCTCCAGAGGGAGGAACCGCCGGGGGCCGCCACCGCGGTCGAGGCCTTCCAGCTCCTCCTCGGTGAAGCTGGGCGGCTCGTACTCTTCCGGCTCGTCGTAGAGATCCTCGGCCGTGCGCCTGCGGCCGCGAGCGGCGTAGGCGGCCTCGTCCGCGTAGGGATCTGTCCCGTAAGGGTCAGCGCGACCGGTCGCGTACTGAGGATCGTTGTTGAATGCCGGGTCTTGATAACCGAAGTCATCGTCGTCCCGAGGGCGCCGGGCGCCCTCGCCTCTCGGTTGGCGCGGCTCACCAGGATCCATGTGGTGATGCTATGCGACGAGGTCGGTGAAGAAAGTGCCGAAGCCGCGCGCGATGTCGGCGATCGTGCCTCCGAGAGACTCGAAGACCGCCGCGGCGGATCTCGGGTTGAAGGCGATGAAGAAGATCAAGAATGCAATACCAAGCCAGGTGAGGACCTTCTTGATCATGGCGGGCCTTCTCCTCCGGTGCGGGTGACGTTCAGCGCCGCGGCAGTACTGACGGTATCAGCTCCGTCGCTTCGTGTGAACAAAGTGCCCAGAAAGCCGATGTCCATAGCGGCAGGTCACCCCCGGAAGGGTCAGACACGACCGTGCAGATATGGCGACGGAGCTCCGAACACCAGCTCGGGCGGCACTCCCTCGGACAGGTCGTGCAGGACGACGTGTTCCGCGAGAAGGTAGCCCGCGCTTGCCGGCCACGCTACCGCATAGAGCCACATTCCTTTGGCCTCACTCACGTACGCGCTGCGGTCCTCAGGGGACTTGACGCACCACAGTGGAGTGGGATGCCCAGCAGCCTTGATCTTGGCATGTGGACCCGAGTGAGCACTCTCGGCACTGAGCGCCTCGGTGATCAGATGTCCGGGATCGATCCCCGAGATGCCGGCGAAGCGCGTACCCAGCCCGACACCGGGCTGCTCGGCGATCAGAACGAGATCCGCGGGACCACCGCCGAACGGCTCCGGGCCACTGCACGCGACCGCCGTGGCGCTCACCCCGAAACGGTCGTCGCCGGACCAGCCGATGCCGGTGACCATCCAGCCCGGCGGCAACGGCCACAGGCACCAGACGGGCATCCGCGCCGCACTCGACGAGGTCTCCCGCAGGACCGTTCCGATGATCTCCGCACTGATGTGATCGGCGACGTGGAACGGCGGCACGTCACCGCAGTCGTCGCATCGCCAGGCGCTGTGCATCAGGTCCGGCTTGCGAACCTGAGCAGCACATCTGGGGCAACTCACCGGGACAACCACACCCCATACCGTGCGGGTCGGGCGAGCCGCCGTCAAGCGAATCGGCAGAACCCGGACCTTTACTGATCAGCCGGGCGGGGGACCCGCGTGTGCCCTGATCCATGCATGCATGGCGATGCCGCTGGCGACCCCGGCATTGATCGACCTCGTGGAGCCGTACTGGGCGATCGAGAAGAGCTGCGAGCAGGCCGTACGCGCGGGATCCGAGAGCCCGGGGCCCTCCTGCCCGAAGAGCAGCACGCAGCGCTCGGGCAGCGTGGTGGTCTCCATCGGCCGCGATCCAGGCAGGTTGTCGATGCCGATGATCTCCAGATCCGCACCCCGCGCCCAGTCCACGAACTCCTCGATCGTGGCGTGGTGCCGCACGTGCTGGTAGCGATCGGTGACCATCGCGCCCCGCCGGTTCCAGCGCCGCCGGCCCACGATGTGCACCTCCGCGGCGAGGAAGGCGTTGGCGTTGCGGACCACGGTGCCGATGTTGAAGTCGTGCTGCCAGTTCTCGATCGCCACGTGGAAGCCGTGCCGCCGGGAGTCGAGATCCGCGACCACCGCCTCGCGCCGCCAGTACCGGTAGCGGTCCACCACGTTGCGGCGGTCACCCTGCTCGAGCAGGTCGGGATCCCAGTGGTCACCGACCGGGAGTTCACCGGTCCACGGGCCCACGCCGACCTCGGCAACGCTGTCGGTGATCTGGTCCTCGCCCGTAGTCATGGGGCGATAGGCTACTCATCCGGCCCGCGAGTGATCAGCGGTGGTCGTGAGTCGACCCTGACGAAGGGGAGACGCAATGAGCGGCGGGGCCCTCCCCGGCACCCGCCGCCCACGCTCTGTTGGGAAAGAGTTTGCCTCACCGTCCGTATCCATGTGAAGGACTTTCAGGTGTGACGCAGGTCACTGTAAACTTAGTTTACATGAAGTCGCCTGAGATGGGCTCGCTCCCACAGCGCACACATAGGCTGGACAAATCGCCTACATCCCACAATGGCGGACCGAACACGCGGCCCCAGGGTGTCAGCAATCAGACACCGCATGCCTACTTTCAGTTACCATGGGTCGCCCCCAACCTCCCCGCACGAGGTGCTCCAGGACACGCTTGGGCGCGGCCGGAGCGGGAATGCAGAGTGGGTGACGGGGGTTCCACTGGACGAAAGCGATTCCCGCAGACGGAGGCATCATGGCGACGGTTGCGCTGACCACAGCGAACTTCGACGAGGTCACCGGCAAGGACGGCATCGTCCTGGTCGACTTCTGGGCCAGCTGGTGCGGGCCCTGCGTCCGCTTCGCACCCACCTACGAACGCTCCTCGGAGAAGCACCCGGAGATCACCTTCGGGAAGGTCGACACCGAGGCCGAGGCGGAGCTGGCGGCCAAGTTCGCCATCCGCTCCATCCCGACGATCATGGCCGTCCGCGACGGTGTCGTGGTCTACGCCCAGCCGGGCGCGATCCCCGAGTCGTCGCTCGAGAGCCTGATCGAGAAGGTTCAGGAGCTCGACATGGACGAGGTGCGCGCGCACGCGGCGGCCCGGCAGAAGGGCGCCGCGGCTCCGGCCAAGGCTCCCGCGGACGCCAAGGCCCCGGCAGCCAAGGCCCCGGCGCCCAAGGCTCCGGCAGCCGAGGCTGCGACCTCCGAGGCCGAGAGCCCGGCCGCCGGAACCCCGGCGGACGCCCCGGCCAAGGCTCCGGCCGCCGAGAGCAAGGCTCCGGCCGAGGCGCGGGAGGAACCGGCCACCGTGGCCGGCTGACCCCGACGATCACGGGAGGCCCGTGGACCGGATTCTCCGGTTCGCGGGCCTCTTTCGTACCCGCCGAGGGATCTTCTGATTCTGCGGCTCCACGACTCGGGGATCCGCATGGACAGCAGACTCGAACATGTGTTCGAATGACTGTCATGCGCTGGTCCCACCTGTCGGTTTCCTCCGGTGACGGCTCGCTCCCGGCGGGGGCGGCGCCGGCGGCACCACCCCTGCCGCTGGCGCTGCCCGGGGCGACCGTCCGCACCTTCGACACGCCGGATTTCGCGGGCATGACGTTCTACGAGGTCCGCGCCAAGTCTTTGATCAACCGCGTTCCCGGCGCCTCCCGCGTGCCGTTCGAGTGGACCGTCAATCCCTACCGCGGCTGCTCCCACGCCTGCACCTACTGCCTGGCCGGCGACACCCCGATCCTGCTCGCCGACGGATCCACCCGACCGCTCGCGCAGCTGCGGCCGGGCGACGCGGTGATGGGCACGATGGGCGCCGGCCCGCACCGGCGCTACGTCCCGACCACCGTGCTCGACCACTGGTCCACCAGCAAACCGGCCTTCCGGGTGACCCTGGCCGACGGCACCCGCCTCGTCGCCAGCGGCGACCACCGCTTCCTCACCGACCGCGGCTGGCGGCACGTCAGCCCCACCGAGACAGGCCGGCCCGCCCTCGCCGTCGGCGACCTGATGTTAGGCGTCGGCCGCTTCGCCGAGCCGCCCAAGGAGTCCCCCGACTACCAGGCCGGATTCCTCTGCGGCCTGGTCCGGGGCGACGCCGCGAGCGACGGCTCGAGCCACGAGGGCGACGCGTGGATCCGCGCCGACGGCTACCTCGGCGACATCTCGCTCACCGAGGCGCTGCGCTGGCCCGGCGCACCGACGACCGACTGGCATCGGGGGTTCCTCGCCGGTGCGTTCGGTGCCGTCGGACGCACCGACCGGCTCGCCGTCGTCTTCGAGAGCGGCGACCGGTTCTACCTGGCCCGCGTCACCGAGTCCCTGACCCGTCTGGGCCTGATCGCCCGCAGCCCGGTCCGTGCCCGTCCCGGCCACCGGCACGGTCCCGTTCAGGAGCCGTCAGCCGGTCGTGTGGAGACCGAGAGGCACCTGGAGGCGGCGTTGCGCTTCCGCCACCTCACCGGCGCCGCACAGGCCCGTCTGGACGCCTCCGGCGTCGGCGTGCGCACCGACCGCCGGCTCGCCGTGGCCGACATCGAGGACCTCGGCCTCACCCTCCCGCTGTTCGACATCTCCACCGGCACCGGCGACTTCATCGCCGACGGCGTGGTCAGCCACAACTGCTTCGCCCGCAACACCCACACCTACCTCGACCTCGACGCCGGCCACGACTTCGACACCCGCGTCATCGTCAAGGTCAACGCTGGCGATCTGATCCGCCGCGAGCTCGCCGCGCCCCGCTGGACCGGCGCCCCGATCGCGATGGGCACCAACGTCGACGTCTACCAGCGGGCCGAGGGTCGCTACCGCCTGATGCCGGAGATCCTGGCCGCCCTGCGCGACCACGCCAACCCGTTCTCGATCCTCACCAAGGGCACGCTGATCCTGCGCGACCTCGACCTGCTCCGTCAGGCCGCCGAGGTCACCCGGGTCGCCCTGTCGTTCTCCGTCGGCTTCCTCGACGAGGCGATCTGGCGCTCCGTCGAACCCGGCACCCCCAGCCCTCGCCGCCGCCTCGACGCGGTTCGCCGCCTGACCGACGCCGGCTTCCCGGTCAGCGTCCTGATGGCCCCGATCCTCCCCGGCCTGACCGACACCGACGAGTCCATCGACGCCACCGTCGCCGCCATCGCAGCCGCCGGCGCCACCAGCGTGACGCCACTCCCCCTGCACCTGCGTCCCGGCGCCCGCGAGTGGTATGCGTCCTGGCTGGCCCGCGAACACCCGCACCTGCGCCCCCGCTACCGCGAACTCTTCGGCAACGGCTCCTACCTCCCCCGCACGCGGCAGGACGAGATCAACGCTCGGGTACGCATGGCCGCCCGCCGCCACGGCCTCCACCGGCCGGACGCGGCGGCCGCTCGTCGGGTGGCCGCCCGCGAGGAGGCTGCGGACGTGGCTTTCGGTTTCAGCTTCGCCGCGGAGTCCACCCCAGTCAGCGGGTCAGTGGCCAGCACGTCAGCAGCCAGCACGTCGGCGGCCAGCGGGTCGGCGGCCAGCACGTCAGCAGCCAGCGCGTCGGCGGCCAAGCCCAGCTCCGCCGCCGTTCCTGGCCGCGCCGACGCCGGCGGTTCCGTTCCCGCTGCCGGCCCCGGTTCCGCCTCCGATCCTGACCTTGGCCCTGCCACTGCGTCCAACCACGACCCCGGTACCGGCCTTGGCTCCGGCTCCGGCTCCGGCTCCAGCTCCAGCTCCAGCTCCAGCGAGTCTCGGCTGCGTCGAGCTGCTGAGCTTCGGCCGGCCGGTCAACGCCATCAGGCGGAGCATCCCGATCAGCTCACCCTGCTGTGAGGCTTCCGCGGGTGGTCGCTCGGTGGGGTTGCGGGAGCCCTCGTGCTGCGGCAGACCCGGACCAACGGGATCGAAAACAGGTGGCGGCGGCAAGTGGGTGACGGCCATGCTCGATGCCAGCAGGTGAGGCCACACCAGCTGAAACGTGAAACGGCCAGCCATACGCTCGCGCCATCCCTGGGCGGCGAGCGGGCAAGTGCCGTCATCGACGGACGGTCGTGCCGCCGCCAGCGGACACCGCACTTTCTTCGCCGTAACTAAACCTTGTCCGCTGTCACTGAATCATCGCCGTCACTGAAGCGTCGTCGCCGTAACTAGATCTTCTCTGTTGTCACCAAGTGGTCGTAGCGCCGTCGGCGCACATCGGCCGGTCCCGCCATGCCCAGATGCGGCTGCGGCTGCGGCTGCGGCTGCGGCTGCGGCTGCGGCTGCGGCTGCGGCTGCGGTGGAGAACTACCCGCCCTCCTCGACGAAAGGCCAGACCGTTTGCGAAAGAGTCAGCTTTTTGTTCAGAACTGGAGTGCTTTGTTAGGAATCGGAACGCCTGATCGAAAACAGCTTGAGGAGTGAGGGAGCGGGCTGGAGAGCCCGCCACCGCTGCCAGTTCGACCAGGTCAAACAGGCCACCTTGTTATGAGGGCCGCTCACGGGGGAGCGATCACCATGAACATTTTCACGGTAGGCGACGGGCCGGGTAAGCCACCCAACCTGTCCTGCCCACTCGCTGATTCGTTCATCAATTTTCATCCGGCCGCGTCACCGCGGCTTTCGCACGGCTCTACCGTCTTCCGGCCGCCTGTGGCCAGCGGTGACTGCGGGGCCGACTCATGAGATCGACATCCACGGAATCGAGATCCACGGGTCGGGTCTTCATTGATCGACGGAGTAGCGCCAACTCCGGGTAGGCCGCGACGGCACGTTCCGGGCCGGGTCGGAGAGTCCGACTCCGGCTCGGACATCGGGTAGACCCCGGCGATACGTTCCGGGCCGGGTCGCATCGGGTCCGGGCGGGTCCGACGGGTCAGGTCAGGCCGCGTCAGGTCAGGCCGAGCCGGGTCAGGCCGAGCCGGGCCGGATCGTGTCGGGCCGGATCGTGTCGGGCCGGATCGTGTCGGGCCGGATCGTGTCGGGCCGGGACTGCCGAAGACGCTCGGGTTCGGGGTCGAAATGATCAAGCAAGTTGCATCGGGGATTCGCGGATACAGTGTGGCCATGCGGAGCGCGCAGCAGATCCTGGCGGGGGCGAAGGTCATCGCGGTGGTGGGGGCTTCTCGAGATCCCTACAAGCCATCGCACACGGTGCCTTTGCAGATGCTGCAGCACGGGTGGCGGATCATTCCGGTCAACCCGTTCGTGGATGAGGTGTTCGGCGTGAAGACCGTGCCGACGCTTGCTGACATCGATGAGCCGGTGGATCTGGTCGACGTGTTCCGGCCCGCACACGATGCGGTGGAGATCGTTCGCCAGGCTGCCGTGATCAAGGCTCCGGCGGTGTGGCTGCAGAGTGGCATCGTCTCGGCCGAGGCACGGCGGATCGCTGAGGAGGCCGGCATGGACTACGTCGAGGACCGCTGCCTCGCGGTCGAACGCGCCGTGGGCCGGCTCAGCAAACTCAGCGGCGGCCCCGACCGGGTCGGCTGACCGGACCAGGGTCGGTTGGCCTGTACGTAGTGGTTGACCGGAACAGGCCGGCAGACCGCACGCACCAGCACCAGCACCAGCACCAGCACCAGCACCAGCACCAGCACCAGCACCAGCACCAGCACCAGCACCAGCACCGAAGAGTGGAACACGGCCGAGGCGATCTCGGTGGGACACCGGACTCGGGCAGCTCGACCGACCAGCGTCGTTCGGACGAGTTGCCCTCGGGTCGCGGATGCCCGGTCGTGTCGGTCCGCGATCGAAGGCCATCCTGCACGGGCGGCTCAGGCGCACGTCGGCCCGCCTGAGGCCCGAAGTCACCACGCCACCACTTCCCCTTCGATGGCGTGGTGACTTCGGGTTCGCTCGGCATCCGAAGTCACCTGGACCGCCGCGACCAACGCAACGAACATGACGAACACACCGAAGCGACGGACGCAACGGACGCGACGCTGTGGGCCACTCGACCAGCGCGTATGCGAGCCACGACCAGCGCGTATGCGAGCCACGACCAGCGTGTATGCGAGCCTCGACGGACGCGGTGTCGCGGCCGGCCGGCGGAGGATCAGCGGAACTGGGCCTCGCGGACGCTGTTGCCGCCGTCCACCACCAGCATCTGGCCGGTGATGTACGAGGCAGCCGGCGAGCACAGGAACGCCACCGCCGCCGCCACCTCGTCGGGGGTGCCGGGCCGACCGATCGGCGTGCCGAGGCCCTGCTTGATCTCGGTGACCGTGGACGCCGCGGTGTAGATCGTGCCGGGGGCCACGCAGTTCACGTTCACCCCGTCGGCCACCAGTTCCATCGCCAGCGCCCTGGTCAGGCCGACCACTCCGGCTTTCGCCGCCGCGTACGCCGCTTCGGTCGGCAGCGCGTTGACCGGGCCCGCCGTGGCGGCCAGGTTGACGATGCGGCCCCAGCCCCGTTCCGACATGCCGCTGACGAAGGCCCGGCTGCACAGGAACGCGGTGCTCAGATTGCGGTCGATCTCGGCCTTCCACTCGTCCAGGGTGAGCTGGGCGACCGGGCGGAGCACCTCAGGGCTGGCCCGGCTCGCCAGGCCGGCGTTGTTGACCAGGACTTCGACGTCGCCGAGCTGGTCGGCGATGGCGTCGGCGAGGGCGCCCACCTCGGATTCGTCGGTGAGGTCGGCGACGAATCCGGTCACGTTGAGTTCGGCGGCGCGCTCGTGGATGCGCCGGGTGGTCGAGACGATGGCGACGCGGGCGCCCAGGTCGCGCAGGCGCCGGGCGGTCGCGTAGCCGATGCCGTCGGGGCTGCCGGCGCCGGTGACCAGGGCGACCTTGCCGTCCAGCCGGAGGGTGACCGGGGCTTCGCCGACCTCTTCGACCTGGCCTTCGGCGTTGACCGGGACGTCGATGTCGGCGGGTCGGTCCTGCTCCGAGCCGGGCGCGCCGGATCGGGGTGGCCGGCCGTCGGCCGGGCGGGTGGCGTCACGGCGGGACGGACTGCCCCCGGCCGAACGGGCGTCGAAGACCATGCGGCGATCCTGCCTTCTCCCGGAAGCCGGGGCAAACATCACTTCACTGTGGCGTACCCGACGTTACCGGCGACGGAGGAGCCCTCCGTCAACCATGGGGAGGACGCCGGTTTTCTCTCACTCTCATTCTCGTCGTCAGCCACCGGTTTCGGGGATTGCCGCGCGGTCCCCGGCCGGGGTGGCATGTCCGTCGGGATTCTCGGCGACGAAGACCAGGGGCGCGGACCGGCCGTACCGGGCGGGGAGTTCGCGGCGGGCCCGGGCGAGGTCGTGGGTGCCGATCTCCACTCCGGCGCCGTCGTTGCGGCTGCCCACGGTGACTATCCGTACGCCGCGGTCGGACCAGTACGCCAGGTCGGCGACCACCCGGTCGTTCCAGTGGCCCAGTTCGCCGACGCCGTGGGCCGCGTCCCGGACCACGATGCACGAGTCTTCGGCGTTGGTCCGGACGAAGTCGTCGAAGCCCGCCGACGGAACCCGGTACAGGATCGCCCGTACTCGCATCTCGTCGACCTCGACGCCCGCGAAGCTGGCGCCGAACCGCTCGCGTCCGCCTTTGTCGATCCGGTCGACGGTGGCGCCGAGCCGTGCCGGGGTGGTCGGCAGCCGGATGCCGCCGACGACGGTGTACTGCGGCGCGCGCCGGAATTCGCAGCCGGCGGTTCGCCATCCGCCGAGCGGTCCGCCCTGGTCGGGCCGGCCTGCGCTGCCGATCCCGGTGCATCCGGTCGCGCTCAGCGTCAGTGTCACGGCGGCCAGCATCCGGGCCGCCTGATCGCGGTGCATCGCCATTCCCCTCCGAGCGAGAGCCGTCCAAAGCCGCGCAAGAGCCGCGCCAAAGCCGAGCCGGACCGTGCCAAAGCCGAGCCGAGCCAAAGGTCGAGCCGAGCCAAAAGCCGGGCCGACAGCCGCACCGGCCGCCGGGCCGACCGCCGAAACCGACAGCCGGTGCAACGAACGGAAGTCACACCAAGTGGCTCATATGGTGACTTTCAGCCACGGCGACGTCCGGATCGGAGGAATGCTCGCGGACGAGCCATAAGGATGACCACGGCGACCCCGGCGAGCAGCAGCGCCAGGCCGGGCAACGCCTCCGGGCGTGGTTGCTGGCCGAGCCACAACCAGGCGAGCAGGGCCGCGCCGGGCACTTCGAGCAGGATCAGCACGCTGACCGTGGTGGCCGAGGTGCGCTGCAGCGCGTAGTTGAACATCGAGTGCCCGAGCAGTTGGGCGCCGACGACGACGGCCAGGATCGCGAGCCAGGTGCCGTTGTCGTAACCGCCCAGGTCGGCGCCGGCGATCAGGCAGACCGGCAGCAGGATCACCGCGCAGGTGCCATAACAGATCCAGGTGTACGTGGTGGTGCTCAACGTCGTACGGGCCCGTTCGCCGAGGGCGGTGTAGACGGCGGCGAAGATCGCGCCGAACAGTGCCAGCACGTCGGCGAGCACGGCCTGTCCGGAGACGGCGATGTCGGCGCCGGTGGCCCAGGCGGCGCCGGCCACCGCGAGGCCGATGCCGATCCAGCCGTGGACGCTGGGACGGCGGCCCTGCGCCGCCGCGATCAGTCCCTGCCAGACCGGTTGGGTGGCGACCAGGGCGGTGGCGGTGGCGACCGAGCCGAGTTGCACGCTCGGCATCCAGGTGGCGAAGTGCGCGGCCAGGGTCACGCCCGCGAGCAGGCAGAACAGGCCTGCTCGACGGTACGGCCCGAAGAGGATGCCCCGGATCTCGGCCCGCCGGGCGACCGCTGCGACGGGGGTCAGCACGGCGGTCGCGATGGCGTTGCGCCAGAACGCCACGGCCAGCGCCGGAGCGGCGGCGAACGCGATCAGTGGGCCGGAGGAGGAGACGGCGAGGACGGCCACGGTCAAGGCGAGGACGGTGGCCGGTTGACGAGGTGAGCGCGTATTCATCCCCGGCAGTCGCTTCTTGCGTGCGTGACCAGGCATACGCGACCAGCCCCATTGGCGGAGAGTGACGGAATGGATACAGTCACCGACGGTTCCTTGCCCGTTTCAACACCTCGATGCCCGGGAGGCCGATTTACGTGCCCGCGTACCGTGCCGTGGTATTTGACTTTTTTGGCACGTTGACCCGATCCGTTCAGCGTGGGCCCCAGCACGCGGACATCGCCCGGGCCCTCGGCGCCGACCCCGAAGCCGTCCGCGGCGTCCTCGACCGCACGTTCCGGGCCCGCGCCTGCGGACGGTACGGCTCGGCCGAGGCCACCCTCGCCTGGGTGATCGAACAGGCCGGCGGCCGGCCGCGACCCGGTGCGATCCGCGCGGCGATGCCGGCCCGGGTAGACGCGCTGCGCGCCGACACCCGGTTGCGCTCCGACGCGGTCTCGGCGCTCACCGCCGTCCGGGGCCGGGGCGTCCGCACCGCACTGATCAGCGACTGCACCCACGAACTGCCCGCCTTCCTGCCCGGGCTCCCTGTGGCGCCGCTGCTCGATGCTCAGATCTACTCCGTGGAGATCGGAGTCTGCAAACCGGACCCGGAGATCTATCTGGCTGCTTGTGATCAGTTGGGTGTCGCACCGCGGGATTGCCTGTACGTCGGGGACGGTGGCAGCCACGAGCTGACCGGGGCCGCGGCCGTCGGCATGACCCCGGTCCGGCTGGCCGCTCCGGATCTCGCGAACCACCTGGTCTTCGACGCCGACACGAACTTCGCCGGGCGGACCGTCCGGTCGCTCACCGACGTGCTCACGTTGATCGACCCGCTGCCGGTCCTGGTCTGAGTCCGGCGCCACGCCTGCGTGCGAGGATGGCCGGGTGAGTTCTGGCGTGCTGGAAGAGGCGATCAAGAAGGCGTCGATCGCCTGGATCTCGGTGGGCGACGCCCCGGCGTACGCGCTCTGGTGCCTGCCCGTGGAGAACACCCTGGCCGTGGTCAGCGGTGTCGGCGAGCAGTTCGCGCCGGGCCTGGACCGGGCCGAACGGGCCACGGTCCGGCTGCGCGGCGACCACGGCGGGCTGATCGTGCAGTCCGAGGCGACGGTGGCCCGGGTGCTGCCGGGCAGTCCGGAGTGGGACGAGATCGCGCCGCAGCTGGCCGCGAAACGGCTGAACGCCTCCGGCAGCGCCGAGGACCTGGTCACCCGCTGGGTGGAGACCGGCTGTGCGGTGGTCCGGCTGACCCCGGTGGCCGAGACCGTGCTCGGCGGTTCCGGCCTGTCGTCGGAGTCGGCTGCCGCACCGCCCCGGGAGACGCCGGCCCGGGTGGAGACCCGCAAGCCGTTCCGCCTTCACAAGGTCCGCAAGCGCTGATCGGAAGCGGTCAGCCCCGAAGGAGTGATCAGCCGATGAAAGGCGGGACCGCGATCCGGCCCTCGGCGACCGGGTAGACCGACCCGGCGACGGTGGCCGTGACGGCCGCACCGCCCACCGCGGTGACCGTGCAGTCCAGCAGCGACGGCCGTCTCATCTCGATGCCCTGGTGCACCCGGTACGACGAGGTGCCCTCGCCGGGCAGCCACCCCGCGTCGACCAGCCAGACGCCCAGACCCAGGGCCGCCGACCCGGTCGCCGGGTCCTCGTCCACGGCGGAACCGGCCACGAACACCCGGGCGTACGCCTCCCGGTTCCCGGGCGACCAGGCGAAGACGCTGAAGTCGCTGACGCCGGTCAGTTCGGCGGCGGCCGCGTTCGCCCGCGCCTTCGCGAGTGCTTCCCGGCGTACCGGAAGGAACACCCAGTCCAATCCGCACCCGGCCGCACGTGGGGCAGCAGGCCCGGCATGGTCCTCGGCCGTCAGGCCGACCGCCGCGAGGACCGCACCCGGCGCAAACGTCGCGCCCAGCCGGGGCTTCCCACCGGTCAGCGTGCCGTGACCGTTCTCGGTCACCTCGATAGGCAGCAGGCCGGCGCCGCACTCCTGCACCACCCGGCCCGGCCCGAACAGGCCACGGCGCATCGAGGTGACCGCGGATCCCACGCTCGGGTGACCCGCGAACGGCAGTTCGAGTTCCGGAGTGAAGATCCGCAGGCGGTATCCGGCCTCGGCGGTGGTGGCCGGCAGCACGAACGCGGTCTCGGAGAGGTTGAACTCCCGGGCCATGGCCTGCATCTGATCGGTGCCCAGGTGTTGTGCGCCGTAGACCACGGCGAGCGGATTGCCGGCGAAGGGCCGATCCGTGAACACGTCGACGATCTCGTACGCCACGGTGGACATGTCCGGACCCTAACCTAGTCTGGGTCCGTGACCATGGGGACGAGGGTTTATCTGGCTCGCCTCGCCGGCCTGGCGGTTTTCGACCCCAACGGGGACCGGGTCGGACGGGTTCGCGACGCGGTGGTCCGACTCCGCACGACCAACCGGCCGCCGCAGGTCGTCGGTCTCGTCGCCGAGATGGCGCTGCGCCGCCGCATCTTCCTGCCCATCGGGCGGGTGACCAGCATGGACGCCGAATCGGTGGTGCTCAGCACGGGCACGCTCAACCTGCGCCGGTTCGAGAAACGGCCGAACGAGCTGCTGGTGCTGGAGGATCTGCTGGACCGCCGGGTGACCGTGACGCCCGAGCACGGCGACGGACCGGAGCAGGGCGCCACCGTGGTGGACGTCGGGATGGAGCTGAGCCGCAACACCGAGTGGCAGATCACCCGGGTCGCGGTCCGCGGGCACACCGGCCGCCTGGCCCGCCGGGGTCACGTCTTCCAGGCCGAGTACGACCGGGTCCGCGGCCTGGTCGGCCCGACCGACACGCAGGGCACCTCGAGTCTGCTGGCCCTGCTGGACCAGATGCGCCCGGCCGACATGGCGAACGTGCTGCAGGACCTGCCGGACGCGCGGCGCAACGAGGTGGCCGCCGCGCTGAGCGACCGCAAGCTCGCCGACGTGCTGGAGGAACTGCCCGAGCACGACCAGGTGGAGATCCTGGCCCGGCTGGACCGGGAACGCGCCGCGGACGTGCTGGAACGGATGGACCCGGACGACGCGGCCGACCTGCTCGCCGAGTTGCCCAAGGCCGAGCAGGCGGTGCTGCTCGACCTGATGGAACCGGAGGAGGCGGCACCGGTCCGGCAGCTGATGGACTACCAGCCGGGCACCGCGGGCAGTGTGATGACCTCCGAGCCGGTGATCCTGACCCCGGACACCACGGTCGCCGAGGCGCTCGCCCGGATCCGCGAGCCGGAGTTGTCCGCCGTGGTGGCGGCCCAGGTGTTCGTGGCCCGGGCGCCGGCCGCCACGCCGACGGGTAAGTACCTCGGCATGGTGCACTTCCAGCGACTGCTGCGCGAGCCGCCGTCGTCGATCGTGGGCGGACTGGTGGACGACGGCATCGAGCCCTTGCGCACCGGGGCCGGACTACTCGAGATCACCCGGCGGATGGCGACGTACGACCTGGTCGCGATGCCGGTGATCGACTCCAACCACCGGCTGCTCGGCGCGGTGACGGTGGACGATGTGCTGGACCACTCCCTGCCCAGGGACTGGCGTGACAGAGACGCGGCCTCATGAGCGAGACACGGCGGGACCGGCTGGACCAGCCTCGCGAGCCGGGCCGGGTGCAGCTGCCCAGGTTCGATCCGGAGGCCTTCGGCCGCTGGTCGGAGGGGATCGCCCGGTACATGGGGACGGCGAAGTTCATCGTCTACATGACGGTGCTGATCGCCGCCTGGTTCGCGTGGAACACCCTGGCGCCGGACCGGATGCGGTTCGACCCGTACACGTTCACGTTCCTCACCCTGATCCTGTCGTTGCAGGCGTCGTACGCCGCTCCGCTGATCCTGCTCGCCCAGAACCGGCAGACCGACCGGGACCGGCTGGCCATGGACGAGGATCGACGCCGCGCCGCCCTGCAGAAGGCCGACACCGAGTTCCTGACCCGGGAGATAGCGTCGCTG
Organism: Actinoplanes sp. NBRC 101535; assembly: GCF_030269225.1. Taxonomy (NCBI): domain Bacteria; kingdom Bacillati; phylum Actinomycetota; class Actinomycetes; order Micromonosporales; family Micromonosporaceae; genus Actinoplanes; species Actinoplanes sp. NBRC 101535. The sequence continues at coordinate 107,372 of NZ_BSSY01000006.1, read as the reverse complement.
CGGATCGCCCTCGGCGACGTGGCGACCAGGGATTTCCTGCGTAACGAGCTGAACCGGCTGGCGGACGAGCTGGACGAGGCCGCGATGCGGCGGGAGAAGCGGGCGCGTACGGAGTGGGAGGAGGAGCACCCCTGACCTCGACGTAGCATGGCAGGCATGTCCGCTCCTGCTCCCACGCTCGAGGATGCCGTCCAGGCCGCTCTGGCGACCGTGGACGACCCTGAGATCCGCCGCCCGATCACCGACCTCGGCATGGTCTCGGGCTTCACCATCGGCGACGGCCTGGTGAAGGTCGACCTGCTGCTCACTGTCGCCGGCTGTCCGCTGCGGGACAAGCTGACCACCGACATCACCGACGCCGTCACGAAGATCCCCGGCATCGACCGGGTCGAGATCAACTTCGGTGTGATGAACGAGGAACAGCGCAAGGCGCTGCAGACCACGCTGCGCGGTGGCGGGGAGAGCGCGGAACCGGTCATCCCGTTCGCCCAGCCCGGGTCACGCACGCGGGTGTACGCGGTGGCCAGCGGCAAGGGCGGCGTCGGCAAATCCAGCGTCACCGTGAACCTGGCCGCGGCCCTGGCCCGGCGGGGCCTGTCGGTCGGCGTGGTCGACGCCGACATCTACGGCCACTCGGTGCCCCGCATGCTCGGGGTGGAGGGCCGTCCCACCCGCGTCGAAGAAATGATCATGCCGCCGCAGTCGCACGGCGTGAAGGTCATCTCGATCGGCATGTTCACGGCCGGCAACGCCGCGGTGGTCTGGCGTGGCCCGATGCTGCACCGCGCGCTGCAGCAGTTCCTCGCCGACGTCTACTGGGGCGACCTGGACGTGCTGCTGCTCGACCTGCCGCCGGGCACCGGCGACGTGGCGATCTCGCTGGCCCAGCTGCTGCCGAACGCGGAGATCCTGGTGGTCACCACGCCGCAGACGGCCGCCGCCGAGGTCGCCGAGCGGGCCGGTGCCATCGCGCTGCAGACCCACCAGCGCCTGGTCGGCGTGGTGGAGAACATGTCCTGGCTGGAGCTGCCGGACGGCTCGCGGATGGACGTCTTCGGCTCGGGCGGTGGCCAGGCGGTCGCCGACTCGCTGACCCAGACGGTCGGTGCGCGGGTGCCGCTGCTCGGTCAGATCCCGCTGGACACCCGGGTCCGGGAGGCCGGCGACGGGGGCACCCCGATCGTGCTGGCCGAGCCGGACGCCCCGGCCGCGAAGGCCCTGGACGCGGTGGCCGACAGCCTGGCCGTCCGCCGCGAGTCCCTGGTCGGCAAGCCGCTCGGCCTCATGGTGACCACCAAGAACTAGACACGGCTCACCACGCCCGCTGAAAGCTGGATCAACCAGCAATCGCTGCAGGCCAGGGGAGGCGTTTCACGTAGCGTCGAGGTCGTAACGCTGCGCCGGTCGGGGAGCCTCGACGGGCGCAGCGGCCTTCTCCGGGGCCTTCTTGATGTCGACGGCCGACGCGACCTCGTTCAGCTCGGTCTTGACGCCGTTCAGGTCGCCCTTCACATCGTCGTAGAGGGTCTGCAGCGGCTTGCGGATCGCCGCCTCGTCCTCCTCGCTGAGGATGTGCTTGCGGATGAAAGCCTTCGGATGCAGATCCTCGAGCTGGATGTCGGTGCCGAGCTCACGACTCAGGTCGGTGGTCGCGTTCTGCGCCATGGCGCGCAGGCCACGCAGCATGCGCAGGCCGTCGCCGATCACCTTGGGCAGCCGCTCCCCGAAGATCAGAAGCGCCAGCATCAGGAGCGCGCCGATCTCCCACCAGTTCAGATTCTCGAACACTTACTGCCTCCCGGGCGTCCGGGGCCAAGCGTACGCACGCCGACTGTGACCGCACAGCCCCGGGACTGTGCGCCACTTGTCAGTTCGTGTCGGCCGCCAGCGTCACCGAGGCCGAGGCGGTCTTGTTGCCGCGGCGGTACTCCACCGCGACCACCGATCCCGGCGCGTACTTGCGGACCAGGGCGATCAGGTCGGTGCCGTCGTCGAGCAGGTGCCCGTCCAGCCGGGTGACCACGTCGCCGCTCTTGAGCGCCGCGGCGGCGGCCGGTCCGGCCGGCTCCACGGCACGCAGCCGGGCCCCGCTGTAGGAACCGCCGGTCATCACCTCGGCACCGATCACCGTCCGGCGGGCCTTGCCGGTGTCGATGATGTCCTGGGCGACCCGCTTCGCCTGGTTGATCGGGATGGCGAAGGCCAGGCCGATGTTGCCCGCCTCGGTGTCGCTGGCACCGACCGAGCGGATCACCGAGTTGACCCCGACGACCTGACCGGACGCGTCGACCAGCGGGCCACCGGAGTTGCCCTGGTTGACCGCGGCGTCGGTCTGGATGGCCGCGTAGTACCGGGTGACGCCGCTGGAGTCGCCGCCGCTCTGCACGATGGGCCGGTCCAGCGCGCTGACGATGCCCTGGGTCACCGTGTTCACCAGGGCCAGCGGCGAACCGAAAGCGAGCACCGGGTCACCGACCGCGATCGTGTCCGAGTCACCCAGGCCCACCGGGGTCAACCCGGACTTTGCGACTTTGATCACTGCGACGTCGGATTCCGGGTCCCGTCCGACCAGCTTCGCCGAGGCCGTGGAGCCGTCGCTGAACGACACCGACATGGCCCCGTCGGCGCCCGCGACGACGTGATCGTTGGTGATCACGTAGCCGTCGGTGGAGACCACGAAACCGGACCCGATCGCACCCGAGACCCGGACCGTCACCACGCTCGGCAGCACCTGATCGACCACTCCGGCGGTCGACTCGGGCGCGTGCTGGACGGCACCGGCGGCCTGCGGAGCGGCGCCCAACTGGGTGCCGCCACCGGTCGCGTAACCGCCGCGGACCGCGAAGACGAAGCCCAGCGTGCCGCCGACACCACCGGCCAGCAGGGCCGTGACCAGGCAGATCAGAAGGATCGGCGACCACGGGCGGCGCGGCGCGTCGGGATCGGGGACGACCTCCAGCGGCGGGCCCCCGGACGGCGCCGGCGGTGGCAGGTGGATCGCCGCCGCCGAATAGGGATCACGCCACGGATCCGACGAGGCATCGGACCACCACGCCGCTTCCGGAGCACCCGGAGCAGGCGGCATCGATGGCCGGCGCCAATGTCCGCCGTCGGTCACGTCGGTGCCTCCACTCATCGTTCGCCCGGCTCCGCGCATCCAGGATGACACGGAATCGCCGGATCACACCCACCCACCGGACACCTCGCTGCCCGCGGTGGCTGGTTTATCCATCGACGGTCAGGTGCATCACCCGAGAGCATCGCTCTACTCTCTTATCCGATGTGCGCGGTTTCCAGCCGCCGGCATCGACAGTCGCTCGGAGGTCGTCATCATCGGTCCAGCTCGTTCCTTCGGTCAGCAGGCGCATGCCACGCCGTTCGCCGAGACCTACGCCACCGAGGACCCGGTCCTGCAGACCGCGCGTGCCCTGGCGCACGAGCTCGGCCTGCCCTGCGTCTCGCCGGGCGCGGGCTCGGTGCTCAGCCTCCTCGCTGCCGCGGGCAGCGCCAAGGCCGTGGTCGAGATCGGCACGGGTACGGGGGTGAGCGGCATCTGGCTCCTCCGTGGCATGGTCCCCGGTGGCATCCTCACCACGATCGACGTGGAGCGGGAACATCAGAGGATCGCCCGCCGGATCTTCCAGGAGGCCGGGTACACCTCGTCCCGGACCCGGATCATCAGCGGTCGTGCCCTGGACGTGCTGCCCCGCCTGGCCGACGGGGCGTACGACATGCTGTTCGTCGACGCCGACACCACCGAGTTCGCGGCGTGCACCGAGGCCGCCCTGCGGATGCTGCGCCCCGGCGGCGTACTGGTCGTCAACGGGGCGCTGGCCGGCGGCCGGATCGGTGACCCGGCCGCCCGTGACGTCGACACCCTGACCGTCCGCGAGACGGTCAAGGCGATCAAGGAGTCGGAGGACTGGACGCCCGCCATCATCCCGTCCGGCGCCGGCCTGCTAACCGCCGTACGCCGCTGAGAGATAGCGCAGGAGCGTCCGCGCGCCCCAGCCGGTGGCACCCTTGCTGAGGTCGAGGTCGTCCGCCTCGGCCCAGCTCGGCGCCGACATGTCGATGTGCGCCCAGGTGGTCTCCCCGAAGAAGTCCCGCAGGAACAGGGCCGCCATCACCGACCCCGGGCCGGGCGCCGCGCTGACCCGGTCGGCGATGTCGCTGCGCAGGTTGTCGACGTAGTCGTCGGCGAGCGGCAGGCGCCACATCTTCTCGCCGGCCGCCGCGCCCGCCTCGGCGAGTGCCGTGGCCAGGGCGTCGTCCGGGCTGTAGAGGGCGGCGGTGCGCTTGCCCAGGGCGACCGCGTTGGCGCCGGTCAGCGTGGCCAGGTTGAGGATCAGGTCGGGGTTCAGCTCGGCGGTGGCGTAGCCCAGCGCGTCGGCGAGCACGATCCGGCCCTCGGCGTCCGAGTTGAGGTTCTCACTGGTGCTGCCGTCGTAGTGGGTGATCACGTCACCGGGACGGAAGGCGGAACCGCTGATCGCGTTCTCGGCGAGCGGGAGCAGTGCGGTCACCCGGACATGGAGTCCGAGGTCGGCGACACCGAGCGTGGCGGCGAGGACCGCGGCCGCACCGCCCATGTCCTTCTTCATCAGCTTCATGCCGTCGCGCGGCTTGATCGAGATGCCGCCGGTGTCGAAGGTGATGCCCTTGCCGACCAGCACCACGTGCGTGGTCGCGCCGGCGGGCGCCCAGGACACCTCGACGAACCGGGGTGGGGTCACCGAACCGCCGCCGACCGCCCGGATGCCGCCGAAGCGCTGCAGCTCGTCGCCGGCGCGGACGGTGACGGTCAGCCCGGGACGGCTCGCCGCCTCGGCGACGGCCTGGCCGGCGAACCACTCCGGGTTCTTCACCGAGGACGGGGTGTTGGTGAGGTCACGGGCCAGCCAGGTGGCGGCCGCGGTGATCCGAGCCTGTTCCAGGGTCGCCGCGAACTCGGCGGCCCGGGCGGTCACGATCCGCACCTCGGCGGACCGGGGAGCCTTGGGCGCGTCGCGGTAGCGGTAGCCGCCCAGCCAGAGGCCCTCGGCGAGGCCGCGCAGGGCCTCCGGACCGGCGTCGGACGGGAGCCGCACCTCGAGCTCCTCAGCGGCCTCGGCGGCCCGGACGGCGGCGGCACCGGCGGATCGCCAGGCTGCCTCGTCACCGGAGCCGACACCGGCCAGCAGAGCACGGGCCGGCTCGCGCAGCGGACGCGGCAGAACCAGCACCTCACCGGCGGCGCGGACGCCACCGGCCAGCACGGCAGCCTCGGCGTCGAGGTCGCCGGCGGGGCCGTCACCGGGCAGTACGCCCTGCGGGCCGACCGGCAGAACCCGGGTGGCCGCCTCGTCTGGTGACGGGGTCAAACGGATAACGAACACGGGAGGATGACCTTTCCTTAAGACGTGGAAAGCCCGCCGGTACGGGCGGTACCGTACCGGCGGGCTCGCGTGAAACGTCAGCCGGCGATCGACTTCAACGCGTCACCCAGCGCGTTGGCCTCGTCCGGAGTCATCTCAACGACGAGACGGCCACCACCCTCCAGCGGGACGCGCATGACGATGCCACGACCCTCCTTGGTGACCTCCAGCGGACCATCGCCCGTCCGCGGCTTCATCGCCGCCATCTTGTCTCCCCTCAGACCTACGTCAGGGTCGGTGGGTTGCCCCACAGCCACTTGCTCCTGGAATGCCAGCAGCCACGTCACGTGCTCAGCCCCACGCGACGCGGTGCTCGTATCCGACCGGCGGCCGTACAGGCCGTTTCACGTGTTCACGCGTTGCGGCCCACCGTGCCGATCAAACATTTTCCCTGATGAACACCGGCGAACCCAAACCCAGCCCGGGCGGATGTGACAGCATCTAGCATATCGCCTTTCAGACTGTCACAATGTGCGGTCATGCAGGCGCGGTCCGCTCTCTTCGACCTGTACGGCGACTACCTGCGTGCCCGGGGCTCCCGGGCTCCGGTCTCAGCGCTGGTCCGGTTGCTGGCTCCCCTCGACATCGCCGCCCCCGCGGTCCGGACCGCCGTGTCACGAATGGTGCGGCAGGGCTGGCTTCATCCGCTTCGCCTGGCCGCAGGACCCGGATATCTGCTCACCCCGAAAGCCGCCCGCCGACTCGACGAGACGTCGGCCCGGGTCTACCGCACCGGGCGCAGCGGCTGGGACGGGCGGTTCGACATGCTGCTGCTGCACGAGCCACCCGGGCGCCCGGAGACCGACCGCCTCGCCCTCCTCGGCTACGGGCCACTCAGCGAACAGGTCTGGGTCTCGCCGCGAGCCTCCGACGAGATCGTGACGATCCTCGGTGCGGCGAGCATCGGGTACGAACGGTTCAGCGCCAGTCACAGCGGCTCGTCCGGGCCCGCCGAACTGGTGGACCGCGCCTGGGACCTGACCCGGCTCGGCGAGTCGTACGCGCGGTTCGCCGACACGGTCCACCCCGCGGTCAAGGCGATCACCCTGCGCAGCACCGACGAGGAGGCGTACGCGGCCCGCTTCCGCCTGGTCCACGCGTGGCGCTCGATCCTGCTCGACGACCCGCAGCTACCCCCGGCGCTGCTGCCGGCCCGCTGGCCCGGGGTACGCGCCGCGGCCTTCTTCGACAAGCACGCCACCCGGTTGCGGCCGGCCGCCGACCGCTACGTCGAACGCTGTCTGCACGCTGCCCATCGTGGCGGTCGTGTGGGATTCTCAGAGCCATGACCGCCATCCGACCGCCCCAGCCGCCGCCCGGAAACGGACTGACGGCTGACTCCCTCCTCGTCGACCGCACCGGCGCCGTCGTCACCCTGACCCTGAACCGTCCCGAGGCGATGAACGCGTTCACCGTGGACCTCAAGGAGGCCCTCCGGGACACCCTCGCCCAGCTGGAGAGCGACCGGTCGGTCCGGGCGATCGTGCTCACCGGGGCGGGCGGCGCGTTCAGCGGCGGCCAGGATCTGCGGGAGCACGCCTCGCTGCTGGAGGCGGGGTCGACCGACCTGAACACCGTCCAGTTGCACTACAACCCGATCGCGCAGCGGCTGGCCAGCATGCCGAAACCGGTGATCGCCGCGGTCCGCGGGATGGCCGCCGGGGCGGGTGCGTCGCTGGCGATGCTCGCCGACTTCCGGATCGGCGGGCCGAAGACGAGTTTCCTGATGGCGTTCGCCAACGTGGGCCTGGCCGGGGACAGCGGCATCTCGTGGTCGCTGCCGCGCATCGTCGGGCACGCCAAGGCGGTGGAACTGCTGCTGCTCGCCCAGCCGGTGCGCGCCGAGGAGGCGTACCGGATCGGCATGCTCTCGCAGTTGCTCGAGGACGACGAGCAGGTGCTGCCGGCGGCGCACGAGCTGGCCGAGCGGCTGGCGGCCGGGCCGACCGTGGCCTACGGGGCGATCAAGCGGGAGCTGTTCATCGGCGACGCGGGGACACTGTCCGACGCGCTGGCCGCCGAGGCCCAGGCGCAGGCCATCTGCGGTGCGACGGCCGACCACCGGGGCGCGGTGGAGTCGTTCCTCAACAAGCAGAAGCCGACGTACCAGGGGCACTGAGCCTCGACCACGCTGCTTCGGGCATGCTCCGGGCCGGCGGTCGCGCCGCGGCCCGGAGCGGGCACCGCATCGCGCGGTGCCGGCGGTGGCAGGCCGGTAGGCGTACCCCCGTCACTCGTCGTCTTCGTCTTCTTCTTCGGGGTCCTGGTTGCGCTCGGCGCCCAGCACGAAGGCCTGCATGGCGAGTTCGTCGCCGCTGGGCCAGACGTAGGCGGGCAGCTCGGAGGGGCCCAGCTCGAGCACGTGTGACCAGAACTGGCGGACCGCCTCGGCGGGGTTGCTCGCCTCGATCGGCATGGCCACGCTGACCAGCCAGTTCTTCTTGTCGGCCGGGCCGGCGACACGGGCCGCCAGACGCTGGAAGATCTCCACGTCGACCGCGGCGACCGGGGAGTCGGCGATCAGGCCCTCGGCGGGCACCGGGGAGTCGAAGGCCCGGCGCTGATAGCCCAGCACCAGGTCGCCGCCGTCGGTCTTCTCCACGCGGGCCAGTGCCACGACGTGGTCCTCGGCGAGGATCAGGACCTCGTCACCCGCGGAGGCCGCCACCGGCCCACCCGCCACCGTCACGACCTCGTGCTGGAACAACCGCTCGGTCGCCCACTGCTCGTCCGGAAGAATCACCGACCACTGCGCCATGCCTCCCATCTCATCACGCGGGGGCGGCACGCTCGGACGGCGGGACCCAACAGTCCGCCAGATGATCGTCGACCATGCCGGTGGCCTGCATCAACGCGTACGCGGTGGTGGGACCGACGAACTTGAAGCCGCGTTTCTTGAGCGCCTTGGCGAGCGCGGTGGACTCCGCGGTGACCGCCGGGACGTCGGCCCGGGCACCCGGACGCGGCCGCCCGGCGGGCTGGAAGGACCACAGCAGCGCGGAGAGGCCCTCCGGGAGATCGGCGGCGACCTTCGCGTTGTGCAGCGCCGCGTCGATCTTCATCCGGTTGCGGACGATGCCGGCGTCGGCCATCAGCCGGGCGGCGTCGGCCTCGGTGTACCCGGCGACCTCGGCGATGACGAAGTCGTCGAAGGCGGCCCGGAACGCCGGACGTTTGCGCAGGATGGTGATCCAGGCCAGGCCGGACTGGAAGGCCTCCAGGGTGAGGCGCTCGAACAGCGCGTCGTCGCCGCGCAGCGGGCGGCCCCACTCGTCGTCGTGATAGGCCGCGTAATCCGGCGCGCTGCCCGCCCAGAAGCAGCGGGCCCGGCCGTCGGCGCCCACCACCAGGTCGGTCACGGCAGCCGGCCCTGCTCCACGAGGCGGCCGAACTTCTTCAGCGCGCCGGTGAAACCGATCTTGGAGCCGGGCCAGAGCACCGGCCAGGCGATCTTGCCGACCGCACCGGGCGGCAGGTGGAACCACTCGTGCAGGACGACCTGGGTCCGGTCGCCGGACATCGCCGTGCACCGCATCGAACCCGGCCCGCGCAGTACCTTGCCGCAGTGCACGACCCGCACCTCGAACGGCGCGTTGACCTTGACGACCCGCAGCTCGTCGCGGAGCACCGCCGGGCCGAGCGCGGTGACCGCCTCCACCAGGCTGCCCTCACCGCCATCGCCCTCGACCACCCGGACCCGGGTGAACGGGATCCACGCGGACTGTGCCTCCCAGTCCAGGAAGGCGGCGAACACCTTCTCGGCGGGGGCGTTCACGATCACCGTGGCGGTGAACTCGCCGTGGCCGGGCCGGCCGGCGTCGCCGAGACCGTCACCGTTGCTTGGGTTGCCCTCCGGGCCGGTGCCACTCATCGTCCCGCCGGTTCCTCGTCGCTGCCGGGTGCCTTGCCGAGCACCGGGGCCGGGCCCGGTGCGGGGAGGCCCGCGGTCTCCGCCACCGGGTCGTCCGCGACCGGCTCCACCGGCTTCTCCGGCGCCCCGGCGGGTTCGACCTCGTCGGCGCCGGCCGGCTCGCCGGGCGTGACACCCGGGGCCACCGCGGCCTCGCGAGCCCGGCGCAGCACCTCGGCGTCCTCGGTGCGGCCCTCCCGCAGCGCGGCGACCTCGGCCTCGAGCACGCTGATCAGCTCGCCCTTGTAGCCGATGTCGTACGCCGCGCGATGCAGCGCCTGATCCACCTGATTCATCCGGTAACCACGCCACACGGTGTCGAACCGAGCCTTGGCGATGTCGCCCTCACCGAGCGGACGGTCGCCGGGCAGCGGCACCGACCGGCCGTCGGGCTCGACCGGGGTCAGCCCGGGGTCGCCCCCGCTCAGCAAGACGGTCACGCCGAAGACGATCGTCGCGACGACGAGAGCCACGACAATGAAGAGCAGAAGCTGACCCATGCGCACGATGTTGACATGTCGGCTCAGCCGTGGCGAGCCCGCCACCCGGTCAGTCGCAGGCTCGACCGTCAGGTCCAGGTCAGAATGCGTTTCCGCCAGGCGTACAGGATGCCCAGGGCGAGGACCGCGACGAAGACGCCCATCTCGACGATCGCGGGACCGCCGAAGGACGGCCGATCGAAGATCACCGCCCAGGGGAAGAGAAATACGGCTTCCACTGCGAAAAGCACATAGAGGTATGCATAGACGTAATAGCGGATCTGCGCCTGTGCCCAGTCCCCGCCGACCGGGTCGATGCCACTCTCGTACGAGATCCGCTTGCCCGCCGGTTCCGCCGGGGACCCCGGCCGGAGCAGCCGGTTCGCCCCGAAGGCGGCCACGAACAGCAGCACACCGGCGGCGATCACCAGGCCGAGCATGGCGTACGAGCCGAGATAACCGTCCACGATCGGGGAGCCTAACCGAGACTTTGCCTGGATGGCGCTCGACCGTGTGACTACTGTGGGCAACGGTTCGCGGCCACCCCGTGAGGATCCGCGAAGTAGCATCGACAAGCGTCATCCGTCGGCACGCGCCGTTTTGGAGGTTGAGACGTGGCCGCCCCCTCGAAGCGAGTCGAACAACTGGACAGGGTCGTCATCCGATTCGCCGGCGACTCCGGCGACGGCATGCAGCTCACCGGCGACCGGTTCACCTCGGAGACCGCACAGCTCGGCAACGACATCTCGACCCTGCCGAACTTCCCCGCCGAGATCAGGGCACCGGCCGGCACCCTGCCCGGCGTCTCCAGCTTCCAGGTCCACTTCGCCGACTACGACATCCTGACCCCGGGCGACGCGCCGAACGTGCTGGTGGCGATGAACCCGGCCGCCCTCAAGGCGAACCTGTCCGAACTGCCGCCCGGCGCCGACATCATCGTGAACACCGACGAGTTCACCAAGCGCAACCTGGCCAAGGTCGGCTACCCGGTCAGCCCGCTGGAGGACGGCTCGCTCGACGAGTTCGCCGTCCACCCGGTCGCGTTGACGTCGATGACCGTCGGCGCGCTCGCCGACCTGGGTGTGGGCAAGAAGGACGCCGAACGCGCCAAGAACATGTTCGCGCTCGGCCTGCTGAGCTGGATGTACTCGCGGCCGTTCGAGTCCACGCTGCGCTTCCTGGAACGCAAGTTCGTGAAACGCCCCGACCTGGTCGCCGCGAACAAGGCCGCGTTCCAGGCCGGCTGGAACTACGGCGAGACCACCGAGGCGTTCGCCGTCCGCTACGAGGTCAAACCGGCCAAGATGCCGCCCGGCACCTATCGCAACATCACCGGCAACCAGGCCCTGTCGCTCGGACTGGTCGCCGCCGCGGTGCGCTCCGGGCTGCCGCTCTTCCTCGGCGCCTACCCGATCACCCCGGCGTCGGACATCCTGCACGAGCTCTCCAAGCACAAGCGCTTCGGCGTGACCACCATGCAGGCCGAGGACGAGATCGCCGCGGTGGGGGCGGCGCTCGGGGCGGCGTACGGCGGGGCGCTCGGCGTCACCACCACCTCCGGCCCCGGCGTGGCGCTCAAGAGCGAGACGATCTCGCTGGCCATCGCCCTGGAGCTGCCGCTGGTGATCGTGGACGTGCAGCGGGCCGGACCGTCCACCGGCATGCCCACCAAGACCGAGCAGGCCGACCTCAACCTGGCCCTGTTCGGCCGGCACGGCGAGGCGCCGCTCGCGGTGATCGCCCCGCGGTCGCCGTCCGACTGCTTCCACGCGGCGATCGAGGCGGCCCGGATCGCGCTCACCTACCGCACCCCGGTCATCCTGCTGTCCGACAACTACGTGGCCAACGGGTCCGAGCCGTGGCTGCTGCCGGCCGTCGACGAACTGCCCGACCTCACCGTCACGTTCGCCGCCGAGCCCAACGCGCCGGACGGCCGGTTCCTGCCCTACCTGCGCGACCCGGAGACGATGGCCCGGCCCTGGGCGGTCCCCGGCACACCCGGACTAGAACACCGCATCGGCGGCCTGGAGAAGGCCGACAAGACCGGCGACATCTCCTACGACCCGGCGAACCACGAGTTCATGGTCCGGACCCGGGCGGCCCGGATCGAGGCGATCCCGGTGCCGGACGTGGACGTCGAGGATCCCTCCGAGGCGGCCCGGGTGCTGGTCCTGGGCTGGGGTTCGACCTACGGGCCGATCGGGGCGGCCTGCCGGGCGCTGCGCCAGCGCGGGCTCACCATCGCCCAGGCCCACCTGCGGCACCTCGCGCCGCTGCCCGCCAACCTCGGCGAGGTGCTCGCGGGCTACGACAAGGTCGTCGTCCCGGAGATGAACCTCGGACAGCTCGCCGCGGTGATCCGGGCGAGACACCTGATCGACGTGGTGCCCTTCAACCAGGTCAGCGGCCTGCCGTTCACCGCCGCGACGCTGGAGAACATGCTCGAGGACGTGGTGAAGAATGGCTGACCCGGTCACCGTGAAACTCAGCTCCAAGGACTTCAAGTCCGACCAGGAGGTCCGCTGGTGCCCCGGCTGCGGCGACTACGCGATCCTCGCCGCCGTGCAGGGCTTCATGCCCGAGCTGGGCATCCCGCGGGAGAACATCGTCTTCGTCTCCGGCATCGGCTGCTCGTCACGCTTCCCGTACTACATGAACACCTACGGGATGCATTCGATCCACGGCCGCGCCCCGGCCATCGCCACCGGCCTGAGCGCCTCCCGGCCCGACCTGTCGGTCTGGGTCGTCACCGGCGACGGCGACGCCCTCTCCATCGGCGGCAACCACCTGATCCACGCCCTGCGCCGCAATGTGAACCTGAAGATCCTGCTCTTCAACAACCGGATCTACGGCCTCACCAAGGGCCAGTACTCCCCCACCTCCGAACTCGGCAAGATCACCAAGTCGACACCGGCGGGCTCGGCCGACTCACCCTTCAACCCGCTCTCGCTGGCGCTCGGCGCCGAGGCGAGCTTCGTCGCCCGGACCATCGACTCCGACCGCAAGCATCTGCAGGCGGTGCTGCGCGCGGCGGCCGCCCATGAGGGCTCCGCGTTCGTCGAGATCTACCAGAACTGCAACATCTTCAACGACGGCGCCTTCGACCTGGTGAAGGACCCGTCCACCCGCGACGAGCACCTGATCCGCCTGGAACAGGATGCCCCGATCGTTTTCGGTCCCGACAACCGTTACTCGGTGGTCCACCCGGAGGGTGGTTTCGGTCTTCAGGTCCAGGAGGGCGGCACCCCGATCGTGCACGACGCGACGGTCGACGATCCGGCCTACGCGTTCGCCCTCACCCGCCTGTCCGGCTCCGACCTGGGCACGACACCGATCGGCGTGTTCCGTTCCGTGCAGCGGCCGTCCTACGACGAGATCGTCCGCAAGCAGGTGCTCGACGCGCGGGCGCAGGCGACCGGGACGCCCGGGGAGATGTTCACCGAACTCCTGCACGCCGGGGACACGTGGACGATCCTCTGAACCACACCCCGTTCCTCTGGGCCCAGGCGGTTCGTCTCACGCTTCTTCCGGGGGTACGACCTACCCCGTCCCCGGCGATCCGGACCGCCCCCACCTGACCGCCCGCGTCTGCATGGGTCACCCGCTTGCCGCAGTTCCGGTCCGATGCGCGGCGAGACCCCCACGGGTTCACTAATCAGTTTCGGTCAGCCGTGACGGTCGCATTCGACCGTCACGCGTGCCGCCCACAGCTCCGCGACGGTCGACGCCACTCAGCTTAAGTTGATCTTGGGTGCGGCTCCACGCTGCGGCAAACGGCCGAGGTGCGCTGAGGTGGCCACCACTGCCGACCCGGCCGTCGACCACGGTCCGCCTGCGGTCCGCCCGCGGTCCGTCTGCGGTCCGTCTGCGGTCCGCCTGCGGTCCGCCTGCGATCCCGTCTGCGGTCCGCCTACGAGCCGCCCGCGGTCCGCCTGTGGTCCGCCTGCGGGCCGCCTACGAGCCGAAACGACCACAGCAGACGGTCCGGGCAGCTCCGAGCCGTCGGCCACGGCTGCCTAGGAGTCGGGAATCAGCCACGGCCGACGGCTCGGGTTGCTCGGCCGTCTGCTGTGGTCGATTTCGACTCGCAGATGAGCCACAGCCGACGGCCGAGCCGGCCGAGCCGTCAACCACGGCTACCCGAGAAGACGGAACCCAGCCGTCAGCAACGGCTCAGGGACACCCAGCCGCCGCCCACGGTCGCTTTCGACTCGCGGGCGGACCGTGGCCGACGACCGGGGTGGCCGGAACGCCACTCGACCTCTTCTGATCTCGGCGACGGCCCCGAGGAGGCCGCGAATGGCTGAACGGCGCCGACACATGGGGCGGCCGCAGAACGACGGCCGCAGACGGCTCTACCTCCGTGTGGCGGCCGTGAACGACGGCTGACGGCATGCGGGGCGACTCCCGACCGGGGCGACGGCCATCCGGGGCGGCGGCCATCCGGTCGCCGTCGCAGTGGCGGCTGTTGCCGGCTCGTCGCCCACGGCACCGTGTTGATCAATCGCCCGACCCTCGGACCGGCCACGTCTCAGCTCCGACGCCCCCGTGCGCTCGTTCCTCAGTCTCGGGGTTCCAAGGACTGGACCAGCTGGGAGACGTCGACGATGTACTCGAACCAGTCCCGGTCGGACTGATAGCCCAGCTCCGCGTTGACCTTCAGCATCGACTCGTTGTGCTGGGCGTTCCAGGTCTGGACCTGATGCAGCCCCGGCTCGGCGGCCCGCAACTCGAACAGCATGCGGGCCTTGATCGCCCGGTCGATGCCGTAGCCGCGGTGTTCCCGGACCACGATCGTGTCGTACTGGTCGGCGCGCTCGGGATGCTGGGCGGGAACGACCACCTCGGTCAGCCCCGCGACGGCACCGGTCGCCTCGTGGATGGCCAGCACGATGTACGGCTTCAGCCCCCGCTTGTGCAGGGTGTCCAGTGACTCCCGCAGACGCTGCGGGTCCGACGAACGGGGCTGCAGGTCGAGGTCGTCGTCGTCGCGCTGGGCTTCGGTCTTGGCCTGCGCGTACGCCTCCAGCAGTGGATCCGGCGGACCACCAGGGTGGTATTCGACCCGGTAGCCGGGGCTGATCCCCCCGGCCATCGTCTGCAGCGCGTGCCAGTCGACCGCGTCCAGGCTGAGCACACTGCGGGTCTCCACATACTCCCGCTCGAAGCCCAGCGACTCGTAGAACCCGATCGCCGGGGTGTTGCCGATCGCCTCCACCCCGATCGAGGAGAAACCCTCCAGGTAGGCGCGGCGGGCGGCCATCGCCACCAGCTGACGGCCCAACCCGCGACGGCGCAACTCTGGGCGAACCACCACTTCGAGGACACCGATGTCACCGATGAGCAGAATGTTCACATGGGCGAAGATCTGCCCCTCGCCCTCGGGCAGACGGTCGTCCTCGGCGATCCAGGTGATCCGGCGTTCGCCCGGCATGGTTTCGGCCAGATAGTCCCGGACCTGCACGTCACGCCAGGGTGGATCGTCGGGGAGGTCAGCCGCCAGGACCGCGTTCACCAACTCCACGAGCGAGTGGATCTCGGCCGCGGACGCGGAGCGGGGATCCCATTCACGCACCCTCACTCGTCCATCGTGCCGTTGATCCGACCTTCAGGGAAGTGCTGACCACGCAAAAGTACGCCTATGATCACCCTGGGTCGTGTTTGCCGGTCACCTCGTCACGCTGGGCTGTGCCGACCCGATCAACGGCGAGCTCGGCACCAACGTGGTGTCGCATTTGCCGTTCACCTCGTCACGCCAGACTGCGGGCCCCGTAATCCTCGGCGGCGGCGTAGACGTCCTGGGCGTACTGACGGACGGCGTTGTAGGACAGGATCGCGTCCCACCACGAGTCGGGCTTGGACATGTCCCGCCCGCCGGTGCAGAGGTAGGCCGCCGCGGTCAGCGCCGCGTCGTCGATGTCGTGCGGATCGGCCGTGCCGTCGTTGTCGGCGTCGATCGCGAACTGTTTCCACGTGGACGGGATGAACTGCATCGGCCCGATGGCCCGGTCGTACGTGGTGTCGCCGTCGAGCGTGCCCTGATCGGTGTCCCGGATCATCTGCCGCCCGCCCTGACCGTCCAGCGGCAGACCGTAGATCGGTGGCGTGGACTTGCCGTCCACCCCGAGCACCGCGTTGTTGTGGCTGCCGTGCGACGACTCGATCTTCCCGAGTGCCGCTAGCGTGGTCCAGCTCAACCGGCAGGCCGGGGTGGTCTTGGCGGTCACCAGCTCGGCGTACCCATAAGCCTGAACAGCCACCACCGGGATGCCCACCCGGGTGCCGATCTCGCGCGCCCAACTGTCCAGGGCGTCGGCCGGTCGTCCGCCGGTCGTGCCGGTACCGGGCACCGTGGCCCCGGGAAGAGTGGCGCCCGGAAGTGTGGCGGTCACGCCCGGAACAACGCCGATCGAGGGAGCCAGTGTTCCGGCGCCGACGGGCAGGCCCGCGGAGGCTTCCGGTACGGCCGGGGCGGACCCGAACAGCGGGGTGGAACTGGGCGAGGGGGTGACCTCGAGGGCCTTCGGCACCAGATAGGCGCCGGACGTCGCGGCGAACGCGACCAGCGCCGCCACCAGCACGCCGGGCACGATCACGCGGCCGGCGGGCCGTCGCGTCCAGTCGTAGGTCGCCCGCCCGGCCCGCCCGACAGCACGCAACGGCCGGAGTCGCCGGGTCTCGACCTTCGTCGCCGCACCAGCCTTGTCGCCTGCCTCGCCCCCGTCGACCTTCGTGTCGCCATCGGCCTTCTTGACGTCGTCAGGCTTCTTGACGTCGTCAGGCTTCTTCCCATCCCCGGAAGAGAGAGCCTTCGCACCCTCGGAAGAGGCACCCTTCGTGGGATCGGAAGGAACAGCCTTCGCGGAAGGGGCCGTCTTCTCGAGGGAAGCCGCCTTCTCGGCGGGTGCCTGCGAACCGGAGGCGCCGGCCTCGTTCACGGAAGGGGACGCCGGCGGGTCACTCTCTCCGGTGGTCTCCGGCTTCCCATCCGGCTTCTCCACCGCCCCGGGCTTGCCGGATCCGCTACTGTCAGCAGCGACGACGGAACTGTCCGAATCGGCGGGTGACACCTTCCCCCCGGCGGGCGCAGCCGAAGTGGGCGCAGCCGAAGCAGGCGCGGCGGCGTCAGGTTCGCCCCCGGCGGGCGCAGCGTCGTCGAGCGGCTCGCGCTGACGGGGCGCCGCGGACCGCAGCGCCGGCTGGTCGGCTGGTGGTTTCTTCCGCGACTCGGCCACGCGTCGACCCTACCGGTCCGGCACCACGACCGTGGCACTCGTCGACATGCCCTGGAACACTCCTCGACGTGCCCGGGGACAAGCCCTGGCCGACTCCCGGCGCAACGACCTCGACACGGGCCCTACGCTGGTCGGATGCCGCGTTACGAGTTCCGGTGCCGCGCGTGCGGCGCCACCTTCGAGGTCAGCCGTCCGATGAGCGAGGCCGGTCAGCCGGCCGCCTGTCCCGAGGGGCACGCCGACACGGTCAAGCTGCTGTCCACTGTCGCCGTGACCGGCCGTGGCGGGGGCGCCCCGTCCGCCCCGTCCGGCGGCGGAGGTGGAGGCTGTTGCGGCGGCTCCTGCGGCTGCTGATCGGGGAGCCGGAAGCGAACGCCCCGGGGCCGGGAACCAGGCGCCCCGGGAAGCAGCGGGCCCACGGACGCTGATCAGAAACGACCGGCACGCTGTCGATGGAACCGCACGACGCCTGAGCCGGTGAACGACCGCCAGGCCCCGGAACACCGGAGAACGGGATCATGTGCCGTACGCCGTGATCCCGTTCGGGTGACCGCCGACGATCGGCGTCGACTTCGGCCGGTGAGCGCGCCCTGGCACCCCGTGTCGATTCGTTGCCCCGTTCGGGTGCACCTGATCGGCTTGACGGTTTTGCCCGTCCGCGGCGTTTCCGCGTTCGATCTCTTTCGTTACGAGACGCGTAGTCCCGTACGTCACCGTCGATACCGACGATCAGTTGTCCTCCGTAAGGGGTCGGCCGTGGCGGGCAGATGATTACCGTCCGTTTCTACGATGGGCGGTGACTCAGAGATACGCCAGCATGAGTCACGACTTCCACGAAGGGGGCGGAGGGTCCACCGTGTCGGGACGGAACGAGCTACCCAGCGGTCTGGTGACCTTTATGTTCACCGACATAGAGGGCTCGACTCGCCTTGCCCGGATGCTCGGTGAGGGTTACCGCGATGTGCTCGGTGCGCATAGAACAGTGCTACGCGCTGTGTTGGCAGACTTTGATGGTGTTGAACTCTTAACGGAGGGTGACTCCTTCTTCGTGGCGTTCGCGGATGCCGGTGCCGCGCTCGCGGCATGCGTCGAGGCGCAGCGCCGGCTTGCCGCGCACGACTGGCCGCAGCCCGATGCGATGCCCCGGGTCCGCATGGGTCTGCACACCGGGCATGCGACGCCGGTCGGCCGGGAGTACGCCAGCGCCGAGGTCCACCGGGCCGCCCGGGTGTCCGCGGCCGCCCATGGCGGGCAGGTGCTCTGTTCGGAGGCGACCGCTCAGGCAGTGACCGCCGGATACGTGACCCGTGCCGCCGGCCTGGACGGTGTGGACCTGCAGGATCTCGGCGCGTTCCGGTTGCGGGGCTTCGACGACGACGAGCGGATCTTCCAGGTGGTCGCCTCCGGCCTGGATCGCGACTTCCCGCGGTTGCGGACCGCCGAGGCGCCCCGGCACAACCTGCCGGCCGAGCACACGCCGTTCATCGGGCGGCGGGCCGAGACGACCGAACTGGCCGAGCTGGTCGGTCACCACCGTCTGGTGACCGTGGTGGGTCCCGGCGGATCGGGTAAGACGCGGCTGGCCCACGCGGTGGCGGAGCAACTGCTTCCCGCGTACCCCGGTGGTGTCTGGACGATCGATGCCGCCGCCGCGGCGAAAGGCCTGCCGCACGCCCTGGTCGCGGCTCTGGGTCTACGCCCGGAGCCGGGCCGTCCGGTGATCGACACCGTGATCGAGCAGTGTGCCGAGCGGCGGATGCTGGTGGTGTTGCAGACCTGCGACGCCGCGCCGGGGCTGACCGCGACGCTGGCGCACCGGCTGCTCAGCCGGTGCCGGCGGATGGATGTTCTGGCCACCGCCCGGGCGCCGATGGGCCTGCCCGGGGAGACCGTCTGGCGTCTGCCGTCGCTCGCTCCGGCGGACGCGTTCGCGCTGCTCCGGGACCGTGCCGCGGCCGCGCAGGGCGGGCGTCCGGGCGATGGGGAGTCGCAGCTGGCCCGGCTCGCCGCCCGGTTGGAGGGTTCGCCGCTGGCGATCGAGCTGGCCGCGGCCCGGCTGCGGCTGTTGCCGGCCGAGCAGTTGGCCCGGCGGCTCGACGATCCGCTCGCCGCCCTCGACCTGGATCCGGCCGACACCGTGGCGTTGCGGGAGGACCGGCATGCCAGTCTGACCAACAATCTCGCCTGGTCCTACCGCACGCTGGGCCGGCGGGCGGCGGCGCTGCTGCGGCGCCTGGCGGTGTACGCCGGCCCGGTGGATCTCGCCACGGTGGAGTGGTGCGGGTCGGACGAGCTCGGCGCGCTCTCCGAGTTGGCCGAGAAGTCGCTGGTCGAGGTGGTGCCCGGTCCGCGGTACCGGATGTCCGATCAGGTCCGCGCCTATGCGCTGCGCCTGCTCGCCGAGTCCGGTGACGAGCCGGCCGTCCGCGACCAGCACCTGGCCTGGTCGCTGGACACGCTCGACCGGGCCGGGGTGGACACCGACGACCAGGTCCGCACGGTGTCGCTGACCGAGTTGGGGCCGTATGTCGCCGAGTGGCAGGCCGCCCTGCGCTGGGCGGTGTCCAGTGGCGCGGTCCGGGCCGGTCTGCGCCTGGCCTGCGCGCTGGACCCGTGGTGGCGGGAGCACGACGGTGTCACCGAGGGCCGGTCCCTGATCACCCGGCTGCACCAGCGGATCTCCGACGTGCACGTGACGCCCGCCGAGCAGGCCGGGGCGTTGCTGGTGCAGGCCGGGCTGACCGAGGAGCGGGCCGAACGGGAACGGCACCTGGACCGCGCGGAGCAGGCGGCCTGGCGGGCCGGTGATCCCGAGCTGCTGATCCGTTGTGCGGTGGCGCGGCGGGTCCGGCCGGACGGGGAGCCCGGCGACGAGCTCACCTGCCGGGAGCTGATAGCCCAGGCGGAGCGGGCCGGGGTCGCGGCGGCCGCGTTGCCGGCCGTGCTGGCGCTGGCCGAGTTGCTCTGGCGGCGGGACGCCCTGCGGGAGGCGGCCGATCTGCTCGGCGCGGCCCGGCAGCTGGAGGCCGGGCATCCGCAGGATCGGGGGCGGCGCGCGGTGGACTGGCTACTCGGCATGGTTGCGTTGCGCCGTGGTGATCTGATCGCCGCCCACGATCATCTGGTGGTCGCGTTGCGGTCCCGGCTGCGGCACGGGTTCCGGGGTGCGGCTGCGGACGCGGTCGCGGCCATCGCGGTGCGGTGTGCGCTGGGCGGGGATCCGGTGACGGCTACGGTGCTGTTCGGCGGGGCGGAGGCGGCGCGCGGGGCGCGGCGGACCGACACGTTCGGTGGTTTCTGGTCGGCGCAGCAGACGTGCCTGCGGGCGGCCCTCGGGGACATGGCCTTCGATGCGGCGTACGCCGACGGCGCCGGCCTGGGGTTCGACCGGATCGTGGCGCTGGCGCTGGCGGTCGACCACCCGGACCTCGCCGACGGAGCGGTCCGATTCGCCCAGATAGCCCGCTGAGAGTCCGGACGACCGGCCGCGAACCCGGACAGCCCGCTGAAAAGGCTAGACGGACACCCCGGCCGGAGCGCTCTCCTCGTCGCGGATGTAGACCAGCAGGTCACCGGTCTCGATGGTGACCGCGTGCTCACCACCCAGCGGCAGCACCTTGCCCCGGCGGATCAGCGCCACCACCAGTGTGACCAGTTCCCGCGGGTTGCGTCCCACCTCGGCCCGCTCGGCCGACCGCATCGCGAGCGCCATGCCCTGGCCCGGGGTGAGCAGGTCCTCCACCACGTCGATCAGTGGCGGGGCGGTGGTGGTCAGGCCGAGCAGCCGGCCCGCCGTGGAGGACGACACGATCACGTGGTGGGCGCCGCTCTGCTTGAGCAGTGCGGCGTTCTCCTGTTCGCGGACCGCCGCGATGATCCGCACCTGGCCGGCGGTCAGCTGCCGCACGGTCAGCGTGATCAGCACCGACGCCTCGTCCCGGTCGGTCGCGATGATCACGGACTTGCAGTTCTTGACGTCCGCCTCGTTGAGCACCGCCGACCGGGTGGCGTCGCCCTCGATCACCACGAATCCGCCGGCGGTGGCCTGCCGGATGCCCGCCTCGCGGTTCTCCACGATGACGATGCGCGACTTGTCGTAGCCCGTCTCCAGCAGTGCGGCGACCGCGGCCCGGCCCTTGGTGCCGTAGCCGCAGATGATGACGTGGTCCTTCAACTTTCGCCTCCACCGGCTGACCCGCAGGCCTTTGCGGTACTGGTCGGTCAGCACCTCCAGCGTGGTGCCGACCAGGATGATCAGGAAGAGCACCCGAGCCGGGGTGATCAGCAGGACGTTCACCAGGCGGGCGCTCGGTGTCACCGGGGTGATGTCGCCGTAGCCGGTGGTGGAGAGGGTGACGACCGCGTAGTAGAAGCAGTCGAGGAGTGTCAGGCCGTCCTCGTTGACGTCCCGGTAACCGGCCCGGTCGGCGTAGATGATGCTGACCGTCGCCAGGACGAGGGCGCAGGCCATCGCCAGCCGCGCCGCGAGCGCCTTGAGCGGTCCCTGCCGGACCAGGGGAAGGTGAATCATGGAACTGCCTGCACGCCCAACACCATAACGGTCACCGTGGAGATCACACGCAGAGGACGACACATCGCCCTTCGACGGCCTTCGGCAGGGCATCGGGTACGCGACGCGCCCGCGACCCGGTGATCCGGTCCGGCGACCGCGCTACGACCGGGAACAGGGCGGCGCGGTCGCGGGTGGACCGGATCAGCGTCGGGTCACGCGTACCCTAAGAAAGGATCTTGGCTACTTCGGTGGCCCAGTAGGTGAGCGTGATCTGGGCGCCGGCCCGCTTGATCGACGTCAGCGACTCGAGGATGGCGCGCTCGCGGTCGATCCAGCCGTTGGCCGCGGCCGCCTCGATCATCGCGTATTCGCCGGAGACCTGATAGGCGGCGACCGGCACGTTCACGCGCTCACGGACCGCGGCGATGATGTCCAGGTACGGCAGAGCCGGTTTGACCATCACGATGTCGGCACCCTCGGCCACGTCGAGGTCGACCTCACGCAGGGCCTCGTGGACGTTCGGCGGGTCCTGCTGGTACTGGCGGCGGTCGCCCTGCAGCGCCGAACCGACGGCCTCGCGGAACGGGCCGTAGAAGGCGCCCGCGTACTTCGCGGAGTACGCCAGGATCGAGACGTCCTGGTGGCCGGCCGCGTCGAGGGCTTTGCGGGCCACCCCGATCTGACCGTCCATCATCCCGGAGGCGCCGACCATGTGGGCGCCCGCCTCGGCCTGCACGACCGCCATCTCGGCATAGAGCTTCAGGGTCGCGTCGTTGTCGACGGAACCGTCCGCGGCCAGCACACCGCAGTGGCCGTGCGAGGTGAACTCGTCCAGGCAGAGGTCGCTCATGATGACCGTGCTGTCGCCCAGCTCGGCCTTGAGGTCACGGATGCCCGCGTTGAGGATGCCGTCCGGGTCGAGACCGGCCGAACCGGTCTCGTCCTTGGCGGCCGGGTCCGGCACGCCGTAGAGCATCAGGCCGCCGACGCCGGCCTCGACCGCCTCGTGGGCGGCCTTGAGCAGCGACTCACGGGTGTGCTGGACGACGCCGGGCATCGAGCTGATCGGTCGCGGCTCGCTGATGCCCTCGCGGACGAAGAACGGCAGGACCAGCTCGGCCGGGTCGAGGCGGGTCTCCGCGACGAGGCGGCGGATCGCGGGGGTGCGCCGGAGGCGGCGCGGGCGGATGTCGGGGAAGGACATCGACACTCCTTCAACGAGAAACGCGCCGGCATTCCTGCCGGCGCGTTTCAGAGGATCATCAGCGGAAGCGGAGAGCCGTCGGCCCCTGCACCTTCGAGCCGCGGCGCTGCTTGGCCGGCATCGCGGCCAGCTTCTCGCGCAGCTCCAGGGCGTATTCGGCGAGTGCCTCGACCAGGTCGGGCACCGAGGCGTTCTGCGGCTGGGAGTCGACCCGCAGGCCGAACTCGACCGCGGTCTCCGCCGTCTTCGGACCGATCACCGCGACGACCGTACGGGCGTGCGGCTTGCCGGCGATGCCGACCAGGTTGCGGACCGTGGAGGACGAGGTGAAGAGCACCGCGTCGAACCCGCCCGACTTGATCGCGTCGCGGATCTCGGCGGGCGGCGGGGCGGCACGGACCGTCCGGTACGCCGTGACGTCGTCCACCTCCCAGCCACGCTCGATGAGGCCGGCCGCCAGGGTCTCGGTCGCGATGTCGGCGCGCGGCAGCAGCACCCGGCCGACCGGGTCGAGGATCTCGTCGTGCGGCGAGAACTCGGCCAGCAGACCGTCGCTGGACTGCTCACCGGCCGGGATCAGCTCGGGCTGGATGCCGAAGGCGCGGACCGCCTCGGCGGTGGCCTCACCGATACAGGCGATCTTGACGCCACCGAAGTGCCGGGCGTCCAGACCGTGCTCGCCGAACTTCTCCCAGACCGCGCGGACCGCGTTCACCGAGGTGAAGATCACCCAGGCGTAGCGGCCGTCGACGAGGCCCTTGACCGCGCGTTCCATCTGCGCCGGGGTCCGCGGCGGCTCGACCGCGATGGTCGGCACCTCACACGGGATGGCGCCGTAGGCACGCAGCCGGGCGCTCATCGCGCCGGCCTGCTCCTTGGTCCGCGGGACGAGGACCTTCCAGCCGTACAGCGGGCGGTTCTCCCACCAGCTCAGGTTGTCGCGCTCGGCGACGTCCGAACCGACGGTGAGCACGACACGGCCGGTGAAGCCGAGTGCCGCGGCGACGAAGCTGTCCACGGTCGAGGTGGTGGTGTACTGCGTCTCGCCGGTGCCGTCGCCGGTCACCGCGACCGGGACACCCGGCTCGACGCCCGCGGCCATCAGGCCGTCACGGACGGCGGCCAGGTCGCCGGCGTCCACGGCGACCGCGAACGACCCCTTCTGGGCGGCCGTGGCGAGCGCGTCGAAGTCCAGGTTCGTGACGTCGTCCACGTCGGCGGAGATGCGCACGCCGGGCAGCGGCACACCCGCGTAGGCGGCGACGCCCTCGGCCTGGCCGATGCCCGGGATGACCTCGAAGTGCACCGCGGTCCGCGCGACCGCCTGCACCTCCTTGACCACCGACTCGTGGCCGAACGGGTCACCGGACACCAGGTGCACGGCGGAGAGGCCGGACTTGGCGGCGGAGAGCAGCACCTTGGCGACATCGCCGGGCGCGCCCTCGGCCGGGCTGAACTGGGCGTCCGCCTTGGCGTCGGAGCGGATCGCGCTGAGCAGGGATTCGGGCACGCCGCGGTCGTAGACCACCTGGTCGGCATCGGTCAGCGCCGCATATGCGCGGCGGGTCAGCAGCTCCGGGTCGCCGGGTCCGGCGCCGATGAACGCGATGCGTCCGGCTGGCTTACGGGCGGTGCGGGTGGTCATTCTGTGCTCCCCATCAGGGTA
The DNA here is from genome assembly GCF_030269225.1 of Actinoplanes sp. NBRC 101535. Taxonomy (NCBI): domain Bacteria; kingdom Bacillati; phylum Actinomycetota; class Actinomycetes; order Micromonosporales; family Micromonosporaceae; genus Actinoplanes; species Actinoplanes sp. NBRC 101535. The sequence continues at coordinate 82,948 of NZ_BSSY01000006.1, read as the reverse complement.
TCGGCTCCGGCGTCGAGGAGATCGATGGCAAGGGCCTTGCCGATCTCCGCCGCGCCGGCGGGCGTTCCGGTACGCGACAGCCGGATGGCTCGAACCCCATCCGGGCTGATCACCGCACCGCGCAGGTAAATCTCGTCACCGTTGTCGCCCTCGGCAACCTCGGCGTATGCCGCGACCGGCGCGTTGCACCCGGCCTCCAGCGTGGCGAGCATCGACCGCTCCGCGTGGACCGCGGCGCGGGTCGGTGCATGGTCGAGTGCGGCCAGCAGCTCGACCAGGTCGGCGTCGTCGGCCCGGCACTCCACCGCCAGCGCGCCCTGAGCGGGTGCGGGAAGCATGAGCATCGGGTCGATCGTCTCGGTGATCTCGGTGGATCGGCCGAGGCGGGCCACTCCGGCTCGGGCGAGGACGACCGCATCGAGGTCGGCCTCGGGGCCGAGCACCCGTGCGATCCGCGTGTCGACGTTCCCCCGAATCGGCGTGACCTGCAACTCTAGGCCCAAGGCATGCAATTGCGCGATACGGCGCACCGCTCCGGTCCCGATCCGGGCGCCGGGCGGGAGCTCGGTGAGCGTCAAACCGTCCCGGGCGATCAGGGCGTCACGCGGGTCCTCACGGCGCGGGATCGCGGCGATGTACAGCCCCGGATGTCCCGCCGAGGGCAGGTCCTTGTAGGAGTGCACCGCGAAGTCGATCTCCTGGGACACCAGGGCGTCACGCAGGGCGGAGACGAACACGCCGACCCCGAGCTGGGCGACCGGCGCCGAGGAGCGGTCGCCCTTGGTGACGATGCGCACCAGTTCGACCGGACGGCCGGTGGCGGCGGTCAGCGCGTCGGCGACCATCTGGGACTGGGTGAGCGCGAGGGCACTGGCACGGGTGCCGAGACGCAGCGGGCGGGTCATGCTTTGCCTCCGATCTCGGGCACGGCGTCCGCCTGGGTGGCCAACGGCACGTCCAGGTCGAACAGTTCACGGAGCAGGGCCGCGTACTGGTCGCCGCCGGGTTCGGCGGCCAGCTGCCGGACCCGCACGGTCGGCGAGTGCAGCAGCTGCTGGACGACCCGGTGCAGGGTACGGGAAACGTCGCCCCGCTGCTCCTCGGTGAATTCCGGACGCCGGGAGATCAACTTGCGCATCTCGGCAGAGACGACCTCATCGGCACGGGTCCGGAGGGCCGCCACTGTGGGCGCGATCTCAGCACCGCGCAGCCAGCCGAGGAAGTTGTCCACCTCACCGGCGACGATCTGCTCGACGGCGGCGGTCTCCGCGGCCGCCGGCAGGGCACGCCGGCTGGTGGCCAGGCTGTCGATGTCGACGACGACGAGTCCGGGCAGGTCGGCGGCGCCCGGCGCGACGTCGCGCGGCACCGCCAGGTCGAGCACGACGAGCGGGTCGGTGGAGGTGCGGGCGGCCAGCGCGGCGGTCAGGCGCTCACGGGTCAGCACCGGCTCGGTGGAGGCGGTCGCGCTGACCACGATGTCCACCTCGCCGAGCGCCTGGACCAGCTCGTCGATCGGGAAGGCGGTCGCGCCGTACGCCTCGGCGAGCCGGTCGGCGCGCTCCAGGCTGCGGTTGGTGATGCGCAGCGGGCCGACGCCGGTCCGGGTCAGGGTCGCCACCGACAGCGAGCCCATCGCGCCCGCGCCGATGACCAGCGCGGGACGTCCGGTCAGGTCGCCGCCGAGGTGGTCGGCGGCGACGTCCAGGGCGGCGGTGACGACGCTCTGCCCGGCCTTGTCGATGCCGGTCTCGGCGTGCGCCCGCTTGCCGACACGCAGGGTCTGCTGCATCAGCTCGTGCAGCAGCCGGCCGGCCGAGTCGACCTCGGTGGCCACGTGGTACGCGTCGCGCAGCTGCCCGAGGATCTGCGCCTCACCGACGACCATCGAGTCGAGGCCGGACGACACCCGGAACGAGTGGCGCACGGCCGCCTCGCCGTAGTGCACGTAGAGGTGGGCGGCCAGGTCGGCGGCGGGGATGCCGGAGTGGTCGGAGAGCACGTTGCAGATGTCGCCGAGCCCGCCGTGGAACCCGCTGACCGCCGCGTAGATCTCCACCCGGTTGCAGGTGGAGACGACGACGGCCTCCCCCACGTAGGGCTGGGCGAGCAGTCGCTGCAGCAGTCCCGCCACGTCGGGTTCGGGAATGGTCAGCCGTTCCAGGACGGCCACGTCTGCGGTGCGGTACGAGGCACCGATGCTGAGCAGGTTCACGAACCGACCGCCTCCTGGTTGTCCGCCGCGGCGGACCGGCCACCGGGTAGCGATGTCAGAGACGCCTTGCGGTGCTCATGGAACGAGAGGATCTGCAGCTCGATGGCGAGATCCACCTTACGGACGTCGACGTTCGCGGGCACCGACAGCACGCCGGGCGCGAAGTTCAGGATGCTGGTCACACCGGCCGCGACCAGGGCGTCGGCGACCATCTGGGCGGTGCCCGGTGGAGTCGCTATCACGCCGATCGTGATCGACTCCTCGGCGGCGACCCGCCGCAGGTCGTCGATGTGCTGCACGTTCAGCCCGTTGATCTGCTCGCCGACCTTGTTCGGGTCGGCGTCGAAGAGCGCGACGACCCGGAACCCGCGGCTGGCGAACCCGGCGTAACCGGCCAGGGCGTGCCCGAGGTTGCCGACGCCGACCAGGCAGACGGCCCTGTTCTCGTCCAGGCCGAGGATGAACTCGATCTGGGCGACGAGCAGGGCGACGTCGTAGCCGACGCCGCGGGTGCCGTAGGAACCGAGGTGCGAGAGATCCTTGCGGAGCTTCGCCGAGTTGACCCCGGCGGCGGCCGCGAGGCCCTCGCTGGAGACGGTCTCGGCCCCGGTCTCGGCCAGGTGGTGAAGGGCGCGCAGATATTCGGGCAGCCGCGCGATGGTCGCCTCCGGCAGATCCGGGAAAGCCGGGACGCCACCGGCTTCGCCGGGCGTGCTTCCGTGACGCTGCTGACTCATCTGACTCCGTGCCGACGAGGCGGACCTGCGGTGAGCCCTGTCTGTGCGATACCGGTGGAAGCCTCGTGGGGCGGCTGTGGTAGCGGGGCTCGTCGGAGTCACAGAGTAGGCGCTTGTGAAGGCGTGCACAAATCGCGATCTTGTCGGGACAATTGGACAAGATCGACCCGACTGTGTTAGTCGAGCCGACCTCGTCGAGTATTACCGCTCCGAGGCCGCCAGGGCCACCTGACTCAGAGTGACATGGCCATCTTTACCGCGTCCACCAGCGTGTCGGCGACCGGACGGCCCGAATTACGCAGCCGGGTGGGGTCGGTGAACCCGCCCGTGTAGAGAACCGCCGTTCCGCCGACCGACTCGGCAGCCTCGGCGTCGTCGATGGAGTCACCGATCAGCACCACCCGGTCGCCGGGCACACCGAGCTCGCTCAGGTGCCGCGCCAGGTGCCCGGCCTTCAGACCGCCGCCCAGTTCGGCCCGCAGCCCGTCGATCCGGGTGAAGACACCGGTCAGACCGTACGTCTCGACGGCCGGGACCAACTCCTCGTGGAACCACATGGACAGCAGCGACTGGCTGCCCGGCCAGCTGCGGATCGCCTCCATGGCGTCGGCGGCCAGCACGATGTCGGTCAGGCCCAGCCGGTACGCCTCGTGGAAGATCGTGTCCAACCGGCCGAACTCGTCCTGCTCGACCGCGCGGCCGAGCATCTCGGCGTAGAAGTCGGCCACCGGGCGACGGAAGGCCCGCCGGTGCTCGTCGGCGTCGACGAGCCGCCCGCCGACCGAGGTGAAGGCCTGGTTGGTCGCGGAGACCACCAGGTGAAGATCGTCGAGGAGGGTCCCGTTCCAGTCCCAGACCAGGTGCTTAGACGTCACGGGGAGCCAACCTACAGCCGGGGTTCACCCGGTTGTCGAGCCAAATCCCGCAGCAGCCGCTCCTCCTCGATCCGCCAGTAGCCGTGCTCCTTGCCGTCGAGCAGCAGCACCGGGACCCGGTCGCCGTAGTCGCGCTCCAGCTCGACCGACGAGTCCACGTCGATCTTGGTGTACTGGCCCGGGGCGATCCGGTCCAGCGTCTGCTCGGCCACCTCGCACAGGTGACAGCCGACACGACTGATCAGGGTGAGACGGGACATTCAGAGCTCCCTCTTGCGAACTTTTCCGATCGGCGACCGCGGCAGCTCGGCCACCAGCTCCACGCCGGGCAGCTTGAACCGGGCCAGCCGGGCCGCACAGTGCGCCTGCAACTCGGCCACGCCGGGCGGCGGATCACCCGCGGGCACCACGTAGGCGTACGGCCGCTGACCGGTCCGCGGATCAGGGACGCCGACCACGGCCGACGCGGCCACCCCCGGATGCGCGTCGAGGACACGCTCGATCTCGGCCGGGTAGACGTTGAAACCGTGCACCAGGATCAGCTCGCCGATCCGGTCGACCAGCACCAGGTCGCCGTCGGCGTCGGCGTACGCGATGTCGCCTGTCGCCCACCAGCCGTCCGGGCCGGGACCGTCCCGGCCGTCCGGCCAGTACCCGGAGAACAGGTTCGGGCCGCGGACCACGATCTCGCCCGGGTCGGTGCCGGCCGAGCCCGCCACGTCCTCCTCGATCGCGGCGGTGCCGTCCCGCCACAACACGGTGCCGCCGCCGGCCCGCAGGATCAGCTCGACACCGGGCAGCGGTCGGCCGATCGAGTCGCTCTTGTCCCGGTCGCTGACCGCGGTCGTGGTCAGCACCGGGGCGGTCTCGGTCAGGCCGTACCCGATCAGGATCGGCCGGCCGGTCCGCTGCCGGAACCGCGCCGCGACCCCGGCCGGCAGCGGAGCCGCGCCGCAGACCGCGGTGCGCACGCCGCGCAGCGCCGCCGTGTCCGATTCCGGTGACTGGGTCCAGGCCTGGTACATCCCCGGGACGCCGACCGTGACGGTCACCCCGTGCCGGGCGACCAGTTCCAGCGAGGCGGCCGCGTCGAAGCGTTCGGCGAGCACGCCGGTCGCCGCGTGCCGGGCCACCGAGCCGAGGCCGGTGTTCAGCCCGTAGGCGTGGAAGAAGGGCACCGCCAGCAGCACCACGTCGTCCGGGCCGATCACCGGTGGGTCGATCCGGTCGAGCTGGTCGTGGTTGGCGGCGAGCGCGGCGTGGGTGAGCATCGCGCCCTTCGGGCGCCCGCTCGTGCCCGAGGTGTAGAACAGGACCGCGAGATCTCCGCCGCGAACCACCGGCATTTCTCCGGGTACGCCGTGAGCCGTCGGATTCTGATCAGGTCCGACAACGAGTGCCGCACCCGAGTCGGTGAGGATGTGCCCGCGCTCGTCGGCCGTGTAGCCGGGGTTGACCGGCACCGCGACACGGCCGGCGCGCAACACACCGAAATAGACCGCAGCGAACGTCACCGAGTTACCGAGCACGATGGCGACCCGGTCACCGGGATCGGTGCGCGCCGCTGTCCAGTGCGCCGCGGCGGTGACCATCGCGTCCAGCTCGGACCAGGTCACGACGGCATCATCGCTGATCAGCGCGGTCTGGCCGGGACGACGGGCGGCGGCCTCGGCGACGGGATCGCGGGCGGGTTCCTCCACTTCCTCCACGAGGCCCGAGTCTGGCACAGAGCACACCCGGCCGGGACGCCGGACAGGGCGTCCGATCGCGACCATGCGGTCTCGGTGAGGGTGACGGGAGGATCCGCGCGCCTCTTTTGGTCACTTACGCGGCTTTACTCGGAGCGCACACGGTGTGCGACTCAACGTGTCCAAAGTCGGTGATACTTCCGGTCTGCGTAACAGAATCCACACCAAAGGGTGAGGTCAACCGGCGATTCAGCGGGTTGCCCCACCCCTTTTGTTGTGAGTGACCACCCTCATCCCGAGGAGGCCGCTGTGCCACATGCCGCACCGAATTTCAGTGAATCCACGTCTGGCGGGACGGATTCGCGGTCGTTGGAGGCCCGCCGGGTTGAGGAGGCGAAGTGACTCATGCGTACGCGGGAGACCCGTACCAACGACGGCTCGCACTCCCGGAGAGCCTGAACGGCCTGCGTGAGTCCTTCGACGGAATGATCGTGAACACCATCCGCGGAGACAGCCCCAAACAGGCCGGCAGCCGCCGGCCACCCAACGCTCCACCCGCCGTCGCCTCGCCCAACAGCAGTGGCAACGGCAAGTTCGGCGGGGGCCGGGGCAGCGGCCCCCGCACCCCGGCTCAGCCCACCGCGGGCCAGCGCTCGAACGTGGGCGAGCCGGAGACCGCAGCCGCCGGCGACCACACCGTGGTCCTGCCGACGCAGAGCACCACCGGGCCACCCACCGAGTCGGCACCGCCCAAACACCCGGCACGCCCCGACCCGTCCGACGCGGCCGCCGAGGTGTGGGCGCTGGTCGAACGGGCCCAGGGCGGCGACTCCGAGGCGTTCGGCCTGATCTACGACCGGTACGTCGACACGGTCTTCCGGTTCGTCTACTTCCGGGTAGGCAACCGGCAGCTCGCCGAGGACCTCACCTCGGACACCTTCCTGCGGGCGCTCAAGCGCATCGGCAGCTTCACCTGGCAGGGCCGCGACCTGGGCGCCTGGCTGGTGACCATCGCCCGCAACCTGGTCGCCGACCACTTCAAGTCCGGCCGGTACCGCCTCGAGGTCACCACCGGCGACGTGCTCGACGCCGACCGTGAGGACCGCGGGCCGGAGGGCAGCCCGGAATCGGCGGTCGTCGACCACATCACCAACGTCGCCCTGCTCACCGCGGTCAAGCAGCTCAACCCGGAACAGCAGGAGTGCATCGTGCTGCGATTCCTGCAGGGATTCTCGGTCGCCGAGACCGCCCAGACCATGGGCAAGAACGAAGGTGCGATCAAAGCCCTGCAGTACCGGGCGGTCCGGGCGCTCAACCGGCTCCTACCGGAAGGGTTCCAGTCTTGATCCGGGGCTCTCGGATGTCGATCTCCGATACCCGATGGCACCCTCCGGCACCCGTAACCGGGGCCGCGTGTCGCGCGTTTGTCCGGATGCGACGGGCCGTCCCGTACCGCTCTGTCGCCGACACCGGCCCGCTGGCCGGCGAGACATTCACGAGCGAGGGGAGGTGCCCACGGTGAAGTTCGCCTTTCCGAGCTCGCGGCGCGCCGAGCGCTTCGCGGAACTGATCGACGACGCCCACGGCGCCCGCCGGCACCACACCCGTGGCCCAGCCGACGAGGAGCTCGACCGGCTGGTCGCCATCGGCAACCGCCTCACCGCGACCCGGCCCGGGGCCTCGGTCGATGCGGAGTTCCGCGTCGGCCTGCGGTCCATGCTGGTCGCGGCCGCCGAACGGGAGGGCATCGGCCAGACCGCCGTGCTCGATCCGGATCCGAGCGCCGACTTCACCACCGGCGCCCGCCGACCGCTGTTCGGCCGGCGGATCCGGGCCCGGGGAGCGATCGTGATCGGCGTGGCCGCCGGCGCGATGGCCGTCTCCGGGATCTCCGCGGCAAGCGAGAGCGCGTCCCCGGGCGACGCCCTCTACGGCGTCAAGCGCTCCACCGAACGTGCCCAGCTGGCGATCGCCGGCTCCGACGTGACCCGGGGTCAGCTCTCACTCGACTTCGCCCGGACCCGGCTGACCGAGGCGCTGGCCATGGCCGGTGACGCCCCGCAGTTCACCGGGGTGCTCGACGACATGGACGCGGACACCCGCAAGGGCGTACGCCTGCTGACCACGTCGTCCGTGGCGCACCGGGACGTCAAACCGCTGATCACGCTCGACGGTTTCGTCGACAACCAGCGCAAGGCGTTCGGCCCGGCCCTGGAACGGCTCGCCCCGGTCAACCGGGAACGGGCGGTCACCTCCCTCGAACTGCTGGAGCAGGTCGGCGAGCGGACCGAGGCACTGCGGATCGGCCTGAGCTGCGACAAGCCCGAGTCGAACGGTTCCGATCAGCTCGGCCCGAAACTGCACGACTGTGCCGGCGGCCCGGCGACCGGTTCCGGCTCGGCGAAGGGTTCCTCGGGCACCGGCAAGACGCAGCAGCGTCCGGCCACCGAGGGCAAGAGCCCCACGCCGAAGCCGGTACGCACCGGGGCCGGCGCGGATCCGGACGCCTCCGGTGACGTGACGACACCGGACGACACCGACGGGACGGTCGGCACCGGGACGGACACGGACCGCCCGGACGTGCGCCCGACCACCGGCAAGGCGACCGTGACCACGGTGCCGCCGACGGCGACGACGGTTCCGACCACGCCTCCGGCGTACGAGGAACCGGCCGAGAAGAGCAACGGCGGGGTGCTGGGCGGGCTGCTCGACGACCTGTTCTAGGTCCGGGGCCCGGCTTCCGGGTTCTGGTTCTCAGCCTGGCTGCTGGTTCTCAGCCCGGCTCTTGGTCTCGGCCTGGTTCCGGTCCTCGGCCTGGTTCCGGTCCTCGGCCTGGTTCCGGTTCCCGGCACGGTTTCCCGGTCCACAGCATGGCGAGGGGCGGTGCCGTAGTCGTATTCGACTACGGGGCCGCCCCTCAATCGTCACTATAGGACGGTCGATCCGGGCGACCCGAGCAAGTTGCGTCGATCCGTTAGGGACCGAACGGATCCGGCCGCTTCTCCAACAGCTCGTGCAGGCTCGCCTGGATCGTCTCGCGGACCTGATCGGCGAGGTTGTAGACGACCAGCGGGTCGTCGGCGAACTCGGTCAGATGCGCGGTCGGAATCGGCGGGCAGAACTGGATCAGCCACTTGCTCGGCAGCGGCACCAGGCCCAGCGGACCGAAGTGCGGGAAGGTCGGGGTCACCGGGAAGTAGGGGATGCCGAGCAGACGGGCCAGCGGCTTCAGGTCGGCGAGGATCGGATAGATCTCCTCGGCGCCGACGATGGCCACCGGCACGATCGGGGTGCCGGTGCGCAGCGCCGCCGAGACGAACCCGCCCCGGCCGAAGCGCTGCAGCTTGTAGCGCTCGGAGAACTTCTTGCCGATCCCCTTGAAGCCCTCGGGGAAGACGCCGACCAGCTGGTTCTCGGTCATCAGGCGTTCCGCGTCCGGGTTGCAGGCCACGGTCGCGCCGGCCGCCCGGGCCAGTTCGCTGAGCAGCGGCAGCCGGAAGACCAGGTCGGCGCCGAGCAGCCGCAGATGCCGGTTGCCCGGGTGCTTGTCGCGCAGGGCGACGGTGAGCATCAGGGCGTCCAGCGCGATCGTGCCGGAGTGGTTGCCGACGACCAGGCCGCCGCCCTCGAGCGGCAGGTGCTCCACACCGAACACCTCGGTGCGGAACCAGTCCCGATAGAGGATCTTGAGCATGGGGTGGAAGACCGTGTCGGTCAGCTCCGGGTCGAACCCGAAGTCGTCCACCCGGTAGTTGCCGGCCAGCCGGCGCCGGATGAAGGACAGGCCGCGGGCGACACGCCGGTCCCAGACGTCCGGGTCCTCGGCGGCGACCGGCGGCGCCTCGGGTTTCTCCGGGATCGGGCGGCGGCCGTTGACGCGCTGCGCCGGAGCCGGTCCCGGAAGCGTGAAATCGGCGTGGCCGGGCAGCATGTCGCGGCGGAACTCGTCCTGACTCACGATGCGTCCTGTCCCGCCGGGGAGGTCTCTGCGGCCGCGCGCACCTTCCGGATCCCGTCCAGGATGGCCCGTTCGGCGGCGACCAGCCGGTCCGCGCTGAGCGTGGAGCCGTCGGCGTGCGCCTGGATGAACTCCTCGAAGGCCGCGGTGGTGGTCCGCGGCGTGAAACCGAACTCCTCGACCAGCCGGCGGGTGTCCACCACCCGGCCGTGCACGAACAGGTCGATCTGGTCCAGGCCGATCTGCTCGACACCCAGGTGGCGCAGCAGGGCGGCACCGGTGGAGAGGGCGGACTCCGGAAGCGGCAGGGCGATCCGGCCGGACCGGCGCACCGCCTGGGAGAGCATCAGCACCCCGGAGCCGGCCACGTTGAAGGTGCCCGGGTGGTCCTCGGTCACCGACCGGTGCAGCACCTCGAGCGCGTCGTCGACGTGCACGAACTGCAGCCGGGCGTCACGGCCCACCACGGTGGGCACGACGGGCTGCACGAAGTAGCGGGTCAGCGACGTCGTCGCGGTCGAGCTGATCATCGGTGCGAACCGCAGCACGGTCGCCGCGACCTCGGGTCGACGACGACGGAACCCGCGGACGTAACCCTCGATGTCGAGGATGTCCCGGGCGAACGGGCCACGCGGCACAGCGCGCGGCTCGGTGTCCTCGGTGAAGACGGCGGGATCGCGGAACGAGGCGCCGTAGGCCGCGGTGGAGGAACGCACCACCAGCTTGCGCAGACGCGGCGCACCCTGGGCGGCCGCGAGCACCTGCATCGTGCCGATGACGTTCTGTTCCTTCATCGCCGCCCGGCCACCGTGCCGCACATCGGGCACGCTGGTGACAGCCATGTGCACGACCGCTTCGGCACCGAGCTCGGCGATGGCCTCGGTCGCCGCACGCGCGTCGGCCCGGATCCGTTCCACCCCGTCCAGCAGGCCGAGAAGGCCCGGTGGGGGGTCATGCGGATCCAGACCGACGACACGGTCGATGCGAGGATCGGCAGCCAGCCGTGCAGCCACCCGAGCGCCGAGGAAACGGCTCACTCCGGTGACCACGACGACGCTGGGCGGTGAGGTCACCACGGGTGCACCTTTCGATGCCTTGCGACCGTCCGGTCGAACGTTGCGATCCTCAGGCCGGACGAGGCGTCCGGCCTGCCGTCACTTGCCGAGACGGCGACGCTGGACGCGGGTCTTGCGCAGCAGCTTGCGGTGCTTCTTCTTCGCCATACGCTTGCGGCGCTTCTTGACCACGGAGCCCATACGAAAGCCTCTCGAAACCATGTCGGAAGGAACCGGGCACCCGAAGGCGCGGCCGGAACCGAACTGGACGGCACCCGGAAGCGGCGCCACTCGTCCGAGGACGGGGACGGCACACATGAATCCAGGAGCCAACTGGACCAGCGTACCGGCCCGGTCGTGGCGTACCAACACGACCCCGCCGCGGGCGCCCTCAGGCGGTTTGCGAGAACGCTCCGCGCAGATACTCGTGTACCGCATGCTCGGGCACCCGGAACGAACGTCCGACCCGTACAGCGGTGAGGTCACCGCCGTGCACGAGCCGGTAGACGGTCATCTTGGAGACCCGCATGAGCGCGGCCACCTCGGCAACCGTCAGGAACCGGACCTCGGAGAGTCGTTCCTCGGTCGGGGCTGGACCCGTCATCGCGTCGCACCGTTCCTTTCCCAGCCACGAACCGCCGCGGGATGGAGGGTTTCCGGCGCCGCGGCGACGACGTGCGTGTCATCAGAACGGTATCGATACAGCTGTGACCAACGCGATACGTTCCGTGAAATGCCCACAAAAAGTCAAGGCCGACACGCCGGATCTGTGGCCCTTTCGCCCGATTGGGTTACTTTTTGGAGGTCATCGCCCGGGCCGCGAAGCCCACATTCGCCGGACGGTCGGCCAGCCGGCGAACCAGGTACGCATACCAGTGCTCGCCGTACGGCAGGTAGACCCGCACCGTGTTGCCGCCCGCGGCCAGCCGCGTCTGCTCCTCCGGGCGCACCCCGTACATCAGCTGGAACTCGAACTCCCCGGTCGACCGGTCGAACCAACGGGCCCGGTCCTCGGCGATCGCGATCAGCCGGGCGTCGTGGGTCGCCACCATCGGGTAGCCCTCCCCCGACATCAGGATGTTCAGGCAACGCACGAACGACTTGTCCACGTCCAGCGACGACTGGAACGCCACCGACTCCGGCTCGGCATAGGAGCCCTTGCACAACCGCACCCGGGAACCCGCCGCCGACAACTCCCGGCAGTCCCCCTCGGTACGGCGCAGATAGGCCTGCAGCACCGCGCCGGTCGCCGGGAAGTCCTTACGCAGTTCCAGCAACGTCTCCAGGGTCGCGTCCGTCGAACCGTGCTCCTCGGCGTCCAAAGTCACCGCGGTGCCGGCCTCCTCGGCCGCGGCACAGATCGCGCGCGCGTGCTCGTACGCCAGCTTCTCGTCGATCCTCTGCCCCAGAGCCGAGAGTTTGACGCTCACCTCGACCACCGACGACAGACCCGCGTCCCGCACCCGGCCCAGCGTGCCCAGATAGTCGTCGCGGGCCGTCACCGCCTGCTCGATCGTGCGGGTGTCCTCACCCAGCAGATCGAGGCTGACGACCAGGCCGTCGTCGACCAGCGCCCGGCTCGCCACCAGCGCCTCCTCGGCACTGCGGCCGGCGATGAAGCGCCGCACGACATCCTTGCTGACCGGCGCGGACTCGACCAGCCGCTCAAGCCGGGAGGACCCGGCAGCGGCGCGAAAGAGGGATCGGAGCATGGGCCGAGCGTATCGCCCGGACCTGTCACCGAACCCGGCTGCGGCACAGGATTCGCACGTCCCGGGCACCACATACGTGTCCCAGCGAGCCGGGTGCGGCTACCGTTGTCGGGTGAACTTCGATGCGTACGCCCGGACGGCGGTCGACCTCGTCAACGCCGGCCTGGACGATCTCGCCGGTTTGCGTGCCCTGTTCTCCGACGAACAGGCCTACATGCGCGACGAGGTCGTCGAGAAGGACCTCGCCGCCTTCCGCCGCGCCCAACGCCGGCTCCGCGAGGTGTTCGAGCTCGGCACCTCCGGCCGGGACGCCGAGGCGGTCCACGAACTCAACGGTCTGCTGGACGCCAACCCGGTCCAGCCGCGCATCTCCGGGCACGACGCCGGCGACTGGCACATGCACGTCACCAGCCGCGGCTCGACGGTCAGCGCCGAATTCCTGGCCGGGGCGGTCTGGGGACTGTCCGTGTGGCTCTGCGAGTACGGCAGCGCCCGTTTCGGCATCTGCGCCGACGAACGCTGCGGCAATGTCTACCTCGACACGTCGTCGAACAACTGCCGGCGGTTCTGCAGCGAACGCTGCGCCACCCGGTCGCACGTCGCCGCGCACCGGGCCCGTAAGCGGGCGGCCACCGCGCTCGCTCCCGCCTGATCGCCGCCGCGCCGGCCCTCGCGTCGTCCATCGCCCCGTCGCGCCGCGACGGGCTCAGCCCTGGGTGATCGCCGTCTCCGCCGGGGTCAGGTGTTTACGGGCGAACTCCAGCGACTCACGCAGATCGGCCTCACGGACCTCACGGCTCGCGGCCTTACGCGTGGCGACCTCCAGCGCCACCGACCCGGTGAAGCCCCGGCCCGCCAGCGACTGCAGCAGCTCGGCACACGGCTGGTTGCCGCGCCCCGGCACCAGGTGCTCGTCCCGGCCCTCGCCGGTGCCGTCACCCAGGTGCACGTGCTTGAGGCCGGCACCCATCCGGTCGGCCATCTCCAGGGCGTCGATGCGCGACGCCGCGCAGTGCGACAGATCCAGCGTGTACGCGTCGAAGCCCGTCTCCGTGGGATCCCAGCCCGGCGTGTACGGCACGAACCAGCGTCCGGCCATCTTCACCGGGAACATGTTCTCCACCGCGAAGGTCAGGTGCGGGTGCCGCCCCTGCACTTTCGCCAGACCCTCGGCGAAGTTGCGGGCGTAGTCGCGCTGCCAGCTGAACGGCGGGTGCACCACCACCGTCGGCGCGCCGAGCGTCTCGGCCAGCTGGGCGGCCTTATAGAGCCGCTCCCACGGATCGGAGCTCCACACCCGCTGGGTCACCAGCAGGCAGGGGGCGTGCACCGACAACACCGGCACACCGTAATGATCGGACAGCCCTCGCAGGGCCCCGGCGTCCTGGCTGACGGCGTCGGTCCACACCATGACCTCGAGACCGTCATAGCCGACCGTGGCCGCCATCTCGAACGCCGCCGCCGTCGGCTCCGGGAAGACCGAAGAGCTGGAGAGAAGCACGGGTACGCGGGAACTCACACCGCCAAGCGTAGCCGCGCCGCTCCCGCTGGGATATATCAGCTCTAAACGGTCATGATCCACCAGACCGCGTAGGCTCAGGCCGATGAGCGGCAAGCAACCCACCCCGGAGGTCGCCCTCGACTTCCCTCGGGAATGGATCGAGTTCCTCGACCCCGACGACGAACAGCACCTGATCCGCGCCGACCTGACCTGGCTGCTCTCCCGCTGGACCTGCGTCTTCGGATCCGCCTGCCACGGCATCGTCCCCGGTCGCGCCCAGGACGGCTGCTGCTCGCACGGCGCCTTCTTCACCGACTCCGACGACGAGAACCGGGTCCGGTCCGCCGCCGCCAAGCTCACCCCGCAGACCTGGCAGCACTACCGCCGCGGCTTCAAGAACTACACCGAGATGGACAGCGTCGACGGCACCAAACCGGCCCGCCGGACCGCTACCCGGTCCGAGGACGGGCCCTGCGTCTTCCTCAACGACGCGGGCTTCCCCGGCGGGGGCGGCTGCGCCCTGCACGCCCAGGCACTGCGCGACGGCGTCCACCCGCTCAAGTACAAACCCGACGTGTGCTGGCAGCTCCCGGTCCGCCGCGAACAGGACTGGGTCACCCGCCCCGACGGCACGAAGATCCTGCTCTCCACGCTCGCCGAGTTCGACCGGCGCGGCTGGGGAGCGGGCGGCCACGACCTCGCCTGGTGGTGCACGTCGTCACCGGAGGCACACGTGGGAGCCGACCCGATGTACGTCACCTACGCCCCGGAACTGACCGAACTGGTGGGCGTCGCGGCGTACACGAGACTCGCCGAGCTCTGCGCGGCCCGGCTGAAATCCGGCCTGATCGCGATCCACCCGGCCACCGCCGCCGCCGAACAGCCCCGGCGCGCCCCACGGCGCACCCTCAGAGGTTCGTGAAAGAGTCGGCGTCCAGGGCGCGCAGGATCTCCGACCGCACCTCCGGGCACTCCTGCCGGCTCTGCGCCTCCAGCATCTCGGCGTCCACGACCGCGTCCCGCTCGGTGTAGAACGCCGAGATCGCGATCACCACCTGCGCCGTCGCCCCCGGCTGCCGGCTCACCGGCAGCACCTCCGACTCCAGGAACGCGCACAGCTCCGCCGACGGCACCGCGGCGGTCGACAGATCGGCCGCCGGCTCCTCCACCCCGGCGGCGTCGCCACTCGGCACCGGCGCCGCCTTCTCCTCCATGGCCTCGGTGCACCCGGTCAGGGCGAACATCACCAGCAACAGACCCGCAGCGGACACCC
Organism: Actinoplanes sp. NBRC 101535; assembly: GCF_030269225.1. Classification (NCBI taxonomy): domain Bacteria; kingdom Bacillati; phylum Actinomycetota; class Actinomycetes; order Micromonosporales; family Micromonosporaceae; genus Actinoplanes; species Actinoplanes sp. NBRC 101535. The sequence continues at coordinate 67,934 of NZ_BSSY01000006.1, read as the reverse complement.
TCATCGACAACACCCGGCAAACGTAGCGGGCGTCCACAAAAGACCCGCCGAGCGCCCGCTCCGAAGCCGACACACAGCAGGCCCGCACCGAGGTGCGAGCCTGCTCAATACCGTAAATGTCATAAAATGTCAGGGCTCGAACTTGTACCCAAGCCCACGAACGGTGACGATGTAGCGCGGCGCGGACGGTTCGGGCTCGACCTTGGAGCGCAGGCGCTTCACGTGGACGTCCAGGGTCTTCGTGTCACCGACGTAGTCGGCTCCCCAGACGCGGTCGATCAGCTGGCCGCGGGTGAGGACCCGGCCGGCGTTGCGCAGCAGCAGTTCGAGCAGCTCGAACTCCTTCAGCGGCAGCTGGACGCCGGACCCGTCGACCGTCACGACGTGCCGTTCCACGTCCATCCGGACCGGGCCGGCGGCGAGCGTCGGCGTGGTGACCTCGGCAGCCTCGGTGCCCTGGCGGCGCAGGACGGCACGGATGCGGGCGACGAGTTCCCGGGGCGAGTACGGCTTGGTGACGTAGTCGTCGGCCCCGATCTCCAGGCCCACCACCTTGTCGATCTCGCTGTCGCGGGCGGTGACCATGATGATCGGGACGGCGGAGCGCTGCCGTAGCTGGCGGCACACCTCGGTGCCGGACATCTCCGGCAGCATGAGGTCGAGCAGCACGATGTCGGCACCGGTCCGGTCGAACTGCGTGAGTGCCGACGTGCCGGTCGCAGCGACCGATACCTCGAATCCTTCTTTACGCAGCATGTACGACAGGGCGTCGGAGAACGACTCCTCGTCCTCGACCACGAGCACGCGGGCCAATGAAGTTCCTTCCGTCGTCGGTGGCCGGGTCAGCGCCCGGCCACACCGGACTCGATCTCAATCGTCGTCGGTGACGACGAGGGGGCTTCCGGGGGACGCGCCGGTAGGCGCAGGGTGAACGTAGATCCGTCGCCGAGTTCGCTGGTGACGTCGACGCGGCCGCCGTGGTTGGTGGCGATGTGTTTGACGATGGCCAGGCCGAGGCCGGTGCCGCCGGTGGCACGGGAGCGGGCCTGGTCGGCCCGGTAGAAGCGTTCGAAGACGCGTTCGACGTCCTGGGGACCGATGCCGATGCCCTGGTCGGCGACGTCGATCTCGATCCAGTCCTCGCTCTGTCGCAGGGCCAGTGAGACCTTGGTGTCCTCGCCGGAGTACGCGATGGCGTTCTCGACGAGGTTGGTGACGGCGGTCGCGATCTGGCTGTCGCTGCCGTAGACGGTCGCGCCCTTGGGCCCGTCGTAGACGACCTCGATGCTCTTGGCCGAGGAGGTGGTCCGGGTGCGGTCGATGACTTCGGCGATCACCCAGTCGAGGGAGACCGGTTCGGGGTCGGGCAACGGTTCGGCGCCCTGCAGCCGGCTCAGTTCGAGCAGTTCGGTGACGAGGCGTCCCATCCGGGCCGACTCGTGGTGGATGCGCTCGGCGAAACGGCGGGCGGCGATCAGGTCCTCGGACTGGGCCTCGGGGGCCGAGTCGGGGAGTTGGGTGGCGTCGAGCAGTGCCTCGGCGAGGAGTTGGAGCGCCCCGATCGGGGTCTTGAGTTCGTGGCTGACGTTCGCGACGAAGTCGCGGCGGACGCGGGCGAGGCGGTGGGCCTCGGTGACGTCGGCGGCTTCGACGGCCACGTGGGTGGCGCTGATCGCGACGGCCCGCAGGTGCAGGCCGAGGGGTGCGTGCGCGTTCCCGGCCCGGCCGCGGGGCAGGTCGAGTTCGACCTCGCGGCGGACGCCGGTGCGGCGGACCTGGCCGGCGAGGGTGCGCAGGATGGGATGGGCGGCGATGGTGCCCGGCGCCCCGCCGGACCGGAGCAGGCCCATGGCTCGGGCTGCCGGATTCACCAGTACGGGGTAGTCGTCGGCGTCGAGGACGACGACTCCCACCCGCAGCGAGTCCAGGCTTTTTCGGCCGAGACCTTTGAGGCTGTTCTTGCCTCCCGGGCGATCGTCGTCCGGTTCGATGGCGGTTCTCCCCTCCAGCGACCCGGTCCGGGCGGTTCCGCCCGTACCGCGGAACCGCGCAAAGGTCAGGCCGGCACCCGCCCCGATGGCGAGCGCGGCAGTGACCATGCCTACGGCGTATTCCCACTCCACGCTGCGATCGTAGGGTCATTGTTTACCTGAGCTACAGGACCAAAGGTACGAATCGGGCGCGCGTCGAATAATGTTCACCACTGCGCCCGGCGTCGTTCACCGCTGTTCATGTTCGCGCCGTGGGGCGCCCATAGCGTGAGCAGCACACACCGGCCGGCACCGGCTAATCGGGCCGGCCCCGAACACCGGGATCACAAACATGCGCGAGGAGTACCAGGCGGACCTGATCGAGGTGAGCCGCCTGCTGGTGACCATGTCCGAGGCGGTGCGTGCCGCGTTGCGCAAGGCGACGTCCGCGCTGCTGACCGCGGACCTCGAGGCCGCGCAGGCGGTGATGGAGCGCGACTCCGAGGTCGACAAGCTGTTCGACCAGGTGGAGCTGAAGGTGGCGGACACCATCGCGCGCCAGGCGCCGGTGGCCTCCGACCTGCGCCGGGTGATCACCGCTCTGCACATCGGGGCGGACCTGGAGCGGATGGGCGACCTGGCCGAGCACGTGGCGAAGACGGCGTCGCGGCGTCACCCGTCGCCCGCGGTGCCGGCCGAGTTGCGGCCGACGTTCAAGGGGATGGCCGAGGTCGCCGACCGGATGGCCGAGAAGATCACCGAGCTGCTGGGCGCTCCCGACGTGGCGGTCGCCGCCACCCTGGAGACCGACGACGACGCGATCGACGACCTCGAACGCGACCTCTTCAAGATCATGCTGGCGGACGACTGGCCGTACGGCGCGGAGACCGCGATCGACGGCGCGCTGCTCGGCCGCTTCTACGAGCGGTACGCCGACCACGCCGTCAACATCGGCGAGCACCTGATCTACCTGATCACCGGTGAGCAGGTGGGCGCGCAGGAGGACTGACTCCGAACCGACGAGGGCCGGGACACCACGGGGGTGTCCCGGCCCTCGTCGTCCCGCCGAAGCGGAAAGGTCAGCGCCCCTGGTTCGCCACGGCCGCGGCGGCCTCCTCGGCGGCCTTCGGGTCGAGGTAGGTGCCGCCCTTGGTGACCGGGCGCAGGTCCAGGTCGAGGTCGTAGCGCAGCGGGATGCCGGTCGGGATGTTCAGCTTGGCGATCGCGTCGTCGGAGATCCCGTCCAGGTGCTTCACGATCGCGCGCAGCGAGTTGCCGTGCGCGGCGACCAGCACCGTCTTGCCGGCCCGCAGGTCCGGGACGATCGCGTCGTACCAGTAGGGCAGGGCCCGCTCGAGCACGTCCTTCAGGCACTCGGCCTTCGGCAGGATCTCCGGGGCGAGACCGGCGTACCGGGCGTCGCCGGCCTGGGAGAACTCGGAGCCGTCCTCGATGGGGGGCGGCGGGACGTCGTACGACCGGCGCCAGAGCATGAACTGCTCCTCGCCGTACGTCTCCAGGGTCTGCTTCTTGTCCTTGCCCTGCAGGGCGCCGTAGTGACGCTCGTTGAGGCGCCAGGAGCGCTTCACCGGGATCCAGTGGCGGTCGGTGATGTGCAGGGCGATCTCGCTCGTCCGGATCGCGCGGCGGAGCAGGCTGGTGTGCACCACGTCGGGGAGCACGTTCTGCTCCTTGAGGAGCTCACCGCCGCGGCGGGCCTCGTCCTCACCCTTGGCGTCGAGGTCCACGTCGACCCAGCCGGTGAAGAGGTTCTTGGCATTCCACTCGCTGTTGCCGTGCCGCAGCAGCACCAGGGTTCCAGTCATGACCACATCTTCCCTCGTGGCCGGTCACGCTGTACGGGCCACCCGGCACGTGGCCGCCGCCACATGGAAACCCGGTTGCGCCACCGCCTAGGTTGTAAGGGGAATCAGCACTGATCATCACTTACCGGGGGTTTCGCGTGCGGGCGTGGTTACAGCAGACGGCCGGTGGGCTGCCGCGGCAGTTCTGGTTCCTCTGGGTGGGCACGCTGATCAACCGGCTCGGCTCGTTCGTGGTGCTGTTCCTGAGCATCTACCTCACCGTCGACCGGCACTTCACGCAAAGCCAGGCCGGCCTGGTGGTGGGCCTCTACGGTGCGGGCGGTGCGCTCGGCACGATGGCCGGCGGGGTGCTCGCCGACCGCTGGGGCCGCCGGCCGACCATGCTGACCGCCCAGTTCGGCGCGTCCGCGCTGATGCTGGCGCTCGGTTTCGCGCACACCTATGCGCAGATCGCCGTCGTCACGTTCCTGCTGGGCCTGGTGGCCGAGGCGGCCCGCCCGGCGATCTCGGCGATGCTCGTCGACGTGGTGCCCGACCACGACCGGGTCCGGGCGTTCTCGCTGAACTACTGGGCGATCAACCTGGGGTTCGCACTGGCCGCGGTGATCGCCGGGTTCGCCGCCACCCTCGACTACACGTTGCTGTTCGTCGTCGACGCGACCACCACGGCGGTCACCGCGATCATCACGGCGATGTTCCTGGCCGAGACGCAACCGGTCCGGTCCCGCACGGCCGGTCCCGCGGTGCCGCACGGTGGCCTCGGCGCCGCGCTCAAGGACCGGGTCTTCCTGGTCTACCTGGTGCTGACCTTCATGTCGGTGCTGGTCGTCATGCAACACCTGTCCATGCTGCCGCTGAGCATGCTCGCCGACGGCCTGACCGCCTCCACCTACGGCACGGTGATCGCGGTCAACGGCGTCCTGATCGTGGCGGGCCAGTTGTTCGTGCCGCGGCTGATCCAGGGCCGCGACAGCTCCCGGGTGCTGGCGGTGGCCACCCTGCTCATCGGCGCCGGCTTCGGGCTGGTCGCCCTCGCCGAGACCCCCATCGTGTACGGCCTGACCGTGGTCGTCTGGACCCTGGGCGAGATGCTGCAGTCCCCGAGCAACGCCACCACCGTCGCGATGCTGTCCCCGTCGGCGCTCCGGGGGCGTTACCAGGGGCTGAACTCGCTGGCCTGGCAGCTGGGCAGTGCCCTGGCCCCGGTGCTGGGCGGGGCGATCCTGCAACACGGCGGCGACGTGGTGCTGTGGGTGGGCTCGTTCGCGTTGTGCGCCCTGGCCGCCGTGGGTCATCTGCTGGCCGGCCCGGCCCGTGCCCGCCGGTCCGAACAGCGGAACGCGGCGATGCTCCGCGCGGCCGACGACCTCGCGGAGGCCGGTGTCGCGGCCGAGAGAAAGAGTTCTTGATCGACCCCGCGACCCCGGCAACGGAACAGATCGGACGTTATGCCAAAACGCGCCTCGGACCTCGCAAACCGTCCTTTCGTCTCGCGCGAACTGACGGCGGACACACACAAACGGGCAGAACCCACGAAGACCAACAACAGAAAACGCGTGAGCCATTCGATCGACTCACGCGTGAAGATGGTTCAGAAATGAAAGCGCCGGCGGCGGCGGGCGGCACCCATCCCCATAGGCGCCGCCCGCACTAACCGCCGGTCTCGGGTCGCGCCGTCCCCCAACGGCTCATGCCACCCGTCCCCAAACGCCGATCCGCGGCGACCATTGCTGATCCACCCGTTCCCCGAACTGACGGTTCGGCGTCCATCGACCACGCTAGTTGGGGCCGTCAAGCCTCACAACCCGATTTCGTGTCGACATCTGTCTCAACCGTCACATTCCCCAACATCCAACCGATCGGAGGATGCGCCAATCACTCGTCCGGGCTCCCCGGATGGAGCAAATAACCACACTTACCGATCGACGGGAATAGCGAGGGATGCCCGATCTCCGGGAAACCAAACCTCGGACCGTCCTCAGTAGACTAGACGGCTTGCGCAACAGGCCACTTCACCTCGTGTTCACACCCCGGCCCGCACCGGTTCACGATGATCCACATCGGAGCCTCAGAACGTCTGCTATAGGCTGCGGTCGCAGTGATATTGGGGGATGTCTTGGCTCTCGCACTCCGGACGACCGGATTCGTCACCGCGGCCACCCTGGCCGCCACTCTTCTCACCACCTCGCCCGCGCACGCCGCGGTGCCGAGGGTGCACGCGTTCACCGAGAACTTCTATGTCCACGGCATCACCCGGGTGACCTTCGAGGGTTCCTCCGGCGCCGACCTCTCCGACGTCGGCAGCATCCGGCTCCAGGCGAACGGGACCGACGTCGGGACCGACACCGAGGCGCCGTGGGCCGTCGACTGGGACACCACCGGCTACGACGGCGTCACCACGCTGACCACGATCGCCACCGGCGCCGGCGGTTCCACCACGACCTCACGCACCATCGTCGTGGACAACAAGGCACCGACCGGCCTGACCGTCCGTTTCCCGGTGCGGGACGGATACATCGGGCAGGGCGGCACCCTCACCGTCGACGCCACCGACAATCTCAACTCGTTCGGCGGCTCCGAGCTGATCGTCGGCGGCAAAGTCGTCGACAGCCGGGACTCGCCCACCGAGGGCACCCTCGACCTGCGCTGGAAAGCGAAGGTCGCCAACGGGCGCACACCGATGACGGTCCGGGTCCGGGACACCACCGGCAACGTGACGACTCTGAACCGCACGGTCACCGTCGACAACGACAAGCCGGTGATCACCGGAGGGGCCAGCGCCGGTGCTGCGGTCCGTGGCACGTTCACGGTCACCCTCAGCGGATATCGGGACGCAAGCCCGCTGAGCAACTACACGGCCACCCTGGACAGCGCGAAACAGAGCTGGGGATACGGCCAGGGCACCGCACGGACGGTCACCGTCGACAGCCGGGACCTGCCGAACGGCAAGTACACGCTCGGTTGGCGGGCCACCGACGCGGCCGGCAACGTGACGGTGCTGAAGCGGTCGCTGACCGTGGACAACAAGGCGCCCACGGTGTCGATCAGCAAGGCGCCGAAGAACAAGGCGACGGTCAAGAAGGCATTCACGGTCACCGCCAAGGCGACCGACACCTACGGCATCGCCAAGGTTCAGCTGCTGGTCAACGGCAAGGTGGTCAAGACCGACAGCAAGGCCGGTTACGCGTTCACGGTGAACCCGAAGAAGTACGGCAAGAAGTTCACCGTGCGGCTCCGGGCATACGACAAGGCGGGCAACGTGAAGTACACGGCCACCCGGACGTACAAGCGTTAGGGCTTGTCCGGATCCGCCATCAGGTGCTTGAAGGCCTGCAGGTTGGCCGTCGATTCGCCGCGTTTGAGGCGCCAGTCCCATTCGCGGCGGATCGACGAACCGAAACCGATCTCCAGCATCGGGTCGAACGACTCGTCCGCGTACGTCAGGACCGACCCGAGCAGACGGTCCAGTTCGTCGGCGTCCAGGCCCTTCAGCGAGACCCGGCCGGTCAGGTAGACGTCACCGGCCGCGTCGATGGAGAACGCGACGCCGTACATCCGGGCGTTGCGGCGCAGCAGCCAGGCCCACAGCTCCTCGTGCCGCTCGTCCGGCCGGCGCATCACGAACGCCTCGATCCGCAGCGCATGCCGGCCGACGATCAGGTTGCAGGCCGTCTTCAGTTTGTGGGTGCCGGGGAGCGACACCACGTACGCACCGTCCCCGGTGGACTCCCACTCGAGTTCCCGCTCGGTCAGGACGCTCTCGATCAGGTCGGTCACCATCCGCACGCCGCCCTCTCCACTCGCGCCGCGATCAGCGCCCGGTGCTCGGTCACCGCGTCACGGTAGACCCGCAGGAGGTCATCGGCGGTCCGGTCCCAGGAGAACCTGCTCGCGTGGGCGGCCGCTCCGGCCGACAGCCGGCGCCGGCGGCCGGGCGCGGCGAGCAACTCGGACAGCACCCGCGCCCACGCGGCCGGTTCGTGCCCGTCGACCAGGACACCGCTGATCCCGTCGCGGACCGCGGTGACCAGACCGCCGACGGCGGCCGCCACCACCGGCGTGCCGCAGGCCTGCGCCTCCAGCGCCACCAGCCCGAACGACTCGTTGTAGGACGGCACCGCGACCAGGTCGGCGGTCCGGTAGAGGGCGGCCAGCCCGGCGCCGGTCTGCGGGGGCAGGAACACCACCGAGTCGGCGACCCCGAGTGTGCCGGCCAGTTCGATCAGCGCGGACGGCCGGTCCAGGCCGCTGCCGCTGGGACCGCCGCAGATCACCAGGGTCACGTCCTCGTCGCCGGCCGCCTTCATCTCGGCGAGGGCGGCGATCAGCACGTCGGGCGCCTTGAGCGGCTGGATCCGGCCGACGAAGGCGATCACCGTGCCGTCGGCGGGCAGACCGAACCGGGCCCGGTCCGCGGGGCCGGGCCGGAACCGTTCCAGGTCGACGCCGGGCTGCACCACGCTGACCCGGTCCGGGTCGGCGCCGTAGTAGGTGATCAGGTCCTGTGCCTCGAACCGGGTGTTCGCCACCAGACGGTCCGACTCGGCGATCACCTGTTCCTCACCGATCACCCGGGCCTTGGGTTCCGGACGGTCACCGGCGGCGATGAACCGGTTCTTCACCTTGGCCAGGGTGTGCGCGGTGTGCACGTGCGGCACGCCCCAGCGTTCCCGGGCCAGCCAGCCGACCTGGCCGGAGAGCCAGTAGTGCGAGTGGATCAGGTCGTAGTGGCCCGGCGGGTGCGCCGCCTCGGCCCGCAGCACGCCGGCCGCGAACCCGCAGAGCTGGGCGGGCAACTCCTCCTTGGCCAGACCCTCGAACGGCCCGGAGGTGACATGCCGCACATACACACCGGGGGACATCTCGACCACCGGGGGCAGGCCGCTCGCGGTGGCCCGGGTGAAGATCTCCACCTCGACCCCGCGTTCGGCGAGACGCTTGGCGACCTCGACGATGTAGACGTTCATGCCGCCGGCGTCACCGGTGCCCGGCTGTTCCAGCGGCGACGTGTGCACCGACAGCGTGGCGATCCGCCGCGGAGTGGGCCATCGGCCACCGGCCCGTGGTTCGGCCACCAGGGACCACCTCCGCGTCGCATGAGAAGAGTCGCGTGTGAAAACTTGTTGCTCCAACGTTCATCTTCCCCATCGGCGGCCCCGGAACCACTACGCAGCCGACCGAGGGTGATCCAGGTCATGAGGGAAGATCGGGTCATGAAGAACATCGCAGTGGTGACCGGGGCATCGAGCGGTATCGGTGCCGCCACCGCACGCCGCCTGTCCGCCGAGGGTTTCCACGTCGTGGTCGCGGCCCGGCGCGCCGACCGGCTGGACGCGCTGGTCGAGGAGATCGGGCCGGACGCCACCGCCGTCGCGTGCGACGTCACCTCGGACGAGTCGGTGGCCGCGCTGGCCGCGACGGTGGCGGGACTCGACGGTCCGCTCACCGTGCTGGTCAACAACGCCGGCGGCGCCCGGGGCGTGGACCCGGTGGCCGAGGGCTCGGTCGACGACTGGCAGTGGATGTACGACGTCAACGTCCTGGGCACCCTGCGCGTCACCAAGGCGCTGGTCCCGGCACTCGAGGCGAGCGGCGCCGGCACGATCGTGACGGTCGGCTCGACCGCCGGTTTCATCACCTACGAGGGCGGCGGCGGGTACACCGCGGCCAAACACGCGCTGACCGCCATGGTCGGGACGCTGCGCCTGGAACTGTCCGGCAGGCCGATCCGGGTGATCGAGATCCAGCCGGGCATGGTGCGCACCGACGAGTTCGCCGTCAACCGCTTCAGCGGCGACCGGGACAAGGCCGACGCGGTCTACGCCGGGGTCAAGGAGCCGCTGGTCGCCGACGACGTCGCCGACTGCATCGTGTGGACCGCCACCCGGCCGCAACACGTCAACATCGACCGGATGGTGGTGCGCCCGATCGCCCAGGCCGCCCAGCACAAGGTGCACCGGGAACTCTGACGGTGAAACCGGTCGGCGCGATCACCCGGGGGACGACCAATCCCAACCGGCTACGCCGTGTCGACAACTTCGTCGCGTACCGCTGCGGGGATCTGCTGAAGGCAGCAAGCGTGCCCCTGGTGGTCGATCTCGGTTACGGTGCCTCGCCGGTGACGGCGGTGGAACTCCGGGCCAGGCTTGCGGACACGGTCCGTGCGGACCTCACGGTGATCGGCCTGGAGATCGATCCGGTACGCGTGACCGCCGCACAACCGTGGGCCGCGGCGCCGCGGCTGCAGTTCCGGCGTGGCGGTTTCGAACTGGCCGGGCTGTCGCCGGTGGTGGTCCGCGCGTTCAACGTGCTCCGGCAGTACCCCGAGGAGGGTGTGCTCGAGGCGTGGCGCAGCATGACCGCCACCGGGGCGGTGCTGGTCGAGGGGACCTGCGACGAACTGGGCCGGATCGCCACCTGGGCGGTCGTCGAGCGGGGCACGCCGCTGACGTTGACGCTGTCCGCCCGGCTTCCGGTGCTGGAGCATCCCGCGGTGTTCGCCGAACGCCTGCCGAAGGCCCTGATCCACCACAACGTGCCAGGCCACCCGGTGTACGAGCTGCTGCGCTCGCTGGGCCGGGCGTGGGAGACCGAGGCGACCCCGTTCGGTCCGCGGCAGCGCTGGCAGGCGACGGTGCGGCGGATGCGCGCCGAGGGGTGGCCGGTGCTCGACGGCCCGGCCCGCTGGCGGCTCGGCGAACTGACCGTCCCCTGGCCGGCCGAGGGTCAGACGTCCTAGCCCTTCTTGCGGTCTAGCCCTTCTTGCGGTCCAGGACCTCGCGCAGCGCCTGCAGCAGCAGGTCGGCGGTGAACGGCTTCTTGACCAGCAGCGCGTCCGGGCCGACCAGGCCCTTGTCCACGGCGATGTCCTTGGGCAGGCCGGAGATGAAGACCACGCCGAGGTCGGGGCGTACGGCGACCGCGTCGGCGGCGAGGTCGCCGCCGTTCGCGTCCGGCAACGTCAGGTCGACGACCATCACGTCGATCGTGCCGACGTGGTCGCGGCACAGGGCCAGGGTCTCCTGGGAGTCGCCGGCGGTGAGCGTCGCGAATCCGCGGCGCTCCAGTTGCCGGCGCATGATGTCGCGCAGGTCCTCTTCGTCGTCCACGACCAGGACGGTCGGTTTCTCGGCGACCGGCTCCTCGGACATGCGCTCCTCCTCGGGCTGGGGTCGTTCTCACGCTATCGTCGGCGGCCCTCCCGTACGGCACTTTCCGGTGCGAAGAGGCACGCCCGGTAACGCTCGGCCGGTTCAGCGGTCATGTCCCGGCGATCGACCGTCCGCAGAAGCAGCAGGTGGCGGCGGGGTTGCCGGTGACGTTCGCGGCGTACACCCGAAGGAGGTCCCGGGAAGCGGCCGCGACCGGCTCCGCCTGGTCGTTGAGGACAACGGTGGAGATGGACGAGAACCGTCCCGGGTTCGCGACGGTTGCTCGTCCGTTGCAGGTTTTCCGGACCACGGTTCTGATCAAACTGATCACAGGGTGAACCACTAAATCCACCCGGCGCGGGGCCGAACTACCCCCTGTCAGGACCGCTGCACCGCCACCGAGCAAGGAGAGCGATATGACCACACTGCTGTCGGCCGAGATCGACACTGTCGAGGAGCTGACCGAGCGTTGTGACCGTTGTGGTGCGGCCGCCAAGCTGGAGGTCGTCCTGAACACCGGCGGGGACCTGGCCTTCTGCGGGCACCACGCCAACCGGCACCGCGCCGACATCGCCCGGGTGGCCAGCCGGATCCGGATCGAGGACGGATTCAGCTGGCCGAGCAAGTAACCGCCCGCCCGGGTGGCGCGCGTTATGCTCTTTCCCTCACGTCTTGGGGGTATATGTGCATATCGCTGCGCATGGCGTGGGCAGGCTGTCCCGGCTGATCGCCGGGTGTGCCGGGATCACGGTCGCCGTTCTCGGCGCCGTGAACACGCGCACGCTTGACGACGGTGTACCGCCGGACGGGCTGTCTCCCGCCCCGGCGGTCGCCCTCCTCCCGGCCGGAATCGCCCTGCTGTTGCACGCGGCACCGATCGCCGCCGGGCCGGCCGGCCGGATCCGCTCCGGTGCGGCCGCCCTCCTCGCCCTGGGTGCCGCCGCCCTCGGCACCGCCGGCCTGGGCGACAGCCCGGCCGCCGCGGTCGCCGTGGCGCTCACCGGACTCGCGCTGGCCGCCCTGGACCTGCGGCTGCCACCGCGGGACGGCGCGGGCGCCTTCCGCGTCGCCGACCCGTTGCTCCTCGGCGCCGCGATCATCACGCTGGTAGCCCTGGTCCCCCGGCTGTTCGACGCGGCCGGCACGGACAGCGTGATGCCACGACATCAGGCCTTCGCCGTGTTCGCCCTGGTCGCCGGCGCGATCCTGGCCCGGCCGGAGAGCGGGCCGCTGCGGACCCTCGGCTCGTCCGGCCCGCGGCTCTCGCTGCGCCGCCTGGCGCCCGTCCTGGTCGCCACCTCCCTGGTCGCCGCGCTGACCAGCGTGCTCGCGCGGCGTACCGGCGTGAGCCCGGCCGCCGCGGCGGTCAGCACCGGGATCATCCTGGCCGTCCTCGCCCTGCTCGCCCTGCTCGCCTTCGGGGTCCGCACCCTGGACAAGGCCGGCCAGCGGCAGCGCAACCTGCTCGCCGAGCTGCGCGACCGCGAGGAGTTCGCCCAGACCCTGCTGCAGTCGATGAACGAGGCCGTGATGGTGCTCGACGTCAACTACCGGGTCATCGACGTCAACCGGCGCTGGCGTGAGCTGACCGGCAACCCGGACAACGAGCCCGAACCGCCGCCGCTGCCGCCGCCCGGCACCGGCCTGGACTGGACCCTGCCGCGCGCCGACGGCACCCGCGTGCCGGTCCTGGCCACCATGGCGGCCATCCCGGACGCCGCCGGCAGCACCCGCGGGTACGTCGCGACCTGCATCGACATCGCCGAACGCAAACGCGCCGAGGAGGCGCTCAGCGAGCACGCCGCCGACCTGGAACGCGGTAACGCCCAGCTGGCGGCGGCGCTCGCCTTCAAGAACGACCTGACCTCGATGCTGACCCACGACGTGGCCCAGCCGATCAGCTCGATCGCCAGTCTCGCCGAGCTGCTCTGCGACGACTGGGCGGACCTGCCGGACGACATCCGGCTGGAACTGGCCACCAAGATCGACAAGAACACCCGCCGGCTGATCAAGATGATGAACGATCTGCAGCTGCTGTTCCGGCTGGACACCGGCAAGGTCACCGCCCGGCGGGTGCCGGTGCCGCTGCGCGAGGTGGCCGAGGCGGCCGGGGGCGGCGCCGACGTGGACATCGCCGTCGACGCGGAGCTGACCGCCCTGGCCGACCGGGGGCACGTCGCCGTCGTGGTGGAGAACCTGCTGAAGAACGCGCTGACCCACGGGTCGCCGCCGGTGCGGGTACGCGCCTGGCGCGAGGACGCCACGACGGTGCGCCTGGTGGTCGAGGACAGCGGAACGGGCATCCCGGACGAGGTGCTGCCGCGACTGTTCGGCCGGTTCATCAAGGGCGCCGGACTGGGCCTGTTCATCGTCCGGCACCTGGTGGAGGCGAACGGCGGATCGGTGCGGTACGAGGCGGTCACCCCGCAGGGTGCCCGCCTGATAGTCGATCTGGAGTCCGCTCCGGCTTGATTTGCGGCGTCCACCCACAAAGGTGTGGTGACTTCGGGCGCCGTAGACGCCCGAAGTCACCACACTCGAGAAGGTGTGGTGACTTCGGGCGCTGCGGGCGCCAGAGATCACCACGGTTGAGGAGAGCGGTCAGCTGCCGCGCTCCTCTTCGTTGATCATGCCGTCGCCCCAGGAGTCGGAACCCTGGTTGCGCCCGCCCATCCGGGCCGAACCGGAGACCCCGGCCGAGCGGGCCGGGGTGGAGATCCGGCGGGCGGCGGGACGGCGCTCGGCGGCCTGGGCGGCACCGATCGCGGACGGGGTACCGATGTCGGCGGCGGTCGGGATGTCGCGCAGCGGGTTGTCGGCGATCCCGGCACCCGACGGGTCCGCGTTGCTCAGGTTGCCCGCTCCGGTACCCCAGCCCGCGCCGGGGCTGGGGCTCGGTTCCGGGGGGAGCGTGGGCCGGGTGGTCCCGGCCGGCCCACCGAGAGAAGGCGCGGTGGCGGCGTTGCGGTTGCGGATCCGGGCGGCCACCGCGGCCGGACTGGGCGCCGAGCCGGAGAGGATCGAACGGCCGGACATCTGCTTGGAGCTGGCGCCGCCGGTGGGCATCGCGCGCCCGCCCAGCACGCCGCTCTCCACCAGCCCCTTGAAGGTGGTCAGATCGGCCTTCAGCCGGCGGTCCAGCGACTCCTGCCCATGCCGGTCGCTCGGCATCAGGAAGGCGATGTCGGCTTCCAGCTGCGCCACGATCTGGGTCTTGGTCTCGCCCATCGGCCGCAGCGTGATGGTCTCCGCGAGCAGCGGGCCCTCCATGGTCGACCAGGAGACCCGCTCGTCCGGCGACCGCTCGATGATCTGCGCGTCGAACTCGCGGCGCTTCCCGTCCACGTCCATGATCCAGTGGGTCTGGTCGGTGCCGGTGGCGGTCACCTGACGAACCCCGGTCATGAACCGCGGGTAGTTCTCGAAGGATGCGAGCTGCTCGTACACGGTGTGAACCGGTGCACTGACCTCGATAGCCTGCTGAACCATACTCATCGCAACTCTCCCATGCTGAAGTGCTGGCATCACAGAGAGTACGGAGACGAGTGCTTATCGTGTTCGGTTTCGCTCAGACGCGACGCAGGTACTGCCAGTGGCCCACCTCGGCGGCGTACCGGGCGTCACTCGCGGCCACCAGGGTCACACCCGCCTCCCGGAGCATCTCCACCACCCGCGGGGACGGGCTGCGCCACGCCTCGCTGACCTCCACGATCGTCCCGGTCGTCCGGCACGCGGCGGCCAGCTCGCCGACGAGGGCCGGGGTGACCGCGGTGTCGTCCACGCCGGCCTGGGCCAGCAGGGCCAGCGGGCGGGCGAGCTGACACGGGACGTAGCGCGAGGCCCGCTCCATGCCCTTCACCGTGGTCTGCACCAGCAACTCGACGGTCTGCGCCACGCTCAGCGAGCCGGCGTCCAGCCGGGCCCGCACCTCCCGCGGATCGAGCACCACGTCACCGAGGGGGAGACCGGAGACCGCCACCGAGATCGCGTCCAGCTGGGTGAGGTCGGTGGGCAGCGACAACCAGCCGTCCACCCGGACCACCTCGACCTCGACGGCCAGCTTCAGGATCATCTCGGTACGGTGCCGGGCCCGGCGCACCGAGTCGGCGTACGTGTTCATCCACGTCACGTCCGGCCCGGCCTGATCCGCGAAGGTCAGTGCGGTGAGACCGGCCCGGTCGGCGGCCGAGACCACCACGCCGACCGCGTCACGGCCGGCCGAGAAGCCGGTGTGCACGTGGCCGTCGACCGTCAGATCGAACCCGCCGGCGGTCCCGAGCGCACCAGCGTCGGCACCTGACTCGCGATCCGTCACCACACTGACTCCCCCAACCCTGTGGAACGGGTTTCTCCCGTCCGCCTATGAGACTGCGGATCCGGCGTTGTCCACGGGGTCGACGACCGGTGCAGGTGGGGTGCACCCCGCCGGCCGGACCCCGCCACCGATCCGCACTCGCCGAGCACCGGCCCCCGTCGCCGGGACCGGATGGCGTCTTCCCTGGTCACGAGCACATCCCCCACATACCGCGCGACGCCCGCCGCGATGGGCGGCGGGCGTCGTCGTTCACTCGCGCGTCTCGGCCTTGCCCTCGAGCATCTCGGTCAGCGCATGAACCGCCTCCTGCGGTGGCGAGGCGGCCGCACGGTTGGCCTCGCGCAGCTCGCGATAGACCTCCTCGCGGTGCACCTGCACGTCGCGGGGCGCCTCGATCCCCAGCCTGATGACGTCGCCGCGAGCTTCGAGGACCGTGATCACGACCTCGTCGCCGATCATCACGCTCTCCCCGGCCCGCCGGGTCAGCACCAGCATCGGCGCCTCCTCCATCCAGGGAACGGACGGCACAGGCCCAGGCGCGGCCGCGGCGGAACCGCGACCGCGCCTGGGCCTGTGCCGAACGGGTCAGAAATTCCGGTTCATGATCGCTCGGACCGGGAAGCCCGATCCACTGAGGACGACCTGCATGGCCCGCATGGAGTCGCGGTCCACCAGGATCGGGGCGAGCAGGTTGGCGGTCGTCTCGTCCTGGCCGGCCGTGATGATGGTGAGCAGCAGCAGCCGGTCCGGGTCGTGGGTGTTCAGCGCCGCCAGGACCTTCTCGTCGATCTCCGGCGCGTACTCCGGGAAGAACGGTTCCGGAGGGGCGACCAGGAAACGGAGCTCGGGGTTGTCCAGGGACGTGAAGGCGTAGAGAAGACCGTCCTCGTTGAGTCGCACCAGGACGAAGTCACGGTGCCCCGGGAATCCGGGCATGGGCACCGCCATCGTGATGGTCGGCAGTCCCAGCGCCGGATCGGTCATGGTGGCCTCAATCGGTCGGGATGCGGTGCGAATACTCATGGTCACCTCAGAAAATCGATGAGCGACGGCTGGATCACCTTGGCCGTGGCGGCCAGGGCGGCCTGATACGAGGTCTGCGCGAACTGCAATTCCATGATCGCCTTCGGCAGGTCGACGTCCTCGACATCGGACAGCTGCGACGACACGGATGACAAGCGATCCTCTGCGGACTGCTTCATCTGGGTAACCCGATTATATCGGGCACCTGCGTCTGAAAGAGTGGATTTCAGGGTTTCTGCAGCCTTATCCAGGCTTTGTAGTCCAGTCGTCACGCCGTCGATGTCTCCGCTGATCATGGCAGCCTGCAGGTCGTCCAAGACGTGGAAGAGCTGGATCGGGTTCACGGTCGGATCGCCGTTCGCGTCCAGCACCGGGTCGCCGTTCGCGTCCAGCACGTAGTCGGTGCCGTAGACCTCGGGGCCACGGGTGTCCACCCGCACCTTGGCGTTCGGCCCGATCGACCGGGTCACCTCACCCGCCGCCTCACCGATGTACTCCCCCGTCGCCGAATAGGCGACGGCGTCCGGTGTGTGCCCGCCGAAGACCGGGCGGTTCAGGTACTGGGTGTTGGCGTGCTGGATCAGGGTGCCCTTGATCTGTTTGATCTCGGCGGCCCGGGCCTTGTCCGCCTCCGGATTGCTGCCGCCGGCCGACGCCGCCGCCACCGTCAGGTCACGCACTTTGTTGATCAGCTCGACCGAGCTCTGCAGGGTGTCCTGCACCGTGCCGAGCCGGCCCATCGCGTCGTCGGCGTTGGCCGAGTACTTGCGATTGGCGCGCACCTCGCTGCGCAGCTGCAGCGCCGTCACCGTCCCGGTCGGCGAATCCGACGGGCGGTGCAGCAGCTTGCCGCTGGAGATCTGGTCCTGCGCGATCTGGGTACGGGTGAGGCTGCGCTGCAACCCCGCCATGGCGTGGCTTCGAATGCTGCTCTCGGTGACTCGCGGGCTAGTCATGAATGGTGTTCTCCTACCTACCGACCAGTCCGGTGCGGTTGATCAATTGGTCGAGCATCGAGTCGATGGTGGTGAGCACTCGAGCCGCGGCTTCGTATCCACGCTGGTACATCAGCATGTTGGTCATCTCTTCGTCGAGGTTCACCCCGGACTCGGCATCGCGGGCCGCGTCGACCTGTTCGGTCACCGCGTTCTGGATGTCGCGCCGCTGGGCCGAGGACTGCGCGGCCACGCCCAGGTCCCCGATCAGCGACTGGTACTCCGCGTCGGCGCCGACCCGGGACGTGGACAGCTCGGACAGGTCGTCCGCGACGATGCCGTTGAGGATCTTCACGGTTCCGGTCGGATCACCGGAGGAGACCGCCACCTTGTCCGGATCGGTGACCCCCACCTTGATGTTGGCCGCCGAGAGCGGATCGGCGTTGCCGGCCACGAAGAAGTCCAGGCCGGTGGTGCCGTCGATGCTGTACCCGGCGCGGTGCAGGGTGTTCACCGTGTCGGCGAGCTTGGTGGCGACCTTGTCCAGGCGGTCGGACATGCTCTGCACGATGCCGCCGGAGGCCAGCAGCTCCATCTCGGCACCCATCTGGCCCCCGGTGCCGACCGCCGTCTTGGTGTCGGTCCAGCGCGGGGCGACCTGGACCGTCTTCAGGTCCTCCAGCCGCGTCGCGCTGCCCGCCTCGATCTCGATCAGGCGCTGGTGGAAGCCGCTGACCATCGGTGAGCTGCCGACGTACACGTTGAGGGAGCCGTTCGGCATCTCGGTCGCGGTCGCGCCGATCAGCTCGGCCAGCCGGGTCATCTCGGTGCCGCGCTGATCCTTCAGCTCGTTCGGCGACAGGCCCGCGTTGGTGGCGTTGACGATCTGCTTGTTCAGGGCGGCGATCGACGCCGCCGACTTGTTGACCTCGTTGACGTACGTGTCCAGACCGGACCGCGTCGACGCGAACTGGCTGTTCAGCGAGGCGTAGGCGTCGTTGAGCGTGCTCGCCACGGTGGTGGCCTGCTCGATCATGGCGGACTTCGGCGCTGCCTTGTCCGGGTTGGCGGACACCGCGTTCCAGCCGTCCCACATGTCCTGGAGACGGGCCTGCAGCGCGGTGTCGCTCGGCTCCCCGAAGACGTCCTCGATCAGGTTGTACGCCGACGTCCGCTGGTTGTGGTACGCGGAGTTCGCGTGCTCGGTGTAGCTGCGCTGGTCCAGCGCGGCATTACGCATGCGTTCCACCGAGGAGACCTTCACGCCACCGGCCAGGTCGTCCTGGGTCACGTAGACGCCCGGGACCATGGAGTGGTTCTGCGCGTGCAGGATGACTCGTTGCCGGGTGTATCCCTCGGAGTTCGCGTTGGCGATGTTCTGGCCGGTGACGTCGAGTCCGCGGCGTTGCGCGTACAGCGACGTCAGCGCCGTGTTGAGTCCGCCAAAAGTGCTGCCCATCAGATCGCCTCATCCACCAGGCTGGGGCGGCGCACGCCGCCGGTGACGGTCTGGCCCTGTGGCCCGTACGTTTCCACGGAATCGGCGAAGGCGACCAGCGTCTCGCGCGCTGCCCGCTGCCCGGCCGTGAGGAGGTCACGGTTGGCGTCGGCCAGGGTCCGGATCTCCGAAGTCAGGAGAAGGAACGCCTTGCGGTGCTGGTGAAGGAGTTCCGACCAGGGTTCCGGCGCGGCGTCGGCCAGCTCTCCGAGCGGGGTGTCGGGACCCAGACCGAGCTCCGTGGCGACCTCCTGAGCGTAAGCGGCCCGGATGACCTCCGTCTGGCGGATCTGGTCGAGAACCACCTCGACTTCGCGAGTGGCGTGGCTGAGCCACCGTGACCGGTTCGCCGCAAGGAGCAGCTGCTCCTCCTCCAGCTTGAACAGCAGCATCTCCAGCAGTTCACGTGAACGCCACAGGACACTGGCCAGGTCGGTCAGGCTCACCTGGTCCTCCGTCGTCTCGGTGTTCGGGTCCCCGGTTCGGCGGACCCGCTCATCCGGACAGGTCGGCACGTCCGCTGCGGCACTGAGTGCTTTACCCCGGTGGAGAGCCGCAGCTGGGCAGACCAAGAAACGTCATGAAATTTCGGGAGAAGTCTCAAAGGTCGGGGGCGGCGAGCCGAAGAACAGGGCGTAGCAAATCGGCTCACGGACGGGCCGGCTCGACCCCCTCAAGGAGGAACCAACTCATGGGTCTTCGTATCAACCAGAACATCGCCGCCCAGAACGCCTACCGGAACCTGTCGGTCACCGACAACCAGATGTCGAAGTCGCTGGAGAAGCTGTCCAGCGGTTACCGCATCAACCGGGCGGCGGACGACGCGGCCGGCCTCTCGATCTCCGAGGGCCTGCGTTCCCAGGTCGGCGGTCTCAAGGTCGCGGTTCGCAACTCGCAGGACGGCGTCAGCGTCTCGCAGACCGCTGAGGGTGCGCTCAACGAGGTCACCTCGATCCTGCAGCGTATGCGTGACCTGTCCGTGCAGACCGCATCCAGCGGCTCGAACGACTCGGACGCGGCCGCCGCGGCGAACAAGGAGATGACGCAGCTCAACGCGGAACTGGACCGGATCGGCAAGACCACGTCGTTCGGCAAGTCGAAGCTGCTCGACGGCACCTTCGGCAGCTCCCAGAAGTACACCGGCACCCAGGTCGCGAACACCGGCGGCGCGCCCACCATCGACGCTGCCGTCTCGACCGCGGGCACCACGTGGACCTTCGACCTCAACGAGGTCGGCGGCAAGGCGCTCACCACACCGATCACGGTCACGGTCCAGCCGGTCGCCTCGGGTGCGACGCCCGCCGACGTGGCGGCTCAGGTCAACAACGCCCTCGGCACCGCCCTGCGCAACAACGGTTACGAGGGCAACGAGGTCAGCATGGCCGCGTCGGTGAACGCGTCCGGCGACGCCACGTACAGCATGTACGGCGCCGGCAAGTTCCAGACCGCCGCGTCCGCGGGTCTCACGGCTCTGGGCATCGACGCCACCGTCGACACGACCATGACCGCGACCGGCGGCAACACCGGCCGGTTCCAGGTCGGCGCCAACGCCGGCGAGAAGATCAACATTCAGATCGGTGCGGTCGACGCCGGCACGCTCGGCACCAAGATGATCGACCTCTCCGTCGACCCGACCGCGGCCATCGGCATCCTGGACAGCGCCCTGCGCAACGTCTCGGACTCCCGGGCAGGTCTCGGTGCTGTGCAGAACCGGTTCGAGCACACCATCAACAACCTGAACGTCGCGGTGGAGAACCTGTCGGCGTCGGAGTCGCGTATCCGTGACACCGACATGGCGCAGGAGATGGTCCAGTTCACCCGGAACCAGATCCTGACCCAGGCCGGCACCTCCATGCTGTCGCAGGCCAACCAGTCCGCGCAGAACGTTCTGTCCCTGCTGCGCTAACCGAACTGCCACCCGGCAGTACTGAAACGCACGACGGAACAACCGAACAGAGGGGGTGACCGGCAACGGTCACCCCCGTTGTTTAGCGGCAACGTTGGAAGGCAGGAACCCGTGACAAGCTCTGTCGACGGACTCGTCAGCGGCCTCAGCACCTCCTCCATGATCACTTCGCTGATGCAGGTGGAGGCGGCTCCGCAGAACCGGCTCAAGTCCAAGGTCAAGACGGCGGAGACGACCGTCGCGTCGTACCAGTCGGTGAACAGCAAACTCAACTCCCTCAAGACCGCCGCCGACGACCTCGGCCAGCTGAGCACCTGGCGCGCGGTCAAGGCGAACTCCAGTTCCAGCACCGTCAAGGCCACCGCGACCGGCGGCACCAACTCGCTGTCCGGGTCCACCACGTTCGACGTGATCGCGCTGGCCAAGGCCCAGATCTCCACGGCGCAGGTGCCGGCCGGTGCGAACATCACCGACACCGGCACCATCCAGATCACCATCGGGAACAACGCACCCATCGACATCACCACCACCGACCAGACCCCGGCCGGTGTCGCCGCCGCGATCAACGGCACCAAGAACCTCGGCATCCGGGCCGGCGTGGTCACCACCGCCGACGGCAACAGCGTTCTGCAGCTCACCTCGACCAAGACCGGCACCGACAACGCCTTCACCGTCGCCGGCCTCAACACGGATCTCACCGACGTCGCCACCGCCTCCGACGCACGCCTGCGGGTCGGCGCGGTGGACGGCAACGGCGACCTGACGCCCGGCAGCTACGAGATGAAGAGCTCCTCGAACACGTTCACCGGGGTGATGTCCGGGGTCAGCGTGACCGTCTCGAAGCTGGAGACCGGGGTCACCATCGACGCGCAGAGCGACGTCGAGTCGATCGCCGCGAAGTTCCAGGCCATGGTGGACGCCGCCAACGCGACACTGACCGACGTCCGGGCGCAGACCGCGTACGACCCGTCGACCCGGATCGGCTCGCCGCTCACCGGTGACTTCATGGTCCGCCAGATCAGCCAGAACCTGCTCAGCGCGGTCAGCGGCGGACTGTCCTACGACAACCCGAAGTACGTCGCGCCCGCGGACGGCGGTTCCAGCGACACCACCGTCAACCCGCCGACGATCGCGTACGGCAGTCTCGCCCAGTTCGGCATCGCGCTGGACCGCACCGGCAAGCTGACCTTCGACGCGAGCAAGTTCGCCACCACGTACGCCGCCGACCCGGTCGCCGTCCAGGAGGCCGGCACCGCGCTCGCCGGGAAGTTCGAGACGATGGCCGGCGAGCAGTCGTCGACCGTCACGGCGGTCATCCTGGGCCGCAACAACGAGATCGACAACTTCAACACCCAGATCAACGACTGGGACGTGCGGCTCGCCGCCAAGAAGGAGGCGCTCCAGAAGACCTACGCCGACCTGGAGACCGCACTCGGCAAGCTGAAGAACCAGTCCTCCTGGCTGTCCGGACAGCTGGCCGGCTTGGGCTGACCGCCTCGCCCGGGGCCGGCGGCCGGGCACCTATGACCGAGGATCACGATGACTGCTCCGAATCTCCGTGACCGATACCTGCAGGACTCCATCAACACGGCCTCGCCCGCGAAACTGCTGCTGCTGCTCTACGACCGGTTGATCCTGGACATGGCCAAGGGCGAGGAGCACCTGCTGGCCGGTGACCGGGAGGACGCCAACGGCCGCCTGACACACGCGCAGGAGATCATCATCGAGCTGCGCACCAGCCTGGACATGGAGGCCTGGGACGGCGCACCCGGTCTGGCCAGCCTCTACGGTTTCGTACTGACCGAATTGATCGGCGCCAACATCGCCCGCGACCCGGCCCGGGTGGCGAACTGCCGGACCCTGATGGAGCCGTTGCGGGACGCGTGGCGTGAGGCGGCGTCGGCGACATGAGCACCACGACCGCGCATCAGGACCGGCAGGCGGCCTGGATCGCCGCGCTGGACGCGCTCGAGGCCGACGTCGCCGAGGCGGAGACGATGCTCGCCGACGAACGGCGACTCACCGAACCACCGCCGCCGTCGGACCTGTGGCGGCCGCCGGCCGCGATGGGCGCGCTACCACTCGACCTCAAACCGCGGGCCGACGCGATCCTCGACCGGCAACTGGCGGTGGCCGAGGAGATCGCCCGGCGGCTGGCCAGCAACCGGCAGCAGGCCGCGATGACCGCCCGCATCGAGACCGGCGAAGCGGTCAAACGGCCCGTCTACCTCGACCGCGCCATGTGAGACCGAAGACCGAAACATGTGACACCGAACGTCCCGGAACCCCCGAAGAGGGGGTACCGGGACGTTTTGCATGTGCGGGGCGCGGATGCCCTCAGTGAATCGCCCGAAAGGCCGATTTGCAGGGTACGAGCACGGATTGCTCACCGAATTGCCACGGATCGGCGACCTGACGGATCGAAAAGGGAGTCGCCTTGTTCGACGACCGATCGTCGACCGCTTTGCGTGTCGCACTGGCCGGACTGTCCGCCCGGCAGAACGAGATCTCCAACAACATCGCCAACGTCGACACCCCGGGTTTCAAGGCCCGGAAGGTCATGTTCGAGGAGTCGCTGCAAACCGCCGTCGCCCAGGGCGTCTCGCCCGCGCTGGCCACCCCGACCGTGCACCGGTCGCTGGAACCCACCCGGCTCAACGGCAACAACGTCAACCTCGACGAGGAGACGCTGTCGCACATCGACACGATGCTGCGGTACCAGCTCGCCATCCGGGCCCTGGACGGCAAGTACAGCACCCTGCGTGAAGCCATCAAGGGAGCCTGATCATGCCCATCTTCAACGCGATCGGCACGGCCACCACCGGCGTCACCGTGTACCGCAAGTGGCTGGACGCCGTCTCCGACAACATCGCGAACATGAACAACGTCTCCCGGACCGGCGACCAGGTGTTCCGGGCCCGGTACGTGCAGGCCCGCGAGGCGGCCGACGGCAACGGCGCCGAGGTGGCCGGCATCCAGTACGGCAACCCGGACGGCCTGCTCACGTACGACCCGACGAACCCGCTGGCCGACCCGGAGGGGTACGTCCGCCGGCCCGACGTCGACCTGGGCGCCCAGATGGCCCAGTTGATGATGGCCCAGCGCGCCTACCAGGCGAATCTTTCGGTGGTCGATCGCGCTCGGGACTCGTACACCGCTGCCATCAACCTCGGGAAGTGATCAGCGTGACCATGCCGATCAACGCCATCGGGGGTTTCGCCGGGATCACCGGCCTCAGCGGTTCCGGCACCCTCCTGGGTTCGCGGTGGATGCCGCCGATCCCGGACGCGGGCGACGACGACGAGCTCGCCACCACCGGCCCGAACGCCGAGTTCGCCAAGATGCTGGCCCGTGGCATCGCCCGGGTCAGTGAGGCGCAGACCACCGCGAACGACCTGGCCGTGAAGGTCGCCGACGGAACCCTCTCCGATCCTTCCCAGTACACGATCGCCGCCACCGAGGCGTCCCTCGCCCTGCAACTGGTCATCTCGTTGCGCAACAAGGGACTCGAGGCCTTCCAAGAGATCATGAGGATGCAGGCCTGATATGACCGACCGCCTTCCCGCGCCGGTACGCCGCGTCACCGACACGTTCAGGGCATTCACACCGGGCCAGAAGGCCGTCACGATCTTCGCTGTCCTCGCGCTGCTCGTCGGCGGTTACTTCTTCGCCGTGTGGGCCTCGAAGCCCTCGTACCAGATCCTCTTCAACAATCTGTCCGAGAAGGACGCTTCGGCGATCGTCGAGTCCCTGCAGGGCGCCGGCACCAAGTACGAGCTGGCCAACAACGGTCAGACCATCCTGGTGCCGCAGGACCAGGTCAACGAGCTGCGCCTGCAGCTGTCCGGCGAGGGCCTGCCCAACGACGAGGGCACCGGGTACGCCCTGCTGGACCAGCAGGGCATCACCACCAGTGACTTCATGCAGCACACGAACTACCAGCGGGCCCTGGAGGGTGAGCTGGCCAAGACGATCCGGTCGATCGACGGCGTCGAGGCGGCCACCGTGCACCTGGTGATCCCGCAGAAGGACGTGTTCTCCGACGACCAGAGCCAGCCGACCGCATCGGTGCTGGTGGCGTCCTCCAAGCCGAACGAGCAACTGGACAACGGGCACGTGCAGGCGATCGTGCACCTGGTCGCGGCCAGCGTCGAGGGCCTGAACCCGACGCACGTCACGGTGGCCGGCGCGGACGGCCGGGTGCTGTCCACCGGCGGCGGCGAGGCGGTCGGCGGCGGGGGTGGCGAGAACAGCACCGAGCAGCAGACGGTCGCCTTCCAGAACCGGATGAACGACGCCCTGCAGCGGATGCTGGACAACCTGGTCGGTCCCGGCCACTCCGCGGTGACCACCACCGCCGAGCTGGACTTCGACCAGACCGAGACGACGAGTGAGAACTACTCGGCCGACCCGGCGGTGCCGCCGCAGTCGGAGAGCGTCAGCACCGAGACGTACGCGGGCAGCGGCCTCACCGACGGCGGGGTGCTCGGACCGGACAACATCCAGGTGCCCAACGGCGCGGGTTCGACCGGTCAGTACGCGAACAAGAACGAGGTGCGCAACCGGCAGCTCAACAAGAGCGTCGAGAAGCGGATGAAGGCGCCGGGCGGCATCAACCAGCTGCACGTCTCGGTGCTGCTGGACAGCACCGTGGCGGGTGGGGTGAACGCCAACCAGGTGCAGGACCTGCTGAGCACGGCGGCCGGCATCGACCCGGCCCGGGGCGACAGCATCGCGGTCGCCGCCATGCCGTTCGACACCACCGCCGCCGAGGCCGCGAAGAGCTCTCTGGATGCCGCGATCGCCGCCGATAAGGCTGCCAAGCAGCGCACACTGATCCAGACCGCAGTACTGATCTTCGTCATCCTGGCGCTGATCTTCCTGGCCTGGCGGGCCAGCCGCCGCGCCAAGAAGCGGCAGCAGCTCACCGAGGAGGAACGCCTGCACCTCGAGGAGATGCAGGCCGCCCTGGAGGCACAGCGTCAGGCCGAGCTGGACATGAACGCCAACGCGAACATGCTCGAGGGCGCCGACTTCGAGGACCGCGACCGTGCGGCCCGCGAGGAACGCAACCGCGAGATCGATGCGATGGTCCGGGAGAAGCCGGAGGAGACCGCCGCCATGATCCGCAGTTGGCTCTCCGGCGACGCGGCGAACCGCTGATCGTCCGATGCAGACGCACAGGAGTCTTCCTTGAGCACACAGCAACTCTCCACGCTGTCGCTGACGGGTGCCCGCAAGGCCGCGATGATGCTGGTCCAGTTCGGCAAGGAGCAGTCGGCGCAGGTACTGGCCAACATGACGGAGAAGGAGGTCGAACTGCTCTCCGCGGAGGTCGCGCGGCTGGGCAAGCTCGACCCCCTGCAGGTCGACGACGTCATGGACGAGTTCTACGTGATGGCCACCACCCGCTACGCCGGGGCCGGTGGCATGGACTACGCCCGGGATCTGCTGGAGGCGTCGCTCGGCAAGGAACGGGCGGCGATGATCCTGGATCGGCTGGAGGCATCGTTGAACGACATCCCGTTCAACTTCCTCAGCCACGCCGACCCGCGGCAGCTGCTCTCCTACGTCCAGTACGAGCATCCGCAGACGATCGCGCTGGTGCTGGCACACATCCCGTCGGCACTGGCGTCGTCGATCCTGGCCGGCCTGCCGCTGGAGGTGCAGACCGAGGTCGCGCACCGGATCGCGATCATGGATCGCACCTCGCCGGACGTGATCCGGCAGGTGGAGACAGCGTTGCAGCGCAAGCTCTCCACCGTGCTGCAGCCGGACGAGCTGTCCACCGTCGGCGGCCTCCAGCCGCTCGTCGAGATCATCAACCGCGCGGACCGCACCACCGAGCGCCTGATCCTGGAGGCTCTGGACGCCCGCAGTCCGGAGATAGCCGAGGAGATCCGGCGCCGGATGTTCATGTTCGAGGACGTGGTGAACCTGGAGGACCGGGCGGTGCAGCTGGTGCTGCGCCAGGTGGAGCCGGCCGACCTGGCCACCGCGCTCAAGGGTGTGCCCGAGGCGGTGCGCGAGAAGGTCACCAAGAACCTCTCCGAGCGCGGCCGGGAGAACCTGCTCGAGGAGATCGACCTGCTCGGCCCGGTCAAGGTCAAGATGGTCGAGGAGGCACAGGCCAAGATCGTCAGTGTCATCCGTACGCTCGAGGACTCCGGCCAGATCGAGATCCAGCGCAGCAGTGAAGCCGATGAGATCATCCAGTGACGGACCGGTGATCCGCGGTGCGGGGGCGGCCGAGGCCACCCCCGCACGGTTCGGCGCCAACCTGCGCCAGGGACCACCGGGCACCGCCGACGTCTCGGCGATGGAACAGGCCCGGCTGGAGGCCCGGGCCACCGGTTACGCCGAGGGGTGGGCGCAGGGCCGGCGGGACGTCGCGGCGGCGACCGCGGCGGACACCAACCGGGCGCAGGCCGCCGAGCAGGCGTACGAGGAACAGCGGCGGCACGCCATCTCGCAGGCGGTGAACGCTCTCGGCCGCGCCGTGACCGACCTGGAGAACCAGCTCACGCCGACCTTCACCGAACTGCAGGAAGTGATCCTGGCCAGCGCGTTCGACCTGGCCGAGGCGATCGTCGGCGGCACGATGCGCGACGACCCGGAACGCGGGCTGACCGCGATGCGCCGGGCGGTCAGCGCGGCCCCCGAGAACGGCGGCGTCACGGTGAGCCTGCACCCGGACGACTTCCACACCCTGGTGGGCGAGAAGGGCAGCGCCGAGTTCGAGTTCGAGGGGCGCCGGATCAGCCTGCGGCCCGACAGGAATCTGCGGCCCGGGGACGCGGTCGCCGAGACCGGCACCTCCTCCGTCGACGCCACCATGGCGTCGGCGGTGGCCCGGGTCCGCGAGGCGTTGCGTCTGTAGCGGACGCCGAGGGGATGGCACGGATGACCGACGTCTTTCAGCAACGGCTGCAGGCCGCGATGGCTGCGGCCCGGCCGTCGGTCAGCGGCCGGGTGACCGGCGCCGTCGGCCTGCGCGTGACGGTCAGCGGGATCGAGGCGAACGTCGGTGACCTGGTGCGCATCGGTGAGGGCCGGGACATGATGCTCGCCGAGGTGGCCGCGCTCGACGGCGAGAAGCTGTCCTGCCTGCCACTCGGCCCGATCGCCGGGATCGGCGCCGGGACGCCCGCGGTGAACACCGGCGGGCCGTTGCGGGTCGCGGTCGGCCCGGACCTGCGCGGCCGGATCCTGGACGGCCTGGGCCGCCCGATGGACGGTGGCCCTCCGCTGCGCGGCGACCTGGTCGGCATCGACGCCGCCGCGCCCTCGGCGATGGAGCGCCAGCTGGTCGACGCCCCGATCTCCTTGGGGGTACGCGTCCTGGACACGCTCGTCCCGTGCGGGCGGGGTCAGCGGATCGGCATCTTCGCGGGTTCCGGGGTGGGCAAGTCGACGCTGATGAGCATGATCACCCGGAACACCTCGGCGGAGCTGAACGTGGTGGCCCTGGTCGGCGAGCGGGGCCGCGAGGTCCGCGAGTTCATCGAGCACGACCTGGGACCGGAGGGGCTGGCCCGCTCGGTCGTGGTGATCGCCACCTCGGACGCCCCGCCGCTGGTCCGGCTGCGGGCGGGAGCGGTCGCCACCCGGATCGCCGAGTACTACCGCGACGAGGGCGCCGACGTTCTGTTGATGATGGACAGTGTGACCCGCGCGGCGATGGCCCAGCGCGAGGTCGGCCTCTCGGTCGGCGAACCACCGGCCACCCGCGGCTATCCGCCGTCGGTCTTCGCCATGCTCGCCTCCCTGCTGGAACGGGCCGGGCCGGGTGCCCGGGGCAGCATCACCGGGCTGTACACGGTGCTGGTCGAGGGCGACGACCACAACGAGCCGATCGCCGACGCGGCCCGGTCGATCCTGGACGGTCACATCGTGCTGGACCGGAAACTGGCCACCGCCGGGCATTTCCCGAGCATCCAGGCGTTGGACTCGATCTCCCGGGTGGCCACCAAGATCACCAGTAGGGATCAGCGGGCCGACGCCACCGAGCTGCGCCGGCTGCTGGCCGCGCACCGGGAGGTCCGCGAACTGGTGGAGATCGGCGCCTACGTGCACGGGACCAATCCGGACGCCGACCGGGCCAACGCCGCCTGGGACCGGATCAGCGCGTTCCTGCGTCAGGACCTCGACGACCGCACCACCGCACCACAGGCCTGGAACGACCTGCGGGAACTCCTGGCGAGCACATAGGACTCGCCGTGTCGATCAACCAGGGCCACGGCGCGGTCCAGGGTGATCGACATGACGAGCCCGGACGCAGCACCACGGGACCCGGGAATGCCTCACGACGAGCCACGGGCATGGGTGGGCGTACATCCGAAAAAGCGCGACCGGCGCACCCGGCCGGACCACCCACTTGTTCGGTTGCATTCGCTCAGAGGCCGCCCATGCGGGCCGAAGCGGGTGAAGGAGGGCCTGACGGCCCTGGTTGGAGGACTCCGTTGAATCGTCTCTTCAAACTCGGACCCGTTCTGCGCGCCCGCAAGGCGCAGGAGGACGCCGCCCGCGGCGCGGTGCTCCAGTCGCAAGCCGAGATCCGGGAAGCCCAGGCCCTGGTCAAACGCCGGCACATGGATCTCGTCGGCGCCGACGCGCCGACCGAGGGGACCGCCCGCGCGATGGTCGCCGCCCTGGTGGCGCGCCAGTCCCTCGCGGCCGGACTGTTCGGGGCCCAGCGCATGGTCGCCGACGCCGAAGAGGTGGAACGGGAACGGGTCGCGGCCCTCACCGACGCCGCCAAACGCCGCCGGGCCGTCGAGATGATGGCCGAACGGCACGCCGCCATGGTCCGGGCCCACGACCTGCACACCGACCAGGCGAACCTGGACGAACTGGCCGTGACCGCCAAGGCGCGGCGATCCGCCGGCGGTGGCGCACCCGTCGGCTCCTCCATCGGACAACGGGAAGGCGAACGATGATGCTGGGAGTCGGTGGGGTCCTGTCCCGGGTCTCCGAGTTGCGGGACCATCTGGGCTTCGACCAGGCGCCGGTGGCCGCCACGGCCCCGGCCGGATCGGACTTCGCCACGGTCCTCGCCCGGGCCTCCGCCGCGGACCCGGCCCGCGCGGCTGCCCCGGCCTCCCCCGCCGGACCGGTGGCCTTCTCCGGCGTGCCGATGGCCGCCCGGCAGGCGCTCAAGGAGGCACCGCCGCCGGTGGCTGCGCCCCGCTCGGCCGCGCTGGTCTCGCCCTACGCCGAAATCTTCCAGACGGTCGGCATGCGGTACGACGTCCCGCCCCGCCTGCTGGCCGCGGTGGCGAAGGTCGAGTCCGATTTCAATCCTGGAGCCGTGAGCTCGTCCGGTGCGCAGGGGCTGATGCAGCTGATGCCGTCGACGGCCCGCGGCCTCGGCGTGCGCGACCCGTTCGACCCGGCCCAGGCGGTGGACGGCGCGGCCCGGCTGCTGCGGCAGCACATGCGCGAGTTCGGATCGGTCGAGCTGGCCCTGGCCGCCTACAACGCGGGCGCCGGAGCGGTCCGTCGCCACGACGGCATCCCGCCGTACGCGCAGACCCAGGCCTACGTCCCGAAGGTGCAGAAGGCCCTGGCCGCGCTCGGCGGCTGAGGGGTGAACCGGTGAGTCAGCGAGTTCTCGGTGGGGGAAGCTTCATGAGCATGCCGCATTCCGTGACCGGTCCCGATCGCCGGACGGTGGCCGAGAGCCATCGCCGGACCGGCGGGCGGGGCGACGAGGGGGATTTCGTCGACGCGCTGTCGGCGGAGCTGAGCCGGCCGGGAGGTGACACGGCGGGCGGTGGCCGGAACGGATCCTGGTCGGCGCGGGCCACGGCGTCGGGGGCGGCGGCACGGTCGGCCCTGAACCGCAGACTTGTGGACAGGGCTGTGGACGAACGGGCCGCGGAGCGGATGGCCGGGGATCAGGTGGTCGCCCGGCGGGCGATGCGGGATCGCGCGGCCTCCGCATCCGCCGCCTCCTCCTCCGCAGCCCGGGCGGCGGCGTCCCGCGCGGCCGGGGAGCGCACGGCCGCGGACCGGACGGCGGCGAACCGGACCGCCGACCGCACCGCGGACCGGGTGTCCGAGCAGCGTTCGTCCGCCACACGCAACACCGGCCGGAACGCCGCCACCGACGAGGTCCGCGAGGATCGTGAGGACCGCGCGAACGTTCGTGATGTTCGTCGTCAGAGCACGCGGACCGCCGCTCCCGAGGTCGTCGAGGACACCACCCCGGCGGACGACCGGGACCCCGTCGCCGCACCCGAGGAGCCCACCGCGGAGACTCCGGTGACCAGGACGGATGTCCTGACCACCGGCCTGCTGACCGCCCTGACCGTGGCGATGAACGCCACCCCGGCCGCCCGCTCGGCACCCACCGCCGACACCGCACCGGCCCCGGAGACCGCACCCGCCGAGGGGGTGGCCGCCGTCGTACCGGCCCCGGTGCTCACCGCCCCGGCCACGACCGAACCCGGCACCGGGACGCGATCGGAGACCCCCGCCGCTGCCGAGGATCCGGAACCCGCCCGGCCACCGGTCGACCCCGAAACCGTGACAGCCCCGGCCGCCGAGCCTGCGGACACCACCCCGCCGGACCCCGGGGTCCCCGCGGAACCCCGCGCGCCGCGACCGGAACAGATCACCGCACAGGCCCGCCCGGAGCAGCCCGCGCCGGTACCCGCCCGATCGCTGGGTGACGCCACCGCCACCGCGGCGGTGAGCAACGCCGCCCTGACCGGCACCGGTACCGGCACCCCGGCGACCACGGCCGCGACCACCGCGACCGCCCCGGAGCAGAACACCACCACGGCCCCCGAGCCGGCCCTCGCCGCTCCCGCCGCACCGTCCGGCAGCGGCGACGGCGGACAGCACACCGGGGCGGGGACCGGCGACGGCAGCGGCGGCGACGGCCGCCGGTTCCAGGAACCCACCGAGCACGTGCCGGCGGGCATGCCGCCCGCCCCGGCCTTCACCCCGGCCAACGACTCCGCCACGCCGCTCGCCGGTCTGCCCCCGTCCGCGCTGGCCACCGTTCCCGGCGCGCCGGCGCCGATGTCCGGCGGGTCCACCGCGCCGGTCGCCGACGCCGCGCCGGCCCCGCCACCGGCACCCACCCCACCGACACCCGCCGCCGTCCAGGTGGCCATGCGGATCGCCCCGCTACGGCTGGAGGCGGACGGCGTGCACCGGCTCACCGTGCAGTTGCACCCGGCCGATCTGGGACCGGTCCAGGTGGTCGCGGAGATCCGCAACGGGGACATCAGCGTGCTGCTCAGCGGCGCCACCGACGCCGGCGCGGACGCGCTCCGCTCGTCCCTGGACGACCTGCGGCGCGAGCTGCGCGACTCCGGCTTCGACAACTGCTCGCTCGACCTGCGGCAGGGCAACTCCCAGCAGGAACGGCAACAGCAGCAGCGGGAACAGCTCGCCGAGGCGTTCGCCCCGGCCCGCTACCGCGACTTCTCCCTCGCGGACGCGGAGGCCGAACCCCCTACCGTGACCGTTCCGGTGCCGCCCCGGCGGCCGGTGTCGACCGGGCGCCTGGACGTGGATGCGTGAAGGCGGGAACCGCCGGGCCTTGCGGCCCGGCGGCTCCCGCCGACGTGGTACGGATCAGAACTCAGGGGGTGTTCTCCGGGCCCGCCCCGATCGGCCGGCCCTGGGCACGCTTCTCGGCCGCGTCCTTGTACCCGGAGAACACATAGCGCAGCCCGGCGAGCAGCACCGCGGCGATCGGCACCGCGATGACGAACCGGAGCAGCACCTGCACGATGTCGACCTCGTCCCGGATCAGCCGATACCAGGCCGGGGCACTCATCAGCAGCGCGAAGAGCAGAACCGACGGTCTGATCATCGGCTCAGCGGCGCCCGCCGCGGGTCAGCCGGCGCGGCACGGTCGCCGGCATCACCTCCGCGGCGATGCGGGCGCACAGCATCGCGGCCCAGGCGTGCGGGGTGGCCGGTTTGCCGTCCAGCGAGAAGATCGGCACGTCCAGGCCGAGCACCGACGCCGGGTCCCCGGTCAGCTCCACGGCGTGCACCACCAGCGCCTCCACGTCGCCGAGGCTGCGCAGGTAGCGGGCGGTGTCCGCGGTCTTGCGGGTGGCGTCGACGACGGCCCAGAGCGCGGTGACGCCGAGCGCGTCGCACATGTCGTTGACCCAGAACGGGTCGGTGCCGCCGACCGGCGCGTCGATCACGATCACCGACGGGTGGTCGGA
Organism: Actinoplanes sp. NBRC 101535; assembly: GCF_030269225.1. Lineage (NCBI taxonomy): Bacteria > Bacillati > Actinomycetota > Actinomycetes > Micromonosporales > Micromonosporaceae > Actinoplanes > Actinoplanes sp. NBRC 101535. The sequence goes on along the minus strand of NZ_BSSY01000006.1, from coordinate 35,110 downwards.
GCTCTGCAGCTTCTCGGCCCGGGACTCGGCGGCGCCCGGACTGGAGATCAGCCGGGACGAGTGCAGTCCGGTACCGGCCGTGGACGGCGCGGCCAGCAGCAGATGGGTCTGGTCGATATGGATCTGTTCGAGCAGGTGCTTCGCGATCGGGACGGCGGTGTGCACCTCGCCGGCCAGCACCAGGATCTCGCCGGGTGCGTCCGGGATGCCGGGTGCGGCGGGCCGGGACGCGAGGACGCTCAGCACGCCCGCGTACGTGTCCCCGCCAGTGATCTTGCGAGCGAGTTCCTCGGGCATCCCGACCAGCATCAGGTTCCGCTGCACCGGGTCCAGCTCCGCCGGGCGGGGCCGTTCCACGATCACCGCGGGCGGAGCCGGCGCGGGCGGTGCCACGGGGGCCGGGGCGGGCGCGGGCGCCGCGGCAGGTGCGGGTGCCGCGGCGGCCGGCGCCGGTGACACCGGGACGGGGGCGGCCGGCGGCTTGGGCGGTGCGACGGGAGCCGGGGCGGCGGGCCGCGGCGGGGTGGCCGGCATCCGGGAGGCCAGGATCGACTCCCGGGCCTCCTGCGCCTCCCGTTCCCGGACCGCCAGGCGCTCCTGGAAGCTGGGCATGGTGGGCAGCGCGGCGGGCAGGCCGGGACGCTGCACCGTGTTGATCGGCACGCCCCCCGCGGCGGCCGGCCGGAAGGGCCGCACCGTGGGGGTGTCCCCGTTCGGTTTGACGCCGTTCGGCAGCGACTTGGCCGGCACGCGCCCGCCGTTGAGGTGACTGGCCACGTCGAGCCCGGCCATCAGCTCGGCGAACGCCGCACCGGTGTTCTCGGCACCGGCCTCCCGTGATTCCCGGGCCCCGCCCGGCGGTCCTTCCGTGGTCGTCACCCGGTCCTGGGCCTCGGCCTTCTCCAGCAGCCGGTCCAGGTGGTCGTGTGTGCCGTTGTCGGCGACGGTCTGTTGAGCCATGTCGATAACGTCCTCTTGATCCGGTACCTCGACGGAGAGTTCGTAGTGCTGCTTCGCGAAGAAGCCCCCGATACCACCGCTGCGTACCTTGTCTGCGGAGATGATCCGCACGCTCGAGCCGTACTCGTCGCGTGCCTGAGCCAGTAACGGCTCGATGGCCGGTCCCTCAAGAAGCACCCGCGTAGGCACCGTTCACCACCCCTATCGTCTCGATCTGTGCGGTGGAACCAGAGATTTCGCTGTACGACAGCACCTGGACCCGGCGGGACCCAGCCCGCAGCAGTCGCATCAGGGGCAGCCGCAGCTGTGGTGAGCAGGCCAGGACCGGGTTGAGGCCCTGCTGCTCCCCGGCCTCGGCGAACCGGCTCGCCTCGCTGACGATCGCCTCGGCCTTCAGGCCTTCGATCGCCATGAAGGCGCCGGTCTCGCTGGGCCGGAGTGATTCGAGCAGCGCCTGCTCGAGGATCGGGTCCAGGGTGATCACGGTGAGGCGGCCGCCGCTCGCGTACTGGGCGGCGATGGCCGGGCCCAGCGCGCTGCGGGCCGCCTCGACCAGCCCGTCGTGGTCGGTGCCGACCTTCGCGCGCAGCGACAGCGACTCGAAGATCCGGACCAGGTCGCGGACCGGCACACCCTCGTCGAGCAGCGCCTGCAGCACCTTCTGGACCTGGCCGAGGCTGAGCAGCGACGGGGTCAGTTCCTCGACCACCACGGGATGGGTGCGTTTGACCATCTCGGTGAGGTTGCGGACGTCCTCGCGGCCGAGCAGGCGGCTGGCGTTGCTCCGGACCACCTCGGCGAGGTGGGTGATGATGACCGAGGCCCGGTCGACCACCGTCGCACCGGAGAGCTCCGCCTGGTAGTGCAGCTCGGCCGGGATCCACTTGCCGGCCAGGCCGAAGACCGGTTCGGTGCCGGCCCGGCCGGGCAGCGCCTGCAGGCCGTCGCCGATGGCGAGCACGGTGCCCGGCGGGGCCTGCCCGGCACCGGCGTCGACACCGGAGATCCGGATCGCGTACGACGACAACGGCAGGTCCAGGTCGTCGCGGGTACGCACCGGCGGCATGATCACTCCGAGTTCCATCGCCATCTTGCGGCGCAGGGCGCGTACCCGGTCGAGCAGGTCGCCGCTGGCGGTGTCCACCAGGTCGACCAGGTCGGGGGCGAGTGCCAGTTCGAGCGGGTCGATCCGCATCTCGCCGAGGAGTTGTTCGGGCGAGTCCGGTGCCGGCATCTCGACGGCCTGGGCGGTGACCGCCGCGGGTTCGGCCGGTTCCGGCTCCTCGGGGTCCTTCAGCTGTTGTGCGATGGCCAGGATGCCGACGCCGACCAGCAGGAACGGCAGTTTCGGCAGGCCGGGGATGATGCACAGGGCCAGGGCCGCAGCGCCGCCGATACGCAGTGCCAGCCGGTTCTGGCCGAGCTGCTTGGTGACCGTCGAGCCCATGTCGCCGGAGGTGGCCGAGCGGGTCACGATGAGGCCGGTGGCGACCGAGAGCAGCAGCGCCGGGACCTGGGAGACCAGGCCGTCGCCGATGCTGAGCAGGCTGTACAGGTTCATCGCGTCGACCGGCGCCATGCCGTGTTGCAGGATGCCGACCGCGAAGCCGCCGATCAGGTTGACCAGGGTGATGATGACGGCGGCGATGGCGTCGCCCTTGACGAACTTGGAGCCACCGTCCATGGCGCCGTAGAAGTCGGCTTCGGCGGCCACGTCGGCGCGGCGTTTCTTGGCCTCGGCCTCGTCGATCAGTCCGGCGTTGAGGTCGGCGTCGATGGCCATCTGCTTGCCGGGCATGGCGTCGAGGGTGAACCGGGCGCCGACCTCGGCGACCCGCTCGGCGCCCTTGGTGACCACGACCAGCTGGACGATGACCAGGATCAGGAAGATCACCAGGCCGATGACCAGGTTGCCGCCGACCACGAAGCTGCCGAACGCGTGGATCACCTCGCCGGCGTCGGCGTCGCGCAGCACCAGACGGGTGGCGCTGATGTTGAGGGCGAGCCGGAACAGGGTCAGCACCAGCAGCAGGGCGGGGAAGACCGCGAAATCGAGTGGTCTCTGGACGAACATGCTCACCAACAGCACCAGGAGGGCCATCGTGATGTTGAAGGCGATCAGCAGGTCGAGCAGGAAGGTCGGCAGTGGGACGACCATCATGATGATGATGCCGATGACCCCCACGGGGACGGCAAATCTGCTGATGTTCCGGTTTTTCACGGCACCTTCCGAGCAGGAACAGTCCGATGACCTGGCTTCGCCACGCACCGATCTTGCCTGCTCTTGCTCCCCGATGTGAGGAAATCTCCCAAATTCCGGTTATGTCGCTACTGGGCTCGGTTCCGGGTTGCGGTGGAATCCGGCGGCGGATCCCTTTGACTTCAGCCTCATCACGAACGCCAGCACCTTCGCCACCGCGGCGTAGAACTCCACCGGGATCTCGTGCCCCACCTCGACGCTGTCGTTGAGAGCCCGGGCCAGCGCCACGTCCTGGACGACCGGAACACGGGCGTCGGTGGCCAGCCGGCGGATCCGGGCGGCGACCGGGCCCCGGCCCTTGGCCACCACCCGCGGGGCACCCTTGGCCGGTTCGTACCGCAGGGCCACCGCGACGTGGGTCGGGTTGACCACCACGACGTCGGCCAACGGCACCGCGGCCATCTGCCGGCTGCGGGACATGGCCATCTGCTTGGCCCTGATCTGCGCCTTGATCAGCGGGTCGCCCTCGGTGTTCTTGTTCTCCTGCTTGACCTCTTCCTTGGTCATCCGCAGCTGCTTGTTGGTACGCCTGCGCACCACGAAGTAATCGGCCGCCGCCATCACGATGCCGGCCACCGCGGCCGCCTGCATCAGCTTGATCACCGCCCCGTCGACCATCGTGAGCAGCGATCCCAGCGGCAGCTCCCCCGGTGTCATCAGGATCGGGATGAAGCTCTTCATCGTGCTGTACAGCACGAGGGTCAGCACCGCCGTCTTGATCAGCGCCTTCACGCCCTCCCAGAGGGCCTGGGTGCCGAACACCCGCTTGAGGCCGGGCCACGGATTCAACCGGCTGAACTTGGGGATGAACAGCTTGGTGGCCACCCGGATGCCGCCCTGCACCCCGGACGCCGCCACACCGACCGCCATCATGGTGAGCGCCAGCGGCAGGACCGCCCAGCCCGCGCCCAGCACCGCCTCCTTGAGCAGACTCAGGGACATCGCCGGGTCCGGGTCGCCGATCGTCTCCGGGACCTTCGCCATCATCTCCCGGGCGTGCCCCATCGCCTCGCCGAGCGCCCGCGGCAGCATCAGGCTGGCGGCCAGCATCCCGGTCCAGGCGCCGAGGTCGGGCGTCCGCCCGATCTGGCCCTCCTGCTTGGCCTTCTTGAGTTTCTGCGGTGTCGGTTGTTCGGTCTTCTCACCGGCCATCGGCCCCTACCCTCCGCCGCTGATCCGGACCACACCGGTGACCGCATGGTCGACCAGGGAGTCCAGGATCGTCGGCAACGACACGATGGCGACGGCGGCGAGCGACACCACCAGGAAGATCTTGACCGGGAAGCCCAGTTGGAAGGCGTTGAGAGCGGGCGCCACCCGGTTCAGCAGGCCGAGCGCCACGTCGGCGAGGAAGAGCACGGCGACCAGCGGGCCGGCGATCTGGACCGCGGCCAGGAACATCTCACCGGCACCACGCAGCATCAGCCGGCTCAGCGTCTCGCCGTCCAGCGAGACGTTCAGCGGCAGCGTGCGATAGCTCTGCATGAAGCCGCGCAGGATCATCTGGTGACCGTCACCGGCGAAGAGCAGCGTGATGGCCACCAGGTTGTAGAACCGGCCGAAGATCGAGGACGGGTTGGCCGAGACCGGGTCGTACACCGTGGCCAGCGTGAAACCGCTGGCCATGTCGAGCAGATCGCCGGCCGCCTGCACCGCGGCGAACAGCAGCAGGGTGATGAATCCGAGGGCCGCGCCGACGAAGACCTGCAGCGCGGCGGTGGCGATCAGGCCGGAGGTGTCCAGCGCCGGCACGGTGCCGCGCAGGTGGGGCGCCATCGGCAGGGCCAGCCCGATGGAGAGCAGCACCTTGATCCGGCGGGGGATGAGACCGGAGTTGAACGGTGGACAGATCAGCATCCAGGCACCGGCCCGGACCGCGCCCAGCATGACCGCGAGGAACTCCGCGGTGACCATGTCGAAGTTCACGGCGGGCCCCTAATAGGAGCCGACCAGCGCCGAGATGATCAGACTCCAGCCGTTGACCAGCACGAACAGCAGCAGCTTGAAAGGCAGCGCGACGGTCACCGGCGGCAGCATCATCATGCCCAGCGACATCAGCGAGGCCGCCACCACCAGGTCGATGATCAGGAACGGGATGAAGATGACGAACCCGATGATGAACGCCGCCCGGACCTCGGACAGCACGAACGCCGGGATCAGGGTGGTCAGCGGGACGTCGTCGATGTTCCGCGGCTTCGCCTCGCCGGACACCTTGATCATCAGGGCCAGCTCGTCCTCACGGGTCACCTTCGCCATGAAGTCGCGCAGCGGCTGCACCCCGTCCCGGAACGCCACCGACTGCGACTTGTCGCCCTTGAGGTAGGGCTGCACCCCGGCGTCGTTCATCGCCGACAGGGTCGGTCCCATGATGAACATGCTCAGGAACAGCGCCAGCCCGGCCAGCACCTGGTTGGGCGGCATGCTGGTCAGCCCGAGCGCGTTGCGGGTGATGCCGAGGACCATGAAGACCTTGGTGAACGCGGTGCAGAGCAGCAGCACCGACGGCGCGGCGGAGAGCACGGTCAGGCCCAGCACGATGACCAGCGGCGTCGAGGGCCGGCCCTTGCCCGGGTCGGTGCCGTTGATGTTCAGGTTGATGCCCGGCGGCGTGGGGGTGGCCGGGGCACGCGGCGCCTGTGCGACCTGCGGCACGAGGGCGACCCGCGCTTGCGGTGCCTGCGGCGCTTGCCGGGGTACGCCGACGAGCACCGCGGGCATCGCAGGAGGCGGGCCGGAGCGGTCCGGTGGGGAGAAGGCGAGGGCGGTCGCGACCGGCAGCATCACGAGTGCCAGCCCGGCGGCCGCCATCAGCAGCAGGATCGCGCGTCGCATCAGCGCCTCGTCGTCCGGTCGCGGAGGAACTCGAGCGTCGACACCCAGGTCCGTGGGGAGAGCAGCGAGCCGTCCAGGGTTCCACCGGCCGGGGAGCATTCGAGCGCCGCGGCGGGCTCGACGCCGTTCCGGACGCCCTCCCGGTCGAAGGCAGCCAGATCAGTCTCGGTCAGCAGGCTCACCTGCTGGTCGGTGATGCCGAGCACCAGCGCGCGGTCGTCCACCCGGACCACCGCGATCGCCGAACCACGGCTCAACGGCTGGCGCCGGAGCACGGTGAGGCGGCCCTCGCCCCGTCCACCGAGCGGGCGGCGCACCAACCGGGCCAGCACCCACATCAGCATCAGGACCACCAGCAGCGCGGCGCAGACCTGCAGGGCGAGTGGCAACAAGTCGGTTACCTACTCCCGCTCGGCGCCGGGAGAGACGATCTCGGTGATCCGGATGCCGAAGTTCTCGTCCACGACCACGACCTCGCCGCGGGCGATCAGACGGCCGTTGACCAGCAGGTCGGCGGGGCTTCCGGCGGCTCGATCCAGTTCTATTATCGCGCCCGGCGACAGGGAGAGCAGCTCCCGGACGCTCATCCGGGTCCGGCCCAGTTCGGCCGAGACCTCCATCTCGACGTCGTGCAGCATGTCCAGGCCGCCGCGGGCTCCGGCCGGGCGTTCGGACCGTGGCGCGACGTCCGCCTGCGGCGCCTCCTCGCTGGGCCACTGGCTGAGCGCCAGGGCGATCACGGCCCGGACCTCGTCCTCGTCCCGCAACGGGACCGAGATCGCGCCGTCCTTGGTGGCCAGGGCACTGAGCGCCACGTCCGGTTCCATCACCTGACCCGGGTCGAGCACGACCGGGCCGAAGACCCGCGCGGCCGCCTCCAGGGCCGGCCGGACCGCCGCGGTCAGGTCCAGTTCGCCGAGCGGGCTCTCCCGGAGCGCGTCCGCCAGGTCCTGGCCGACCACCACGACGACCTCGCCGGAGGCCGCTCCGGTGAACCGCGCCGTCACCGCCTGGCCCGCGATCGCCGTCCCGCCGTCGGGGAGCACCGGCTCGCCGACGACCAGCGCGTGGCTGGTCGGCAGGACAGCGAGAGCTGCCTCCGCGGCGTTGCGGGCGAGCGCCAGTTGCGGCGCGGTCATCGTTGGCGCTGTCATGGGCGGCCAGACTCCTTGGTCGAGCTCTCGTTGGTCGACGGCACGACGAGACACGCAAGCCGGGCGCCTTGGTTACCGGGGACCGCGTGGGCGAAGACGCGGTCGTTCACGGTCACCTCGAGCGGCCGGCTGGTCGGATGTCCCAACGGAACGACGTCACCGGGGCGTAGATCCACGATGTCATCGGTACGCATCCGAATGGGGTGAAATCGCACTGCTACGTCAATCGGAGCGGCGGAAAGTCCGGCGGTCAGGTTGTGCAGCGCCCGGTCCCGCGCCTGCCGCTCGGCCGGACTGAGGATGATGGTCTCCTCCCGGGAGAGCACCGGCAGGATCGTGTTGAAGGGCACGCAGATCGTCTGGACGCACTCCTCGGCGCCGATCTTGGTCTCCAGGGAGGCGATCACCACCGCGTCGCCGGGAGCGTGCGCCCGCAGGAACTGGGCGTTGTACTCGATGTCCTTGAGGATCGGCTTGATGTCGACCAGGGTCTCGAAGCCGTACCGCAGCTCGCCCAGCATCCGCTCGATCAGGCTGCGCAACAGCGGCATCTCCACCTCGGTGAGCGGCCGCTCCGGCTGGGTGCCGCCGGGACCGCCCAGCATGTGGTCGATGGCGGTCATCACCGCCGACTGGGAGAGCTCGATCAGCACCGTGCCGGGCAACGGGTCCAAGGTGACCTGGCCGATGATCGTCGGGTTGGCCAGGCCGGCGACGTACTCGTCGTAGTTCAGCTGTTCGATCGAGATCAGCGAGACGTTGCTGACCGCGCGGAGGCGGGTGGTCAGCAGGGTTCCGCAACTGCGCGCGTACGTCTCGAAGGCGATCTGCAGGGTGCGGACGTGCTCGCGGGACAGCTTGATGGGCCGCCGGAAGTCGTACGGCGTCGGGCCTGAGCCTGGGCTGCGACGCGAAATCTTGCCGGAGGGCCGGGCTGCGGAGACGGTCACGTCGTCCTCATCGGCTCACTTACCGAACCGCTGAGCCCTCGCGCCGTTTTCAGCGTCTTTTGCGACCTCTAAGCCGAATGGGCAGATCCCCGCAGGGATCTGCCCATCACGCCACACCCGTCACTGAGTCACGAACGCCGTGTAATAGATGTCCATGACCAGGATCTTCTTCTCCTCGGTGTACGCCTTCTTGAGCTTGGTGAGCAGCTCCTCCTTGAGCTTCAACCGGCCCTCCTCGGTGGAGAGCTCCGCGACCGTCCGCCCGGTGTAGGTCTCGATCGCCAGGTCGAGGGCCTCGTTGAGGTCCACCGTCTCGGTGCCGGCGTCCGCCGTCTGCTGCAGCGCGAAGCCGAGCTTGAGATAGTGCCCGTCGGCGAGGTTCACCGTGATGGTGTTCTCGATCGCCGCGACCACCGTGCCCTTCACCAGCGGCGCCGCCGCCTCCGCGGAGTCGCTCTTGAAGAAGAGGAAGTACGCCCCGACACCACCACCGGCGAGCACGACGACCGAGACCGCGGCGATGATGATGATCAGCATCTTCTTGGACTTCTTCGGCGCGCCCTCGGCTGCCGGGTCCTTCTCTTCCTTGGCCATCAGATCCTCCCCCGTCAGTCGTGGGTAGTCGTGGTTGTGGAATCGGCTTCGGCCTTCGCCTCGGCCTCCGCCTGTGCGGTGGTCTGGCCGCTGTGCAGCTTCGAGTCGGCCCCCGACGCGGAGGGCAGGAGCTGCGCCAGATCGGCCGTCAGCATCGTCAGGACGACGACGTCCACGCGACGGTTCATGGTGATCGACCGCGGGTCCTTCGGGTCGATCAGTGGTTTGGTGTCCGAGTAGCCGACCGCCTTGAGCCGCTTCTTGGGGATGTTGTGCTCCGCGAAGAAACGGACGACGGTCGAGGCCCGCGCGGAGGAGAGTTCCCAGCCGCTCGGGTAGTAGGTGGTCTTGGCCTTCAGCTGGTTGGTGTTGCCGTCGACCTCGAGGTTGTTCGGCAGCTTGGCCAGTGTCGGCGCGATCGCGTTCAGGATCTTGGCACCCCGGGGGCGCAGGTCGGCCCGGTTGCCGGCGAAGACCACCTCGTTGGTGACGATGGTGACGACCAGGCCCCGTTCGTCGATGGTGAACTTCACCGCGTCGAGCAGCTTCTGCGCGTTCAGCGCGTCGGCGATCTTCCGCTCGATCGCCTTCAGGTTCTCCGCCTCCTTGGCCGCGGCCTTGGCGCTCTGCGAGGACTTCTTCCGGTCCGCGGCCTGCAGGGCCCGCTCGACGGCGTCCTTGTCCTTCGTGCTCATCCCGGCGGTGCCGGAGTTACCGTCGCCCGGATTCGAGCCCGGGTCGATCTGCACGATCTGGGCGGAGTTGGCGGCGCCGTCCATCGGCGCCGACTGGCCGGTGAACGCCTCGTTCTGAGCACCGAAGCCCTCGGACAGGCCGGACGCCAACTCGGCGAACTTCTTCTGGTCCACGCTGCTCATGGAGAACAGCACGACGAACAGAACGAAGAGCAGGGTCAGCATGTCGGCGTACGACACGAGCCAGCGTTCGTGATTGACGTGCTCCTCGTGCTCCTCGTGCTTCTGTTTGCGCTTGGAGCCACCGCCAGAACTCATCGGTTCAGGCCGCCTTCTTCGTCGAGGCCGCGGCCTCGGACTTCTTCATCTCGTCGGGCGGCAGGAGACTACGCAGCTTCTGCGCGACCAGACGCGGGTTGGAGCCGGCCTGGATGGCCAGCACACCGTCGATGACCAGTTCCATCTCCTCGGCCTCGATCTGACTCAGCCGGGCCAGGCGTGCCCCGATCGGCAGCCAGATGATGTTGGCACTGAGCACACCCCAGAGGGTGGCGACGAACGCCGCCGCGATCGAGTGGCCGAGGGTCTCGGGCTTGTCGAGGTTCTCCAGAACGTGGACCAGACCCATGACCGTGCCGATGATGCCGATGGTGGGGGCGTAACCACCCATGCTCTCGAAGAACTTCATCCCGGCCTTGTCCGCCTTCTTCTTGGCGGCGACCTCGGCGTGCAGGATGTCGTGCAACTCGTCCGGGTCGGTGCCGTCGATGGCGAGCTGCAGACCGCGCTTGAGGAACGGGTGCTCCACCGTCTTGACCGCGTCCTCCAGCGCGAGCAGGCCCTCCCGGCGGGCCCGTTCGGCCAGCTTCACCACCGCGTCCAGCAGCTGGGTGGGCGGGATGACCTTCGTGGAGAACGCCTTCTTCAGGTTGTTCACGAAGTTGGCCGCGTCCTTCATGACGCCACCGGCCATGGCGGCGCAGAAGCCACCGCCGAACACCAGCAGCATCGACGGGAGCAGCAGGATGGAGGTGGGCGAACCACCCTCCAGGATCTGGACGGTGAAGACGATCGCCAGACCGACGACCACACCGATGACGGTGGCTAGATCCATCAGCGTTCCTTCCGGTGCAGCCTGAGCACCTTGGCGTCATCGTCGTCCGTGGCGGGGGCCGCAGGTTCCGTCTCCATCCGGCTCGCCTGGGCGATGAGGGAGGCGCGGTAGTGGCGTACCGAGGCGACGAACTCGGGCACGGATTCCGAAATGATGTACTTCGTCCCGTCGACCAGGGTGACGACCGTGTCGGGCGTGCACTCCACGCGTTCGACCAGGTCCGGGTTCAGCGCGAACACGACACCGTTGATACGGGTTACCAGGATCACGAATTCCGTCCTTGGGGTGTCTGGGGAGCGAGGGCCCTCCCTGGCCCGTCACCTAGTACTTCGGCTGCTTTTGGGGTGCGAATGAGTTCGCGGCGGCTACCAATACGGGTTCGTCACCGAAAAGGGCCGGGACGGGCATTACTGCCCGTCCCGGCCCTCCGGCGTCAACCGGGTCAGCGCTTCATGGCGACGAGTTCCTGCAGGATCTCGTCGGAGGTGGTGATGATCCGGGAGTTCGCCTGGAAACCGCGCTGCGCGACGATCAGGTTGGTGAACTCCTGGGCGAGGTCGACGTTCGACATCTCCAGCGCACCGTTGAGCACCGAACCCATGCCGGCGCTGCCGGGTTCGCCGACCTGGGCGTACCCCGAGTTGATGGTGCTCCGGAACAGCGAGTTGCCGACCTTCTCCAGACCGGCCGCGTTCTTGAAGGTCGACATCGCGACCTGACCGAGGATCTGCTTCAGGCCGTTGCTGAAGACGCCGACGATCTCACCGGAGTTCGAGACGGTGTACGCCAGCGACGTCAGCGTGCCGGCCGTCTGACCGTCGGTGTCGAACACCCGGGCGTCGGCCAGACCAGAGTACATCGTCAGGTCGGTGACCTTGATCTTGTAGCCGTTCGGGGCGGGTGGCGTCCCGATCGTCATGGTGCCGTCCGCGTCCAGCCCGTTCGCCGTCGCGTCCGCCTTGCCACCGGTCATGTCCAGCGTGCCGGTCGCCCCCGGGATGTCGGCGCCCGTCGGGTCCAGGAGGGTGATGTCCCAGGTCTCCGAGGCGGTGGGCCGCACATCGCGCTCCAGCTTGACGGTGATCGTGCTGGTCGCGCCCTTCTCGTCGTAGACCTTCACCGGGATCGTGTACGTGTCCCGGGTGAGCAGTTCGTTCTCCGGCAGGTCGCTGGTCAGGTTGCCGCGCAGGGTGATCGTGGTGGTCGCCTTCGGCGGGATGGTGGTGCCGATCGGCATGTTGATGTCGTCCGGCTTCGCGGCCGAGTTGACCACGCCGTCCACCGCGGTCCAGCCCTGCACCGGCTCGCCGGTGGTGGTGGCCAGCGTGCCCTTGGCGTCGAAGAAGAACGCGCCGGCCCGGGTGTACAGCATCTCCTTACCGCTGCGGACCACGAAGAAGCCGTCCCCCTGGATCATCATGTCGCCGGACTTGCCGGTGGTCTGCGCCGAGCCCTGACTGAAGTTCGGGGTGATCGCGCCGACCCGCACACCCAGACCGACCTGCGCGGGGTTGGTGCCGGCCTGGCCGTTCTGCGGTGCGCCCGCGGCGCCCATCATCTGGCTCAGCGTGTCCATGAACTGGACCTGGGAGGTCTTGTAGCCCACGGTGTTGACGTTCGCGATGTTGTTGCCGGTCACGTCGGTCATCTGCTGGTGGGCCTTCAGACCGCTGATGCCGGAGTACAGAGAACGCAGCATGGGGTTTCCTTAGCGGTTGAGAGGAAGCGGTTCAGCGATCTGCGGAGAGACGGTCGGTATCGCGGCTGCCGGAGCGATGGCTGCCGGGACGGCTGCCACTGGAACGGCCTCCGCCGGAGCGACCGCTGCCGGAGAGACAGCTGCCGGAGCGGCGGTCGCCGGGGTCGCGGTGGCGGGTGCCGCGGTGGCGGGTGCCGCGGGCTCGGCGTCCGGGGCGGCCCCGTCCTGCCGGATCTCCAGAACCTTGGACAGCGCCACATCCCTGTTCCCGACCGTGAGCGTCGGATCGCTGTCCCCGTTGAGCTTCGCGGAGGTGATCACACCGGTCTGCCGGGCACCGGCCTCGTCCATGTAGGCGACCGTCCGGCCCACCATCGAACCGGCGGTGACCAGTCGCTGCGACCGCATCGAGTCGAGCAGTTCCTGCAGCTTCTCGACCTGTGTGAACTGGGCGGTCTGCGCGAGGAAGGCGGTCGAGTCGGCCGGCTTCATCGGGTCCTGATAGCGGAGCTGGGCGACCAGCAGCTTCAGGAAGGTGTCCTTGTCGGCGAGGTTGCGCACCCGCGACATGTCCTCCGACGACTGGGCGGTGACGCCCGGCATGCCCGGGATGGCGATGCCCGGGGCCGGGGCGCCCGGGGTGGTGACGCCCGGAGTCGCTGTCGTGCTTCCCGGGATCGCCGTCCCGGTGGGAATCGCTGTCCCGGCAGGAGCGGCGGTTGCCGGCGCGACTGCTCCGACGCCGGTCGGCCCGGGGATCGGCGAGGTCATACGGCGTTCTCCTGTCGGTTGCGAGCGGAGCTCAACCTAAGGTTCGGCCTGGTTGCGGGATTGCTTAGAGACAAAAATGGGCGGGCCCGCCGACATCGGCGGACCCGCACCCACGGTTTTCAGTTGTGTGCTGCCGGCGGCCGTCAGGGCGCCAGCGACAGGCTGAGCTTGCCCTTGCCGTACCGGCTGACCTCGGTCATCAGGTCGAGCCGGCGGCCGAGGGCGAGCAGGACCGCCCGCGCGTCGGCGGGCAGATCCATCTTCGGATAGATCACCTGGTAGAGCTTGACGTGCGGAGAGCCCTCCTTGTTGAGGAGGCTGGTGAAGATGTTGCACAGTTCGAAGACGTTCTCGGCGAGGTTGGGGAAGAGCTCCTTCTCGTCGATGCTGTCCTCGGCCGCACCGGGCGGCAGCAGACCGAGGGCGGCGCCGGCGTTGGCCGCGAGACTCATCTCCAGCCCCAGGCAGGCGTAGATCTTCTGATTGGCATCGGTGAAGATCGCGACCGTGGCCATGGCGATGTCCTCCGCGCTGAGCGGATCACCAGGGCTGACGATCACCTCTCGGCCGAGAAGGTCCTCGAACAGGTTGCGAACGGCTAGTGAGCCGGGAAGAACTGAGACGTCTGACATGTCTTAATCATCCCAAAATAGGAGCGAAAACCTCATCGAATCGCTCAGCTGTGAACGGTTTGACGATGAAGAACGCCGAGCCTGAGGCCTCCGCGGCCTCCTTCATCTCCGGAGTGCACTCCGAGGTCACGAAGCCGAACTTCACGTTGTTGCCGGTGGCGCGGATCTGCCGCAGGACTTCGATGCCGGTCAGGTGCGGCATGTTCCAGTCCGAGATGATCAGGTCGGGCTTCTCACTGAGGGCCATGTCGTAGGCCTGTTGCCCGTCCGCGGCCTCGATCAGATCGTGGTCGCCGAATCCCGCCTGACGCAGGGTACGAACGACGATCTGCCGCATCACCCGGCTGTCGTCGGCAATGAGGATCTTCATGCACCGTCCTCCTTTGTCTCGCTGCTGATCTGCCACATCGAAATCGACACGGGCTCGCCTTCCCACAACCCGTACACGCCGCTGATACGGGCGGCGTTCGGGTAACGCGCCGTGGACTCCGGCGCGAGCACAACTTGCGGCAGTGACAACTGCGCGCCCGGGGGCAGCATCGCCTTGACGTTGCCGCCGACGATGTTGGCCAGCTCTCCGAGAGTGTCGGAGATGTCCTCCTCGCTGACCTCCTCGAGCTCCATGGCGAGGAAGGCCGCGGCCGCGCGGCGGGCCGCCGCGGTCGAGGACGCGTACACGACGTGCCCGCTCCATGAACCGGTGATGGAGACCGAGGAATGCACCTCCGACGCCTGGTTCTCGTCGTAGGTCGGGATCAGCGGGCTGACGCCTTCGGGGTCCAGGTACGACTCCCAGACCTGTTCCACCATCTCGGCGAGGTCGCTCTCGTCAACCTCGACTTCGACGCTCATGAGTTCGCTCCGGTCGGGACGAGGCCCAGCAGGGCCAGCTTTTCGATCATGGCGCCCTCCGTGAAGGGCTTGATCACGTATTCGTGGGCGCCCGCGGCGAGTGCGCGGACGATCTGGCTCTGTTCGCTCTCGGTGGTGACCATGACCAGGGTCATCTCCCGCAGACGCGGATCGGCCCGGACCTTGGTGACGAACTCGAGCCCGTTCATGTTGGGCATGTTCCAGTCGATGAGGGCCAGGTCCGGCACCTCGGTCATGTCGGCGAGAAGGTCGAGCGCCTCCTTGCCGTCACCCGCCTCCACCGCCTCGAAGTTGAGCTTCGTGACAATGCGCTTGAGGATCATGCGCATCGCGCGCGAGTCGTCGATCACCATGGCGCGCATCGGCGTCATCCCCTTCTCGCGGCACCGGCGGGCACCGCGTTACGGATCCGGTATGCAGAGGTGCGGCCGGCGGCCACTCGCTCGTAGTTGTCGTCGATCCCGATCGTCGTCTCGGCCGCGCCCAGGAAGAGCCACCCGTCGGGGCGCAGGATCTTCGCGGCGTTCTGCAGCACCTGCCGCTTGGTGGCGACATCGAAATAGATCAGCACGTTACGCAGGAAGATCACGTCGAACGGCTGCATGGGCGGGAACGGAGCGGTCAGGCTCATGTGCTTGAACGAGACGTTCTTGCGCAGCGCGGGGATGATCCGCCAGTGCGCGCCGGCCCGCTCGAAGTACTGCACCAGTTGGGTAGCCGGAAGACCCCGGTTCACCTCGACCTGGCTGTACTCGGCCTTCTCCGCGCGGGCGATCATCTCGGTGGAGATGTCGGTCCCCATGATCTCGTAGGTCCATCCCGCGGGCAGGTTCTCCTGCAGGGTGATGGCCAGGCTGTACGCCTCCTGGCCACTGGAACTCGCCGCCGACCAGAAGCGCAGCTTACGGACGGCCTGCCGCGCCTTGATCAGGTCGGGCAGGACCACGTCGATGAGCGCCGAGAACGGTTCCCGGTCCCGAAACCACGAGGTCTCGTTGGTGGTGAGCGCATCAATGATCTTCCGCTGATGCTGCGGATTGGGACGTTTCTGCAGGTCAGCGATGAAGTCGTTGACGTTCGGCGCCCCGACGGCACGGGCGACAGGGATGAGACGGGCCTCGACCAGGTACTCCTTGCCCGGCGCGAGGACGATGGACGCCTCCTTGCGGACCAGGTTCGAGACGAAGGTGAACTCCGCTTGCGAGAGGGTCATCGGGCCACCGCCGGCGACCGCCCGACCCGAACCCGGCTGAGCAGCGCTCCCGCGATCTTGTCGAGTGGCAGGATCTCGTCCGCCAGCCCCGCCGTGACCACGGCGCCGGGCATGCCCCAGACCACCGAGGTCGCCTCGTCCTGTGCCAGTACCTCGGCGCCCGAGTCTCGTAGCACTTTCGCACCACCCCGTCCGTCTTGTCCCATTCCGGTGAGCACGGCCGCGAAAGCCGATGCGCCGTACAACGCCGCCACCGAGCGGAACATCACGTCCACTGCAGGCCGGCACGAGTTCTCCTGTGGCGCACTGCTGAGCTGGGTCAGCGTCGCGGTTCCCCGCCGCTGGAAGACCAGGTGACGGTCGCCCGGGGCGATGTAGACCGTGCCGGCCGCGAGCTCCATGCCGTCGCCGGCCTCCAGCACCCGCAACGGCGTGCTCCGGTCGAGACGCTCGGCGAACATCTTGGTGAACACCGGCGGCATGTGCTGCGTGATGACGACCGGGACCGGCAGATCCGCCGGGAGACCCAGCAGAACCTTGGTCAGCGCGTCCGGCCCGCCGGTCGAGGAGCCGATCGCCAGGATGTCGCACCGGCCCGCGACTCCGGGACGGCGAGTGGCGGCGGGACGTCCCGGCGGTGGGCCACCCGCAGCCGGGCGGGCCGTCGTGGGTGCCGCACCCGGGCGCACCGGTGCGGCGCCGGGGCGCAGTCCGGCGGCGGGCGCGGGTCCCCGGGACGGCGGACCGGCCGCACCGGGACGGCGACGGCCACCCAGCGCATGGATCTTGGGGACGAGCTGATCGCGGACCGCCTGGATCGACTCCTTCACCGAGCCGACGTTGCTCGGCTTGGTGACGTAGTCGGTCGCTCCGGCGGAGAGCGCCTCCAGCGTCGCGGTCGCCCCCGCCGCGGAGAGCGTGCTGAACATGATCACTGGAAGGCTGGTATGCCGCTTGCGCAGCTCTTTCACCGCCTGGATGCCGTCCATCTGCGGCATCTCGATGTCCATGGTGACCACATCGGGTTTGAGTTGGTCGATCTTCGCCTGGGCCAGCAGACCGTTCGCGGCCGTGCCGACGACCTGAATGCCCGGCGCCTCCCCGAGAGCGTCGACGATCAGCCGACGGACCACCACGGAATCGTCGACGACGAGTACCGAGATCATTCGACCACTCCCTTCAACCGAGCCAGGCCGGGCCGAGCGCCGCGACCACCGGCGCGAGCAGCCGGTGAGCCGTGGCGGTGTCCAGCAGATCCCGCACCACCAGCGCCTGAACGGCGCCGCTGAGCATGTTCCAGACCCCGCCGGCCCGATCGGCCAGCGGAATTCCCGCCGAGTCCACCGCTTGGACCAGGAGCATCTGGGCCGCTGCCGCGGTCCGGACCCGGTCCGACAGATAGGCGGCCCAGGAGGCCGAGTGGACGGCGGGAGACCATCCGGCGGTGTTGCGCCGGGCGTCGTCGGCGGCGGTGGTGACCCGCTGCCGATCCTCCGGGCGCAACGTACGCAGCCGGTCGAGCAGAGCCGACACCGTGTAGTGGTGCGGTCCCATGTCGATCGGCGCGCCCGTCGGCAGTTTGCGCACCGCGGCCACCCAACCGGCGCCGAGACCGCGGCGAGTCTCGTCGTCAAGCACTTCCCGCAGGTAGCTGGCCACCGCCGCGTCGCAGAGCAGCGCGGTGGCGGCGGCAGCCTCCTCACTCTGCTGCGCCGCCCGCCCGCTCCCCTGCCAGGTCCACGACATGACGTCGTACCGGATGCAGGTGAGCAGCGAGTCGACCGACCCAATCGGCGCACGCTCGACCAAGGCGAGGTTTCCGGCCGGGTCATCTTTGGACATCGCCTTGAGGGACGGCATCCGGCGTGCCGCGCTCTCCACCTCGACCCAGAGCGGGCCGCGGACGTCCTCGTCCGGAAGTCGCTCGGCGAGCACCGGCAGGTCCCCGGTCTGCAGGCGCAGGGCGCGCAGCAGCACCTCGGCCGCGGCCGGCCCGCCGTCCAGGCGGGTCAGGTCGAAGCCCAGGACCGGGGCGCTGACCAGGCTGTACATCAGGTGGTGGCGCGGTACGTGTCGACGGCCTGATTGACGTCGAGAGCCAGCATCAGACGCCCGTCCAGCTTGAACGTGCCCACCACCAGTTCACGGGTGGGACCGCTGAGCGTGTCCGGCGGCGGCTCGAACTTCTCGTCCTCCAGATCCACGACCTCACCGATCTTGTCCACGAGCAGGCTCACCGGCTCGCCGTCGCCCCGCAGGATCACGTTCATCACCGGGCCGTGCAGTGCCTGCCGGGCCAGACCGAGCTGGACCCGCAGGTCCACCGCCGCGATCACCTGGCCACGCAGGTTGAAGAGCCCGCCCACGGCCGGCGGCGCGAGCGGCACCGGCGTGTACTCGTTGTACGAGAGCACTTCCTGAACCGTGTGCACCTCGACTCCGAAGAGCTGTCCGTCCACCTCGAAGGTGGCGAACTGACGACTGCCCATGTCAGGCCTCCACCAGCATGTCGTCCTCGGCATCGCTGTAGAAGTTCGGGTCGGCCGCGAGGATCGCCCGGCGCACGTCGAGCAGTTCGGTGACCCGTTGCTGGATCACCGCCGTGCCGACCAGGCCGTCCTCCTCGGCGTCGCGACGCGCGGTGGTCTCGTTCTCCGCGATGTCCACGATCCGGTCCACCACCAGTGCCACGCTCCGTCCGCCCTCGCTGTAGACGACCACCGACACGGTGTCGCCCTCGATCTCCTCGCCGTACACCCCGAGCAGGTGCGAGAGGCGTACCAGCGGCAGGATCTGTCCGCGGTACTGCACCACCTCGCGCGAACCGGCGTGCTCGATGCGGTCCCGTGGGAACTCCTCGAGCCGGGTGACGGTGTCCAGCGGGATGGCCACCCGCCGTTCGCCGACCGCGGTGACCAGCAGGCGCTGGACTCCCCCTCCGCCGGAGGACTTCGAGTTCGCGACGACGTTCTCGCGTTCCGAGTCGACGGCCAGGTGCGAGCGCCGGGCCAGCGACGACACGTCCAGGATCAGGCCGACCTTGCCGTCGCCGAGGATGGTGGCTCCGGCGTACAGACCGATGTCCTTGAACCGGGTGTTCAGGGCCTTGACGACGACTTCTTCGGTGTTCAGCACCCGGTCCACGACCATGCCGAACCGCCGGCCGTCGGCCTGCAGCACCATGATGTAGACGCCCTGGTCGCCGCCGACCTCGAGACCGAGGGCGCGGTCGAGGCGGATCAGCGGGAGAAGCTTGCCGCGCAGACGGTAGACCGGGGCGCCCGAGGCGTACTCGATCTTGGTGGATTGCCCGTCGATGAAGACCAGTTCGAGGACCGCGACCTGGGGTACGACGTACCGCTGCTCGCCGCAGTCGACGGTGAGAGCCTGGATGATCGCCAGGGTCAGCGGGATGGTGAGCCGCCAGACCGTGCCCTCACCGGGGGTCGAGTCGACGCTGACCGCGCCGCCGATGTTCTCGATGTTGGTCTTGACCACGTCCATGCCGACGCCGCGGCCGGAGACGTTGGTGACCTTCGCGGCGGTGGAGAAGCCGGGCTGGAAGACCATCGCCATGATGTCGCGGCGGTCCATGTTCGGGATCTGGTCCGGCCGGAGCAGCCCCTTCTCCACGGCCTTCTCCGCGATCCGGTCGACGTTCAGGCCGGCACCGTCGTCGGCGACCTCGACCGCGACGTGCCCACCCTCGTGGTACGCGCGGAGCGTCAGCGTGCCCTCGATGTTCTTCCCGGCCGCGGCCCGCCGGTCCGGGTCCTCGATGCCGTGGTCGACCGCGTTGCGCACCAGGTGGGTCAGCGGGTCCTTGACCGCTTCCAGCAGGCTCCGGTCGAGTTCGGTGTCCTTGCCCTGCATCACCAGCTGGACCTGTTTGCCGAGCGAGTTGCTCAGGTCCCGGACGACGCGGGGCAGCTTGGACCAGATGTGCTCGATGGGCTGCATCCGGGTCTTCATGATGCCGGCCTGCAGCTCACTGGTGATCATGCCGAGCCGCTGGGCGCTGCGCACCAGACCGGACTCCCCGATCTCCATCACGCCACGGACCAGCTGGTTACGGGCCAGCACCAGCTCGCCCACCATGTTCAGCAGGGTGTCCAGCAGGTCGACGTCGACCCGGATCGCACTGTCCGCGATGCTGCGCTTGGGCGCCTGCTGCTGCAGCGCCTCGTTCACCGCGGCGGGCTGGGCCTTGCCCTCCTCGAGCAGGATGGTGCCGAGCTTGCGCTCGTCGCCCTCGATCTGCTGCTGCAGGGCCGACGACACGTCCGACGGCGCGGCCGCACCCGCGTCGACCAGGATCTGGCCGATGGGCTGGCGCTGGTCGGCGACCGGGTCGGGTGCCGGGCGGGCCGGGGTCTCGTCCAGCTGAACCGGTGTCTCGGCCTCGGCGGCCGGCGCGGCCCCGGCCTCGGCAGCCGGCGCGCTCTCCGCCGCTGCCGGGGCGGCCTGGTCAGCGGCGGGTGCGCTGTCCGACGGCACGTTCATCTGCGCGTGGACCTTGACGAGGATGCTGTCGATGTCGACCTCGTCCTCGGTGCCCTTCTCCTCGATCGAGGAGAGCAGCGAACGGACGCCGTCGATGGTGGCGAGCAGCACGGTGATGGTCTCCGGCGTGACCGGCTGGACGCCGTCCCGGAGCCGGGAGAGTAGCGACTCGCCACCGTGGGCGAGCTTCTCCAGGCGGCTGAACGCCAGGAATCCGCTGGTGCCCTTGATGGTATGGATCGCCCGGAAGATACGGGAGATCAGGTCACGCGAGTCCGGTTCCTGCTCGAGGCTCACGAGGTCCCGGTCGATCTGGTCCAGGTTCTCGTGGCTCTCCATCAGGAATTCGCCGACGATCTCGCCAAGGTCTTCCACGTCTTACTACCTCCTGCTCGGCTTCACAGCCCTCATCGACGCTCTCGGGCGTCAACTGAGAAGACTCGACCGGTACGGCGATTGATCAGGCGTCTCCGCCCGGTCGGCGGTAGCGGTATCCGAATCCGCGGACGGACTCGATGGGTGATTCGTCCGGGTCTGACCAACCCATCTTGCGGCGCAGCCGCAGCACCGCGAACTTGACCCGTTCCTGGCCGATGCCGGTCGGGTCATCCCAGGCCTGGGTCAGCAGCTGGTTCGGGGAGAGCACCGCGCCGGCATGGCGTACCAGCGCGTTGAGCAGGCGGAACTCGGTGGGCGTGAGGCGTTTCTCCTCGCCCTTGACGTAGACCCGGCGCTTGGTCGGGTCCAGGTGCACGAGGCCGTCGTCGTAGATCTGGCTGGCCCAGCTGTTCTGCCCGCTCGACGAGCGTCGCAGCAGCGCCTCGACCCGGGCCAGCAACTCGTTGTTCGCGAACGGTTTGGTCAGGTAGTCGTCGGCGCCGCCACGCAGGCCGCGTACCTTCTCGGCCTCCTGACCGTGCGCCGTGAGCACCAGCACCGGCACGTCCGAGACGTCCCGCAAACGCTCCAGCACCTGCCAGCCGTCCAGCTCGGGCAGACCGACGTCGAGCACCACCAGGTCGGGGTGTTCGGCGTAGGCCTCCTTGAGCCCAGCCCGGCCGTCGGCGGCGTGCGCCACCTCGTAGCCGGCCCGGCTGAACAGCAACCGGAGAGCGAGTGCGATGTCCGGGTCGTCCTCCACCACGAGTAGGCGACTCATCTTTTGCTCACCCTGCCCCCAACCCGGTGCATGCGCCCGATCGGGCACGGCTGACTCCGGGCACGGGTGAGTGCCGGAGATCAGCGTCCTGCCTGGAACCGCTCGCATGACCGCGAACGGGAGAAAAGTCCAACGGCGGAAAACCCACCATAGCGTGATGTCATCACCTATTTACGGACAGTCACGAGTCTAGCGTCATCGGACTCGAACACGAGCCGGTCCCGCAGTATCCGCTCGACTCACCGCCCGAGCCGGTGTGCGGGGCACGCCGGGGGCATCCCTTCAGCCTGACATCTTTCGTACGGCATTTCGTCCGTTCCGCGAAAGATGTGACACGCCACGTACAACGGGGTGCGATAGCCGTGATGAACGATCCGCGTCCTGTCCCGTTCCGGAGGAACCCGTGTTCGACCTGGTGATACGGCGTGCCGCTCTTCTCGCGGCCGCGCCGGCACTGCTCGTCCTGACCGCGCCCGCCCTGGCGCACGGCCCGGTCACCCCGCCCCGCCCGGCCCGGGTGCCCGCACCGCCGTCCGAGGCCCGCCCGGCGCCGCCGCGGGGGCCGGACGCCGGTCCGGCGCCGATCCGCGGGGACAGTGCCGACCCAGCGCCGATCCGCGGCGACGCCGTCGACTCAGCGCCGATCCGCAAGGGCAAGAAGAAGAACCCGGCGCCCGCCCGGGAAGACCGTGCCGCCGAGGCCCCGGCACCGGTCCGCGGGGACAGTGCCGCCTCCGGCAGCGTCGAGAAGAAGGCCACACCGATGGTCCGGACCCGGACCCGGGCGATCACCGCCTCGGTGCTCCGGCTGACCAACCGGGAACGGCGGGTGGCCGGCTGTCCCGCGGTGGGCGTCGAACCCGACCTGGTCACCGCGTCCGCGCAGCAGAGCGGGTACATGGCCCGGACCCGGCTGTTCAGCCACACCTGGCGCAACGGCTCCACGCTCGCCACCCGCGCCAAGGCGGCCGGTTACACCCAGCCCGCGGGCGAGAACATCGCCTGGGGATTCCGGTCCGCGCGCGAGGTGGTCGACGCGTGGATGGACAGCCCGGGACACCGGGCCAACATCCTCAACTGCAGCGCCCGGAAGATGGGGGCCGCCGTCTCGTACGCCGCCGACGGCACTCCCTATTACACCCAGGTGTTCGGCTGGCGCTGACTCACAGCGCGCAGTCGACCAGCACCGGCTCGGGGTGCAGCTCGACACCGAAGCGGGCGTGCACCCCGTCCCGGATGGTCCGGGCGAGATCCAGCAGAGCGCCGGTCGTGCCGGCACCCCGGTTCGTCAACGCCAGGGTGTGCTTGGAGGAGATGGCGACACCGTCACCGGCGAAACCCTTGGGGAAACCCGCGTTCTCGATCAGCCAGGCCGCCGGGAGCTTCACCGTGTCGTCGGCGCCCGGCCAGTGCGGCATCTCCGCGCTGCCGCTCAGACCCGCGAAGAACGCGGCGGGCACCACCGGGTTGGTGAAGAACGAACCGACCGACCAGGTGTCCCGGTCCTCCGGGTCGAGCACCATGCCCTTGCCGGCCCGCAGCTTGAGCACGGTGTCCCGGGCCAGGCGCAGCGGCACCCGGTCACCGGCCGAGGCACCCAGCGAGCGGGCCAGTTCGGCGTACCGGATCGGGGCGGAGTCGGCCGACTTCGCCAGCCGGAAGTCCACCGACAGCACCAGGTAACGGTCGTTGTGCTTGAACACGCTGGAGCGATAGGCGAAGGCACACTCGTCCGGCGACATCACCCGCACGGCACCGGCCTCCCGGTCGTACGCGTGCACCGCCTCGATGGTGTGCGCGACCTCCTGCCCGTACGCCCCGACGTTCTGGATCGGGGTGGCGCCGGCCGAACCGGGGATGCCGGACAGGCACTCGACACCGGACCAGCCGTTGCTCACCGCGTACTCCGCAAAAGCGTCCCAGCTCTCGCCCGCAGCGGCCCGGACCAGCACCGACGCCGGGTCCTCACCGACCACCTCGACACCGCGGTTGCGCAGCAGCAGCACCTCGCCGTCGAATCCGGCGTCGCCGATCACGACGTTGCTGCCGCCGGCGAGCACCAGGAGCCGCCGGCCCGCGGCCGCGGTCTCCCGGACCACGGA
The DNA here is from genome assembly GCF_030269225.1 of Actinoplanes sp. NBRC 101535. NCBI lineage: Bacteria > Bacillati > Actinomycetota > Actinomycetes > Micromonosporales > Micromonosporaceae > Actinoplanes > Actinoplanes sp. NBRC 101535. The sequence goes on along the minus strand of NZ_BSSY01000006.1, from coordinate 11,599 downwards.
CACCGCGTCATCCGGGTGATCCACGGCGGTCACCGTGCCGGCCGGACCCCCGAGGCGTAACGTCGTGTACGCCGCCAGGAGGTGTTCCCGAGCCGAAGAAGTGTCAGTCGTTTGATCCGCGTATGCGTCGGGCACGTCGTTCACCCTAAGCTCACGGTGGGGATGGCCCACCAGCGGTCCGGCCGAGCGGGAGACGAGTGCGATGAACAGGGTGCACGCGACGAAGGACTTCTGGCTCGCAGCGTTGCGCGCCGACGGGCCCGCATTGTGGGAGGCGGTCTCCGAGACCGGCCCCGAGCCCGCCGTGGCCGGCTGTCCGGACTGGTCGGTGGCCGATCTGACCGAGCACGTGACAGCCGTCCTTCGATGGGTACGCTCCACCGTCGCGCGCGGGGTGACCGACCATCCGGACGTCTCGCCCGTCCCGGAGGCCCGTCCCGAGTGGCCCGAGGCCCTCGACGTGTTGCGCCGGGAGATCACCGGCACGATCGAGACCCTGGAGGCGGTCGACCCCGACCTCCCGGCGTGGAACTGGGCGCCGCAGCCCAAACGGGCCGCCTTCTGGCACCGGCGGATGGCGCACGAGATCTCGGTGCACCGCTGGGACGCCGAGACCGCGGCCGGCCGGGCCACCCCGATCGAGACCAAGCTCGCCGCCGACGGTGTCAGTGAGGTGCTGGACACCTGGCTGCCGGCCGGCAAACGCCAGGGCCCGACCGATCTGCACGGTGTCGTGCACCTGGTCGGCACGGATGCCGCCCAGGAGTGGTTCGTCCGGTTGCGGGGTTCGGGCGTCGCCCTGCTGGACACCGGCACGATCCTGGACAGCGACGACCACCACGCCCGGGCCAAGGCCACCGGCACCGCCGGCGACCTGGTGCTGGCCCTGATGGGGCGCAAACGGCTCGACCAGCTCGCGGTGACCGGCGACCCACGACTCCTGCAGGCCCTGCACACCGGCTGATCGCTTTTCCCAGTGGCCTGGTGCCGACGCCGTGAACCCTTAAGATGAACCGGTTAAGTTATCGGGATCATGAGCAGGAAGCGGTGAAGCCCATGACGGCAACCGTCACGTCCACGTCGGCCCAGCCCGCACCGGCAGGGATCACCTTCCCCGCGGGCTTCGTCTGGGGTGCCGCCACGGCGTCGTACCAGATCGAGGGTGCGGCGCGGGAGGACGGCCGCGGCCCGTCCATCTGGGACACGTTCAGCCGCACCCCCGGCAAGGTGCACGCCGGGCACACCGGTGACGTCGCCTGCGACCACTACCACCGGTACGTCGACGACGTCGCCCTGATGGCCGATCTGGGCCTGGCGTCGTACCGCTTCTCGATCGCCTGGCCCCGCATCCAGCCGGACGGCACCGGCCCGGTCAACACCCGTGGGCTGGACTTCTACGACCGGCTCACCGACGAACTGCTCGGCAAGGGCATCGACCCGGTCGTCACGCTGTACCACTGGGACCTCCCGCAGACGCTCGAGGACCGCGGCGGCTGGGCCAACCGGGAGACCGCCGAGGCGTTCGCCGAGTACGCCCGGATCGTCCACGCCCGGCTCGGCGACCGGGTGGGCACCTGGACCACGCTGAACGAGCCGTGGTGCGCCGCCTACCTCGGGTACGGCTCCGGCATCCACGCCCCCGGCGTGCAGGACCCGGTCAAGGCGCTCACCGCCGTGCACCACCTCAACCTGGCCCACGGCCTGGCCGCCCGGGCCCTGCGCTCGGCCGGTGCCACCAACATCAGCATCACGCTGAACCCCTGCGAGGTCTCGCCGCTCGACCCGGAGAGCGCTCCCGACCGGGACGCGGCCCGTCTGATCGACGGCCTGGCCAACCGGATCTTCCTCGACCCGCTGCTGCGTGGCGAATACCCCGCGGACGTGCTGGAGCACATCTCCCGCTTCCGCGACCTGTCCTTCATCCGCGACGGCGACACCGCGATCATCAACGCGCCGATCGACGTGCTGGGCATCAACTTCTACACCCCGTCGTACGTGTCGGCGAAGCCCGGACACCCCGGCGCCCTGGACTACCCCGGCAGCGAGGGCATCGCGTTCCGCCCGCCGGTCGGCCCGGTCACCGACATGAACTGGCAGATCGAACCGGCCTCGCTGACCCGGCTGCTCACCCGCATCCACCGGGACTACCCGGGCACCGCGCTGATGATCACCGAGAACGGTGCGGCGTACCCGGAGGTCCCGGCGGCCGACGGCGAGGTGCACGACCTGCGCCGCATCGAATACGTCGACGCCCACCTGCGCGCCTGCCACGACGCGCTGGCCGCCGGCGTGGACCTGCGGGGATACTTCGCCTGGTCGCTGCTGGACAACTTCGAATGGGCCGAGGGTTACGCGAAGCGCTTCGGTATGGTGCACGTCGACTACACGACGCAGCGCCGGGTGCTCAAGGACAGCGCCAAGTGGTACCGCGAGGTCATCGGGCGCAACGGCCTGGAGTAAAGACGACAGGAGCGGCTTGTGACGACGCGGGGACGGCCGACGCTGGAAGCGGTGGCCCGTCGTGCCGGGGTGTCCCGCGCGACAGTCTCCCGCGTCGTCAACGGCTCGACGACGGTGGCCGCGTCCATCCGGGACGTGGTCAACCAGGCCGTCGAAGAACTCGGGTACGTCCCCAACCAGGCGGCCCGGAGCCTGGTCACCCGGCAGACCGACTCGATCGCGCTGATCCTGCCGGAGACCGCGAACCGGGTGTTCTCCGACGACCTGTTCTTCCCGGCGATCATCCGGGGCGTCGGCGCCGAACTGGAGGCGGCCGACAAGCAGCTCGTACTGATGATGACCGGCTCACCCGCCGGTCACCATCGCGTCGAGCGGTACGCCGTCGCCGGCCACGTGGACGGCGTCATGTTCGCCTCGATCCACGGCGCCGACCCGCTGCCCGCAGCGCTGGCCCGCAAGGGCATCCCGGTGGTCTGCAGCGGACGGCCGATGCACGAGGACCCGCCGGTGCCCTACGTGGACGTGGACCACGCCGGCGGGGTGGCCGCCGCGGTCCGCCACCTGGTCGCCGGCGGCCGCCGCCGGATCGCGACCATCGCCGGCCCGCAGGACATGGTGGCCGGCATCGAACGCCTGATCGGATACCGGCAGACCCTGCGCGCGGCCGGACTGCCGGAACTGGTGGCGGCCGGCGACTTCACCCGGGAGTCCGGGGTGGCCGCGATGCGCGACCTGCTGGACCGCGATCCCGAATTGGACGCGGTGTTCGCCGCCTCCGACCTGATGGCCCACGGCGCGTTGCAGACCCTGCGCGCGGCCGGACGCCAGGTGCCGGGCGACGTGGCCATCATCGGCTTCGACGACTTCGAGATCAGCCGCTACACGGATCCGCAGCTCACCACGGTCCGCCAGCCGATCGGCGAGGCCGGCCGGACGATGGCCCGGCAGATGTTGCGCCTGATCGCCGAGGACCCGGACGTCCCGCCGTCGATCGTGCTGCCCACCGAACTGATCATCCGTGCCTCCGCCTGACCCGCCGCCGGCCCGGCCCCACCCACCGTCATGACGGTTCGATCGGGAGCCACAACTCGCAGGTCGCGGTGCTGAAGTCGTCCGCCCGTTCGAGCACGGCGACGATCTCCGGACCCGGCCGCAGACGCCACGGGTTGGACGGGAACCATTCGGTCGCCGTCGCTGCCCAGGCCTTCTGGAGTTCCTGCGGGTACGGCCCGGCGACCCGGAAGACCGCCCACCGGCCCGCCGGAACCTCGATGACGTCCAGGTCCTCCGGAGGTGTCGTGGTCGCGAGTACCGCGACCCCGTGCAGGTAGGTCAGTTCGCTGCCCTCGGCGCGGTCCGGGTCGAGGTCGGCGCTGACCGCGAGCAGGCCCGCCGGTTCGGTCTCGGCGAGACCCTTCAGACGGGCGTGTTCCTGCGGCGGCAGGCTCGCCAGGTGCTGCTGGATGTGCGGGTTGACGCCCTGGTGGATCAGCGGAACCCGGGCGGCGTGCCCCGTCAGCCGGAACGCGGGGTGGTCGACGATGCGGGTGTCCATACGTTCGCTCCCTTCGACGCTCAGGCGGAACCTGAGCTGCGGTTGTGTGCGAAGGGGCCCGCCGTCACGGCGTACCTCGCCGGGTGACACGCCGTGGACCGCCCGGAACGCCCGGCCGAACGCCTCGGTCGAGCCGTACCCGTGCCGGACCGCGATGCTCAGCAGGTCCTGCTCGCCCCGCACCACGTCGGCGGCGGCGACCGACATCCGGCGGCGACGGACGTACTCGGACAGGGGCATTCCGGCCAGCGACGAAAACATCCGCCGGAGGTGGTACTCGGTGGTGCCGAGCGTCCGGGCCACGTCCGTGACGTCGAAGCCCGTGACGCCGGAGCCGCCCGTGAGGTTCTCCTCGACGATGTCGACGAGGTGGTTGAGTGCCGTGATCATGGGACCTCCCTTCGACCTCGACTCTCGTCGCTCGCGACCCCGTCCCGCCCGATCCCTGCTGCCCGATCCGATCAGATCGACTTGCCGAGGGATTTGCGGGCCAGCAGCGTGGCTCCGGCGATCGCGGCCGGCATCAGGAGGACAGCGCCGAGCGGGATCAGGAACGCCGCGAAGACCGCACCGCCGAAGCCCAGGGTCAGCGGCTTGTCCTGGGCGAGCACCACGCGCCGGTGCCGCAGGCGCTGACCGCGGCGCTGGAACGGCACACCGGTCAGTTCCAGGGCGAGCAGCCAGCCGCCGATCGCGCCGCCGAGCACCGGGATCACGGTCTGCCCGGCCACCGGGAGGAAGCCGAGGAGGAAGAGCGGGATGCCGACCAGGATGGAGATGCCGATCAGCCGGAGCGCGTCGGCCACACTGCGCCGCGTCGACCGCCAGAACCCGGCCTCGACCGCGTCCGGTACGCCGCCGAACCGTTCCTCGACCAGTTCGGAGATCTTCTCGTAGAACGGGTCGCCGATCACCAGGGTGACCGCGGTGAAGGTGAGGATGCCGAACAGCACCGCGAGGCCGAGCAGCCCGGCGCCGGCGATCACTTCGACGGTGCCGCGCAGCCAGCCGGCCCAGTCGCCGGCGAACCAGGTGACCTGTCCCGACAGGTCGGGCAGGAAACGGAGGAACACGACCAGGGCGATCATGTAGACGAGCCCGGAGAGCAGGGCCGGGAGCAGGCCGAGCAGCAGCAGCCGCGGGTTGCTCAGGACGATGCCGAGTCCACGGCCCAGCAGTCCGACACCCACCACGAACTGGCGGAGGGCGGTGACCGGACGACTCTGATCTGCATTCACGTTCCGGGAGCTTATTGCCCGCCGGCTACTTTCCGCGGAGCCGGGTCGTCGGATCCGGGTCGCCGCCGGCACCCGACGACCCGGGGTCCGGTTCCGCGGTGGCGGGCTGGGTGGGAGTCGGCACCGGTGGCAGCACGATCAGTGGTGGCCTGGTGGTGGTCGTGGTGACGGCCGGCTCCGACGGCGAGGGTGTCACGGTCACCACCACCGTGCTCACGGTCGGCGTGGGTGTGGGGCCGGCGGAGGTCGCCGCCGGTGCGGTGGTGACGGTCGGCGGCTGCCGGTCCGGCCGGTTGCCGGAGACCGGTGTGGTCCGGGTGACCGGGGTCGGCGCCGTGCCGAGGACGCCGCCGCCGGGGGCCGGGGCGTCGCCACCGGAGAAGGTGCCGGACAGGGCGTCGGCATCGTCGGAGGAGGCGAGGGGCTGCGGGGACGGAGCGCCGAGAGCCCACCCGGTCACGACCGCGAACGGCAGCCCGAGAACTACCAATGCGAAAAAGACGGATTTAGGGGACACGCGCACGTCAGGAACACCGGATCGACGCCGGAAAAGTTACGGGTCACCCGTTCAGGAAGGTGGAGATCCGATCCCGCAGCTCACGACGGTTGTTCCAGAGAACGGACGGCCGGTCGAACACCTCGAGCCCGGCGTTCGGCAGCAGTCCGGCCAGCCGTTCGGCCCAGGCCAACGGGTGCACGTCGTCGCCCCGGCAGCCGATCACCAGAGCCCGGCCGCGGAAGGCGCGGAGCAGCCGCTCGTCGGGCACCGCCGGCTCCGGCCAGAGCGACTCCAGCTCCGGCGCCAGGCCGTCCCGCTGCAACTGCTCGACCCGCTGCCGCAGAAAACTCCACCCGGCCGGGGTGTTGCGCACCGACGGCGGCAGCTCCTGCTCCACCGCGTCGGCGATCATCGCGGCCTCCCCGGACTCGACCGAGGCGAGCAGCCTGGCCAGGCGTTCCACCGAGGACTCCGGACGATGGCCGTCCACCACGGCGGGCAGGTAGAACACCACCCGCTCGAAACGGTCCGGCGTCTCGGCCAGCAACCGGCAGAGCGCCGCCGCACCCATGCTGACGCCCACCGCGCGGGTCGCACCGGACCGGTCGGCGACACCGCGCAACTCGGCCGCCAGATCACCGAACGACCACGGGCCGGGCGGCACATCGGACCGGCCGTGCCCGCGGAAGTGGAAGAACACCCGGCGGCCGGCCACACCACTGCCGAGCGGGCGGGTGCCGGCGATGTCCCCGGCCAGCCCGTGCGCGAACACGGTCACCGGTTCACCCGTGCCGGTGACGAGCTGCTCCACGCGTACACCGGAAGGGAGAAGGACCACCTCGGTGGCCGGAACCGGCAAGGTGGGCCGGCCCGTCCGCGGCCCGGTCCGGTCCATGCGCTGCAGACGCGGACCGCCGTCCGGCGGAGGTGGACCGAAACGGCCCCTCACCGGCGCGCGGAGGCGCGGAACGCCGTCACCAGAGGCCCTTGCCGTCCGACAGGTCCTTGAGACCGGGACGGACGTCGAGCAGGTAGATCAGCGCCGCGGCGATGCCGATCATGCTGATCATCAGGATGCGACCGCTGGTCAGCACGGTGATCACCAGACAGACGGCGATGATCGCCGCCCACGCGCCCTTCGGCAGGGTGCCGAGCGCCTGGAATCCCGGCCCACGCTGGGTGAGGCAGTGGATCAGGGCGATCGCCTGGACGATGACCGCGACGAGGAAGACCGTCACGTCGATGTAGTACCGGACGTCGGCGAAGAAGATCGGCGTGGAAGTGGCCATGTCCCGAGTCTATGCGGCAGGCCCCGGCAAAGCCGGGGCCCGCAGATCATGTCGTGGTGCCGACTCGGTCGCGTTCTTACTCCGCGGACTTCTCGTCGGTCTTGGCGACAGCCGGCTTGACGCGCTTGCGCGGCTTCGGCGCGGCCTCGACGGCCTTCGGCTCGGTGGGCACCGGCGCCTCGACGGCCTTCGACGCCTCGGTGGCCTCGATGTCGGCGTTGACCACGTCGGCGGTCTCCACCACGCCGGAACCGACGACGCGCTCGCCGCGGGCCACCAGAGCGGTGTAGGCGGCGACCGCCTTCTCCTGCGCGACCTGGGCGAACGAGGTGGCCGCGGTGGCCGCGTTGTCCCGGATGGCGGTGAAGTCGGTGCCGTTCGCCTTGTCGCGCAGCTCGGCGGCCCGGGTGTTGGCCTGCTCGTTGTAGGTGCGCAGCGACGCGGCGGCCTTGTCGCTCAGCTCGGTGACCACGGCGGGCAGCTTCTTGAGCTGCTCGAAGGCGAGGTCACCGGCGCCGGCGGCGGCGTAGAGGGGGGCGGGGATGCGGGTCTTGGTCTGCTCGGTCATGAGGTCTCCTCGGTCGGAGTGGTCCGGGGCGGTTCAGCGCGGGCGTTCTCGTTACGGAACGTCTCGTAGATCTGCGTCAGAGACTGCTTCTGCGCGATCGTGAGCTCCGGGTCGACCGCGATGGCAGCCAGCACGCCCTGCTGGCCCTCGCCATCGAGCAATCCCGCCCGCAAATACATCGCGGGCGTCGACACTCGCAAGGCGCCGGCGATCTGCGCCAACACCTCGGCGCTCGGTTTACGCAGGCCACGCTCGATCTGGCTGAGGTAGGGGTTGCTCACCCCGGCCTTGTCGGCGAGCTGCCGCAGCGAGATCCTCGCGGTCTGCCGCAGGTCACGGATGAACGATCCGATGTCCTCGGGCAGATCCTTGGGCGTGGCCATGGCTCGACGGTAGCCCCGAGTGCTAGCTCTTGCAAGCACAATGCTTGCAATTGCTAGCGTGAAACGAGTCACCCACCGTTACCGAATCGGACGAACCTCACCCACCGGACGCCCACCGCCGAGCACCACCTCGGCCAGCACCGGCGGCACCGCCACACCGAGCCGCCGCAACTCCGACAGCAGCACCGGCATCCGGGCCCGCGCCGAACCGTCGGAGATCTTCACCGCCACCGCACCCACCCCGGGCACCGCGGCCACCGCCACACCGTCCGCGCCCTTCTTCGACAACAGGCCCGGCACCGCGGACATCAACACGGTGTCCTCGGTGCCGGTACCGGCCACCAGCTCCGGATGCGCCCGCATGGCATCGGCGACCCGGCGCTCGGGCGTACCCGGCTCGGCCTCGACCAGCCGCAGGAAAGCCCGGGCCAGACCCAGCGGCGAGACGGCCAGCACCGGAGCACCACAACCGTCCACCCCCTCGGCGGCGATCGGCTCACCCGCGAGCCGGCTCACCGCGTCGGCGAGAGCCTTCTGCAACGGATGATCATTTGCGAGGTACGAGTCCAGCGGCCAACCGTTGGCTACGCAGGTCGCGAGCATGCCGGCGTGCTTGCCGGAACAGTTCATCAGGATCGGCTCGGGACCACCGCCCGCCCGCAGCCAGGCATTCCGGGACGCTTCCCCCATCGGCAACTCGGCCGGGCAGAGCAGCGCCTCCGGGCCGAGACCGACCGACGCCAGGACGGCACGCACCCGGTCCACGTGGAACGGCTCGGCGTCGTGGCTCGCGCTGAACAGGGCCAGGTCGGCCTCCTCACGCGGCACCAGACCGCACCCGAGCATCCCGACCGCCTGCAACGGCTTGTTCGACGACCGCGGGAAGACCGGAGCGGTCACGTCACCGAGGCTGTCACCACCGACCACCGCGACGACACCGTGGTGGACGCTCTCCACGAACCCGGAACGAACGACTTCAGCAACGATCATCGGTGTGGAACTCCGAGCAGGTCACGAGCTTGAGCGGGGGTCAGAGGGGGACGCTGGGCCAACTGGGCGAAACCGACGGCACGGGCCACCAGCTGCATGTTCGACTCGACCGGGCGGCCCTTCGCATACGTCAGGGTGTCCTCCATGCCGACCCGCAGATGCCCGCCGCACGCCAGCGACGCCAGCATCACCGGCAGCGTGCTCCGGCCGATGCCGGTCGCCGAGAACGTGGAACCGGCCGGCAGATCCCGGATCACCTGCTCGCAGGCGACCAGGGCGGCGGCGGTGCCCGGCATCCCGCCCGGCACGCCCATCACCAGGTCGGCGTGCACGTGACCGCCGGCGGGCAGGCCATGCTTGTCGAGAAGACGGCGCAGCGTGGTGAGCTGGCCCAGGTCGAAGATCTCGTACTCGGGGACGATGCCGCGCTCCTGCATCCGGGTGTGCAGGTCGACGATGAACTCCCACCGGTTCAGGAACACGTCGTCCCCGAAATTGACGGTGCCCATCGTGCAGGAGGCCATCTCCGGGGCGGCGTCCAGCACGGCCAGCCGATCGGCCTCCGGGTCGGTCACCGCGCCACCCGACGACAGCTGCACGATCAGGCCGGTGGACTCCCGCAGCGCCACCACGGTCTCGCGCAGCCGGCCCCGATCCAGGGTCGGCCGGGCCGCGGCATCCCGGATGTGCACGTGGACGACCGACGCGCCGAGCGCCTCGCACTCCTTGGCGGTCGACACCAGCTCGTCGAGCGTCACCGGCAACGCCGGCACGTCGGCCTTACGGCTCTCCGCGCCGGTAGGAGCGACGGTGATCAAGGTCCCGGTCATGCCCTGCATCCTGCCATGCGGGACCGTGATCACTCCGGGTCGATGGCCGCGGCCGACTCCCCCACGGTCAGGCGGGCGTCGTCGGCGACGTTGCGCTTCACGACGGCCAGGGCGATCATGCCGAGTTCGTGGTGCCGGACCGCGGTGCCGACGAAACCGACCGCCCGGCCGTCCAACTCGACCGCGGTGCCCCGCGCCGGCGGGTGATCGGTGGCCACCCCGTCCAGGTGCAGCAGGACCAGGCGACGCGGCGGACGGCCCAGGTGATGCACCCGGGCAACGGTCTCCTGCCCCCGGTAGCAACCCTTGTCGAGGTGCACACCGGTGGCGATGAAACCGGCCTCGGCGGGCAGCGTCCGGTGGTCGGTCTCCCAGCCCAGCCGCGGCGTGCGGCGGGCGGCCCGGACCGCCTCGAACGCCCAGAGCCCGGCCCGCGCCACGCCCAGCCGTTCGATGACGGCCGTCCGGGCGGCACGGGGGATCAGCAGGTCGACGCCGTACGGAACGCGGCGGGCCAGGCCACCTTCGAAGTCACGTACCCCGTAGAGGCTCGTCGCCCCGGCAGGCACCGCGCCGGCGGCGAACTTCGCACCCGGCACCGCACCCACCCGGGGTTCACCCAGATCCGGGAAGAGATCCGCGGCCCCGGGACCGACCAGCGACAGCACCGCCATCTCGGCGGTAGCGTCCCGCGGCTCCACCTTCGTGAAGAACCGCATCATCTCCAGGTATCTCAGCAGGCCCGCGCCCGCACCCGGCTCGGTGTCGAGCCACGCGGTCGTGCCGTCCTCGGTGACGAACGCGTGCTGCTCGACATGCCCGTTCGGGGAGAGGACCAGCAGCTCACTGCCCTGCCCCACGGACAGGCCGGTCAGATGCTGCGTGGTCAGCGTGTGCAGCCAGCTCGCACGCTCCTCGCCCGGCACCGCCAGCACATCCCGGTTGGACCGGTCGACCAGGCCGACCGCGGTCTCCAGCAGACGCTGCTCACGCATCGGGTCACCGAAGTGCGCCGGCACGCCCGCGTCGGCAGCGGACGGGTCGAGGTCCTCGACCATCACGACGCTCACTCGGCCTCCTTGCAATCGCCGCACACCCCGAACAACGAGACGTGCCCCACGTCCACCCGGAAATCCCGCTCACGCAGCAGCTGGTCGGTGACCGGCCGCATCACCGCGGGATCCATCTCGGAGATCGAACCGCAGGAGCGGCAGACGAGATGGACATGCTGATCCTCACCGGCCGCGTGATAGGTCGGCGAGCCGTGCGACAGATGCGTGTGGTTCACCAGGCCGAGCTCCTCGAGAAGCTCCAGCGTGCGGTAGACAGTGGTGATGTTGACGCCGGCGGCTCGCTCGCGGACGGCGTTGTGCACGGACTCCGGCGTGGCATGGCCGAGTTCGTGCACAGCCTCGAGGATCAGCTGGCGCTGCGGCGTGAGCCTCAGCCCACGCTCACGGAGCATGGCGGCAAGCGAGGTGGCGGACACCCGTCGAGCATAGTTCGCTAGTGCGTTGACCACGAATGTTCACCGGGTCGGTCGGGTACCGGATTGTTGGATGTCACCACGGGCTCACTATTGCTTCGCGCCTAGGGTCTCGTGGATACTGGTCTCATGCCTAGAGTTCGGGTGGGTGTCGGGCCGGTGGTGCATCGCACTGCCCGGATCGGTCTGCGGGTGACGCGGGCTCAGCGGCAGCGGTGCTTCGGGTTGTTGCGGTCGGCCGGTGACGTGTGGGCGTGCATCCTGGAGGTCAATGCCTGGCATCTTCGTCGCGGCGATGCGC